>NZ_LKTM01000310.1 GCF_001417955.2 Mycobacterium gordonae | reverse complement strand
CGTCGTTGAACGCGCCGTTCGCTCCGGCTGTTCCGGCGCTGCCGTTGCCACCCCGGCCGCCGTTGCCGCCGTTGCCGAACCACAGTCCGCCCGGGCTGCCGGCCTGACCCGGCGCCTTCCCGTCAGCACCGTTACCGATCAGCGGGCGTCCCGTCACCGCCGCAGCCGGGGCGTTGACCGCTCCGAGCAGAGAGTCCACCGACCAGGCGTTGAATGCCTCGGACGTGGCGTACGCCCCGGCGGCGTCGCTAAGCGCTTGCGCGAACTGGGCCCGAAACGCGTCCGCCCGGGCGCTGAGCTGCTGATATTCCCGGGCGTAGCCGGTGAACAACGACGCGATGGCCGTCGACACTTCGTCCTGGGCGGCGGCGGCCAGGCTGGTGGTCCGCGCGACCGCTGCCGAGTTCGCCGCGCCGATCGCCCGGCCGATGCCGCTCAGATCGCCGGCCGCTGCCGCCAATGACGTCGGGGCCACCACTGCAAATGACATGAAATCTCCCGCCGCGCCGATGCCTGACCTCGTCGTCAGGGTGGCCTTCGCGGACTGAGCAACAGTGGGATAAATGTGAAATCGCCAGCTAGAGGCGCAATCCTGCGGGTGAGTCCCTCGGCCGTGGCGATACGCGCACCGCCGACGCACCGGCAATCGCCTGGTCACGGGTGCGAATCGGGGCACGGCCGCACACGTGGGAAGATGTTCGGGTGTTGCGCTGGATCACTGCTGGGGAATCCCATGGCCGCGCGCTGGTGGCCATGGTCGAGGGCATGGTCGCCGGCGTCGAGGTGACGTCCACCGAAATCGCCGACGAGCTGGCCCGCCGGCGTCTGGGCTATGGCCGCGGCGCCCGGATGAAGTTCGAGCGCGACGCGGTGACCATGCTGTCCGGCGTGCGGCACGGTGTCACGCTGGGCGGGCCCATCGCGATCGAGATCGGTAACACGGAGTGGCCGAAGTGGGAGACCGTGATGGCCCCCGACCCCGTCGACCCGTCCCAGCTCGCAGACAGCGCCCGCAACGAGCCACTGACTCGCCCGCGGCCGGGACACGCCGACTACGCGGGCATGCTCAAGTACGGCTTCGACGACGCCCGTCCGGTGCTGGAGCGCGCCAGTGCCCGCGAGACCGCGGCCCGCGTCGCCGCGGGCACCGTGGCCCGGGCGTTCCTGCGCCAGGCGCTGGGCGTCGAGGTGCTCTCGCACGTCATCTCCATCGGCGCGTCAGAGCCGTACGCCGGCCCGCCGCCGCGACCCGAAGACCTGGCCGCGATCGACGCCAGCCCGGTCCGCGCGTACGACGAGGACGCTGAGAGGTCCATGATCGCCGAGATCGAGGCGGCCAAGAAGGACGGCGACACCCTCGGTGGCGTGGTCGAGGTGGTGGCATCGGGCCTGCCGGTCGGTCTGGGCTCATTCACCAGCGGCGACAACCGGCTGGACAGCCAGCTGGCGGCCGCGGTGATGGGCATCCAGGCGATCAAGGGCGTCGAGATCGGTGACGGTTTCGAAACCGCCCGCCGTCGTGGCAGCCGGGCCCACGACGAGATGTACCCGGGGCCCGACGGGGTGGTCCGCTCCACCAACCGGGCCGGTGGGCTCGAAGGCGGTATGACCAACGGCCAGCCGCTGCGGGTGCGCGCCGCGATGAAGCCGATCTCCACCGTGCCGCGGGCACTGGCCACCGTCGATATGGCCACCGGTGATGAGGCCGTCGCCATCCACCAGCGCTCGGACGTCTGCGCGGTGCCCGCGGCCGGGGTGGTCGTCGAGACCATGGTGGCGCTGGTGCTGGCCCGCGCGGCGCTGGAGAAGTTCGGCGGTGACTCGCTGGCCGAAACACGCCGCAACATCGAGTCCTACCAGCGCACGGTCGCCGAGCGGGAGGCGCCGGCCGCCCGCGCCGCCGGAGGCTAGCCGACATGGCTCCCAGGGCGGTACTCGTAGGCCTGCCGGGTTCCGGCAAATCCACCATCGGGCGTCGGCTGGCCAAGGCGCTCGGAGTCGGCCTGCTCGACACCGACGCCGCCATCGAGCAGCGGACCGGGCGCACCATCGCCGACATCTTCGCCACCGACGGCGAGCAGGAGTTCCGCCGCATCGAGGAGGAGGTGATCCGTGCGGCGCTCGAGGAGCACGACGGCGTGCTGTCGCTGGGCGGCGGCGCGGTCACCAGTCCGGGGGTGTGTGCGGCGCTGGCCGGTCACACCGTCGTCTACCTCGAGATCAGCGCCGCCGAAGGCGTGCGGCGCACCGGCGGTAACACGGTGCGGCCGCTGTTGGCCGGGCCCGACCGCGCCGAGAAGTTCCGTGAGCTGATGTCCAAACGTATTCCGCTGTACCGCCGGGTCGCGACGATCCGGGTGGACACCAACCGCCGTAACCCCGGCGCGGTGGTCCGCTACATCGTGTCGCGACTGCAAACCCAGGTAGAGGCCACCAAATGACAGACAACGCACCGGTCACCGTCGAGGTGGCCGTCGACCCGCCGTACCCCGTGGTGATCGGCACCGGGCTGCTCGACGAGCTGCTCGAGCAACTGGCCGGCCGGCACAAGGTGGCCATCCTGCATCAACCGGTGCTTGCGCACACCGCCGAAAAGATACGAACACGCTTGGCGGACAACGGGGTTGACGCACACCGCGTCGAAATACCGGACGCCGAAGCGGGTAAGGAGTTGCCGGTCGTCGGCTTCATCTGGGAAGTGTTGGGGCGCATCGGGATCGGGCGTAAGGATGCCCTGGTCAGTCTGGGCGGCGGGGCCGCCACCGATGTCGCCGGTTTCGCCGCGGCCACCTGGCTGCGCGGGGTGTCGATCGTGCACGTGCCCACCACGCTGCTCGGCATGGTCGATGCGGCCGTCGGCGGCAAGACCGGCATCAACACCGAAGCGGGCAAGAACCTGGTCGGCGCGTTTCATCAGCCGCTGGCCGTCCTGGTCGATCTCTCGACGCTGAAGACGTTGCCGCACAACGAGATCGTCGCCGGCATGGCCGAAGTGGTCAAGGCCGGGTTCATTGCCGACCCGGTGATCCTCGACCTTATCGAGGCCGACCCGCAGGCGGCGCTGGACCCCGAAGGCGAGGTGCTGCCCGAACTCGTCCGGCGGGCGATCGCCGTCAAGGCCGAGGTCGTCGCGGCCGACGAGAAGGAATCCGAGCTCCGCGAAATCCTGAACTACGGCCACACATTGGCCCACGCGATCGAACGCCGCGAGCGATACCAGTGGCGCCACGGGGCCGCGGTGTCGGTGGGGCTGGTGTTCGCGGCCGAGCTCGCGCGGCTCACCGGCCGCCTCGACGACGCGACCGCCGCCCGTCACCGCGACATTCTGACGTCGCTGGGCCTGCCGGTCAGCTATGACCCCGACGCGCTGCCGCAGCTACTGGAGTACATGGCCGGTGACAAGAAAACCCGTGCCGGTGTGTTGCGGTTCGTGGTTCTGGACGGACTGGCCAAACCCGGCCGGCTGGTGGGGCCCGACCCGGGTCTGCTGGTGACGGCCTACGCGGGAGTGTGCACGCCATGACGATCAACGTGATCAATGGACCCAACCTGGGCCGGCTCGGTAAGCGCGAGCCCGCCGTCTACGGAAGCACCACCCACGACGACCTGGTCGCCCTGATCGAAGCCGAAGCCGCCCAACTTGGCCTGAAAGTCGTTGTGCGGCAGAGTGACAGCGAGGCCGAGCTACTGGACTGGATCCACCGGGCCGCCGATGCGAGCGAGCCGGTGATCCTCAACGCCGGCGGTCTGACCCACACCTCGGTGGCCCTGCGCGACGCCTGCGCGGAGTTGAGCGCACCGCTGATCGAGGTGCACATCTCGAATGTGCATGCGCGCGAGGAGTTTCGGCACCACTCCTACCTCAGTCCGGTCGCGACCGGGGTGATCGTGGGTCTGGGGGTCCAGGGCTACCTGCTGGCCCTGCGCTACCTGGCGGCCGGGTAGCTACTTCTTGTCCGGCTTGTCGAGGTTGATGACCTCGGTCTTGGCGTCACTGTTGTCGCCGGTGCGGATCACCTCGGTCTTGTCCTCGTGACCGTGGTTGCCGGTGCGGATGACCTCAGTCTTGGCGTCGTCGCCGTGGTCGCCGGTGCGGATCGTCTCGGTGGGTGCTTCGCGTTCGCGCTCGACGGTGGCCACCGACGACGTCCGCTCCTCGGTCTGGCCGCCGGACGTCCGGATCTCGCCGGTCGGGCTGTCGTCCCCGCGCACCGCGGAGAACACGTCGGTGTCGGCGCTGCGATCGCGGTTCGGGTCATGGTCGGGCTTCTCGACCGGGGGAGCGTTGCGGTCGATGCGCCACCGCCCGATGGCCACGCCGACGATCGCGAACAGGAACACGATCAGCGCCGTGAACGCCGCGAAGGTTGTTAGCTCGTTGATCAAACCGCCGGTGTAGATGCCCTTGTAGAAGATGGCGATAATCCAGGCCACCAGCCCGCTGACCACTCCGGCCACCAAACCGCCCAGCAACCAGACCATGGCCAGGTCCTCGCGCCGGTCCGGGTCCGGGTTGGCCTTGGCGTCGGCGCGGCCGTCGAAATAACCCCACACGGCCGCACAGATGACGAAGATCGTCAGAAGCACCACGCTGATCAGCGCCGACTGGGTCTGCCACGCGTTGATCAGCGCCCCTTGAAACAGGCGAAGAACGACCATCCCGGCGGCAAAGACCAATCCACGCAGCATCCACTTGTTCATGGGCAAACAGCGTAGCGAGTACGGTCAAGGGTCGTGACACATTCCCAGCGCCGACACAACCTGAAAACCAAAATCAGTGCCGCCGGACTAGACGCGATGCTGGTCACCGACTTGATAAATGTCCGCTATCTATCCGGTTTCAGCGGGTCCAACGGCGCGTTGCTGGTGTTTGCTGACGACCGCGAGGCGGTACTGGCCACCGACGGCCGCTACCGCACCCAGGCGGCGCAGCAGTCACCTGATCTGGAGGTGGCCATCGAGCGGGCCGTGGGACGTTATCTGGCTGGCCGGGCCGGCCAGGACGGCGTCGGAAAGCTCGGGTACGAGAGCCACGTGGTCACTGTCGACGGCCTGGACGCGCTGGCCGGTGAACTCGACGGCCGCACCACCGAACTGGTGCGCGCGTCGGGGACGGTGGAGACCCTGCGAGAGATCAAAGACGCGGGTGAGCTGGCCTTGTTGCGGCTGGCCTGTGAGGCGGCCGACGCCGCGCTGACCGACCTGGTGGAACGGGGCGGTCTGCGGCCGGGCCGTACCGAGCGTGAGGTCAGTCGCGAACTGGAAGGCCTGATGCTCGACCACGGCGCCGATGCGATCTCGTTCGAGACGATCGTGGCCGCCGGCCCGAATTCGGCCATCCCGCACCACCGGCCCACCGACGCGGTGCTGGCGTCGGGCGATTTCGTCAAGATCGACTTCGGTGCGCTGGTCGCGGGCTATCACTCCGACATGACCCGCACCTTCGTGCTGGGCAACGCCGCCGATTGGCAGCTGGAGATCTACGAGCTGGTCGCCGAGGCGCAGCGAGCGGGCCGGAAGGCGCTGCACCCGGGCGTTGAGCTGCGCGACGTCGATGGCGCCGCACGCCAGCTGATCGCTGACGCGGGCTACGGCGATCACTTCGGTCACGGCCTGGGACACGGAGTCGGCCTGCAGATACACGAAGCGCCGGGCATCGGAGCGACATCGTCCGGGAAGCTGCTTGCGGGCTCGGTGGTGACCGTGGAGCCGGGCGTCTACCTACCCGGCCGTGGCGGGGTCCGCATCGAGGACACTTTGGTGGTGCCGAGCGCCATCGCGCACCACCCCGAACACGCTCCGGAACTGTTGACGCGGTTCCCGAAGGAACTGGCCATCCTGAGCTAACGATCGCAGGCCGCTAGGGCGAACTTGTTCCGCCGGCGCCGCCTGCCCCGGCGAGGCCGACGTCGCCGCCCGCCGAGCCGGACGGGTTGGGTGCCGGCTGCCCCGGCGCGCCCGGAGTGCCATGGGTGCCCGGGCAGCCGCTCGATCCGGTACCGCCGTCACCCCGTATTCGGGTTGTCGAAACTCGGGGTAGCGTGCGCAGATAACGAAGCGTTGGGCACCGGGGCGGCATCCGCCGGTACACTACTTGCGGGCTCCGTAGTGACGCTGGAGCCCGGCATCTATTACCCGGCCGCGACGGTGTCCGCGTCGAGGACACAGTGGTGGTGGTCTCGGAGACACCAGCCGCCTCGCTCAGCGCCGGACCGGAATTGTTGACCCGGTTCCCGAAGGAACTGGCCATTGTGTAGGAGATTTAAAGGACGTGGCGAGCACTGCTGACTTCAAGAACGGACTTGTCCTGGTCATAGACGGCCAGCTGTGGACCATCACCGAGTTCCAGCACGTCAAACCCGGCAAAGGCCCCGCCTTCGTGCGGACCAAGCTGAAGAACGTGCTCTCCGGCAAGGTCGTCGACAAGACCTACAACGCAGGAGTCAAGGTCGACACCGCTACCGTCGACCGGCGCGACGCCACCTACCTCTACCGCGACGGCTCGGACTTCGTCTTCATGGACAGCGAGGACTACGAGCAGCACCCGCTGCCGGAGTCACTCGTCGGCGACGCCGCCCGGTTTCTGCTGGAGGGGCTTCCGGTGCAGGTGGCGTTCCACAACGGCGCGCCGCTGTACCTCGAGTTGCCGGTGTCCGTCGAACTGGTGGTCTCCCACACCGAGCCCGGCCTGCAGGGCGACCGGTCCAGCGCGGGCACCAAGCCGGCCACTGTGGAGACCGGCGCGGAGATTCAGGTGCCGTTGTTCATCAACACCGGCGACAAGCTCAAGGTGGACACCCGCGACGGCAGCTACCTGGGGCGGGTCAACACCTGAACATGCCGGATGACAAAGCGAGCAATGAGCGGCCGTCCCGGCCATCCCGCCCCACGCGCCCGTTCAAGGGTCGGCACCTGGCCCGCAAAGGCGCGGTGGAACTGCTGTTCGAGGCGGAGGCTCGCGGCCTGAGCCAAGTCGAGATGGTCGAGATGCGCACGGCGCTGGCGCAGTCCAACCCGGACGTGAGCCCGCTGCTTCCGTACGCGGCAGTGGTGGCGCGCGGTGTCGCCGAGCACGCGGCCCACGTCGACGAGCTGATCACCTCGCATCTGCAGTCCTGGAACCTGGACCGCCTGCCCGCGGTGGATCGCGCGATTCTGCGGGTCGCGGTATGGGAGCTGCTGTACGCCGACGACGTGCCGGAGCCGGTCGCCGTCGACGAGGCCGTGGAACTGGCCAAGGAACTTTCCACCGACGATTCGCCGGGCTTCATCAACGGCGTGCTGGGCCAGGTCATGCTGGTGACGCCACAGATCCGCGCGGCCGCCCGAGCCGTGCAAGGAGGTGCCTCGTGACCCGGCTGGAACTGCGTGTCGTCCTGGCGGTCCTGGCGGCGGTCACGGTCGTCGTGGGAGCGGTCATCAGTGCCGCATTCGACTGGACCATCCTCGCCTCGGTGCTGGCGATCTTCGGCCTGGGCGTGGGTGCCGCGGTCTACCACACGGTCGAGCGCCTGATCCTGGCCCGCCGCATCAGTACCGTGCGTACCGCTGCCAAGCCGCTGCAGCCGCTGCTGCCGGTGATGGCGGCCATCATGGGTCTGACCCAGGGTGTGGTGCGTTCACTCGGCGACGTCACCGATCTGCCCGGTCGCCGCTTCGAACTGCCGCAGCTTCCGTTGTTCAAGTGGATGGAAAACCCGCTGAGCAAAGGCAATCGACAGATCATCGACAGCGACGACGAGTTGGACGGCTGATCACCCCGCTGAACCAGGGCCGTCAAAATTCCGGATCGAAATGATCGCGCTTTGCGCGCGGGCGCGACACAATGGCCGTTGGTTACCAACGGAAAGCGGTCGACGGTGAAGTCAATGAAGGGCCCGGGCGTGCTGGCCTGCGCCGGGACGGCGCTGGCGGTTCTGACCCCGGCCACCGCGCACGCCGACGGCTTCGACTTCTTCCAGACACCGTCGGGCAACATCGCCTGTGCGATGGGATTGTTGGACGGTTCGACACTGGTCGACTGCGAGATCAGCGACCACACCTGGGCGGCGCCGGCGCGCCCGACTCCGTGCATGGGGGCCTTCGGGGATCGGATCAGCATGCGTCAGGGGAGTGCGCCCAGGCTGACCTGCCACAGCGATACCGTCCGGGGGACCGGCTACCCGGTTCTGCAGTACGGCCAGTCCCGCTCCCGCAACTCGGTAACCTGCGAAAGCGAGCAATCCGGTATCACCTGTACCGACAGCGGTACGGGCCACTACTTCCGATTTTCCGGTTCCAACTTTCCCGCGATACCTACGAGCTGCACTGACGCTCAAGAACAGGTGACGACATGAATCGAGACAGTGCCCCCAAGCGACGGCTTCGCGTCTCCGCCCTTGCGGCGGTGGCCAATCCGTCGTACACGCGCGTCGACACCTGGAACCTGCTAGACGACGCCTGCCGCCACCTGGCCGAGGTCGACCTGGCCGGTCTGGACAAGACCCACGATCTGGCGAAGGTGAAGCGGTTGATGGACCGGATCGGCGCCTACGAGCGGTACTGGCTATATCCCGGCGCCGCGAACCTGGCCACCTTCCGGGCGCACCTGGAAAGCCTGTCCACGGTGCGCCTCGCCGAAGAGGTGTCGCTGGCTGTGCGACTGCTCTCCGAATACGGCGACCGCACAGCATTATTCGATCTTTCGGCACCCCTGGCCGACCAGGAACTGGTGGCGCAGGCCAAGCAGCAGCAGTTCTACACCGTGCTGCTGGCCGATGACGCGCCGTGCACGGCACCGGACTGCCTGGCCGACGCGCTGCGCCAACTGCGTAACGCCGCGGAAGACATCCAATTCGAGATCCTGCTGGCCCCCAGTGTGGAGGACGCGATCACAGCGGTCGCGTTGAACGGGGAGATCCAGGCCGCCATCGTCCGCCACGACCTGCCGCTGCGTTCGCGGGACCGGGTGCCGCTGATGAACACCCTGCTCGGCTGCAATGAAGACACCGGGGTGTCCGATCGGTCGCACGACTGGATCGAGTGCGGCGAGTGGATTCGCGAACTGCGGCCCCACATCGATCTCTACCTGCTCACCGACGAGTCGATCGCGGCCGGCGGCGACGACGAACCCGACGTCTACGACCGCACCTTCTACCGGCTCAACGACGTCACCGATCTGCACAGCACCGTGATCGCGGGGCTCCGGAATCGTTTCTCCACACCATTTTTCGACGCTCTTCGCGCCTACGCGGCGGCGCCGGTGGGCCAGTTCCACGCGCTTCCCGTCGCCCGCGGCGCCAGCATCTTCAACTCGAAGTCCTTGCAGGACATGGGCGAGTTTTACGGCCGCAACATCTTCATGGCCGAAACATCCACCACTTCAGGCGGTTTGGATTCGTTGCTGGATCCGCACGGCAACATCAAGAAGGCGATGGACAAGGCCGCGGTCACCTGGAACGCCAACCACACCTACTTCGTCACCAACGGAACCTCCACCGCCAACAAGATCGTCGTGCAGTCGTTGACCCGCCCGGGTGACATCGTGCTCATCGACCGCAACTGCCACAAATCCCACCACTACGGCCTGGTGCTGGCCGGGGCGTACCCCCGCTACCTGGAGTCCTACGCGCTGCCGCAGTTCGCCATTTACGGGGCGGTGCCGCTGAGCACCATCAAGAAGGCGCTGCTGGATCTCGAGGCGGCCGGGCACCTGGACAAGGTGCGCATGCTGCTGCTCACCAACTGCATCTTCGACGGTGTCGTGTACAACCCCCGGCGGGTGATGGAAGAGGTGTTGGCGATCAAACCCGACATCGTCTTCCTTTGGGACGAGGCCTGGTATGCGTTCGCGACCGCCGTGCCGTGGGCCCGGCAGCGCACCGCGATGGTGTCGGCCGAGCGGCTCGAGCAGATGCTCGCGTCACCGGAATACGCTGAGGAATACCGCAATTGGAAAGCCTCGATGGAAGGGGTGCCGCGCGAGGAGTGGGTGGACCGCCGGCTGCTGCCCGACCCCGCCAAGGCCCGGGTGCGGGTGTACGCGACCCACTCCACCCACAAGTCGCTGTCCGCGTTCCGGCAGGCCTCGATGATCCATGTGCGCGATCAGGACTTCAACGCCCTGGCCCGCGACGCGTTCGGCGAGGCGTTCCTGACGCACACCTCCACGTCGCCGAACCAGCAACTGCTGGCGTCGCTGGACCTGGCGCGCCGGCAGGTCGACATCGAGGGCTTCCAACTGGTGCGGCAAACCTACGACATGGCGCTGGTATTCCGGCACCGGGTTCGCAAGGACCGCCTGATCAGCAAGTGGTTCCGCATCCTCGACGAGGCCGACCTGGTGCCCGAGGAGTACCGGGCATCGCACGTCAGCTCCTACCGTGAAGTCAGGCAGGGCGCACTCGACGAGTGGAACGAGGCCTGGCGGTCGGATCAGTTCGTCCTCGACCCGACGCGGGTGACGCTGTTCCTCGGCAAGACCGGGATGAACGGGTACGACTTCCGCGAAAAGATCCTGATGGACCGCTTCGGCATTCAGATCAACAAGACCTCGATCAACAGTGTGCTGCTCATCTTCACCATCGGCGTCACCTGGTCGAGCGTTCACCATCTGCTCGACGTGCTGCGCCGGGTGGCAACGGACTTCGATCGCACCCAGGCCGCAGCCAGTGCCGCTGACTGGAAACTGCACGAGCGCCGGGTCGAGGAGATCACCGAGGACCTGCCGCACCTGCCCGACTTCAGCCAGTTCGACGTGGCGTTCCGGCCCGACGAAGGCAGCGTGTACGGCGACACCCGCTCGGCCTTCTACGCCGGGTATGAGGAGAAGGACCGCGAGTACGTGCTGATCGGCACCGCGGGGCGACGTATTGCCGAGGGAAAGACGTTGGTTTCCACCACATTCGTGGTGCCCTATCCGCCGGGCTTCCCGGTGCTGGTGCCAGGGCAGGTGGTGTCCAAGGAGATCGTGTACTTCCTGGCTCAGCTCGACGTCAAGGAGATCCACGGCTACAACCACGAGCTGGGCCTGTCGGTGTTCACCCAGGAGGCGCTGAGTCGGATGGAGGCCGCCCGTGCCGCGGTCACCCAAGCCGCCAAGGTGTCCGGCAACGGGTCGTCGGAACCGGCCCGGGCGCCCGAAGCGCCGATGTTGGCCAGCGAGCACTCGGTCCAGGTGAACTGACGTTCGGCGCGTTGACCGAGGCGGTAATTGTGCTGGCTGGTGAGGGCCCTCCTGACAGTCTCGGCGCATCAGGTTCGGCTCACCAGGATCGAAAGGCCGGACGCTCGACTGTGGTGGCGTAATGGTCCGGTGACGCCGAGGTTTGGGCTGGTCGCCACCGGACCCGGCCTGGCGCAATGGTCTCGCGCGCTCGGCACCCGTCATCGCGGTCCCTCGGCAGCCCCCTGACCTGCATTAGCGTGACGGCGTGGCCGAAGCAGTGCCGATCCAGGGAGCCCGGGCCGACCGGGCGCGCCGCACCGCCGACGTGTTGCGTCAGCAGATCCACGCCGGTGCCTACGCCGACGGCTTGCCCGCGGAGAACGTGTTGGCCGCGGAATTCCTGGTGTCGCGCAACACCATTCGGGAGGCGCTCGCGGTGCTGAAGAACGAGGGGCTGATCGACCGCGGACCCAGGGTCGGCACCCACGTGGCGCAGCGCAAGTACGAGCACGGCCTCAACACCCTGGCGGGGCTCAAGGAAACCTTCAAGAACCAGGGCGAAGTACGCAACGAGATACGGGCGGGGATGCTGGTGGCCGCGCCCCCCTCGGTCGCCCGCCGGCTCCGGCTGAGGGCAGGTGAACACGCGGTGTTCATCGAGCGGCTGCGGTATCTCGGTAACCTGCCGCTCAGCCTCGACTTGACCTATCTCGTCCCCGACATCGGCACCCAGATCCTGGGGCACCCGCTGGAAGACAACGACCTGTTCGCGCTCATCGAGCGGGTGAGCGGACAGAAGCTGGGCTCTGCGTCGTTGGCGCTGGAGGCCATTCCCGCCGACGCGCACTCGGCGGCCACGCTGCAAATGCCTGACGGTGCACCGCTGTTGATGCTGGAGCGGCTCACCAGCCTCGACGACGGCAGGCCCGTCGACCTGGAATACATCCGCATGCGCGGTGATCGAATCACCATGCGCGGCAGTCTCATTAGGAGCAAACCGTGACGCTGGTCAACAACATCCGGGCCGACGTGCCGGTCACGGTAGACGAGTCGCTGTGTATCGACGGCTGCACTCTGTGCGTGGAGGTGTGCCCGCTGGACGCGCTGGCGATCAACCCCGACACGGGCAAGGCGTTCATGCATGTCGACGAATGCTGGTACTGCGGACCCTGCGCGGCGCGCTGCCCGACCGGCGCAGTCACCGTGAACATGCCCTATCTGCTGCGCTGACCTCAGGACCAGCCGTGAAAAGACCCGCCACTCGTCTGGTGTCGGTCGTGATGACCGTCGCCGCGATCACCTCCGGGTGCTCGCTGGAATCGCTCGCCGAATCTTCGGGTGTGGTCAGCCTCGTTGTCGGCTACCAGTCGAAAACCATCAATACCGTCACCGCCGGCACGCTGCTGCGCGCCCAGGGCTACCTCGAGCGCCGACTGTCGGATATCACCTCCCGCACCGGTACCAGGTACGCGGTCCGCTGGCAGGACTACGACACCGGCGCGCCGATCACCGCGCAGATGCTGGCCGAGAAGATCGACATCGGGTCGATGGGGGACTACCCCCTACTGATCAACGGCTCCAAAACGCAACCGAACCCGCTGGCGCGCACCGAGATGGTGTCGGTCACCGGCTACAGCCCCAAGGGCGCGTTGAACATGGTTGTGGTGAGCCCGGATTCACCGGCCACCACGCTCGCCGAGTTGGCCGGGGCCAAGGTGTCGGCCAGCGTCGGGTCCGCGGGACACGGCACCCTGGTACGCGCACTGGACAAGGCGGGGGTGGCGGGGGTCGATGTGCTCAACCAGCAACCGCAAGTCGGTGCCTCGGCGCTGGAATCCGGCCAGGTACAGGCACTTTCACAGTTCGTCGCTTGGCCAGGGCTGTTGGTGTACCAGAACAAGGGCAGATTGCTCTACGACGGCGCCGAATTGAACGTGCCCACGCTGCACGGTGTGGTGGTGCGGCGTTCGTATGCCGGCAACCACCCGGAGGTGCTGGCCGCGTTCTTGCAGGCTCAACTGGACGCCACCGACTTTCTCAACGCCAAGCCACTGGAAGCGGCGCGCATCGTCGCCGGCGCCAGCGGGTTGCCGACCGAGGTCGTCTACCTCTACAACGGCCCGGGCGGCACATCCTTCGACACCACATTGAAGCCGTCGCTGGTGGACGCGCTGGAAAGTGATGTGCCGTACCTGAAGTCGATCGGTGACTTCGCCGACCTCGACATCGGCGGATTCGTCCGGGACGAACCACTGCGCGCGGTATTCGGGGCCCGCGGACTGCAATACGACGCGGCGCGGGCGCGCACGACGAACCCGTCGGCCCTGGCCGGCGACCCCGCGCTGGCCAGCGAGTTGTGGCTGGACGGAACGGATGCCACGCAGGCGATTGCCACTCCCACCGTGTTACTGCAGGCGATCAGGGCGGCGACGGCCCGCGGCGCCAAGGTTCGCGCAGCCTACGTACCGGACACCGAACTGGGCACCCGGTGGTTCGCCGACAAGGCGGTCTGGGTCCGCGAGGGGGGCGACTACCGCCCGTTCGGCACCGTGGCCGGAGCGCGCCGTTACGCGGCAGCGCACCCGGGCGCCGTGACGGTGAGTTATCAACAAGCACTTGGAGGTTCGCTATGACGGCCGAGTTGACGGACCGGATAACCGGGTCCGTTCCGGTCCCCGCCCCGGTCGCGCCGCGGCGAACCCCCTCCCGGTGGCGCTCGCGCCTGCTGCGGTTGGCGTCGGTCATCGCCGCGATCGGGCTCTGGCAGCTACTCACCGCCGGCAAGGTGCGGTTCTGGTTGCGGTTCGACACCCTGCCGACCGTCACCGAGATCGCGCACGCGCTGACGCGTCGGCTGGGTGCCTACGAGTACTGGCTGGATCTGGCGCAGTCAGTGTTGCGCATCCTGACCGGCTTCGGGCTGGCCGCCGCGGCCGGTGTCGCCACCGGCGTGCTGCTGGCCCGGTCACGCACGTTGGCCGATGTATTCGGCCCGCTGACCGAACTGGCCCGGCCGATCCCCGCGATCGCGGTCGTGCCGGTGGCCATCCTGCTGTTCCCGACCGACGAGGCCGGCATCGTGTTCATCACCTTCCTGGCCGCCTACTTCCCGATCATGGTCAGCACCCGGCACGCCGTACGGGCACTGCCCACGCTGTGGGAGGACTCGGTCCGCACCCTGGGTGGCGGCCGCCGGGAGGTGCTGACCCGGGTGGTGCTGCCGGGGATCCTGCCGGGTGTCTTCGGCGGCCTGTCGGTCGGCATGGGAGTGGCCTGGATCTGCGTGATCTCCGCCGAGATGATCTCGGGTCGGCTCGGCGTCGGGTACCGCACCTGGCAGAACTACACCGTGCTGGCCTATCCGCAGGTTTTCGTCGGAATCATCACGATCGGCGTGCTGGGGTTCGCGACATCTGCGGCGGTGGAATTGGTGGGCCGCCGGGTCACCCGGTGGCTGCCACGAGGGGAGGAGACCAAAAAATGACGGAGGGCATGAGTCTGGAGCTGGACCGGGTCCGGTTGTCCTACAACGGTGTTCCGGTGATCGACGGCCTGAGCCTGACTGTGCGCCCGGGGGAGATCCTGGTGCTCACCGGTCCGTCCGGTTGCGGAAAGTCGACGGTGCTGCGCGCGCTGGCCGGACTGCTTGCACCTGACGACGGACGGGTAGTGGCCGACGGCACGATAGTCACGGGCACCTCCGGCGATCGCGGAATGGTGTTCCAGGACAACGCCCTGCTGCCGTGGCGTTCGGTCCGCTCCAACATCGAGCTGGCGTTGCGGCTGCGTGGTGAGCCGCGTGCCGCCAGGCGTACCCAGGCTCAGCGCTGGATCTCCGAGGTCGGTCTCAGCGGGTTCGGTGACTATTTGCCCAAGAGCCTGTCCGGCGGCATGCGGCAACGGGTGCAGTTGGCCCGCGGCCTGGCCGGGGCGCCGCGGGCGGTCATGATGGACGAGCCGTTCGGAGCGCTGGACACCCAAACCCGCTCTGCCATGCAGCGGTTGCTCATCGACACCTGGCGGGCCCACCCGACGACCGTCGTGTTCGTCACCCATGATGTCGACGAGGCGTTGACGCTCGGGGACCGGGTCGCCGTGTTGGGCCACGCCGGCCGCCCGCTGCGCGCGCTGCTCGACGTGCCGGAGCCGCGAACCGTTCGGCCGCGCCCGGAGCTGCGCGCGGAAATCATTGCCGCGCTCGATTATTCGGTGGCGGCATGATGCAGATGCCCGCTGTCGAACCACAACTCCGGCTGGACTGCGACGTGCTGGTCATCGGCGGCGGCACCGCGGGCACCATGGCGGCGCTCACCGCCGCCGAGCACGGTGCGCAAGTGCTGCTGCTGGAAAAGGCGCACGTACGGCATTCCGGCGCACTGGCGATGGGCATGGACGGGGTGAACAATGCTGTGATTCCCGGCAAGGCCGAGCCGGAGGATTACGTCGCCGAGATCACCCGCGCCAACGACGGAATCGTCAACCAGCGCACCATCTATCAGACGGCTACCCGTGGGTTCGCAATGGTGCAGCGACTCGAGCGTTACGGCGTCAAGTTCGAGAAAGACGAGCATGGCGAGTACGCGGTGCGCCGGGTACATCGCTCGGGCTCCTACGTGCTGCCGATGCCGGAGGGCAAGGACGTCAAGAAAGCGCTCTACCGGGTGCTGCGGCAACGCTCGATGCGCGAGAAGATCCGGATCGAGAACCGCCTGATGCCGGTGCGGGTGCTGACGGAGGCCGGCCGGGCGGTGGGTGCGGCCGCGTTACACACCCGCACCGGAGAATTCGTCGCGATCGGTGCCAAGACGGTGATCCTGGCGACGGGAGCGTGCGGACGACTCGGCCTGCCGGCGTCGGGGTACCTGTACGGCACCTACGAGAACCCGACCAACGCCGGCGATGGCTATTCGATGGCTTACCACGCCGGCGCTGAGTTGTCGGGAATCGAGTGCTTCCAGGTCAATCCGCTGATCAAGGACTACAACGGCCCGGCGTGCGCGTATGTGGCCAATCCGTTCGGCGGTTACCAGGTCAACGCCCTCGGCGAGCGGTTCGTCGACTCCGACTACTGGTCGGGACAGATGATGGCCGAGGTCAAGAGCGAGATCGACTCGGCCCGGGGGCCCATCTACCTCAAGGTGTCCCACCTGCCCGACGAGACGCTCACGGCGCTGGAAAACATCCTGCACAGCACCGAGCGGCCCACCCGGGGTACCTTCCACGCCAACCGCGGCCACGACTACCGCACCCACGACATCGAGATGCACATCTCCGAAATCGGCTTGTGCAGTGGACATTCCGCATCCGGCGTCTGGGTGGACGAACACGCCCGCACCACCGTGCCGGGCCTGTATGCGGCGGGCGACCTGGCCTGCGTCCCACACAACTACATGATCGGCGCATTCGTCTTCGGTGATCTCGCCGGCGCCCACGCCGCCACCCACGCTGCGGAAGTCAAGGCACCGCAACAACTTCCGGAGAAACAGTTGCGCGAGGCGCACGAGCTCATCTACCGGCCGCTGCGCCATCCGGACGGCCCGCCGCAGCCGCAGGTGGAGTACAAGTTGCGGCGCTTCGTCAACGACTACGTGGCACCCCCGAAGTCCGCGACCAAGTTGTCGATCGCGGTGCGCACCTTCGAAAGGATGCGGGACGAAATCGCACTCATGGGTGCCGGCACACCGCACGAGCTGATGCGCGCGGTCGAGGTGTCGTTCATCCGCGACTGCGCGGAGATGGCCGCCCGGTCCTCGCTCACCCGGACCGAATCTCGCTGGGGCCTCTACCACGACCGTGCCGACCTACCGGCCCGCGACGACGCCGATTGGGGCTACCACCTCAACCTGCGCAAGGATCCCGGCGGAGACATGGTGTTTCTCAAGCGCCCGGTGGCTCCCTACTTCGTGTCGGTACCGGAGTTCGACGGACTGCCACCGACGGATCAAGGGGTGCGGGAGGTGACTCAACCGCCACTGATCGGAGGCCAGGCGCCACCCACGGCCCGGTCCCGGATCGTCCCCGTCGCCGCCGCCGATCCGCCGTCGCCGCGGATTGCCGAGGTGCTGGCCTTGGCCGAGCCGACCATCGCCGAGCTCTCGCACTTCCTGGCGGACTCCGATGCCGGAGTGCGGCGCACTGCCGTGGCAACCCTCACCGAACACATTCCCGACGGTTATGCGCCGGCCCTGCTGGCGGCGCTGAACGACACTGATGCCTCGGTTCGCCGCACCGCGGCCGAAGGAGTCCGCGAGCTCGTCGAAGTTTTGCCGGACCCCGCCGGCGCCCGCCCGTATCTGGAGTCTCCCGACTCGGTGGTGCGGGCGGCCGCACTGTCGCTGCTGGCCGCGCGCCGAGTGGGGGAGCCGGCGCAGTTCCGTGGGGCGCTCGACGACGCCGACCACCGGGTGCGTATCGAGGCGGTACGTGCGCTGGTGTCCGTCGACGACGTGGCCGGAGTGGTTGCCGCCACCGCCGACGAGAACCGCGAGGTTCGCATCGCGGCGGCGGCCGGCTTGGCCACCCTGGGTGACGGTACGCACGCGGTCGGTGCGCTGATCAAGGACCCGGACCCCCTGGTGCGCGCGGCGGCACTGACGGCTCTGGCCCAATTAGGTTGCAGCACAGCGGAAATGACTTCCGTCGAGGAGGCGCTGCGGGCGCCGGCCTGGCAGGTGCGGGAGGGCGCGGCTCGCGCGCTGGCCGGTGCCCCGTCCGACTTCGCGGTACCGCGATTGACCGAGGCACTGGGCGATGCGCACCTCGACGTACGCAAGGCCGCGGTGCTGAGCCTGGCCCGGCTGCCCGGCGAACCCGCCATTCGCGACGCGCTCGGATTAGCGCTGAAAGACAACGACGCCGACGTGCGGGCCTACGCGCGGCGCGCGCTGGAGCGGGTGTGACGGCGGCTGCGCAGACTCAGCGCGTGATCCTGGCGTAGATCAGGCTGTCGTGCGGTTCGGTACCCATCGTCGGGTACACCGCGTGCCGGCGCAGCCGGCCTTCCAGCGAGAACCCGGTGCGCTGCAGCAGCCGCGCTGATCGCGAGTTATCGACGTGGCAGGTCGCCCAGACCCGGAACACGGCGGGGTCGGCGGCCAACTCGTCCACCACCAACTTGAGTGCCTCGGACATGTAGCCCATGTCCCACCAGTTCCGGCCCAGGCAATAGCCGATCTCGACGGAATGGCTGACCGGACGACGGCAGCTGATCAGCCCGACGATGTCGCCGGTGCGGCGCAACGAGATCACCCAGTTCCGGTCGTTCTTCGTCGAGATGAGCTGCTCGATGAGCACCCGACGGGTCTCCACCGCATCCGGGTGGGCGGTCCAGAGCAGAAACCGGGTGACTTCGGGATCGCCGGACACGCTTTCGAAGATCTCGGCGGCGTCCTCGACGACCGCCGGCCGCAGGTGCAGCCGGGGTCCGTCGAGGTGCGTCGGCGGCCGCTCGTAGGAGTAGCCGCTCACGACAGCCCGAGTGCGCGGTAGGTGTGGCGGACGAAGTTGGGCTGTGCGGTCCGCAGCCGCGCCAGGACCGGGTTGCCCGCGACCGCCGCCGCCGCGTTCGCGGTCAGGTCGGGGCAGTACTGGATGAGGTACATGAGAATCAAATCTGCGCTCGGGTCGGCCTGCCACCACGTCCCGTACGCGCCGGGCCAACCGAACGTCCCGACGCCGCCGGGACCGAACAGGGGCGTGGCCCTGGCGGGATCGGTTACGACCGACAGGTTCAGCCCGAATCCCCGGCCCACCCAGAAGGGCGAGCCGAGAAAGTTGTGCCGCTTGTGTTCGTCGGTCAGCCGGTCGGTCCGCATCTGGCGCACCGACTCCGGGGACAGCACCCGGACACCGTCGACCGAGCCGTCGCCCAGCAGCATTCGCGCAAACCGCAGGTAGTCGTCGGCCGTCGACCACAATCCGCCCCCGGCATTGCAGAACGACGGCGGCTTGACGTGCGGCGGACCCATCACGTCGTGCCGCAACTGGTCGTGCTCGTCGTGCCTGTACATCGTCGCCGCCCGCGGTCGCGCCGCCGGCGTGACGAAGAACCCGGTGTCCGGCATGCCGACCGGGCCCAGCACCCGATCGTCGAAGACCTCATAGAGCGGCTTGCCGTCGATGCGGGACGCGATCACTCCCAGCACGTCGATGGAGTGGCTGTAGGTCATCTTCTCGCCGGGCTGGTGCACGAGCGGGAGCGCGGCCAGCTCGGACAGCCACACGTCCGAACCCTGGTTGAACGGCAGCCGCAGGTACGCCCGCGCGATCGGTCCGGTCACTGAGAAGCCGTAGGCCAGGCCGCTGGTGTGGGTCAGCAGATCTTCGATCAGGATGGCGCGCCGGGCGGGATGGGTGCGGTCCAGCGGGCCGTGCGGGTCGTCGAGCACCCGCACCTCCGCGAGCTCCGGAACCCATCGGGCGATCGGGTCGCTCAGCGCGAGCTTGCCCTCGTCGACCATGCTCATGATCGCCGCCACGGTCACCGGCTTGGTCATGGACGCGATACGGAACAGCGTGTCCCGTCCCATCGGCAGCTTCGCCTCGACGTCGCGGTACCCGATCTCGTTGACCTGCAACAGTTCTCCGCGCTGCCAGACGACGGTGACCGCTCCCGACAGCAGCCCGGCGTCGCAGACCTCGCGGATGGTCGCCTGATTGCCGTCGAGATTCACCGGCATGAGGTTAGCCCCTCGAAGTAATTGGCGCACACGTGGGATCACCTTCGCCGCATCGATGAAATCTGTGTGAACTCCGCAAAGATCAGCGAGGCCCGAAGCGGCGCCTCAGGTCCGGCGACAGTTACTTACGCGAATCTGTTTGCAGCGCATCGGCCCCGTGTTACTGTCGCGCTCTCCGGCAAAAGCTATCTGGGGAACGTGCTGAGGGGCAGTGGCCTGCGGTTGACCGCAACGTCGTTGCTGGTGAACCAGGGTGCGGGTGTGCAGTCACCGAGATCCGCGACCATTGGGCGTGGACCCGACAGCGGGGCCTCGTTCAAACCATACGACGAAGGTAGCGACTCGCTGCTCATCACCACCGGTTGGATAACTCAGCAAAGGCTGGCCATGAATGGCTTGATGTCACAAGCGCAAATCTCCCACCGACGTGTCTCCCGTCGACCCTCGACTCCGGTTATTGCGATCGTGTTCGCAGCAGCCCTCGTCGCGGCGATCGCCGGATGCGGACACAAATCCTCAACCGCGACCTCCCAGACTTCGGGTTCATCGGGAACCTCTGCTGCGACGTCGTCCGGGGCCACGTCCGGAACATCCGGAACATCCGCGGCCCCGTCGCCGGAAGCGCAGCAACTCGTCACGGACGCCTCCAAGGCGACCACCGCGCTGCACTCACTTCACGTCAACCTGCAGACCACCAACATCACCACCCTGCCCATGGAAATGGTCAACGCTGACGTCACCAACCAGCCGGAGGGCAACGGCCAGGCCGTCGGTGACGCCATGATCAGGCTGCAGCCCAAGACCCCGGCGGTACCCAAGCAGTTCATCGTCACCAACAAGACGATGTACACGAAGAACGAGGCCGGTGCTTACACCTCGGTGGGGCCGGCGGACAAGATCTACGACCCGGGTGTCGTCCTGGACAAGGAAAAGGGCCTCGGCGCGGTGATCGGCAAGGTCTCCAACCCGCAGTCCGGTGGCAGCGAGACGATTGACGGCGTGGCCACCACCAAGGTGACGGGCACCATCGACCCCGCGATCATCGACCCGCTGGTGCCGCAGATCGGCAAGGACGCGAAGGGCCCACTGCCGGTGACCTTGTACATCGCCGACGTGAAGGCGCCGGGCGCGCCGGGAACGCCGCCGAGCGCATACCTGGTCCGGATGGTGATTGACAAGGACCAGGGCCACGTCACCATCACGCTGTCCAATTGGGGAGCCCCGGTAACCATCCCGAACCCCGCCGGGTAACAGGTTCCGGGCCACAACAAGTGAACTCCGGATCGAGGACCGGCCCGACAGTGCGGCACGCCGATGGCGTCCGTACCGCGGGTCGGTTCTCGTCCGTGGTTCTCGATCGGCGGCGACGGGGGCGGCCTGCTGACGGCACGGGGGATTCCGGACACACCCAGGTCGGGTGAGTGTGTCTGGCGTGGCGGTGTTTCCGTGAGCCGCACGTCCTTTGAGAATCCGCCGAGAATCCTTTGAGGCCGCGCTCTAACTATTGGGGCCAGCTCGCCGGAAAAGCCGGCGTGCAGCCGATTTCACCCCAACAGATTCGCAGGAGCACGAATGACCAACGACCTTCCTGATGTTCAGGAGCGTGGCCCGAGTCCACACCTGGGGCCGCCGCCGGGTGGGCCTCCCGTGCTCCCGGATGTGTGGGTGTACAACGGGCGGGCCTACGACCTCAGTGATTGGATATCCAAGCACCCTGGTGGCGCCTTCTTCATCGGTCGCACCAAAAACCGTGACATCACCGCGATTATCGCCTCCTACCACCGCGACCCGGCCGTCGTGGAGCGGATCCTGGAGCGCAAGTACGCATTGGGCCGCGACGCGACTCCGCGCGATATCCACCCCAAGCACAACGCGCCGCCGTTCCTGTTCAAGGACGACTTCAACAGCTGGCGCGACACCCCGAAATACCGCTTCGACGACCGAGAAGACCTGATGCACCGGGTCAAGGCGCGACTGACCGAGCCCGCGCTGGCCGCCCGGATCAAGTGGATGGACCGCCTGTTCAACATCGTGGTCGCTCTGCTGGCGGTCGCCTATTTCGCCGTCCAGGGCGTGCGACTGGTCCAGCCGGCGTGGATGCCGCTGTGGGCGTTCGTGATTGCGATGGTCCTGCTGCGCAGCTCGCTGGTCGGGTACGGCCACTACGCACTGCACCGCGCCCAACGGGGCCTGAACCGGGTGTTTGCCAACACCTTCGACTTGAACTACATCGCGCTGGCGTTGGTGGTCGCCGACGGGCATACGCTGCTGCACCACCCGTACACCCAGAGCGACGTGGACATCAAGAAGAACGTGTTCACCATGATGATGCGGCTACCTCGGTTGTATCGCGTTCCGGTGCACACCCTGCACAAGTTCGGCCACCTGGTGACCGGCATGGCTATCCGGATCGCCGACGTGTGGAACATGACGCGCAAGGTCGGTGTGGAGGAAGGATACGGAAGCTGGCGTAACGCGCTGCCGCACTTTCTCGGTTCATCGGGGGTGCGCCTGCTGCTGGTGACGGAGATGGTGGTCTTCCTGGCGGCCGGCGACTTCTGGGCCTGGGCCCTGCAATTCGTGGCGACCTTGTGGGTCAGCACGTTTCTGGTGGTGGCCAGCCACGAGTTCGAGGACGAGGACACCGATGAGGTGGCCGGCCAGGACTGGGGTGTCGATCAGGTCGAGCACGCCAACGATCTGATGGTCGTCGGGAACCGGTACGTCGACTGCTTCCTGTCGGCCGGGCTCAGTTCGCACCGCGTCCATCACGTACTGCCGTTCCAGCGCAGCGGATTCGCCAACATCGTCACCGAGGACGTGCTGCGCGAAGAAGCGGCCAAGTCCGGCGTCGAGTGGTTACCGGCCAAGAGTTTCCTCACCAACCGGTTGCCCAAGCTGTGCCGCACCTATCTGCTGTCGCCGTCGCGTGTCGCCCGGGAGAACCAGTGGGGCGTGTTGCGCGAGCATCTCTCGCCGGCTGCCTGGAAAGAGAGCGCCCACTACGTCGCTGCCGGTTTCGTCGGAATCGGGTCGGTATGAGCACCGCAGCCGAGAGCGGCATCGTGTCGCCACCCGCAGCGCAGTCCGCGATCGATCTGGCCCAGCTGCCGCCCGCGCCACCGACGACGGTGGCGGTCATCGAGGCCATCGCGACCGGCGGACCGCAGCGTGAGGTGGGGCAGACTTCGGCCGCCGCTCATGTCGCCGGGCTCTTCGCCGATCCCGAACAGCGGGAACGGATTCCGCGGCTGTACCAGAAGACGCGGATTGACAGCCGCCGGATGGCGGTCGACCCGCTCGATCCAGAGTTCGACGCGTTCCGGCGCAGTCCCGGAACCATCCGGGAGCGGATGGACCTGTTCTTCGACCACGCGGTGCCGATTGCGGTCGACACGGCAAGGCGCGCCCTGGCCGGACTGCCCTACCAGACAGACGAGATCGGGCTGCTGGTGTTCGTCACCAGCACGGGGTTCGTCGCGCCGGGAGTGGATGTCGCGGTCGTCAAGGAACTGGGGTTGTCCCGCTCGGTGTCGCGGGTCGTGATCAACTTCATGGGATGCGCGGCCGCGATGAACGCGATCCGTACCGCCGCGACGTATGTGCGCGCTCACCCGAGCATGAAGGCTTTGGTGGTGTGCATCGAATTATGTTCGGTCAACGCGGTTTTCGCCGATGACATCAACGACGTCGTGATCCACAGCCTGTTCGGTGACGGCTGCGGGGCGCTGGTGATCGGCGCCAGCCAGGTGCAGCAACCGCTGCCGGCGGCCAGTGTGGTGATTCGCAGCAGCTTCAGCCGGCTGCTCGATGATGCCGGCGACGGCATCGTGCTCGGTGTCAATCACAACGGCATCACCTGTGAGCTGTCCGAGAACCTGCCGGACTACATCTACCGCGGCGTCGAACCGGTGATCGCGGAGGTGTTGCGGGACAACGGCTTAGCGAAAGCAGATATCGATCTGTGGGCCGTCCATCCGGGCGGGCCCAAAATCATCGAGCAGTCCGTGCGATCGCTGGGTATCTCCGCCGACTGTGCCGCGCAGAGTTGGGAGGTGCTGGCCCGGTTCGGCAACATGCTGAGCGTGTCACTGATCTTCGTGCTGGAAATGATGGTGCGGCAGGCGGAATCGGCCAAACCGATCTCGACGGGCATAGCTTTCGCCTTCGCGCCGGGCGTCACCGTCGAGGGCATCCTCTTCGACATCATCCGGCGGTGAGTGAGATGACCCGTGTGTTGTATCGCTCGCTGATGAGCGACAACCTGCGCTGGGACGCACTGCGATTGCGTGAGGGTGACATCATCATCTCCACGCCGTCGAAATGCGGGATGACCTGGATGCAGCGGCTGGTGTCCCTGCTGGTTTTCGACGGGCCGGCCCTGCCGGGGCCGCTGTCGACCGTGTCGCCCTGGTTCGACCAGACCATCCGGCCGCTCGACGAGGTCGTCGCTGTTCTCGAGGCGCAGACCCATCGCCGGTTCATGAAGACGCACACTCCGCTGGACGGCCTGGTGCTCGACGAGCGGGTGACGTACATCTGCGTGGGACGGGATCCGCGGGATGCGGCGGTGTCGATGTTGTTCCAGACCGCCAACATGGACCGGGACCGGATGCGGGCGCTGCACGACGCCGCCGTACCGGTCCGGCACCGGCACGGCCCGCCGGGACCCGAACCCCTGCACGAACCTGCCGAGCGCGGTCCGATGGAGGAGTTTCGGGACTGGATGGAGGGTCCGGCGCACCCGCCCCCAGGGGTCGGGTTCGCGCCACCCAGGGGGATCGGCACGCTCGCGAACATTCTCGACCAGTTCGGCAAGACCTGGGAGCGTCGGCAGCTACCCAACGTCGCGCTGTTCCACTACGCCGACCTGCAACAAGACCTGGTCGGTGAGTTGATCCGGCTCGGCGCGGTCCTGGGGTACGACGTCAGCCGGGACCGGGCGCAGGAGTTGGCCGGGGACGCGTCGCTGGATGCGATGCGCTCGCGCGCCGCGGACGTAGCGCCGAACACCACCGACGGCATCTGGCACAGCAACGAGAGGTTCTTCCGGAGCGGGGGCTGCGGGGAGTGGCAGCACTATTTCGGCCCGGCCGAGTACCGGCGCTACAACGACCGGATCAATCAATTGGCGCCACCGGACCTGCTCGCGTGGGCACATGAAGGTCGGCGGGGATGGGACCCGCGCCGCTAGTCTCGCCGCAGTGCGCGCACGTACCAGAACGTCATCTCGACATCGGTGCCGTCCATCTCACGGTTCAGCGTGACCTGATCGGCCGAGTCGATGTCCCACCCGGCCCCGCCGAGCACGTCGTGCAGCGTCTGCTCGGACACTGACGGGCGCGGCCAGTCGTCGCTGGGCTGGTTGGTATCGGAGAAGCAGCTGATCAGCAAGGTGGCGCCCGCCCTGGTGGCGCGATGCACCGCTGCGGCGTAGCTGCGCTTTCCGTCGTCGTCCAGGCAGTGGAACATTGCGGAGTCGATGACGGTGTCGAACCGATCGGAGTAACCGTCGAGTCTTGTCGAGTCGGCCGCCGCGAATGTGATGTCGACGCCGGCGTCGTGGGCGCGGCGTTCGGCGGTGATCAGCGCCGTCGGGGCGATGTCCAGCCCCGTGACGTGATAGCCCTGCTGAGCCAGGTAGATCGCGTTGTCACCGAGCCCGCAGCCGATGTCGAGCACGTCGCCGTGCACCCATCCGGCGTTGTGCCAGGCGACGACGTTCTCCTTGGGCGCCTTGGTATCCCACGGCGGAGTGTGCACCGGAGGAAGGCCTTCGCCGGGGCTTTCGCCGCGGTAGAGGGCGTCGAAATCGATGTGCGGGGAGGAACTGGAAGAACTCATTTCCGCCAGGGTAGGCCGGTAGCGTGAACAGACGCCCGGCCGAGACGATCGACTGTGCGCTGCGCGCCTCCAGTGTGCGGGGGCTGCGGCATTTCGCGCCGGAAGCCACCGTGGACGCACGCCCAAAGCAGTGAGCGCACACCCGTCGCACGGGGAGGCCGTGTTAGGCTGCCCCCGCAAGTCGACATCCTTTAACGATCCGTCCGGAGAGGCGGAGAAGGAGGTCAAGATCTCGCATGGGTGCCAGTGATCAGCGGGAATTGATGTCAGCGGCCGATGTCGGTCGCACCATTTCCCGCATGGCGCACCAAATCATCGAAAAGACCGCGCTGGACAACCCGGATTCCACCCGGGTGGTACTGCTCGGCATTCCCACGCGTGGGGTGACCCTGGCCAGCCGCCTGGCCGCCAACATCGCCGAATACAGCGGCGTGGACGTCGGCCACGGCTCGCTGGACATCACGCTCTACCGCGACGACCTGATGATCAAGCCGCCGCGTCCCCTGGAAAACACCTCGATCCCGGCCGGCGGCATCGACGACGCGCTGGTGATCCTGGTCGACGACGTGCTGTACTCCGGGCGCTCCACTCGCTCTGCCCTCGATGCGCTGCGCGACGTCGGCCGGCCGCGCGCGGTTCAACTGGCGGTGCTGGTCGACCGCGGCCACCGCGAACTGCCGATCCGCGCCGACTACGTCGGCAAGAACGTGCCCACCTCACGCAACGAAAGCGTGCACGTACAACTCAAGGAAGACGACGGACGAGACGGCGTGGTGATCACCCGATGACCCCAAGACACCTGCTGGCCGCGGGCGACCTGACCCGCGACGAAGCCACCGCGATCCTCGACGACGCCGACCGCTTCGCGCAGGCGCTGGTGGGCCGCGACGTCAAAAAGCTGCCGACGCTGCGCGGCCGCACCGTGGTCACCATGTTCTACGAGAACTCCACCCGCACCCGGGTGTCCTTCGAGGTGGCGGGCAAGTGGATGAGCGCGGACGTGGTCAACGTCAGCGCGTCGGGGTCGTCGGTGGGCAAGGGCGAGTCGTTGCGCGACACCGCGTTGACGCTGCGCGCGGCCGGCGCCGACGCGCTGATCATCCGTCACCCCGCCTCCGGCGCCGCGCACCTGCTGGCCGACTGGACCAGGGTCGCCGACGGCTCTCCGTCGGTGATCAACGCCGGCGACGGCACGCACGAGCACCCCACCCAGGCCCTGCTGGACGCGCTGACCATCCGGCAGCGCCTCGGCGGTATCGAAGGCCGTCGCATCGTGATCGTCGGTGACATCCTGCACAGCCGGGTCGCCCGTTCCAACGTCATGCTGCTGGACACGCTGGGGGCCGAGGTCGTGCTGGTCGCGCCGCCGACGCTGCTGCCGCGCGGCGTCGAGGGGTGGCCGGTCACGGTTTCCAACGACTTCGACGCCGAACTACCGGCCGCCGACGGCGTCCTGATGCTGCGGGTGCAGGCCGAACGCATGAACGGCGGCTTCTTCCCGTCGGTGCGGGAATACTCCACGCTCTACGGCCTGTCCGCCCGGCGTCAGGCCCTGCTGCCCGATCACGCCGTGGTGCTGCACCCGGGGCCGATGCTGCGCGGCATGGAGATCTCGTCGTCGGTGGCCGACTCGCCGCAATCGGCTGTGCTGCAACAGGTTTCCAACGGAGTGCATGTGCGGATGGCGGTGCTGTTCCATGTGCTGGTCGGGGCGGAGGAAGTCGCGGCATGAGTGTGCTGATTCGTGGTGTCCGGCTCTACGGCGAAGGGGACCCGGTCGACGTGCTCGTCGATGACGGGCAGATCGCGGAGATCGGGGCTGGACTCGAGATTCCCGACACCGCCGACGTGATCGACGCTACCGGCCAGGTACTGCTACCGGGCTTCGTCGACCTGCACACCCACTTGCGTGAGCCCGGCCGCGAATACGCCGAAGACATCGAAACCGGTTCGGCGGCAGCCGCTCTCGGCGGCTACACCGCGGTCTTCGCAATGGCCAACACCAACCCGGTGGCCGACAGCCCGGTGGTGACCGACCATGTCTGGCACCGCGGCCGGCAGGTCGGCCTGGTCGACGTGCATCCCGTGGGCGCGGTCACCGTCGGATTGGCCGGGGTCGAGCTGACCGAGATGGGCATGATGCACGCCGGCGCCGCGCAGGTGCGGATGTTCTCCGACGACGGTATCTGCGTACACGATCCGCTGGTGATGCGCCGCGCCCTGGAATACGCCACCGGCCTGGGTGTGCTGATCGCCCAGCACGCCGAAGAGCCCCGGCTCACCGTCGGCGCCGTCGCGCACGAAGGGCCCACCGCCGCCCGGCTCGGACTCGCCGGATGGCCCAGGGCGGCCGAAGAATCCATCGTCGCCCGCGACGCGCTGCTGGCCCGCGACGCGGGGGCGCGCGTGCACATCTGCCACGCGTCCACCGCGGGCACCGTGGAGATCGTCAAATGGGCTAAGCAGCAGGGTATTTCGATCACCGCCGAGGTCACACCGCACCACCTGCTGCTCGATGACGGCCGGCTGGTCAGCTATGACGGGCGTAATCGGGTGAACCCGCCGCTGCGGGAGTCCTCCGACGCGCTGGCGCTGCGGCAGGCGCTGGCCGACGGCGTCATCGACTGCGTGGCCACCGATCACGCGCCGCACGCCGAGCACGAGAAGTGTGTCGAGTTCGCCGCCGCGCGCCCCGGCATGCTGGGGCTGCAGACCGCGCTGTCGGTGGTGGTGCAGACCATGGTGCAGCCGGGCCTGCTGAGCTGGCGTGACGTCGCCCGGGTGATGAGCGAGAACCCCGCGCGCATCGTCGGGCTGCCCGACCACGGCCGTCCCCTGGAGGTCGGTGAGCCGGCGAACCTGACCGTCGTGGATCCCGAGGGCAGCTGGACGGTCAGCGGGGACGCACTGGCCAGCAGGTCGGCCAACACCCCGTACGAGTCGCTCACCTTGCCCGCCACCGTGACGGCGACACTGCTGCGCGGGAAGGTCACCGCCCGGGACGGGAAGAGCCCGGCATGACGTCGGGCACCCTGGTGGGATCGCTGATCTTCGCGGCGGTCCTGGTGGTGTTGCTGGCGGTGGTGATCCACCTGATGATGCGGGGCTGGCGGCGACGGGCCGAATCGCAGGTCGAACTCATCGGCGAGCTGCCCGGTCTACCGGACGCGGTCGGCGCCCCGGCGGTGAGCACCCGCGGCCTCTACGTCGGCAGTACGTTGTCGCCGGCCTGGAACGACCGGGTGGCCGTCGGTGACCTGGGTTACCGAAGCAAGGCGGTTTTGATCCGTTACCCCGAGGGAATTCTGGTCGAACGCATTCGCGCGCAACCGATCTGGATTCCACAGGAATCTATCACCGCCATCCGCACCGAACGCGGCGTCGCGGGCAAGGTCGCGGCCCGCAACGGGATCCTGGCGATCCGGTGGCGCCTGCCCTCGGGAACCGAGATCGACACCGGGTTCCGGGCGGACAACCGGGACGAATACGTGCATTGGATAGAGGAGGAGGCCGCGTGAGTCGCGCCGACAACGCAGTGGAGGCAGCCCATGAGTAAGGCCCTGCTGGTACTCGAAGACGGCCGTGTCTACACCGGCACCACATTCGGGGCGATCGGTGAAACCCTGGGCGAAGCCGTGTTCAGCACCGGTATGTCCGGTTACCAGGAAACGCTGACCGACCCCAGTTACCACCGGCAGATCGTGGTGGCCACCGCGCCGCAGATCGGCAACACCGGCTGGAACGACGAGGACGCCGAGAGTCGCGGCGACAAGATCTGGGTTGCCGGCTACGCCGTGCGCGACCCGTCGCCGCGCGCCTCCAACTGGCGCGCCACCAGCACGCTGGAAGCTGAGCTGGTCCGCCAGCGCATCGTCGGGATCGCCGGTATCGACACCCGGGCCGTGGTGCGCCACCTGCGCAGCCGTGGCTCGATGAAGGCGGGTGTGTTCTCCGGCCCGGCCCTCGCCGAGCCCGAGCAGCTGGTCGAGCGGGTCCGCGCGCAGCAGCCGATGCTCGGCGCCGACCTGGCCGGACAGGTCAGCACACCCGAGACCTACATCGTCGAACCCGAAGGGGCCCAGAGGTTTACCGTCGTCGCGCTGGACCTCGGTATCAAGACCAACACGCCGCGCAACTTCGCCCGTCGCGGGATCCGCAGCCACGTGCTGCCCTCCTCGGCGACCTTCGACCAGATCGCCGCGATCAAGCCCGACGGTGTGTTCCTGTCCAACGGCCCGGGCGACCCGGCTACCGCCGACCACACCGTCGCGCTCACCCGCGAGGTGCTGGGAGCCGGAATACCGCTGTTCGGGATCTGCTTCGGCAACCAGATCCTGGGCCGCGCACTAGGGTTGTCGACGTACAAGATGGTGTTCGGCCACCGCGGCATCAACATCCCGGTGATCGACCACGCCACCGGCCGGGTCGCGGTGACGTCACAGAACCACGGCTTCGCGCTCGAGGGGGAGGCGGGTCAGTCCTTCGACACGCCGTTCGGCACGGCGCAGGTCAGCCACACCTGCGCCAACGACGGTGTGGTCGAAGGCGTCAAACTCGTTGACGGACGGGCATTTTCGGTGCAATACCACCCGGAGGCCGCCGCCGGACCGCACGATGCGGAATACCTATTCGACCAGTTCGTCGACCTGATGGAAGGGAACCGCTGATGCCCTTCTGCGCGAACGTGCGTGTCTGTACAGCGACACGCCGAAAATCCCGGACAACCGCGCACGCTCGCGCCGGCAAAGGAGGCTGCTAGTGCCGCGTCGTACCGACCTCAACCACGTGCTGGTGATCGGCTCCGGGCCGATCGTCATCGGCCAGGCCTGCGAGTTCGACTACTCCGGCACCCAGGCGTGCCGGGTGTTGCGAGCCGAGGGGCTGCAGGTCAGCCTGGTCAACTCCAACCCGGCCACCATCATGACCGACCCGGAGTTCGCCGATCACACCTACGTCGAACCGATCACCCCGGCCTTCGTCGAGCGGGTGATGGCCCAGCAGGCCGAGCGCGGAAACAAGATCGATGCGCTGCTGGCCACCCTGGGCGGGCAGACCGCGCTGAACACCGCGGTCGCCCTCTACGAGAACGGCGCGCTGGAGCGCTACGGCATCGAACTCATCGGCGCGGACTTCGAGGCCATCCAGCGCGGTGAGGACCGGCAGAAGTTCAAAGACATCGTCGCCAAGGTCGGCGGCGAATCCGCCCGCAGCCGAGTGTGTTTCACGATGGACGAAGTCCGCGAGACGGTGGGCGAACTCGGTCTGCCGGTCGTGGTGCGGCCCAGCTTCACGATGGGCGGGCTGGGTTCGGGGATGGCGCGCTCGGTCGAGGAGGTCGACCGGATGGCCGGCGCCGGCCTGGCGGCGAGCCCCAGCGCCAACGTGCTGATCGAGGAATCGATCTACGGCTGGAAGGAATTCGAACTCGAGCTGATGCGCGACGGCCACGACAACGTGGTGGTGGTGTGCTCGATCGAGAACGTGGACCCGATGGGTGTGCACACCGGTGACTCGGTCACGGTGGCGCCCGCGATGACGCTGACCGACCGCGAATACCAGCGGATGCGTGATCTGGGCATCGCCATCCTGCGCGAGGTCGGCGTCGACACCGGCGGCTGCAACATCCAGTTCGCGGTCAACCCGAAAGACGGCCGGCTCATCGTCATCGAGATGAACCCGCGGGTGTCGCGCTCCAGCGCGCTGGCCTCCAAGGCCACCGGTTTCCCGATCGCCAAGATCGCCGCGAAACTGGCCATCGGCTACACCCTCGACGAGATCGTCAACGACATCACCAAGGAAACCCCGGCCTGCTTCGAGCCGACGCTGGACTACGTCGTGGTCAAGGCGCCGCGCTTCGCCTTCGAGAAGTTCCCCGGTGCCGACGACACCCTGACCACCACGATGAAGTCCGTCGGTGAGGCAATGTCGTTGGGCCGCAACTTCGTCGAGGCGCTCGGCAAGGTGATGCGCTCGCTGGAAACCACCCGCGCGGGATTCTGGACGAAACCGGACGCCGAAGGCTCGGTGGACGACGTGCTGACCCGGCTGCAGACTCCCACCGAGGGCAGGCTCTATGACATCGAACTGGCGCTGCGGCTCGGCGGGTCTGTGGAGCAGGTGGCCCAGGCCAGCGGCGTCGACCCCTGGTTCGTCGCCCAGATCGACGAACTGGTGGCGCTGCGCGCCGAACTCGTCGACGCCCCGGTCCTGGATGCCGAACTGCTGCGGCACGCCAAGCACTGCGGACTCTCCGACCGCCAGATCGCCGCGCTGCGGCCGGAGCTGGCCGGTGAAAACGGGGTGCGCTCGCTGCGGGAGCGCCTGGGCATCCACCCGGTGTACAAGACCGTGGACACCTGCGCCGCCGAGTTCGAGGCCAAGACGCCGTATCACTACAGCAGCTACGAACTCGACCCGTCCGCCGAGACCGAGGTGGCCCCGCAGACCGAGCGGCCCAAGGTGCTCATCCTGGGCTCCGGCCCCAACCGGATCGGGCAGGGCATCGAGTTCGACTACAGCTGCGTCCATGCGGCAACCACGTTGAGCGAGGCCGGTTTTGAGACGGTCATGGTCAACTGCAACCCCGAGACGGTGTCCACCGACTACGACACCGCCGACCGGCTCTACTTCGAGCCGCTGACGTTCGAGGACGTGCTCGAGGTCTACCACGCCGAAGAACAGTCCGGCACCGGCGGACCGGGTGTGGCCGGGGTCATCGTGCAGCTGGGCGGCCAGACCCCACTGGGCCTGGCGCAACGGCTCGCCGACGCCGGGGTGCCGATCGTGGGCACCCCGCCGGAAGCGATCGACCTCGCCGAGGACCGTGGCTCGTTCGGCGACGTGCTGAACACCGCGGGGCTGCCCGCGCCCAAGTACGGCACCGCAACCACGTTCGAGCAGGCCCGCCGCATCGCCGCCGACATCGGTTACCCGGTGCTGGTGCGGCCGTCCTACGTGCTCGGCGGTCGCGGGATGGAAATCGTCTATGACGAGGAGACCCTCAAGGGTTACATCACCCGGGCCACGGAGCTCTCTCCCGAACATCCGGTGCTCGTCGACCGCTTCCTCGAGGACGCGGTCGAGATCGACGTCGACGCCCTGTGCGACGGCACCGAGGTCTACATCGGCGGCATCATGGAGCACATCGAGGAGGCCGGCATCCACTCCGGCGACTCGGCCTGCGCCCTGCCGCCGGTGACCCTGGGCCGCAGTGACATCGAGAAGGTGCGCAAGGCGACCGAAGCCATCGCGCAGGGCATCGGGGTGGTGGGCCTGCTCAACGTGCAGTACGCCCTGAAGGACGACGTGCTGTACGTGCTGGAGGCCAACCCGCGAGCGAGCCGCACCGTTCCCTTCGTATCGAAGGCCACCGCGATTCCCCTGGCCAAAGCTTGCGCGCGAGTGATGTTGGGCGCCAAGATTTCCCAGCTTCGCGAAGAGGGAATGCTGGCCGAATCCGGGGACGGCGGCAGCGTGGCTCCCGACGCCCCGATCGCGGTCAAGGAAGCGGTGCTGCCGTTCCACCGGTTCCGGCGCGCCGACGGCGCGGCGATCGACTCGCTGCTCGGTCCGGAGATGAAGTCCACCGGTGAGGTGATGGGCATCGACCGGGATTTCGGCAGTGCCTTCGCCAAGAGCCAGACCGCCGCCTACGGCTCACTGCCCGCACAGGGCACGGTGTTCGTCTCGGTTGCCAACCGGGACAAGCGATCCCTGGTGTTTCCGGTAAAGCGCCTGGCGGACTTGGGTTTCCGCGTGCTGGCAACCGAAGGTACCGCGGAAATGCTGCGCCGCAACGGAATTCCATGCGACGAGGTCCGAAAACACTTCGAGGCGCCGCAGGAGGGCAGACCGGCGATGTCGGCGGTGGACGCCATCCGGGCCGGCGAGGTCGACATGGTGATCAACACGCCGTACGGAAACTCGGGGCCGCGGGTGGACGGCTACGAGATCCGGTCGGTCGCGGTGGCCGTCAACATCCCCTGCATCACCACGGTTCAGGGCGCGTCGGCGGCGGTGCAGGGCATCGAAGCCGGAATCCGGGGCGACATCGACGTGCAGTCGCTGCAGGAGTTGCACCGCGCCATCGGTACCAGACGGTGACCGGTTTCGGGGCTCGGCTGGCACAGGCGCGGTCGAGTCGCGGACCGCTCTGTCTGGGCATCGATCCGCACCCCGAGTTGTTGCGGGCCTGGGAGCTGCCGGTCACGGCCGACGGCCTGGCCGCGTTCTGCGAGGTCTGCGTCGACGCCTACGCGGGGTTCGCGATGGTCAAGCCGCAGGTGGCGTTCTTCGAGGCGTACGGTTCGGCCGGTTTCGCGGTGCTCGAGCGCACGACGGCCGCGCTGCGTGCCAACGGCGTGCTGGTGCTGGCCGACGCCAAACGCGGCGACATCGGGTCGACGATGGCGGCCTACGCGACGGCGTGGGCCGGCGACTCGCCACTGGCCGCCGACGCCGTGACGGCCTCGCCCTACCTCGGGTTCGGGTCCCTGCGGCCGCTGCTGGAAGTCGCGGCCGCACACGACCGCGGCGTGTTCGTGCTGGCCGCCACCTCGAACCCGGAGGGGCCGACGGTGCAGCGCGCCGATGCCGGCGGACGCACGGTGGCCCAACTGATCGTGGATCACGTCGGTCAGGCCAACCAGGGGGCCGGCGCCGGCTCCGTCGGCGTGGTCGTCGGCGCGACGGTGCTGCAGGCCCCCGATTTGAGCGAGTTGGGCGGGCCCGTCCTGGTGCCCGGCGTAGGGGCTCAGGGCGGGCGTGCCGAGGCGCTGGCCGGTCTCGGTGGGGCCGCGCCGCACCAGCTGTGGCCCGCGGTGTCGCGCGAGGTGCTGCGGGCCGGACCCGCCGTGGCTGAGCTGCGTGCCGCCGGCGAGCGCATGCTCGACGCCGTCGCCTACCTAAACGCAGGCTGACGGCGCGACACGCGCGAAGCGCCGCGAAAAAGCGTGATCCACGGCACTGCCACCTGCGGTTGTCTGCTGCCACCGACGCTGCCGAGGCGCCGTCAACGCCTTCGCGACCGGCATGACATCCCGAATGTCGGGAAAAACTGCAGGTCGAGGCCTTTTTGTCGGCGGGGGCCGGTCCGGGGGCGCCTCGCGCAGCCCGCGGCAGGAGGGTTCGGCGACGTTGCTGAGCAAACCTTGCGACGGCGGCGCCCGGCGCGTCGCGGCGGTGCCACGCTGGACAAATGACCCCGAAACCGGGGGGTCGGGTTAGATTTCGTCAGGAAGCGTGGGTACGGTCGTCTGCGCTGGCTGGAGTACCCGGCCAAGACAATGAAGATCGACAGATATCCGAGAGATATCGCTGAGAGACGGAGGAATCGTGGCCCTTCCCCAGTTGACCGACGAGCAGCGCGCGGCCGCGTTGGAGAAGGCTGCTGCCGCACGTCGAGCACGAGCTGAGCTCAAGGATCGGCTCAAGCGTGGCGGCACCAACCTCACCCAGGTGCTCAAGGACGCCGAGAGCGACGAAGTTCTCGGCAAGATGAAGGTCTCTGCGCTGCTGGAGGCGTTGCCGAAGGTGGGCAAGGTCAAGGCGCAGGAGATCATGACCGAGCTCGAGATCGCTCCGACCCGTCGGCTGCGTGGTTTGGGCGACCGTCAGCGCAAGGCCCTGCTGGAAAAGTTCGGCTCCTAGTCGGGCCACCGACCCTGGAGCGCCGGTGAGCGCCGGCGGGGGACCGGAGGGCACGACGCCTGTTGGGAGAACAGTCGTGCTGTCCGGTCCCTCCGCGGTCGGCAAGTCGACGGTGGTCCGGTGTCTGCGCGAGCGGATACCGAACCTGCACTTCAGCGTCTCGGCCACGACGCGAGCACCACGGCCGGGGGAGGTCGACGGCGTCGACTACCACTTCGTCAGCCCCGCCCGTTTCCAACAGCTGATCGATCAGGGTGAACTGCTGGAATGGGCGGAAATCCACGGGGGATTGCATCGATCGGGCACGTTGGCCCAGCCGGTGCGCGCAGCCACGGCGGCCGGGTTTCCGGTACTCATCGAGGTCGATCTGGCCGGCGCCCGTGCGGTCAAGCAGGCCATGCCGGAGGCGCTGACGGTGTTTCTGGCCCCGCCGAGCTGGGAAGATCTGGAGGCCCGGCTGGTCGGCCGGGGCACCGAAACCCCCGATGTCATCGCGCGCCGGCTGGATACCGCGCGCGTCGAATTGGCCGCGCAGGGAGACTTCGACGTGGTGGTGGTGAACAGTCGATTAGAGTCTGCGTGCGCCGAATTGGTATCCTTGCTGGTGGGAACCGTCCCTGACGCTGTTTAGCGGGTCCCCGAATTTCGATAATCGAGTTTTTCGCCGTTCAAAACCGTTTGAACGCACTACGAACGTCCGAGCACCAGGAGATTTTTTACGTGACCATTCCGCAGTCCGACACGTCGCTGACCGCCGTCGCAGCCGGGGATCAGCTCGATCCGTCGGCCGGTGTGGCGGGCGCCTACGACACCCCGCTGGGCATCACCAACCCGCCCATCGACGAGTTGCTGGACCGCGTCTCTAGCAAGTACGCGCTGGTGATCTACGCGGCCAAGCGGGCCCGTCAGATCAACGACTACTACAACCAGCTCGGCGAGGGCATCCTCGAGTACGTCGGCCCGTTGGTCGAGCCCGGCTTGCAGGAGAAGCCGCTTTCGATCGCGATGCGCGAAATTCACGCTGACCTGCTCGAACACACCGAGGGCGAGTAACAGGGTCTGGCGCCGTGGACAGTGAGCGCAGCAAGCGGATCATCGTCGGCGTTTCCGGCGGTATCGCGGCCTACAAGGCCTGCACGGTTGTCCGTCAGCTCACTGAAGCCGGCCACCGCGTCCGGGTAATACCCACCGAGTCGGCCCTGCGCTTCGTGGGCGCCGCCACCTTCGAGGCGCTCTCCGGCGAGCCGGTGCGCACCGGGGTATTCCAGGACGTTCCCGAGGTGCCTCACGTCCGGCTCGGCCAGCAGGCCGATCTGGTCGTGGTCGCCCCGGCGACCGCTGATCTGTTGGCCCGGGCCGTGGCCGGTCGGGCCGACGACCTGTTGACCGGAACGCTGCTCACCGCGCGCTGCCCGGTGATGTTCGCGCCGGCCATGCACACCGAGATGTGGTTGCACCCGGCCACCGTCGACAACGTCGCCACGCTGCGCCGCCGCGGCGCGGTGGTGCTGGAACCCGCCTCGGGCCGCCTCACCGGCGCCGACAGCGGCGCCGGGCGCCTGCCTGAGGCGGAGGAGATCACCACCCTGGCCCATTTGCTGTTGGAGCGCCACGACGCGTTGCCCTACGACCTCGCCGGCTGCAAGGTGCTGGTGACGGCCGGCGGCACCCGCGAGGCGATCGATCCGGTGCGCTTCATCGGCAACCGCAGTTCCGGCAAGCAGGGGTATGCCGTGGCCCGGGTGGCCGCCCAGCGCGGCGCGGAGGTCACGCTCATCGCGGGGCACACCGCGGGACTCATCGACCCGGCCGGGGTGAACGTGGTGCACGTCAGCTCCGCCGAGCAGCTCGGCAGCGCGGTGTCCAAGCATGCCGCGGAAGCCAACGTGCTGGTGATGGCCGCGGCGGTGGCCGACTTCCGGCCCACCCAGGTTGCCACCGCCAAGATCAAAAAGAGCCCGGACAGCCAACAGGGGCCCGCTCCCATCGAACTGGTCCGCAACGACGACGTGCTGGCCGGCGCGGTGCAGGCCCGCTCACACGGTCAGCTGCCCAACATGCGCGCCATCGTCGGGTTCGCGGCCGAGACCGGTGACGCCAACGGCGACGTGCTCTTCCACGCCCGCGCCAAGCTGCGGCGCAAGGGCTGCGATCTGCTGGTCGTCAACGCCGTCGGTGACGGCAGGGCATTCGAAGTGGACAGCAACGACGGCTGGCTGCTGGCTGCCGACGGCACCGAGTCGGCGCTGCAGCACGGCTCCAAGACTTTGATGGCGAGCCGTATCGTTGATGCGATCGCCACGTTCCTGCACGGGGACGTCGCCGAAGACAGATAACGTGTGCCGGGCAGCGTGGCCCGTCGGGAACCCCCGAGAATTTGCAGACTGGCCGTCGGGTCCGGTTTGCTTGATGGCAGTGAAAAATAATTCGCCTAACTAACAGTTGGGCGGGCATGGACTGGAAGGACGTACCAGGGTGAGCGAGAAGGGTCGGCTATTTACCAGCGAGTCGGTGACCGAGGGGCATCCAGACAAGATCTGTGACGCGATCAGTGACTCGGTCCTCGACGCGCTGCTGGCGGGCGACCCGCGCTCCCGTGTGGCGGTCGAGACGCTGGTGACCACCGGGCAGGTGCACGTGGTGGGCGAGGTGACGACGTCCGCGAAAGAGGCGTTCGCCGACATCACCAACACGGTGCGCGCACGGATCCTCGACATCGGCTACGACTCTTCGGAGAAGGGCTTCGACGGCGCGTCCTGCGGGGTCAACATCGGCATCGGCGCGCAATCCCCGGACATCGCCCAGGGCGTCGACACGGCGCACGAGGCCCGCGTCGAGGGTGCGGCGGACCCGCTGGACTCCCAGGGCGCCGGCGACCAGGGCCTGATGTTCGGCTACGCGATCAATGACACCCCCGAGCTGATGCCACTGCCCATCGCGCTGGCCCACCGGCTGTCCCGCAAGCTGACCGAGGTCCGCAAGAACGGCACGCTGGACTACCTGCGGCCGGACGGCAAGACCCAGGTGACCATCGCCTACGAGGACAACGTTCCGGTGCGGCTGGACACCGTGGTGGTCTCGACCCAGCACGCCGACGGCATCGACCTGGAGAACACGCTGGACCCCGACATCCGCCGGCACGTGCTGCAGACGGTGCTGGAGGAACTGGGCCACGAGACACTGGACTCGTCGTCGACGCGCGTACTGGTCAACCCGACCGGGAAGTTCGTCCTGGGCGGGCCGATGGGTGACGCCGGCCTGACGGGCCGCAAGATCATCGTCGACACCTACGGCGGCTGGGCCCGGCACGGAGGCGGCGCGTTCTCCGGCAAGGACCCGTCCAAGGTGGACCGGTCGGCCGCGTACGCCATGCGCTGGGTGGCCAAGAACGTCGTTGCGGCCGGGCTGGCGGAGCGCGTGGAGGTCCAGGTGGCCTACGCCATCGGCAAGGCCGCCCCGGTGGGGCTGTTCATCGAGACGTTCGGCACCGAGGCCGTCGACCCGGTCAAGATCGAGAAGATCATCCCCGAGGTGTTCGACCTGCGGCCCGGCGCGATCATCCGCGACCTCGACCTGCTGCGCCCGATCTACGCGCCTACGGCTGCCTACGGGCACTTCGGCCGGACGGACATCGAGCTGCCCTGGGAGCAGCTGGACAAGGTCGACGACCTCAAGCGCGCGATCTAGCGTTCTCCCGCGAGCAGACGCAAACTCGCACTGCGCGGCTTCGCCGCGCGCGAGTTTGCGTCTGCTCGCGAACGGGAGGTGCCCCCAGCTCGCGCACTAGCGGGGCGGCAGCGGGTGGTCCGGGTCCAGCCCGGTCAGCCCGTCGATGCTGTGCTGATTGCGTCCGATGGTGCCGGCGTAGGCCTCGTGCGGCTGCTTGCTGTGATAGTTGTCCAGCACCGGACGCTCGTCGACCAGTTCGTAGTAGGGCACCGCGAACCCGCACGCGTCCGCGATCCGTTCCACATCGACGACGATGGCCGCCCGCACGCCCGCCCGCAGCTCCCCGAAATGGGCTCTCACAGCAGCGAATTCGTCATCATCGGGGCGCAGCGCCCGGCCGGTGCCGAACAGCCGCAGGATGCGCGAGTTTCGGGTGAACGAGCAGAACATCAGCGTGATGCGGCCGTTGTCCCGCAGGTGCGCAATCGTTTCCACGCCGCTGCCGAACAGATCGAGGTAGGCCACCGTGTGGTCGTCGAGCACCGCGAAAGTGTCGGCGTATCCCTTGGGGGACAGATTGATTCGGCCGCCCTCGGTGGGGGCGGTCGCGACGAAGAACATCGCCTGTTCGTCGATGAACGCCCGCAGCGAGTCGTCGAGATGGGAGAACACTTTCGCCATGGCCAAAGCCTAGCGGCAGGCCGGCGGCGGCCGACGGCGTCGTCGAAACTGAAACCAGGTACACCTAGCACGGCGTGTCGTGTGCCTAGGTTAAGTGTCGCGAATGCCGCGCGGTCCTATCCCGTGTACCGGTAGTCGTCCAGATCGAAATGCCTACTGCGCCAGTGCGCTTCGACCGTCGTCGTGGGCCGTATCGGAACGTCGCCGTGCTTGTTGAAGTAGTAGCTGTTGGCCAGGCGGCAGCTGTCCTGCCAGAACACCTGGCGGTAGCGCCGGCGCATCATCTCGGCGAAATAGCGGTCGTTGGCCTCCTCGGTGACCTCCACCCGCGTCGCACCCTCGGCGCGCGCCCGCTTCAGGCAACGCAGGATGTGGTGAGTCTGGGTCTCGATCAGCGCGAAGTACGACGACCCGACGTAGCCGTAGGGGCCGAACACCGCGAAGAAGTTGGGGAAGCCCGGAATGCTGACGCCCTCATAGGCCTGGGCGCGGTGCTCGTCCCAGAATCGGCTCAACGACTTCCCGCCGACGCCGGTGACCGCGTAGGTCAGCACGTCGTCGCTGTCCATCACCTTAAAGCCGGTGGCCAGGATCAGGACGTCGACGTCGAAATGGGTCCCGTCATCCGTCGCGACCGATGACGGGGTGATCTTTTCGATCGGCCTGGTGACCAGCCGAACGTTGTCCCGGTTGAACGTGGACAGGTAGGTGTTGTGGAAACCCGGGCGCTTGCAGCCCACCGCATACTGCGGGGTGAGTTGCTCGCGCACCGTGGGGTCGTCGACCTCTTGCCGCAGGAAGCGCCGACCTGCCGCGGCCGTCCACTTGGCCAGCGGAAACACCTTGAAATAGTTCGCCGAGATCGGGAAGGTCGCTTCGACAAAGGCCTGGCTGAGCGCTCGCTGGACCGCTTTGCCACCGGGGACCCGCATTGCCCAGCGGGCGGCCGCCGGCAGGGGAAGGTCGAACTTCGGGAAGCACCAGATGGGGGTGCGCTGAAAGACGGTGAGGCTCGAGACGGTCGGCGCGATCTCCGGGATGATCTGGACGGCCGAGGCGCCGGTGCCGATGATCCCGACGCGCTTGCCGGTCAGGTCCTGGGTGTGGTCCCAGCGCGCGGTGTGCATGGTGATGCCGTCGAAAGAATCGACACCGTCGATGTCGGGCAGCTTGGGCACCGTCAGGATGCCGCTGGCGCTGATGATGTAGCGGGCCGTGATCTCACCGTCCGGGTCGGTCTGTACCCGCCACAGACCCCGCTGCTCGTCGAACTCGGCCGCGATCACTTTGGTGTTGAAGCGAATTCGTGACCGGATGCCGTACTTCTCCACGCAGTGCTCGGCGTAGGCCCGCAGCTCCCGGCCGGGCGCGTAGGTGCGGGACCAATCCGGGCTCTGCTCGAAGGAGAACTGGTAGGAGAACGACGGAATGTCCACGGCGATACCGGGATAGGTGTTCCAGTACCAGGTGCCGCCGACGCCGTCGCCGGCCTCGACGATCAGATAGTCGGAGAATCCCGCCTCGTCCAGCTTGATGGCGGCGCCGATGCCGGAGAACCCGGCGCCGACGATCAGGACTTCGTAATCGGGTGTGGTATCTGCGCGGCTCACGGGTACAACGCCTTCTTCAGCGCGGCCAGGCCGCGGTTGGTCGCTTCGGCAGCGGCCGGCACCACCAGGCCGAAGCTGACGTACCCGTGCACCATGTTGGGCTCATTGACCAACTCCACCGGAACGCCTGCGGCGCTGAGTAACTCGGCATACAGCCCACCGTCGTCGCGCAGCGGGTCGTGGTGGGCCGTGCCGATGAACGCCGGCGGCAGCCCGGCCAGCTCGCCATTACCGGGCGCCAGGTTGACCGGCAGGGTGGTGTGATCGCTGACGTCGAGGTGCGGGACATACCAACTCAGGAACGCGTCGATGACGTCGTCGTCGAGGATGTGGGCGTTGGCGTTCTCGATGAACGACGGCAGTGTCCGGTCGCCGATGCACGACGGATACCACAGCAGCTGAAAGACCACCGACGGCGAGCCGTGGTCGCGGGCCAGCTGCGCCATGATCGCCGAGATATTGCCGCCGGCCGAATCCCCGGCCACGGCGATCCGGTTCGGGTCACCACCGAGCTCGGCGGCGTTCTCGCCGACCCAGCGCAGCGCCGCCCAGCTGTCCTCGACTCCGGCCGGGTGCGGGTGCTCGGGGGCCAGGCGGTAGTCCACCGACACCACGATCGCCTCGGCGCCCACGGCATGGGCGCGCGCGACATGGTCGTGGGTGTCCAGGTCACCGAGTGCCCAGCCGCCGCCGTGATAGAAGACGACCACCGGCAGGTTGTCCTGCGCGGCGGTGGGCGGCCAGTAGATCCGTACCGGAATGTCGGCGTGCTCGCCGTAGCCGATCGTGCGGTCCTCGATCCGCAGGTCCGGCAGCAACTCCGGCGGCGCCTTCAACGCGGCCAGCTGGGCGCGGGCAACTTCGACACCGTCGGACGCTTTGAAGGTCATGGGAACGGCGTCGAGCAGCATCTTCAGCAGCGGATCGATTTCCGGTCGGGCATCGGTGGGGTCCGTCATGGATCTAGGGTATGCACGCTGGCAACTATCCGTGCAGCGCAACGCGCAGTGCGGCCAGGCCCCGGTCCATCGCTTCGGTGGCAGCGGGTACCACCCCGGCGTAGCCGACGTAGCCGTGCACCATGGTCTCGGCGTTGTGCACCTCGGTGGGGACACCGGCACCGGCCAGCAGTTCGCCGTACCTGATGCCGTCGTCGCGCAGCGGGTCGAAGCCCGCGACGGCGATATAGGCGGCCGGCAGCTCAGCGAAGTTGTCCGCCCGTCCCGGAGCCATGGCGGCCGGTGGGTTGGCCATGTCTGCCTCGCCCGCATACCAGCGGGAGAAGTCGGCGATGGCCTTGGCGTCCAGGATGAGCGCGTTTGCGTTCTCGGTGAAAGACGGCAGCGACGAGTCCCACATCGTGGATGGGTACCACAGCAGCTGGAACGCCAGGGCCGGTGCGCCTTCGTCACGCGCCCGTTGGGCCACCGCCGCCGCAATGGTGCCGCCCGCCGAGTCGCCGGCGACGGCGATCCGGCTGGGGTCGGCGCCGATCTCGGACCCGAACTCGGCCACCCATTTCGTTGCGGCCCAGGCATCCTCGATGGCGGCGGGGTAGGGGTGCTCGGGCGCCAGGCGGTAGTCGACGGATACGACGATCGCGTCGGCCCCCACCGCGTGCTGGCGCGAGGTGCCGTCGTGAGTGTCTAGGTCGCCCATCACGAAGCCGCCGCCGTGAAAGAACAGGACCACCGGCGCAACGGATGTCGTTGGCGGCCAATATATTCTGACGTCGATGGGTCCGCCGGGCCCGTCGATGGCACGGTCTTCGACGCGCAGTTCGGGGTGTAACGCGCGACGCGGCAGGTCGCGGAGTCGTTGTCGCACGGCATCGATTCCGTCGTCGGTTGATAGCCGGAATGGAACCGCATCCAGTACCTTCAGCAGGATGGGATCGACTCCGGGTTTCTCGTTACCCCGAAGCAAGGCGGCGTCGTCGAAATTCGGCATGGACGTACCGTACGCATCCCGTCTGATGGTCGGCGGCTGGGTGGCGGCCTGCTGGGCGGGAATCGCCTACGGCGTCTACCTGACGGTCATCGCGCTGCATCTGCCGCCCGGCAGCGAACTCACCGGACACTGGATCCTGCAGCCGCCGTTCAAGGCGTCGATGGCGCTGCTGCTGACGGTCGCCGCCCTCGCACATCCTGTCACCCGCGAGCGGCGCTGGCTGGTGCCGGCGCTGCTGTTCTCCGCCGGGGGTGACTGGTTGCTGGCGATCCCGTGGTGGACCATGTCGTTCGTCCTGGGACTCGGGTCATTCCTGTTGGCGCACATCTGTTTTCTTGGTGCGCTGGTGCCTCACATCGCTGCGACCCGGCAACGCGTCGCAGCTGCCGCGGTCATGGTGCTGGCCTCGGTGTCGATGCTGGTCTGGTTCTGGCCCCATCTGAACACCGGCAAGGAGAACCTGACCCTGCCGGTGACGGTCTACATCACCGTGCTGTCGGCGATGGTGTGCACGGCGCTGCTGGCCAAGCTGCCCACCATCTGGACCGCCGTGGGAGCTGTGTGCTTCGCGGCCTCGGATTCGATGATCGCCATCAGCCGGTTCATCCTGGGCAACGAGGCGCTGGCGGTGCCGATCTGGTGGTCCTACGCAGCCGCCGAGATCCTGATCACGGCCGGCTTCTTCTTCGGTCGCACCGACGTTGCCGCGTCCGCCGAGAGCTAGTTGTCGCTGCCCGCAGTTACGGTGGACCTACCGTGACAAGAAAGAGCATGTCTGACAACGCAATTCGGCATACCGCCGGTGCGGTGGCCGAAGTGGAGCCGATCGCCCGGGTGCTGCCGATGCTGTCGGTGCCACATCTCGATCGCGAATTCGACTACCTGGTGGCACCCGATCAGTCCGACGACGCGCAGCCCGGGGTGCGGGTCCGGGTGCGTTTCCACGGTCGGCTGGTCGACGCGTTCGTCCTGGAACGGCGTAACGACACCGATCATCAGGGGAAGCTCGGCTGGCTGGACCGGGTGGTGTCCGCCGAACCCGTCCTCACTCCGGAGATCCGGCGACTGGTCGAAGCGGTCGCCGCCCGCTACGCCGGCACCAGGCCGGACGTGTTGCGCCTGGCGGTGCCGGCCCGGCATGCCAGGGTCGAAAAGGAGCTCACCGCGGTCCCGGCCCTGCCGGTGGTGCAACCGGTAGACCCTGTCGGCTGGCAGAGCTACGGTCGCGGTGGTCAGTTCCTGGATGCGCTGGCGCAGTCCCGCGCCGCCCGCGCGGTGTGGCAGGCGTTGCCGGGGGAGCAGTGGGCGGAGCGGTTCGCCGAGGCGGCCGCCCAGACCGTGGCGGCCGGTCACTCGGCGCTGGCGATCGTGCCCGATCAGCGTGATCTCGACACGTTGTGGCACGCGGCGGTGGGACTGATCGACGAGACCAGCGTGGTGGCCCTGTCGGCCGGACTCGGCCCGGCGGCGCGGTATCGGCGGTGGCTGGCCGCGCTGCGCGGCAGCGCGCGCGTGGTGATCGGTACCCGCAGTGCGGTGTTCGCGCCGGTCAGCGATCTGGGTCTGGTCATGGTGTGGTCGGACGCCGACGACAGTCTGGCCGAACCGCGGGCGCCTTATCCCCATGCCCGCGAGGTGGCGATGCTGCGTGCCCATCAGGCGCGCTGCGCCGCGCTGATCGGCGGCTACTCCCGCACCGCCGAGGCTCAGGCGCTGGTTCGCAGCGGGTGGGCCCAGGACGTCATCGCGGCCCGGCCGGTGGTGCGCGCCCGTACGCCGCGAGTGGTGGCGCTGGACGACAGCGGATATGCCGATGAGCGCGACCCGGCCGCGCACACCGCACGCCTGCCGTCCATCGCGCTGCGTGCCGCCCGGTCCGCGCTGGACTCCGGGGCGCCGGTGCTGGTCCAGGTGCCGCGGCGCGGTTATGTGCCGTCGCTGGCGTGTGGTCGCTGCCGGGCTATCGCACGTTGCCGGCACTGCACCGGCCCTCTGGCGCTGACCGATCGCGGCGGCGCTGCGATGTGCCGGTGGTGTGGCCGGGTTGATCCGGCACTGCGCTGCGCCCGTTGCGGGTCGGATGCGGTACGCGCCGTGGTGGTCGGCGCCCGGCGCACGGCCGAGGAACTCGGCAGGGCGTTCCCGGGCACGCCGGTGGTGACCTCGGCGGGCGACGTCATCGTGTCGCAGGTGCCCGCACGCCCGGCGCTGGTGGTCGCCACCCCCGGCGCTGAACCGTGTGCCGCGGACGGCTACGGTGCCGCGTTGCTGCTGGACACCTGGGCGCTGCTGGGACGGCAGGACCTGCGTGCTGCCGAGGACGCGTTATGGCGGTGGATGAACGCCGCTGCCCTGGTACGGCCCCGCGGTGACGGCGGGGTGGTCACGGTGGTCGCGGAGTCGGCGCTACCGACGGTGCAGTCGCTGATCCGCTGGGACCCGGTCGGTCACGCCGACGCCGAGCTCGCCGCGCGCGCGGAGGTGGGTCTGCCGCCGAGTGTGCACATCGCCGCCCTGGACGGAACCGCCGACGCGGTGGCCGCCCTGCTCGAGGAGGCGCGGTTACCCGAGCATGCGGAGTTGCTGGGCCCGGTGGATCTACCGGCGGGAGCTCGCCGCCCGGCGGGCATCGCGGCCGACGCGGCGGTCACCAGGATGCTGGTTCGGGTCCGCCGTGCGGACGGACTGCGGCTGGCGGCGGCGCTGCGCGGCGCCGTCGGGGTGCTCAGCGCCCGCCAGGCCCATGACCCGGTTAGGGTTCAGATCGATCCGCTGCACATCGGCTGACCCTCACCGACGAACGGTTGGGTCAGCCGCGTGGTGGGGGTGGCCCGGGCCGGCCGGCCTCCCGCAAATAAAATCCGCTGGCAATTATATGTCCAGGCAACAATTAAACTATTCGATAATAGGAGGCTGTTACAATTTCTTTGCTCTAGCTAGGCACCGGGGAAAGGGGGCTTCGATGGCAACAGAGAACACGACGACCGAGTCGCTGGACATGATCACCGACGCGTTGTTGACAGCGTCCCGGCTGTTGGTCGGAATTTCGGCGAATTCTATTGCGGCAGTGGACGACACGATCACCATCCCGCAGTTCCGCACGTTGGTCATCCTGTCCAATCGCGGTCCGGTGAATCTGGCGACGCTGGCGACTTCGTTGGGTGTGCAGCCCTCGGCCACTGGTCGCATGGTCGACCGCCTGGTCAGTGCCGGTTTGATCGACCGCCTGCCGCATCCGACCTCGCGTCGGGAATTGCTTGCTTCCCTCACCAAGCGGGGCCGCGAAGTCGTTGCGAAGGTGACCGCCAACCGGCGGAGCGAGATCGCCCGCATTGTGGAGAAGATGCCGGCGGCGGAACGTCACGGGCTGGTCCGGGCGCTGACCGCGTTCACCGCCGCCGGCGGCGAACCCGACGCTCACGTCGACTTCCACGAACTGTGAGCGCCGGGCCGCTTCGCGTCAGCGTTTCTCGGCGGTGAGCAGCAGGTATTCCCACTCCATGATGCCGTTCGTCAGGTATTCGTCGGCCAGTTCGACGAGTTGAGCGTCGAGTTCGGCGGCCAGCACGTGGTTCCCGCCGATGTTCTCGTACGCCTCGATCGTCGGTCCGTAATTGTTCTTGAAGTAGTCGTGCACCTCTCGAGCGCCGTCGAAGCGCGTCACCTCCAGCAGGCCGCGCCGCGTCTCCACGCCGGTGACGCGATCTCCGAGTAAGCCCGTGATGTAGGCCTCACGACCCCACAGGGCAGACGGTGGCAGGTCCGAAGACAGGCTGGGCCGGTAGGGCCTGATGGTCGCCAGCATCCGGCCGAAAAAGCCCTCGTGCGTCCAGCTGATCAGGCCGATCGTCCCACCCGGCCGGCACACCCGGACCAGCTCGTCGGCTGCACACTGGTGGTCCGGGGCGAACATCACCCCGATCGCCGAGATCACCGCGTCGAAGGTGTTGTCGCCGAACGGAAGTGCCTGCGCGTTGGCCTCCTGGTAGTGCAACTTCAGGCACTCCGCCGACGCCCGCGCCTGGGAGCGTTGCAGTAGTTCCGGGGTGAGGTCGGTCGACGTGACGGAGGCGCCGGTCCTGGCCGCGGGCAGCGAGATGTTGCCTGACCCCGCGGCGACGTCGAGCACCCGGACGCCCGGTCCGATACCAGCGGCGGCCACCAGCAGGGGGCCCAGTGGGGCCATCACCTCTTCGGCCATCAGGGCGTAATCGCCAAGGGCCCACATGGCCCGGTGGGTGGCTTCGAGTGCCTCGTCGGCGCGAATCGGGGTTTCGATCGTCATGGGGGATCTCCTTGCGGGGAGTGCGGGTGCAATTTCATTGCGTACGGACACAGTATGCATAGGCAAGTTTGTAACTAGCTGTGATTTCGCTGTCGGGCTGTCGGACGCCCCGGATCGGGGGAGTTCATAGACTGTCTCGGTGCGCATCGTCTTCGCCGGTACCCCCGACCCCGCGTTGCCCGCTCTGCGTCGCCTTATCGACTCGCCCCGCCACGAGGTCATCGCGGTCTTGACCCGTCCCGACGCGGCATCCGGGCGGCGCGGTACACCCGAGCCGTCGCCGGTGGCGCGAGAGGCGCTGGATCGGGGCATTCCGGTGTTGCGTCCGGCGCGACCCAACTCGCCGGAGTTCGTGGCCGAACTGACCGAACTGTCCCCGCAATGTTGCGCGGTGGTGGCCTACGGCGCGCTGCTTGGTGAGGCGCTGCTCGCGGTCCCCCCGCACGGGTGGGTGAACCTGCACTTCTCGCTGCTGCCCGCCTGGCGCGGCGCCGCGCCGGTGCAGGCCGCGATCGCGGCGGGCGACACCATCACCGGGGCCACCACCTTCCAGATCGAGCCCAGCCTGGACTCCGGGCCGGTGTACGGCATTGTCACCGAGACCATCCGGCCGACCGACACGGCCGGCGACCTGCTGGCGCGACTGGCCGTTTCGGGCGCGGAGCTGCTGGCGGGCACTTTGGACGGAATCGCCGATCAAGCGCTGACGCCGCGCCCGCAACCCGTCGACGGGGTCAGCCTGGCGCCCAAGATCACCGTCGAGCAGGCCCGGGTGCGCTGGGACCTGCCGGCGCAGGTGGTCGAGCGGCGGATCCGCGCGGTCACGCCCAACCCGGGCGCCTGGACCCTGATCGGCGACATACGCGTGAAAGTCGGCCCGGTACAACTGGATTCGGGTGCCCACGCGTCGTTGGAACCCGGTGCGATTCAGGTCGACCGCAAGAGTGTGTGGGTCGGCACCGCTTCGCAACCGGTCCGGCTGGGCCAGATACAGCCGCCCGGGAAGAAGCCGATGAACGCCGCCGACTGGGCGCGGGGTGCTCGGCTCGACCCGGAGATCCGTGCCTCATGACCCAGGACCGGCCTTACCGCAAGCGTCCCGACCGCAAACCCCAGAAGCCTCCGCACCGCCCGCGCCGCAAACCCCTGGACCCCGCCCGCCGCGCCGCGTTCGACGCGCTGCGGGCGGTCAGCGAGCGCAATGCCTACGCGAACCTGGTGCTGCCCGCGCTGCTACGCGAACGCGGGATCACCGGCCGCGACGCCGCGTTCGCCACCGAGCTCACTTACGGAACATGCCGCAGTGCCGGCCTGTTGGACGCGATCATCGCCGCCGCCGCCGGCCGGGCGCCGGACACCATCGATCCGGTCCTGCTCGACCTGCTGCGACTGGGGGCCTATCAGCTGTTGCGCACCCGGGTGGACGCGCACGCCGCGGTCTCCACCACCGTCGACCAGGCGGGCATCGAATTCGATTCGGCGCGAGCCGGTTTCGTCAATGGTGTGCTGCGCACCATCTCGGGCCGAGACGAGCAGTCCTGGGTGCAGGAACTGGCCCCCCGCAACGACCCGGTCGGCTACGCGGCATTCGTGCACGCCCACCCACGCTGGATCGCTCAGGCCTTCGCCGACGCCCTGGGAACATCGGCCGGCGAGCTGGACGCGGTGCTGGCCAGTGACGACGAACGGCCCCTGGTGCACCTGGCGGCCCGCCCCGGGGTGCTGACGGCCGGCGAGCTCGCCGAGACCGTGCACGGCACCGTCGGGCGGTACTCGCCCTACGCGGTGTATCTGTCCGGCGGTGACCCCGGGCAGCTGGAGCCGGTCCGCGAGGCCCGGGCGCTGGTGCAGGACGAGGGCAGCCAGTTGGTGGCGCGGGCGCTGACACTGGCTCCGGTCGATGGCGACACCGGGCGCTGGCTGGACCTGTGCGCCGGGCCCGGCGGCAAGACCGCGCTGCTGGCCGCCCTCGGCGCGCAGTCTGGAGCCTCCGTGACGGCGGTGGAACCCGCCGCGCACCGGGCGGACCTGGTCGTGGCGAACACCCGGGGGCTGCCGGTCGAGGTGTTGCGGGTGGACGGTCGGGAGTCCGGCCTGGCGCCGGGTTTCGACCGCGTTCTGGTCGACGTGCCCTGCACCGGGCTGGGTGCGCTGCGCCGTAGGCCAGAGGCGCGCTGGCGGCGCCAGCCGTCCGACGTGCCGGCCCTGGCCCGGTTGCAGCGCGAACTGCTGGGTGCCGCGATCAAGCTCACCCGCCCCGGTGGGGTGGTGCTGTATGCGACCTGTTCGCCGCACCTCGCCGAGACGGTGGGAGTGGTCGCCGACGCGCTGCGCCGTCATCCGGTGGAGGCCATCGACACCCGGCCGCTGTTCGAACCGGTGGACGGGTTGGGTGAGGGTCCGTACGTGCAGTTGTGGCCGCACCGGCACGGCACCGACGCCATGTTCGCGGCTGCCCTGCGCCGGCTTCCGGACGATCAGTAGTCTGTCGCACATGCCTGGTACGGGGGGTCCGCTGATAGCGCCGTCGATCCTGGCGGCTGACTTCGCTCGGCTCGCCGACGAAGCCGCCGCGGTGCACGGCGCCGACTGGCTGCACGTCGATGTGATGGACGGCCACTTCGTGCCGAACCTGACGATCGGTCTGCCAGTGGTAGAGAGCTTGCTTGCAGCCACCAGCATCCCGATGGACTGCCATCTGATGATCGACAACCCGGACCGCTGGGCGCCGCCGTACGCCGAAGCCGGCGCCTACAACGTCACCTTCCACGCCGAGGCCACCGACAACCCGGTCGGGGTCGCCCGCGACATCCGCGCCGCCGGAGCCAAGGCCGGAATCAGTGTCAAGCCTGGTACCGAACTCGAGCCGTACCTGGAAATCCTGCCCCAGTTCGACACGCTGCTGATCATGTCCGTCGAACCGGGTTTCGGCGGCCAGAGCTTCATCCCGGAGGTGCTGAGCAAGGTGCGTACGGTACGCAAGCTGGTGGACGCGGGGGAGCTGACGATCCTGGTCGAGATCGACGGCGGCATCAACGAGGACACCATCGAGCAGGCCGCCGAAGCCGGTGTCGACTGCTTCGTGGCGGGGTCTTCGGTATACGGCGCGCAGGATCCGGCCGCCGCCGTCGAAGCGCTGCGACGACAGGCCGCTGCCGTGTCGCGCCACTTGGGGGACCGGTCATGACCGGCCCAAACGTGCCCGAGCAGGTCAAGAGCATCGAAGAGGCCATGAAGCTGGCCATCGAGCACTCATATCAGGTCAAGGGCACCACGTATCCGAACCCGCCGGTGGGTGCCGTGATCGTGGACCAGGAAGGCCGCGTCGTCGGTGTCGGCGCCACCCAACCCGCCGGCGGGGACCACGCCGAGGTCGTGGCGTTGCGCCGGGCCGGCGGTCTGGCCGCCGGCGGTATCGCGGTGATCACCATGGAGCCGTGCAATCACTACGGCAAGACGCCGCCCTGCGTCAACGCCCTCATCGAAGCGCGGGTGGGGACGGTGATCTACGCGCTCAACGACCCGAACGGCATCGCCGGCGGCGGGGCCGGCCGACTGAACGCGGCGGGTGTGCAGGTGCGGTCGGGCATCATGGCCGACCAGGTCGCGGCCGGTCCGCTGCGGGAGTGGCTGCACAAGCAGCGCACCGGTTATCCGCATGTGACGTGGAAGTACGCGACCAGTATCGACGGGCGTAGCGCGGCGGCCGACGGATCCAGCCAGTGGATTTCCAGCGAGGCCGCCCGCGCTGACCTGCACCGTCGCCGCGCGATCGCGGACGCGATCGTGGTCGGCACCGGAACCGTTCTCGCCGACAATCCCACGCTGACCGCCCGGCTCCCCGACGGTTCGCTGTCGCCGCAGCAGCCGCTGCGGGTGGTGGTGGGCAAGCGCGAAGTTCCGCCGGAAGCCAACGTGCTCAACGAAGACTCACGCACCATGGTGATCCGCACCCACGAACCCGTAGAGGTGCTCCGGGCGCTGGCGGACCGCACCGACGTGCTGCTGGAAGGCGGCCCCACGCTGGCCGGGGCGTTCCTGCGCGCCGGGGCGATCAACCGGATCCTGGCCTACGTGGCGCCCATCCTGCTGGGCGGTCCGGTGACCGCGGTCGATGACGTCGGGGTGTCCAGCATGGCGCACGCGTTGCGCTGGCAGTTCGACAGCGTCGAACAGGTCGGACCGGACCTGTTGCTCAGCCTGGTGGCTCGCTAGCTGCCTCGACCTGCGGCTCGACCGCCGGTTGTTCGGCAACCTCCGGCTCGTCGGCGTGCTCGCTACGCCCACCGATCAGCAGCCCGAGCAGCGCGCCCACCACACAGATGACCACGGTGACTTTGAAGATGTCGCCGTACATCAGCGCGAACGCCTGCAGGTACTGGTGTCCCTGAATGGTCACCCGTTCCAGCACGCTGGCATCCGGGGGAATGGTCGCCGAGAGGTGCGCCAGGTTCTGGTTGAACCGGTACAGCCCCCAGGCGCTCAACGCGGCCACGCCGATCAGCATGCCGGTCATCCGGGCGACCACGACCGCGGCCGAGGCGATGCCGTGCTGGGCCGCGGGCACCACCCGCAGCGCCGCCGACGACAGCGGTCCGATCACCAGACCGAGCCCGATGCCGGCCACCAGCAGGTCGGTGTGCACCGCCGGCAGCATCAATCCGAGGATGTCGTGCTTGCGCTGCATCAGGTCGCCGCGCCAGAACGAGATCAACCAGTAGCCGGCGCCCGCGATGAGCATTCCGACGAAGGCCACGACCCGGTCGCCCGCCCGGGTGGCGATCCACCCGCCGAGCACCGCGCCGATCGGCAGCGCGATCAGGAACCACAACAGCAGGCCCGCCGCCTGGTTCTGGTCCATCTGCAGCACGCCCTGGCCGAACAACTCGACATTCACCAGCGTCACCATCAGGGCCGCGCCGGCGCAGACCGAGGTGCCCAGGGCGGACAGGAACGGACGGAAATGCACGCCGGCGGGTTCGATGAGCCGGGTGCGTGCGAAGCGCTCCCAAGCGAAGAACGCGAGCGCTGCGACGGCCGCGCCGATCACCAGGGGCAGCCCGTAGCTAGGCAGCACCTGCTTGCCGTCGGGGTTGGGGTTGTACAGGCCGATGACGGCTAGGCCCAACGCGAGGGCCAGCAGCAGACCGCCGGTGATGTCGATCTTCTCGGGGGAGTCGCTGCGGTCGTGTGAGGGCAGGCTGAAGTGGATCATCACCATGGCGATCAGGGTCAACGGGACGTTGATCCAGAACACGTGACGCCAGTCGTGGAACAGAAAGACGATGAAGATGCCGTACAGCGGGCCCAGCACGCTGCCCAGTTCCTGCGCGGCGCCGATGCCGCCGAGGACCCCGGCGCGGTTGCGCTCCGACCACAGGTCGGCGCCCAGCGCCAGCGTCACCGGCAACAGGGCGCCGCTGGCGATGCCCTGGATGGTGCGGCCCACGATCAGCACGTGGAATGCCCGGTTCGGGTCCGGGGACAGCAGGATGTAGTCGCCGGCCTCGATCGTCCAGTTGCCGATCTGCACCGACAGCGCGGTCACCACCGAGCCGACGATGAACATGAGCAGGCTGGCCTGCAGCACGAACTTGCGCCCGAACCGGTCGGAAGCGCGGCCCAGCAGCGGCATCGCCGCGATGTACCCCAGCAGGTACATCGTCACGATCCAGGTGATCCGCTGCAGCTGGTTCACCGGGATGCCGACACTGCTCATGATGTCGCGCATGATCGTGACCACGACATAGGTGTCGAGGGCACCGAGCAGCACCGCCAGGCTGCCCGCGCTGATTGCGATCCGTCGCCCCGCTTGCATGGCCATCAGCTCAGCGGGGGCTTGGTGACCTGGACCTGCTGGCCCCAGTTGGACAAGGTCATCTGCACGGAGTTGCCGGTACCGCGCTCCAGCTTCGCCTGCACCATCTGGTGATCGCCGCCGTCCTGGATCCAGATAGTCGTCGGCACCGGGTCGGATGCGCTGAACGGCGGCGCGATCGCGTTGACCGCCTGGGCCGTGGTCTTGCCGGTGATCCTGACGGTGTTCTGACCGTTGATGTTCTCGCGCCCGTCGGCCTTGGCCTCGCTGAAGTTGGCCAGCACGTTGGCCACGCCTTTGTCGGTGCTCAGGATCTGCGACGGGTCATACACGTCGGAAGCCTTGCCGAAGTCGCTCCACTTGTTCGGGGTGAGCGTGGCGTACAGGATTCCGTCGATCACCACGAAGTCCGCGTCGATGTCGGAGCCGGCGAACGTCAGCTTGACGTTGCCCTTGGCTGCGGTGGGCTCGGTGTTGAGGTCACCGGTCAGCGTCTTGATGGACAGGCCGGGGATCTTGCCGTTCACCGTCAAGACGATGTGCGCGCTCTTGACGGCCTTGCTGGCTTCGGTGGCCTGGGTGACCAGCGTCTGGGTGGCCTTTTCGTCCGGAAGTGGCCCGCCGCTGTCCTTCTTTTTGATCGAGCAACCTGCGGCGAACGTGATCGCGACGACCAGCGCAGCCAGGACAGCCAGAAGGCGGCGGGATTTTTGCATACCCTGCATCGTAGAGGGTGCCCATGACCCGGCCGGGGAACCAGGCGGGTGCGGGGGCGCCGGGACACTCATTAACCTGGTGCGATGTTCACCGGAATTGTCGAGGAACTCGGAGAGGTGACCGGGCGCGACGCGCTGGTCGACGCCTCCCGACTGATCATCCGCGGTCCGACGGTCACCTCCGATGCCGGCCACGGGGACTCGATCGCCGTCAACGGGGTCTGCCTGACGGTCGTCGACGTGCTGCCCGACGGCCAGTTCAGCGCCGACGTGATGGCCGAGACACTCAACCGTTCGAACCTGGGTGACCTGCGGCCGGGGAGCCGGGTGAACCTGGAGCGCGCCGCCGCCATCAACAGCCGGCTGGGCGGGCACATCGTGCAGGGTCATGTGGACGGCACCGGGGAGATCGTCGCCCGCACCCCCTCCGAGCACTGGGAGGTGGTGCGTGTCGAGATGCCCGCCTCGGTGGCGCGTTACGTCGTGGAGAAGGGTTCGATCACCGTCGACGGGATTTCGCTGACCGTTTCCGGTCTGGGCGCCGAGCCCCGGGACTGGTTCGAGGTCTCGCTGATTCCGACCACCCGCGAGCTGACCACGCTGGGTTCCGCCCCGGTGGGCACCCAGGTGAATCTCGAGGTGGACGTGATCGCGAAATATGTGGAACGACTGTTGGGCGCTGACCGAAGTATCTGACGGCGCGGCTCGACAGCGCCGGAAGTCACGAAGACGCCTGTCAGTCGAAAGCGATGACGCCACGAATGTTCTTGCCTGCGCGCAGATCCTTCATCGCTTCGTTAATGTCGTCGAGCTTGTATCTCTGCGTCACCAATTCGTCGAGTTTGATGAGGCCGGACTCGTACATCGACAGCAGCCTCGGCATGGCTTCGCGTGGATTCATCTCGCCGTAGAGGGCGCCCTTGAGGGTCTTGCAGGAACTGACCATGTCGCCGAGTATCAGAGGCACCATCATGTCGGTGATCTTGGCCATACCGGTCAGCACACAGGTTCCGCCTTTGCGCAACAACATCATTCCCATCAGCACCATGTCCACGGGCACCACCCCGGGCGTGAGAATAACTCGGTCGGCCATTACGCCCCACGTGATCTCCTTGACCAGTTCCAGCGCGGCGCCGGTGTCGACAGCGGTGTGCGTGGCGCCGAAGACCGGTGCCATCTGACGTTTGAACTCGTTCGGGTCGACGGCGACGATGTGCTTGGCGCCCGCGACCTTCGCGCCCTGCACAGCGTTCATGCCGATCCCACCGACGCCGATCACCACGACCGTGTCGCCTGCTTCTGTACCCGCAGCGACTGAGCCGGATCCGAATCCCGTTGTCACACCGCAAGACACCAGCGACGCGGCTTCCAGCGAAATCCAGTCGTGCACCTTGACCAGGGAGCGCTCGGAGGCGACCACGAACTCCGAGAACGTGCCGACCTGCATCATCGCCATCAGGTCTTCCCCGTCGAGATGGCGGCGGCGAGTCTTGTCAGTCGTCATCGCCTTGTCGTAGATGTCGGCGCCTATGTCGCACAGATAGGCGTGTCCGGTAGTGCACCACCGACAGTTGCCGCAGGCGGGAAAGAACGAGATCGCCACGTGGTCGCCGGGTTTCAAGGTCTTCACCTCCGGCCCGACCGCCTCGACGACACCCGAGCCCTCGTGACCGCCCAGCATGGGAAACCATTCGGGTACCGGAACGCCCGATGCCCGCATCATCTCTTCCATTTCTGAGGTCGGCACACTGTCACCGCTGTGAAAGTGCTCGTCGGAATGGCAGATTCCCGCGTAGGCCATCTTCACCAGAACCTCACCCGCGTGCGGGGGGTCAAGCTCGACGTCGGCTACCTCCCAGTCCAGTCCCACGCCGCGCAACACCGCTGCCCTGGACTTCATCGGCTCTCCTTCGTGAAAGGAATGGTCAGACGGGCGGTATGCCATGGGTGAGATTCGTGCATCACCACTGTCGCAGTTCTTTCACCGCTCCGGAGGCACGCGGGGCCAGCGTCAGGTAGGGGATGAAACTACTTTTGCCGCAACGAATCACAGCGTCGACGACATCGGTCAGGTGCTCGGCGTCCACCAGGCCGCCGAGCATGTACTTGTTCTCCATCCAGTATCTGATCGCCGTATCGAGAACGCCGGGATCCCAGTTCTTGTTGAATTCCGTTTGCGCGTCGCCGCTCCCACCGAGACTGTCGCCTACTGCGAGGCGGGTGAAGCCGATCTCCGGATGTTCGATGCGCCAGGCCTCGACGAGCTTGTCCAGCGCGCCCTTACTGACCGCGTAGGCCCCGAGCATGGGCCACGGAGTCGTATAGGACGCGCTGAGCGATGACAGGTAAACGGCCGAACCGCCGGCCTCGGCCAGATGCGGCGCGGCGGCCGCGGTAAGCAGCGAAGCGCCGGTGACATTGGTAGCGAAGAGCTTCGCCCACTGCTCTGCCGTCACCTCGCGCAGTGGTGCCAGCACCCCCATGCCGGTCGTGTAGACCAGGGCATCGAGGCCGCCTAGCGCGCCGACTACTTCGGTTATCGCCCGCTGGCACGTATCGGCTTCGGTGACGTCACAGGCAACGGCCACCGCCCCGTTGCCAGCGTCCTTTGCGGCTTCGACAAGCCGGTCATACCGGCGGGCCAACAGAGCGACGTGGGCACCGCGTTGAGCAAGGCCGGTGCCGATACAGCGGCCGAGACCGGATGACGCGCCGACGACCGCTACCCGCAGGGGTCGGCGCGGCGCGTCAGTCACGGGGACCGACGCCGAGCAGGCCGCGGTTAGCGCGCGCGGCGCACTGAAATCGGCCGCGGCCGAAGCATTGCAAGTGTTGCCTACTACTCAGCGGGATCATGTTCTGGGGCCGCATCAGTCTCCTCGCACGCCGTCAAAAGAAAGGTTATCAGAGAGGCAGAGTATCAATATTCATTATCGGCAATGAGCATTTCCGACGCGTCGGCATGACCCTACGGGGCAAGCCTATCTCACCAGCGCCGCAACACTTTTCGTGGTTCTGAAGCAAACGAGAGCAACAGCCGGTCGAGGACCTTGGCGGCTTGCCTGCGGGCCCGGACGGGATTCGCCGAATGGACAACCAGCAGTGAGGCTTCTTCGAGCGCGGCGATTAGCATGTGCGTCAGTTCCCGGACGGGTTGGTCGTCGATGATGCCCTCGGCGATCGCCTCACGCACCACCTCTTTGATCAGGGCAATGCTGTTGTCCTCCTGGATCACGCGCAGTTCGTGCCAGCCCAGCACTACCGGTCCGTCGACGAGCATCACTTGTTGCACGGCGGGTTCGGTTGCCGCTTCGAGAAATCCGTGCAGACCGCGGGTCAGCCGCTCCCACGGGTCGGCGCCCGCCGGAGGAGCGGCTATGGACCGGAGCGTCAGCTCGTTCTCGATTTCTTCGAATACCGCACGAAACAACTCGGCCTTGTCCCTGAAGTGATGGTAGAAGGCACCTCGCGTGCCGACGCCTGACTTCGAAACCAGATCGCCGATGCTCGTGTTGAAATATCCGCGCTCCACGAACAATTCGCGGCCTGCCTCGACCAGGGCCCGACGGGTCTGCTCGCCACGCGCACGTCGCTCACCGTCCGCCCCGCCGCGCTTGGCCATGACGACGATGGTATCAACATTCACCCTGCATGTTGAGTGTCGGTCCCTGGCGTCGTCAGCGCACGATCCCGCGGACTGTCATGAGCCCGAGGTCGGCATGGGACTTGAAACCCGGCGGCGCATCGCAGATGGCGGGAATTGAGTTAACGGGCTCCATCGCAGTCCATGCGTAGCCGACGTAGCCGGGCCTCGCGTGTTCTCGTGCATGCGGGCTGCCCCGAAGGATGAGCTCGGTCCCTGGATCACCCTCGATCACAACCCGATAGTGGTAGTACGGCTCCCAGTCGGGTCTGGGATCGATCGCGGCGTGTTCTGTGAACGAGTAAAGCTCGTGCAAGGTGATGAATGGTCTGCCCGCCACCCACGCAGTCCAGAGATGATGCTGGGACGCGACGGTGCCCTTCTTGATCACACCCTTGAGGCCCGGCATGTCCATGTCCGGAGTCCCCTCATACGGAATGTCGCGGGTGGCCGTGCCCAGCTCGACGTCCGTCGTGAACTTCTCCACAGTCTCGCCCAGGCCTTCGACGACCATGGTCAGGGACTGCGCGAACAACGTCCACGCGTCCTGGAAGAGATTGCCTTTCGCAAATTCGGCCGGGGTCTTTCCGAACCCCATCTCGTTCAGATACTTCAACGTGTCCTTGTTGAAGTTCACCGCCTCGTAGATGTGGATGTGGTCGGTCTTGCCGGCGATCCGGGCGAGCGTCAAGACGAGCAGATCCGCCGCGTAACCCGGGTGGATGCCCCCGCCGTGAAACGAGGTGCCACCCACCTTGCATGCCGCGTCGATCTTGTCGATGTCTGCGCTGTTGTTTTCAGTCCGGTGCCACCACGCGCCGCCCGAGGCGACGACGCTCTTTCCTCCGCGCAGCAGGCGACAGATCTCGTCGACGTCCGACCAGAGGGACGCATAAAACACGCAGTCGGCGTCAAGGGCCTCGAGTGCGGACTTGTCGGTCGTGGCGAGCACGCCGATCGGATCCACTCCGACGAGTTCACCCGCATCCCTTCCTACCTTTTCGGGGCGGTTGCACAGCACCCCAACCACCTCGTAGAGGGGGTTGTGCGCGAAGTGGCGCAAGGCCAGGGTGCCAACGTTGCCCATGCCCCACTGGATCACGCGGTACCGCTTTTCTCCGGCCTGCTTGCGTGAATCCAGCGTTGGTGCGAGTGTCATTTGCGTCTCCCAAAGACGGTGGGCCGCTAGCCACGAAGCTAACACGTGGGAAGCGCAATATGCAGGTTCTGCAAACAGTCATTTCCGTGCTGTGGCCGGTCTGATCGCCAGCCGGTCGCTACAACCTTCATGCTGTATGTTGCCCCTATGGCAGACGTTCGCGCATACGGTTCGGTCGCGCCTCTCAAAGTCGGCCTGCTGAATGACTATCCGACCAAAGGTGACACCGATAACGACACCATCGACGCACTGCGTCTGGTCATGGACGAGGCCTTCGCCGGCGGGCTGATTGACCGCCCGGTCGAACTCGTCTCGCGCGATGTCGTCGGGTTGCCGAACGGCACGTACCTCGCCGTCGAAAGAGCCTTCGACGAACTGGTGGCGGAGGGTTGCCTGGTCATCTACGGACCGTGGGTGTCGGACAACGTTGTGCCGCTGCGTTCCCACGTGGAGACCACCGCCCGGGTTCCCATCGTTACTCTCTCGGGCTCCGAGGGCGCACTCGGCGAATGGTGCTTCGCCCTGAACAACGGCTCGAACTCGATGGCCGAGGAGCCGGTAATGCTGGCCGCGGTGATGATCGGCGACGGCCGCACACGGATCGCAATAGCCTACGAGTCGTCGCTGATCGGAAAGGAGTATCTCGCCTTTGCCCAGCGAGCCTACGACGCGGCAGGCCTGAAGATCGTTGCCACCGTGCCGATTCCCCAGGTCGAAGCCGACAAGTCCGAGACTGTGACCACGTTGCGCGCAGCCGAACCCGACGCGCTGGTGCATGTCGGGTTCGGACACGGCCTGTGGGGTTTCACGGATGCGTTGCTGGCCGCGGGTTGGGACCCGCCGCGCTACACCACGACCGCGTTCGAAATGGCCCACATCAACGCGGAATGGATGCGCCACCTGTCCGGCTGGATCGGCCTGGACAGCTACGACGAACGGAATACCGTAGGCCAGGGCTTCCTCGACCGATTCGAGGCTCGCTTTGGTCGCCGGCCCGGAAACTCGATGCCGGGCCTGTCCCACGACGCCGCCACCGTGATCGTGCGCGGTCTCGCCGCCGCGCGCCCGCTCACGGGCGAGGGTGTGAAGAACGGGATGGAGCAGGTGAAACTCGTGCCGTCGGCCAGCGGCGCCCCGGGAACATTCCTGCGTTTCGGTCGCTTCATCCGACAGGGCTGGATGGGTTCCGATTATCTGGTCGCGCGAAAGGTGTTGGCGGACGGCAGCGCACACGTCTTCCACGCTGCGCCCAGTGATCACATCGCACGCGCGGTCGCTTGCGCCTCAAGCTAGTTGGATCGCGCCGAACACCGGCGCGGTGACGATGCCGGGCGGCTGTGCAAGCACGTAGGGAATGGCGCGGACCGCTCCCATCGCGATCATCAGGTGACCTGGCATGGCATGTCGGCCCACGTGCGGTGAACCGTCGAAACCCACGTCAAGCTGAAGCTCAAAACTCGGCTCACCCTTGATTACCGCCCGGATCAAGGGCGCCTTCTCGCCGGGCCCCAGCGGCGCCATGCCCCACTGGGGGAGGTCGCGAGTCAACACCCATTCCTCGTGGACGGCCAGCAGCGGACGGCCCGACCAATGGCCTACCCACGAGAAACGCTGGCCGACAACTGTTCCGGCGGCGATGGTGCCGGCCGGCACCTCCAGGTCGTAGGGGAGTGTGGTGGCGTCGACCGCCACGTCGATATGCGACAGGTTGACCCCGAGAACGTCGGCAGTGGCATTGAGGGCCTGGCGGTAGGCCATGTCCAGCTTCCCGATGATCGGCGAGTCAACGGTGACGTCCGCTGGCGGACGGCCCATGCCCATCAGGTCGACCAGCATCGGCCGACTGTCGACAGCCGAAACGTCAGTTGCCTCATAGAGGTCTATGCGGTCGATAGTCTTGCTGAGCCCGGTCACCGTCGCGACGAGCCGCTCGAACATGAAGCCCGGGTTCTCGCCGGCGGCATGAAAACGTGACCTGCCCTGCCGACAGGCCTGAACGAATGCCGACTGAGTTTCCGCGCCATAGGTCGGCAAGTGGTTGTAGGAGGTTGTGGTGATGACACTGGTGCCCGCGGTGAGCAGGCGGCAGATGTCCTCGGCGTTGGTCTCCACGGCGTGAGCCTTGCTGGCGGCGTGCACGACGACGTCAGCGCCTGTCGCGATGATCTCGTCCTTGTCCGTCGTGGCGAGTACACCCGTTGCCGGCGGTAGGCCACACAGGGCGCCCGCATCGGCACCGGCCTTTTGCGGATCGTAGACCAGCACACCCACCAGCTGATAATGCGGATTTTCAATGAGTTCCTGTAGTGCGGGTCGACCGACCGCACCGGTCGCCCACTGTGCGACTCGAATAACCAATCAAATTCTCCAGGTTGCTCTTTCGCGATTTGGCAGGGGTGCTCGTCGACTCAACATACATCATGTAGGTTTGCAACCGACGGAATGTATGTTGAACTCCCTTCGCGGAGGTGGCAGGGTGACCGAGCCGACAATCGCCGATGACATCGATCGGCGCATCCGCGACGCGCAGGCGAAATTCAACGCCGGAATGGGCGCCGACGGCGACGCAAGCCCCTATCCGCTGTTACGCGAACTTCGTGCAAAGGCGGCCGTCCACCCGGGGTGGCCGGAGATGGGCGTTCCCGCGATCGGGGCTGACGGCAGAAAGACCTTCACGGCGTACTCGTTCGACGCCGTGAAGGCAGTCTTCACTGACAACATCACTTTCAGTACCCGGATCTACGAGGACATGATGCGGCCGTTGCAGGGCCCGACCATCCTTGAGATGCAGGAACCTGAGCATGCGACATACCGCAAATTGCACGAATTCGCTTTCGCACGATCATCGATGAAGCGGTGGGGCGCTGAGTTGGTGGGCCCACTGGTCGATCGAACGATTGCAAAGTTCCGCCGTGACAAGCGTGCCGATTTGGTCGACGCCGTGTTCATGCCGATTCCGGTGCGGATCATCGCGGCGCTCCTCGGATTACCGGAGGCCGATATCGGGGAGTTTCATCGCCTGGCCATCGACCTACTGGGTTTTCGCGCCGATATGGGAACCGCGCTGAAGGCCTCGGCGGACATGAAGGAGTACTTCATCGAGGTGCTCGCCGACCGGCGCAAGTCGCCGAAGGACGATATGGTCACCATCCTGTCGCAGGCGGAGATCGACGGCGTCAAGATGTCGGACGAGCAGATCTACGGGTTCATGCGCAACCTGCTTCCCGCGGGAGCGGAGACCACGTCGCGTTCGACTGCCAGCCTTGCGATGGCTTTGCTGACACACCCTGACCAATTCGCTGCGGTGCGCACCGACCGCGATCTGTTACCGCAGGCGATCGAGGAAGGCATCCGGTGGGAGACGCCACTGCTCAATTTCATTCGCGAAGTCAGCGTGGACACCGAGTTTTTCGGGCTGGAGCTCCCGAAGGGTTCGACGATGATGGTGAACCTCGGCAGCGCCAACCATGACGAGACACGCTGGGCGGATGCTGAATCTTTCGATATATTCCGGGATCGCATGCCGCACATCGGTTTTGGCCATGGTGCGCACGTCTGCCTGGGTATGCACCTAGCCCGGCTGGAGAGTGCGACCATCTTCAACGCGCTGTTCGACGAGCTGCCAGGGTTGCGGCTCGATCCCCGGGCGCCTGCGCCCTTCGTGACCGGCACGCTGTTCCGGTCGCCGCCGCGGCTCGACGTGGTCTGGGATTGAGGAGATCGCCTGACATGACTCGCGTTATCCAGTGGGCGACCGGGGTGACCGGGATGATGTCGTTGCGACATATCTTGGGTCGGCCGGACCTGGAGCTCGCCGGAGTGCGCGTGTATGACCCGGCGAAGGCGCGCATCGATGCGGGCGCGCTGTGCGGTTTGCCCGACACGGGCGTGTCGACTTCGGCCGATCGCGATGCGGTCATCGCAACCGACGCCGACGTGGTGCTCTACATGGGCAAGGTCGAGACCGACACCGCCGGCTGTTTTGCGGACGTCTGTGACCTGCTCGCGTCAGGCAAGAACGTGGTGGCAACCGGGAGCCGGTTCGTCCATCCCCGCTCGCTGCACCAGTCGCTCGCGGAGAGCATCGAAAATGCCTGTCAATCAGGCAATTCATCATTTCTCGGGCTTGGTCTTTATCCAGGCTTCATCGGTGAGTCGTTGGCGCCAGTCCTGTCCCGGCTCACCGAGCGCACAAGCCGGATCAGTGTGCGCGAGGTGCTGAACTACTCGACCTATGCCAGCCACGACCTGATCTTCAACGCAATGGGATTCGGTCACGCGCCGGATGACACCACCCCGTTGCTGGCTGACACCAACTACGCCGCGAGCGCATGGATCGGTACCGCTACTGTGATGGCACAGGCTCTCGGATTGCAGATCCAATCCGTCACCGGATTCCGCGAGGTCGCCACGACGCCAAGAGCGTTGACAGTGGCTGCCGGTGAGATCCCGGCGGGAGCAGTGGGTGCAATGCGCTTCGGCGTAGAGGTCGACTGCGGCGAAACCGCCTTGGCGGTTGAACATCTCACTAGGATGGCCGACGACCTGGCCCCGAGCTGGCCGACGGAAACCGGCTACGGGGTGACATTCGAGGGTAGGCCCAACATAAGCCTTCATCTGGTGATCGGTGCACACGATGAGGATCACGCGAAGCAAGGCTGCCTGGCCACTGCCATGCATGCCGTCAACGCGATTCCGAGTGTGGTTGCGGCACAGCCGGGACTCTACGATCTTTCGACGATTGGTCCGTTTGTCGCGCACTGGGCTGAGCGCGGTGTGGTATCCACGCCGTAGGCGGCGTTCGCATCAGATGAAGTCCGATCCGCCATCTACGTTGACCGTGGCTCCTGTCACGTAGCCGTTGCGTTGTGACGCCAGATATGCGGTGACGGAGGCGATCTCCTCGGGAAGCCCGGCACGGCCCACGTCACAGGGATGGCCGTAGGTGGCCTCGACCCATGTCATCACGTCCCTCGGATCTGAAGAGTCCAGTCCGTCGGCCGCCAGCACGTCGCGCAGGATCTCGGTGAAACTGGCGGTGACGATCGTACCGGGGCAGACACAGTTGACCAGGATGCCCTCGGAGCCGAGGCTCTTGGAGAGATTCTTGGTGAAGCTCGAAAGTGCGGATTTCACGGCCGTGTAGGCGACGAGGCGAGTGCTCTGGCGCTGGATGGAATGCGCTGACAAGGTCACCACCCGGGCCCACGGGGCCGATCGGAGCATAGGCAGCGCGGCCCGGACCGAGCGTACGGCGGAGAGCGTGCCGAGGTTGAAGGCGGCGTGCCAGTCGTCGTCGGAGAGGTCCTCGAACGAGCCTGCGCTCGGACCGACGGTATGCACCAATACATTCAGCCTGCCCCAGGCGTCGCGGACGGACGCGAATGACGACTTAATGGACTCGGGGTCCACCATGTCGACGCTGAGCGCCAGCACTTCGGGAGCGCCGGCCCGTCGGACCCGCTCCGCGGCGCAGTCCAGAGCGTCCCTGCCCCGGGCCATGATTGCCACCGAAGCGCCTTCGGCACCAAGGGTTTCGGCGATGGCAAGCCCCATTCCCTTGCTGCCTCCGGTCACGACAGCCGTAGCACCCGCGAAACCAAGATCCATTGTGTTTTGGTCCTTCGTGATGGGCCCGGCGGATGCTTAGCCGCGAGCCAACTGAGGCTTGACGATTCGTGGGGCCAGGTGCACGATCTCGCTGATCACAGTGGGATTCGCCCGGGCAACCGCGATCAGGGAGAGCATCGCGTTGGCAACGTCCTCTACCGCGGACATCTCGACCGGGATCTGGCCTTCCCGCGCCCAGGCGCGGTACAAGTTGGCGAGCAAGTCGCGATCGGCACCACGCAGTATTTCGGTGTCGCAGGTGGGTCCGACGCTCACCCGGATCAGCCCGAGACCAGGGTGCTCGGCCCGCCAGGAGCGCAGAATCTCGTCGAGCGCAGCCTTGCTTGCGTGGTACGCGGCAACTCCCGCTCGGGGCCGGCCGACGTCGTCACTCGACGCGACGAGGATCGTCGCGTTTTCGGACAGGTGGGGTAGAGCGGTCCGAAGCACGTGGGAGGCGCCCACAGCATTGACGGCGTAGGCGTGCAGCCATGTCTCCACATCAGTTTCTTCGATCAGCGCGAACGGCACCACGGCACTGGTGAACACCACCGCGTCGAGGCTGCCGAACACGGTCGCGACGTCGTTGATCACCCCTTCGATCGCATCAGGGTCGGAAACATCTAGCTCGTAGGCGGATCCGGAGAGTTGATCTGCCAGGTCCTCGAGTAAATCCACTCGGCGTGCAGCGAGCGCCACTTCAGCGCCCCGGTAATGGGCGGCATGAGCCAACGCCTGGCCGATTCCCGAGGACGCCCCGATGATCAGCATCCGTGTCCCCGCCAGATTGCAGTGCAGGTCTTGCATCACCTGATTCCTTCATGCCCGAGTTGCACCGATTCTCGCATGCGAGAATTATTATTCTCCAAGAGGCCATGAACTCCGTCATTCACCGAGTCCGCGACCGCCTGATACAACTTTCATGCCGAGCTCACGCTTGTCTCCGCGGGGACGCGCAACTGCCGCTAAGCCTGAGCGACCCCGACATCAACGGAAATCGCGGCAGCGGTAACGAATTTCGACTCGTCTGAGGCCAGCCACGCGACCGCATTCGCGACATCCTCGGGCATTGTCACCGCGTTGGGCATGAGTTGCTTGCTGAATCCGTATTGCGGGTGCGCATATGTGTCTGCGGCCTCCTGCATGGCTTCGATCATCCGGCCAGTGCCCATCGGCGTCGCGACCGAACCGGGATGAAGGCTGTTCACGCGAATGTTGTAGCGGCCCAATTCCACCGCGAACGACCGGGCGAGCCCGGTGACCCCGTGCTTGCTTGCGGTGTAGGCGACCATGAACGGCTCCACCTTCACACCGGCCACCGATCCGATCAGAATGATCGACCCGCCGCGCCCGCCGGCGATGATGTGCTTGGCACCGGCCATTACCGTGTTCCAGGTCCCTGTCAAGTTGATGGCGACGGTGTCCTGAAAGTCCCTCGGGGAAATTCGATCCCAGGCGGCCGGACAGCAGATTCCCGCGTTGGCGACGATCACGTCCAGCCGGCCGAGTTCGGCGACTGCCTCGTTGACCGCACCGCAGAGGGCATCGTGGTCGCGGGTGTCGACGATCGCCGTGACGGCGCGCCTGCCGTTGGCGGCGACCAGTGCCGCCGTTTCGGCCAAATCCTCGGGGGTGGCCGAATCGTAGGGGACGCTCGGCGGCAGCGGGCCTGCAATGTCGACGAGGATGACGTCGGCGCCTTCGGCGCTCAACCTGACGGCGTGAGCGCGGCCCTGGCCACGGGCGGCCCCGGTGATGAATGCGACCTTGCCGGTCATGTCTGTGCTCATCGGCTAACCGAAATCCAACGCGTTGCGAGGCGCGGTGAGTGGCAGGTCCAGCGATGTCGCAATGCCCGGGGCGCCCTCGACTACGTAGGGGATGGCGTTGACCACGCGCATCGCCGTTGCCTCCATGGCGCTGTCATTCGCCGATGCCGCGGTGCCCTCGGTCCCGAAGCGAAGATCGCACTCGATGTGCGGCTCTCCCTCGATGACGATGCGGTAGGTGCCGTGTGGCGCTGATGCCCACTCGGGTGCGAGGTCGGGAGCCATGCGGTTGATGTGCTCGATGGTGATCACCGGATGACCGTCGACGACCCCGGTGGTCTCGGCCCGCACTGCCCCACAGGTGCCCGCGGGGATCAGGCCGCACGCTACGTGCAGGTCCCTGGGTGTGGTGACGCGCTCGTAGTTTTCGGTGACCTTGTCGAGTTCGACGCCCAGCGCTCGCGCCACCAGACCGATTGGTGGTCCCCACGCAAACTGCTGTGCGCCCTCCAATTCCAGCAGCGGGGTGAAGTCCAGCGGGCGACCGAAGCCCATTGCGTCGAACATCAGATACTCGTTGGGATAGGCCGAGTAGTCGAAGATCTCCTGCGCCCGCACCGAGCGGATGGTATTGGACAACGTCGACAGCATGACGGCGAACTGGTCGCCGGCGAACCCCGGCTCGATACCTGAGGTGTAGATCGTGACGCCGCCCGCCAGGGCCGCGGCCCGCACCTGGTCGGCCAGGTCCGGAATCCACCTGTCGGGGAACATCATTCCCGGCGTGTTCGTGGTGACCACATTGATGCCCGCGCGGAGCAGGCGGACGTAGTCGCGCACCGCGGCCGCATCCATGTCGGGGCTGGTGGCCGTGTAAACCGCGCAGTCGGGCTTGAGCTTGATGATGTCGTCGAGATCAGCCGTCGTCGTCACGCCGACGGGGCCGAGCCCGACGACCTCGCCGGCGTCCCGTCCCGCCTTCTCGGGACTGTGCACCCAGACCCCGACCAGATCGAGGTGCCCGCGCCGGTTGATCGCGCGCAAGGCGATGCTGCCGACGCCGCCCGTCGAAATCAGCGCTACACGTAAGACTTGGTTTGCCAATGTGATTGCTCCTGGGTCGGGCGGTGCGGGTCACAGATCGGGAATCGGAAGCGACGAATTGGGTCCCTGCAGGCCACCGTCGACGGTGAAAGTGGAACTTGTGGCATAACAATCGCGGGTGGACAGGTACAACGTCAGTCTGCCGAGATCTGCGACGTCGCCGATACGATGCAGCGGCGTCAACTCCTTCAACTTCTCCTCGGAGCCAGGCATCAGGTCGAAGCTTGACTGCAGTCCGGTCGTCATGAAGGCACCCAGTGCGATGGCGTTCACCCGGATCTTGGGGGCCAACTCCTGCGCCATGGCTCGCGTCAGGGCTTCCAGCCCGCCCTTGGCCACCGAGTAGGGCAGCAATCCGCGGATCCCGAATCGTCCGGCGCCGGAGGAGATGTTGACAATGGAGCCCCGTCCCACCTGCAGCATGTGGGGCACCGCAAGCTGACTCATGATGAACGCAGAGGTGACGCAGTACTCGAAGGTCTGCCGGAGGTTGTCGTCGGTGAGGTCCAGGAATGGGCCGTAGGTCGCGAAACCGACGTTGTTGACCAGGATGTCGATGCGGCCGAACTGCTCGACCGCAGTCTGCACCACGCGCTCGCTGTCGGCGCGCAGGAGCGCGTCGGCGGTGAGTGCGAGGCCCTTGCCGCCGGCCTCTTGGATCTCTTCCACCGTCTGCTCCACCTCAGCCGATGTGCGGGCGGTACCGACCACGGTTGCACCCGCTTCCGCAAGGACTTTGGCGATGCCCGCACCTACGCCGCGTCCGGCCCCGGTGACTATCGCGACCTGACCCTCTAGCTCGAACTGTTCGAGTGCCATAAAGCGCCTCTCTGCACGGCAGTTGGTGACGCAGCCGCAAATCTACCGTAATGAGAATTATTGTTTCCGTAAAACGCCAATGATCTTTGCCGCATCGTAGAGTCGTTGACATGTCACAGCCGCTGCCTTCGTTGCACCACGTCGTCTTCGCGATCGCGCCCGAGCGGCTCGACCGCGCCGCGGATTACCTTACAGCTCTGGGCTTTCAGTTCCTGGCGTTCGAGCTGGAGCATCTTGGTCTGCAGATCCGCCTCGACTGGGACCGCGGCATCGAGCTGATCGCCCCGACCGCCGCCGCACCCATGGACGTGGGTACGGCGGCGCACTTTCTGGCCCGCAATGGCGACGGGCTGTTCTCCGTCGTCGTGCGTACCGCGGATTGTGATGCGGCCGAGCACGCCGCCGCGCGCTACGGGGTCAAGTCCGATTTCCGACAGCGACACGAGGGGGACGGATTTGAGTTGACCGAGGTCAAGCTCGAGGCGCTGTGCGGTATCCCCTTGACACTGATGACCACGAATATGCCCGAAGGACAGGCGATCACCCCCTAGCGGCGCTCCAACAACCCACTGAGCTGCTGAGCCAGTTCCGACTTCTTGACCTTACCGGTTGCCGTGAACGGAAGGTCCGACTTCGCGGCGACCCAGATGAACTTCGGCACCTTGTAGGTCGACAGCCGGTCACGCAGTTGTGCCCGCAAGGACTCGCCATCGAGCTCGGATTCGCCGCGGGGTACCACCGCCGCGGCGACCACCGTTCCGTCGTCACCACTTTCGGCGCCGACGACGTATGCCTCGAGCACACCGTCGCAGCCGGCCAGCGCCGATTCGACTTCGCCGGGTGTGACGCTGGTGCCACCGCTGGTCTTGATCAGATCGCCCAACCGCCCGGTGAACCCGATCCAATCGTCGTCGTACTCGATGCCACAATCACCAGTCCGGTAATAGCCGTCCGGGGTGAAGACCTCTTCGCGCTCGCGCTTGTGCAGGCGCTGCATCAACGAGTATCCGCGAACCCAGATTTCACCTTCCGCGCCGGTCGGCACCGGCTCAGCTGTATCGGGGTCGACGAGTAGATGGTGCAGCCCTTCCATGGGTGCACCGCCGATCTCGGCCCGGCGTGCCGGTTGAGGCAGGTATGGGTCGGCGGCGATGTGGTTGCCGCACAGTTCGGTCATTCCAAGCCCGACCGAGCCCTTGGGTTGTCGGTCGGGCGGCACCATGGCGGGCATGCTGCTGCGTCGCACCGAGCTCAGGTCGCGCACGGAGAAGTCGGGATGCTCGGCCAGCGTCTTGCCCTGCTGCGGCCAGCCCAGCGTGATCGTCGCGCGGTGGCGCTCGATGAGCTCGAGAGCCTCGGCCGCGTCGAATGCGGGCTGGGTGACCAGGGTCGCGCCGTGGTGAATCACCGCATGCAATCCGGTGATCAGCCCGCCCACCCAGAAGAAGGGCATGGCGGTGAACATCACGTCGTCCTGGTTGACGTCGTAGGGGAAGGTGAGGCTGTAGGTATGGCGGACCAGGGTGCCCTGAGTGTGCACTGGCCCCTTTGGATCGCCGGTGCTGCCTGAGGTGTAGATGATCATCGCCTCATCAGCCGGTGTCACGCACGATTCCACCTCGAGGAGGAAGTCGGCGTCATCGGCCGACATCGCATCATCGGCGTTGATGGTTGTCGCCCAGGGCCGATCAGACTGTCCCCACACCGCTATGGTCCGCAGGAACGGGGCTTCGCGCAGCGTGATCCGGCCCGGCTCCCGTTGGTCCGCCAGACCCGGCAACGCCTGCTGCAGCCGTTCGAGGAAGTCATGATTGCGAAATTGGGACCACGTCAGGATCGCTCGCAGGTCTGCATGGCGTGTAGTCCAGGCCAGCTCGGAGCCCTTGTAGAAGGTGTTCAGCGGGACCGCGACCGCGCCGATGCGGGTGGTGGCAAACCAGGCAAGTGCCCAATCGACACTGTTGGGCATCAGGATTCCGACGTGGTCACCCTTTCCGAAACCCACCGCCAGTAGCTCGGTCGCCAGTGCCGCCGAGCGGCGGTTGAGGCCGGCGTAGGTCAGTTCCTGCCCCCCTGCCACGAGGAACGGCTTATCCCCGAAACGCACTGAGCACGACCTCACCAAGGCGGGAATCGTGGGTGAAATGTCCGGGAAGGGCATGACCGAAGGATAGTCGGATTTCCGCATATCGAGAACACTGGTTCTCCATACCTGCTCCTGCCTACAATCGCGCCATGGCGACAGCATCGGAGGGCTCGATCGCCGCCGACCGTTTGGACCGGGTGGAGTCGAGCTTGGCGATCAGTCAGCTGCCCAGCCGATACGCGATGGCCCTCGACGCCCGTGATCTTGACGCGTTGGTGGCGTTGTTCGTACCCGATGTGGAGGCGGGCGAGGGGCGTGGCAGAGATGCATTGAGGGGTTGGTACGACGGTGTGCTGCGGCGGTTCTACCGGAGCATTCATTTGATCTGCGGTCACCAGTTCGATCTTGTCGACGCCGACCATGCGACCGGATCCGTCTATTGCCGTGCCGAACATGAGGACGGTGACGGGTGGTACGTGATTGCGATGCGCTACGACGACGTCTACGAGCGGCGTGACGGCCGGTGGTGCTTCGTCAAGCGACGGGAACATCCTTGGTACTCAGTCGATGTGACAGAGCGGCCGGGACCGGAGTTCATCCGCTGGCCGGCCGACGTCCGACTGCGCGCCGCCATGCCTCAGCGCATGGCGACGTGGGGGGCGTTCTGGGCCGAAGGAGACCCGGCCTTTCCCGAGCGCCTGTCAGCGCAACCCTAGTGGTTTACAAACAGATTCGAAACTGACATTCTCGCTAAGTGCAAACAGGCGTTTTCGCCGTTGCTGACCTGTCGGTGCGATGGCAACGCTGACCACCGCGACCAAAGGGGAGGCCGCCATTTCCGTCGACAAAGTGCTCAGCGGTGTCCGCGTGCTGGAGGTGGCGGCGTGGACCTTCGTGCCATCGGCCGGTGCGGTGCTGGCGGAGTGGGGTGCCGAGGTCATCAAGGTGGAGCCGCGGGAGGGCGGTGACCCGCAGCGCGGCCTCGTGACGATGGGCATCGTCGACAAGGGCGGCAGCTCGGTCAATTACATGATCGAGATACCCAACCGGGGTAAGAAGTCGATCGGGGTTGACCTCGGTACCGCCGGCGGCCGGGAGGTGATCCTCAAGCTCGCCGCGACGTGCGACGTATTCCTTACCAGTTACCTGCCGAGCCGCCGCACGAAGTTCGGCATCGACGTCGACGACATCCGGACCGTGAACCCCGCCGTCGTCTACGTGCGCGGGTCGGGCCACGGCCCCAAAGGTCCGGATGCAGACAAACCCGGTTATGACGGCGTCTCGTACTGGGCGCGTGGTGGCATCGCCGCCATGCTCACTGAAGACGCCGACGAGCTTGTGCGCTCGCGTCCGGCCTTCGGAGATCTGCTCGGGGGCATGACGATTGCCGGTGGAATCGCGGCCGCGTTGTACAAGAAGGCCACCACCGGCCAGGGGTCGGTGGTGGATGTTTCTTTGCTCGGCCTGGCGGCCTGGAACCTCAGCCCCGACGTCGCCGTGAGCCAAATCCACGGCGGCACTTCGATTCCGAAGTACAGCCACGCGGACGCTCCGAACCCCCTGGTTGGGACCTACCGCACCAAGGACGGCCGCTACGTCCAGCTGATGATGTTGCAACTCGACAAGTTCTACCCTGAGGCGATGCGCGCCATCGGCCTAGCCGAGTTGATCGACGACGTTCGATTCGCCGATTCCGCAGCGCGATTCGCCAACCGCGCCGAGCTCATCTCGCTGATGGATGAGGTATTCGCCCGACGGACGCTCGCCGAGTGGCGCGAACAACTGGCGGGCATTTCCGGTGCCTGGGGGGTGGTGCAGACGCCGGGAGAGCTCTGTCATGACCCGGCTGTGACCGCCAATGGCTACGTGGCGACCACCAGCACGATGAACGGCGTGCCGTACGCGTTGCCCACCAACCCCGTTCAGTTCGACGAGCAGGCGGTCATCCCGCCCGGCGCACCCGAACATGGGCAGCACACCGAGGAAGTGTTGATGGATGCCGGGCTGGATTGGGACACCATCATGCACTACAAGCAGTCCGGAGCGATCCTATGAATACTGCTGGGCCGCAGGCTGTTTCCGGGGAATCCGTCGAATTCGACCCCTTCTCGGAGGACTTCTTCAATGGAGCGTTCGACACCTACCGGCGCCTTCGCGACACGGCTCCGGTGTATTACAGCGCGAAGTGGGACTTTTGGGCACTGACCCGTTACGACGACGTGGCACCGGCCACCAAGGACCATGAGACCTTCTCGTCGGCTAAGGGTGCGACCCTGGACATGGTGCAGGCGCACGACGATGCGATACCCGTGCCCAAAGTGATCATCTCGATGGACCCGCCCGAACACCAGAAGATGCGCAGGCTGGTCAGCAACGTGTTCACGCCGCGCGCCATCGCGGCGCTGGAAGGCATGGTGCGCGAGAAGATCTACGAGCGTGTCGAAGCGCTCGATCCGTCCTCATTCGACGTGGTGGCCGACTTCTCGGCCCTGTTCCCGAACGAGGTCATCACCACCATGTTGGGGGTCCCCAAGCAGGATCGCGACCAGATTCGGGTCTGGCTCGACCTGTTGCTCGAGCGACACCCAGGTGAGATCGCCACCACCGCAGAGGGTTTCAAGGCCTCGGTGAACACCGGGCTGTACTACTACGACCTGGTGCAGCAGCGCCGCGCCGAACCCCGCGACGACATGATCAGCCGGCTCATCGAGACCGAGGTCGAGCGAGACGGACAGGTGGAGAAGCTCACCGATGTCGACATCACCGGTTTCGCGACAATGCTCGGTGGAGCGGGTGCCGAGACCGTGACCAAGCTGGTCGGCAATGCCATGGTCGCCTTCGCCGACTTTCCCGACCAGTGGCAGAAATTGCAGCAGGACCGCAGCAAAATTCCTGCGGCGGTCGAAGAGTTACTGCGCTACGAGGCGCCGTCGCAGTACCAGGTCCGCACCGCCACCCGCGACGTGACGTTGCACGGCAGGGTGATCCCGCAAGGCAGCGCCGTCTTGCTCGTCACCGGTTCGGCGACGCGCGACGAGCGGATGTTCCCGGATCCTGACCGCCTGGACATCGACCGGGAGCGCAGAATGGGCTTCAATCTCGCGTTCGGTTACGGTGTGCACAGTTGCTTGGGGGCAGCGCTGGCGAGAATGGAGAGCCGCATCGCGCTCGAGGCGCTGCTCGATCTCATTCCCGAATACGAAGTCGAGCGAAGCGGGTTGCGCCGGGTGGCGATGGCGAATGTGTGCGGTTGGTCCAATGTGCCGGTGCGCAGGATGGGTTGAGCTAGCGGCGCTTTCGTCCGTCGTCCAGGAATCCCCGCACGATGTGGGCGCGGACGAAGGCGGCGACCCCCTCGTCGTCGCGCATGTCGACACAGGGTGACGGTGTGGTGAACAGTGAGAACAACATTCTTGCGAACCACTCGCACGCCGAGCGGATGTCGAGATCGTTGCGCACCTCGCCGGTCAGTCGTGCGGCCGAGATATACGGCGCGAAGAACGCGCCACAGTCCTGCAGCAGCGCGGACGCGTTCTTGGTCAGCATCAGATCGACCTCTTCGTGGTCGAAATACGACTCGGGCTCCACCACCCTGCGTGCCTGGGTGACGAAAACGCCCGCCCGGACCAGTTTGTCCTCCAGTGTGCTGCCGCCGTCACGGTCGATCGCTGTGGCGAGTCTCCGATAGAAGGTCTGTGACGCCGCCTCCGCGCAGGCCTCGACGATCGTCTCCTTATCCCGGAAGTATTCGTAAAACGTGCTTCGGGAGACGTCTGCCGCACGGGCGATGTCGACGATCGTCGTCTTTGCCAACCCCTGCGTGCGGAAGCAGGCGAAGGCTGCCGAGATGATCACCTCGCGTGTGTCGACCGCGGTCGCGCGCGTCACCAGCCACCCTGCTCAGTGATCGGGCGCGAGGATCAAGCCGCTGGTCGGAACCCCCGTGCCCGACGTGACGAGCACGTGTCCGACGTTGTCGACTTGGTTGTGCGACGTGCCCCGGATCTGGCGGACACCTTCGGTGATGCCGTTCATGCCGTGGATGTAGGCCTCGCCGAGCAGCCCGCCGTTGGTGTTGATCGGCATCCGGCCGCCCAGGGACAGCTCGTCGATCGACACGAAATCCTTGGCTTCGCCACGGCCACAGAATCCCAGTTCCTCGAGTTGGGCGAAGACGAACGGCGTGAAGTGATCGTAGAGAAACGCCGTCGAGATGTCTTGTGGCTTGAGTCCGGAGTTGCGCCAGAGCTTTTCGCCGACCACACCCATCTCCGGCAGGCCGGTGATGTCGTCGCGGTAGTAACTCGTCATCACCTCGCCGTCATAAGCGGCGCCCTGTGCCGCGGCTGTGATGACGGCCGGCGGCTTGGCCAGATCCCGCGCTCGTTCGAGGCTGGTCACCACCATCGCCACGCCACCGTCGCTTTCCTGACAGCAGTCGAGCAGCCTCAGCACCGGATCGATGATCCAGCGCGATTGCTGGTGCTGCTCAAGGGTTATCGGTTTCTCGTAGAACCACGCGTCGGGGTTTCTGGCCGCGTGTTTGCGGTCGATGACGGCGATCTTGCCGAAATCGGCGTTGGTGACGCCGTAGGTCGTCATGTACCGCTGAGCGTGCAACGCGACCCACGCTGCCGGCGTCATGAATCCGAACGGGGCATACGGCGCCATCCACAACGGCGTCACGCCCGGCTGACGACCGGCGCCACCGAACCGGAAACCGGAGCGCTCGTTGAATGCGCGGTAACACACCACCGCCTCGGCGACTCCCGTCGCGACCGCCATGGCGGCCTGCATCACGGTGCCCGCGGCCGCACCGCCGCCGTGCGGAACCCTGGTGAAGAACGTCAGATCGCGGATCCCGACATTGCGGGCGACCTCGATCTCCTCGTTCTCATCGACGCTGAAGGTGACCATGCCGTCGATGTCGGCGGGCCGGAGACCGGCGTCGTCGATCGCGGCCTTGACCGCCTCGCAGGCGAGTTGCATCTCGGTGCGGCCCGACTCCTTCGAGAATTCGGTTTGACCGATCCCGGCGAGGGCGGCGGTGCCACCGATGCCGTCACTCATGCATCGACGCCTTCGAGCAAGCTGAGCACCGCGGTTCCTGACACGTGGTCGCCGAGGCTGTTGGTGCCTTTGAAGGTGACTTCGACAAGACCTTCGCCGTCGGCCGAGGATTTGCCGGTGACCGAGCCGGTGAAGCGCAACGGATCGTTCGGGTAGGACGGGACTCCGAGCCGAATCGACAACTTCTTGACCATCGCCTCCGGGCCTGCCCAGTCATGGAGAAACTTCACGCACAGGCCGTTGGTCGTCAGGATGTTCATGAAAATATCCTTCGAACCTTGAGAATTGGCGAAATCGCGATCGTGGTGCACCGGCATGTAGTCGCGGGAGGCGATGGCGCCGGCAACAATCAGAGTGGTCGTCACCGGAACGTCCAGCGGAGTGACTTCGTCGCCCTCCTCGATGGAATTCCAGGCCAGCGTGGTGGTGCGGTCGACGGTGGACGTCATTTGCTTCCTTCCGGGTACGTGGCGCCGAGGCGGGTGAGCTGTTGGGTGGCCGAGCCGAGTGAAAGCTCGATCTGCTTGGCCCACAGGAAATATCGTGAGAGTGGATAGGTGACGTCGATGCCGATGCCGCCGTGCACCTGCTGGGCTGAACCGGCAACCCGCGCGCCCGCTTCCGCAGCCCAGAACTTGGCGATGGCTGCTTCGCGGGATGCGGGCCGGCCCTCGGCGATCAGCCAGGCCGCGTGCCAGGTGGTCCAACGAATGGCCTCCACATCGATGAACGCGTCGGCCAGTCGCTGCTGCACCGCCTGGAACGACCCGATCGGTCTGCCGAATTGCTCACGTTCGCTGGTGTAGGAAGCTGCGATCTTGAGAGCGCGTTCGGTCACGCCGACCTGCATCGCGCACAGCCCGACGAGCGCCCTGGTGTAGAGGGATTCGACCGCGTCCGCGCCACCGGACTCGGTGAGCCGGTGCCCGACTGCGCCAGTGAGTTCGAGATCTGAGTGCGGCTCCCCGTTAGTCGTGCGTGCCGGGGTCACGCTGACTCCATCAGACGCCGTCTCCACCACGAACAGGCCCGGGCCGTCCTCGGTGCACGCCGAAATCACGATGGCGTCGGAGATTTGCGCCGCGGGCACGAGCTCCTTGCTCCCGTGCAGAAGCCAGGTGCCCCCGTCCGCGCGCGCGGTTGTGCGGGGTGCGCTGGGGTCCGAGTTGCCCTGTTCGGCAAGTGCGGCCGTCAGGATGGCGGTGCCGTCCAGCACCTTTGGCAAATAACGCCGCTGAAGCTCCGAGTCACCGTGCCGCGCAATGGTATCCGCGCCGAGCACGAGGGTCGGGTAGAGCGGGACCGGCGCAACGCTGAACCCGACCTCGGCAAGGAGCACGCCGAGCTCGAGGAACCCGCCGCCGCTGCCGCCGACGGACTCAGGTAGCGCGATGCCCAGCAGGTCCGACGACGCCAGTTCACTCCACAGAGCGCGGTCGAAGCGGACCCCCCCGGCTTCCAAGCCGGCTTCCAGCTCGGTGAGACGCTCGGGGGTGGCGCGGTGCTCGAAAAGCTGGCGGGCCACCTTCCGGACCGTTTCTTGTTCCTCAGTAAAGGAGAAATCCATCTCTGCGTGTACCTCGCTGTCAGCACGCCGGCCGGAACTGGTGCAGTACCAGCTCGTCGCCGCTGGGGAGTGCCTCGAACTTTTCGAAGAAGACTTCGACGGGTAGGCCGACCTCGATGGCGGCGGGCTCGATGTCGCACAAGTTCGACACGATCCGGACCCCCTCGTCGAGCTCGATCAGCGCTACCACATAGGGGTACTGCAGGAACGGCAACGGCGGATACTGCGGCATCACGAAGCTGTAAACCGTTCCGCGGCCGCTCGATTCGATGGACTCCCACTTGAGCGACTGGCAGTTTCCGCACATCGGCCGCGGCGGCACGCGCAATGTCTGGCAGTCACTGCACCGTTGGATCAGCAGCTTGTGGTCCTTGAGGCCCGACCAGAAGAACTCAGTGTCCGGACTGATTGACGGGGCTAGTCTGCTGGCCATCAGCGTCCTGTCTTGAATCGGAGGGTGCGGAATCGCTGTCGTCCGATCACTTCACCGTTCTGATCGCGGTAGGTGGTGATCCAGGTGACGAAATAGCCGTTGCCCATTGCCGTCTTCTTCTCATCTGAAATCGTCTCGAATACGGTTTCCGCGGTAATCTCGTCACCCACTCGTGGGTACCGCTCCAGCTCGAATTCCGAGTTGGTGGCGACGGTGCCGGTGTATCCGGCGTCGGTGAGAAACTGCAGCGGGTTCTCTTTCAACACGATCGGCACGCCGCCGCGTTCGCGGATGCCGGCCAGTTTGGGCGGCGCCATCGTCCATGACTGCAGCATCACGGGCGATGAGACGATGCCGCCGTAGCGGGAGGCGGCAGCGAATTCTGGATCCAGGTACGCCGGGTTCATGTCGTCCAACGCGTAAGCCCAGTGTCGGATCATGGCCGCATTCACCGGATCTGGCGCCTTGACAGGTTGTCCGGAACTGATGGGTTGGCCGACGAGTGCGTCTAGGCGTTCGCGCAGTTCGGCTTCGTTCTTGGTTGTGTCGGTCACTGGCTTAGGAGCTCCCTTTCTCCGATGCGCCGGCCCGCATGTCCCGGGGTGCGCGGGGCATCCTGAGACCAGCCATGGCGATGATGTCGCGTTGGAGCTCGTTGGCTCCGCCGCCGAATGTGTTGATGACCGCCAATCGATAGGCACTCTCCAGTTCTCCCTTGAGCGGTGCCGCCGAGCCCTTGCGCACCCCGGCCTGGCCCACGACCTCGAGCAGTTCGCGCGCCACCTGTTGGGTCAGCTCGGTGCCGAAAACCTTTGCCGCGGAGGCTTCTCCCATTCCTAGGGCGCCCGAGCTCATCGTGGCGTTCACACGTAGGTTCAGCAGTCGGTAGGCGGCGACCTGTGCTTCCACCCGGGCCAGGGCCTGCTGCACCCAGGGCTGGTCGATGACCATGCCGTCGTCGAGCGGCGTCGTCGACGCCCAGTTAAGCGTCTTCCGGAAAAGCGGCTCCAGGGCACCGAGATTGCCCAGGGCGGCGCGTTCCAGGTTGAGCTGGTTGGTCACCAGCGTCCAACCCTGGTTCTCGCCGAGCACGATGGCGCTCTCGGGAACCCGCACATCATCGTAGAAGGTGTAGTACGTGGAAACGCCCGGCATGGTGTGCAGCGGCTTCCAGGAGAATCCCGGCGCGTCGGTGGGCACGATGAACAGTGTGATTCCTTTGTGCTTCTTGACGGTCGGATCGGTGCGCGCCGCCAGCCAGATGTAGTCGGCGAATTCGGCGCCGCTGGTGAACATCTTGGAGCCGTTGATGACGAAGTGGTCGCCGTCTCGCGTGGCGGTGGTCCGCAGGGAGGCGAGATCGCTGCCCGCGCCCGGCTCGGAATAGCCGATCGCGAACTCGACGGTGCCTTTCAGAATCGCCGGCAGGAATTCGGCCTTCTGAGCCTCGGTGCCGTATTGGATGAGTGTGGGCCCAACCGTATTGAGCGTGATCATCGGCAACGGCGCGCTGACGCGCCGCGCTTCCTCCGAAAATATGTACTGCTCCAGCGCGGTCAGTCCACTGCCGCCGTATTCGACCGGCCAGGCGACACCGAGCAGACCGGCGTCGCCGAGGGCGCGCCTGCACTCGCTCACGGCGGCGCCGCCCTCCATGACTCCGGCCACCGCAGCACGGCGTTCGGGCGTCATCACCGCTTCGAGGCGGGTTCGGTAGTCCTTCCGTAGTTGTTCCTGTTCGGCTGTGTAGTCGAAATCCATCAGCTGCCCGCTCCCAGTCGAATTGGCATGCGCTTCACGCCGGGCACCATGGTGGCGCGAAGCCGTGACACATCGCCGGTGAGTTCCAGTGTCGGATAGGCGCCCAACAACACCTCGAACATCACCCTGGCCTCGAGGCGGGCCAGTTGCGCTCCAAGACATGCGTGTTCTCCCGCACCGAATGCGATATGCGGATTGGGATTACGGGTTATGTCGAACTCTTCGCAGCTGGGCCCGAAAATTTCCTCGTCGCGGTTGGCCGCACCGTAGAGCATGACCACGGTGTCACCGGCCCTGATCAGCTGACCACGGATCTCGACGTCCTGGGTGGCGCGGCGAGCCATGTGGGTGACCGGGCTGGTGAATCGCAGCATCTCTTCCACCGCGCACGGCAGAAGCGAAGGGTCCGAACGCAGCAGCGCGAACTGGTCGGGATGGTCGATCAATGCCAGGGTGCCCAAAGCGATGAGATTGCGGGTGGTTTCGTTGCCGGCCACCAACAACAGGAACGAGAAGTTCAGCAGGTCCGCGTCGGTGAGTTGCTCGCCGTCAACCTCGGCCGCGGCCAGAATACTCAGCAGGTCGTCCTGGCCGCCGGCAGCTGTGGAGCGTCGTGCGGTGATGAGTTTCATGAAGTACTCGTAGAGCTCACCGAGCGCGACCATGGAATCCAGTTCGACATCCGGGTCGGCGGTGCCTACAGCAGCGTCCGACCAGGCGCGGAACTGTTCCCAGTCTTCGGGCGGGGCGCCGAGCATCTCGGCGATCAACCGCGTCGGTAGCGGAGCGGCGATCTCCTCCGCGAAGTCGTAGTCCCGCGAAGCGTCTATGCCGTCGACGATGCCATTGACGATCTCGCGCACCTTGGGCTCCAGCAATTGCACCTGGCGGCGGGTGAAACCGGAGTTGATGAGCTTGCGAAGCTGACGGTGACGCGGCGGATCGGTGAAGATCAGGTTCCCTTCCTGCACAGGTTCGGGCTGCGCGGGATCCGGGATGGTGATGCCCTTCGTCGACGAGAAAATCAGCGGGTGCCCCGAAACGTAACGAACATCCTCGTACTTGAGCAGCGCCCAGAAATTCGTGACATCGTTCCACACCACCGGCGTCGTATTTCGCAGCTCCCGATAGGCGGGGTAGGGGTCGCCTGCGTAGAAATCTGGGGAGTGCAGGGGGACTGATGTGGTGGGCACCGCGGGCCTTCCTTGAGGCAGAGCCTTGGTCGGACAGATAAGCTAAGAATGTCCGTTCTCATTGTGTCTACCGGAGACGTAAGTCCACTGTCAATCGCCAAAGAAGTCCCCAAAAAAGTGGATTCCTCTCCACGTTGACGCGGAAGCTTCGCCGGTGTACACACGGTCTGGATATGTAAGTTCTCGGCGTCGATTGGCTTTGGTCACGAGACTGGGCGATCAAGAAAGCGGGGGGTGATGGCCGGATCGGGCATCCGCTTGGAAGCTCACGGGCTCTATATCGGCGGCAAATGGATCGACCCCGACAGCGGCCGATACGACGTCGTCAACCCCGCCACCGAGACGGTGATCGGGACGGCGCCCGACGCGAGTGTTGCGCAGGTGCGGCAGGCGGTTTGCGCGGCGCGAGCCGCTTTCGATACCGGTCCGTGGCCCCGGGCCGAGCCCGCGGAACGCGCCCGTTGTCTGCGGCAGCTCAGCGATGCGTTGCTGGCGAAGGGCGAGGAGATCTATGCGCTTGCGCAGGCCGAGTGGGGTTGTACGGCAAACGAACGGTTGATTCACGTGGAAGGCCCGGCGTTCATGGTCGGCCACGCCGCCGAACTCGCCACGGAGCCCGCCGAGGCGCCGATGGACGCCTGGGGTGCCGCAGGCACCACGCTGCTGCGCTACGAGCCCCTCGGAGTGGTGGCTGCCATGACGCCCTGGAACTTCCCGCACACCCTCAACGTCATGAAGCTGGGTGCGGCGCTGGCGGCGGGGAATACCCTGGTACTCAAGCCATCCCCGCTTACGCCGCTGGCCGGGCTGGTGTTGGCGCGAATAATCGACGAGCACACCGACATCCCGGACGGCGTTGTCAACGTGGTCACCCCGACCAGCATCGACGCCAGCCGAAGCCTGACGTTGGATCCCCGCGTCGACATGGTCAGCTTCACCGGCAGCTCGGCGGTCGGACGGGACGTGATGGCGGGCGCGGCGACCACGATGAAGCGCGTCCTGCTGGAATGCGGGGGCAAGTCGGCGACCGTGCTGCTCCCTGACTTCGACGTCAGCGACGACTTGTTGGAACGACTGCTGTTTGAGGGTTGCACGATGCATGCCGGTTAGGCATGCATCCTCAACAGCAGGCTGCTGGTGCCCGATGCGATTCACGACGAGGTGGTGGACCGGCTCGCCGAGCTGGCCCGTGACGTTGTGATCGGTGATCCGGTAGATACCGGTGTCACCATGGGGCCGTTGATCACCCGCGAACACCTCGACCGCGTCGAGGGATTCGTCAAGCGCGCCGAAGCCGATGGCGCGACCGTGGTGGCAGGGGGAGCCCGCCCGAAGGATCTCAGCCGCGGGTTCTACTTCGAGCCGACGATCCTCACCGATGCCTCGGCGGATTCCCACATCGCGCAGGAGGAGGTGTTCGGTCCGGTGCTGACAGTGCTGCGCTACCACGACGACGACGACGCCGTAACCATCGCCAACAACTCGGCCTACGGGCTCGGAGGCGCGGTGTGGGGGAGCGATGTCGAACGCGCGGTGGCCATCGCACGCCGGATCAGGACCGGACAGGTGTCGATCAACGGCACTATTCCCGGAGACGCGCCGTTCGGGGGCTTCAAGCAGAGCGGCATCGGTCGGGAAGGCGGTGTGATGGGTCTGCGAGCGTACATGGAGCCCAAGGCGATCGGGGTACCCGCGTGAATGGACCGCTGTCGGGTGTGCGCGTTGTCGAGCTGGCATCCGAGATCGCGGGTCCCTACTGCACGAAGCTGCTCGTCGACCTGGGCGCGGAGGTATGCAAGATCGAGCCCCCATCAGGTGACCCGCTGCGCCGCTGGGGAACCGGCGGTGGACTGTTCGAATACCTTAATGCCGGAAAATCTGGCAGCACAATCGATCTCGCGGCGAAAGACAATGTTGCGGCACTCCGTGACATGATCGCCGGGGCCGACATGCTCGTCGAGGACCTGGCGGCGGGCGCGCCGCAGCGCCGCGAATGGGGGCTTGATACCGAGACCCTCGAGCGGGTGAATAAGGACCTTGTCGTGGTTCGTATCTCGAACTACGGCCAGCAAGGGTCGCTGTGCGGTCGGGCCTCGACGCCGCTGACTCTGCAGGCGGCAGCGGGCTGGGTCAACGTGCGTGAGCCTGGCCGGGCCCCGGTGCAGGCCGGCGCACGAATCCCGGAGTACATCGCGGGAGGATACGCGGCCCTCGGCGCGCTGACGGCGCTGCGGATCTCGATGGCCCAAGTGAACCGACCGGTGGAGGTGGACGTCTCGATATTCGAGTCGCTACTCGCAACCCTGCCGTATCCCATGCTGATGGCCGCGCGCCTGAAAAGCATTGGTTTGCCAACCAATTCCAAAGCGGCTCCCATGCTGGGCATTGTGCGTGCCGCCGATGGGTGGATAGGGATCAACTGTCTGACCGGGCAACACTGGCTGGACGTGTGCGCCATGGTCGGGTTGCCCGAGTTCGGCGAACACCAACTCGCAATCATGCTCGGCGGTCCCGAGCGCGATGAGTTCTTCGCCAAGGTCCAGCCGTTCCTCGACTCCATGATGGTGGCCGACCTTGTCGAACTGAGCCAGGCCATGCGGATCCCAGCGGCCCCGATCTCCCAGGCCGACACCATCCAGAGTTGCCCGCAGTATGCCGAACGCGGGTTTTTCGTCGAGTCCGTCGCTGACGAAGCACGATTCGTCAGACCCGGTGCGCCGTTCCGATTCTCGAAGACACCAGTCCCGGCGCCACTGCCTGCACCCGCCCCGCATGCGGATGCACCGGCCGGGTGGGCCGAACGGGGTGCACCCCGACGGCGGACGGACGTACCCGACGCATCACTACCTTTCGCCGGGCTGAAGGTGTTTGACCTGAGCACGTTTTGGGCGGGCGCATACCTGACCTGCTACCTCGGTGCTTTCGGGGCTGACGTGGTCAAGGTCGAATCTATTCAGCGTCCCGACGGTCATCGGTACTCGGGTTCGTTGCTGCGTGAGGGTGACGACTGGTACGAGCGTGGACCGCTCTGGCAGGGTACCAATCTCAATAAGCGCGACATCACGCTGGATCTCACCTCCGACGCCGGTCGCGAGCTCGCCCTGCGGTTGGCCGCGCAAGCGGACGTGGTGGTGGAGAACTTCTCGCCGCGGGTGGTCGAGCAGTTCGGCCTGGACTACGACACTCTCATGAAAGTCAATCCCAGCGTAATCATGGTGCGGATGCCCGGGTTTGGCTTGGAGGGACCGTGGCGCGACTACGTCGGGTGGGCGCTCAACATCGAGCAGGTGTCCGGGATGTCGGCAGCGACGGGTTATCCGGATGGCCCACCGTGCAATCTGCAGGGGCCTGCCGACCCCATCGCAGGCGTCCATGCATGTATCGCTTTGCTTGCTGCCCTTGAGCACAGGCGGTCCACCGGTGAGGGTCAGCTCATCGAGGTCGCGCAGATCGAGGTCGGTGCGGTGGTGACCGCCGAACCCGTCATCGAGTACTCACTGACGGGAACGGTGCGGCCGCGCGAGGGAAACCGCCACCGCCACTACGCCCAGGGCGTCTACCCGACCGGCACCCCTGACAAATGGGTCGCGATTTCGGTGCGTGATGACGCCGACTGGCACGCCGTAGCGGCCACAGTCGGCCGGGACGACCTGCGTGACGACCCGAGATTTGCGACCGTCGAGACACGCCGGGAGAACCACGACGATTTCGACGACATACTGGCGAAATGGACGAGCGGACGAGCCGCCGACGAGGTGGTGGCAAGCCTGGCAGCGCGTGGCGTACCCGCCGAGCAACTGCTGACGGCCGACCGGATGTATGACGTCGAGCAGCTCGAGGCGCGGGGTTTCTACCAGGATCTGGACCATCCGATCACCGGGCGGCATCGGTTCCCGGGATGGCCGTTTCGTATGTCGCCGGGTCCGACCCACCAACACCGTTCGGCGGCGCCGACTCTGGGGCGGCACAACTCCGAAGTCCTTGGAGCGCTTGGGCTCGACGATGCGCAGATCGCGGAGCTGTGTGAACGGCAGGTCATCGGGGAACGTGTGCTGAACGCGTAGCCGTTCAGGCGTCGACCATCGCGGCAATCGTGTCGACGACACACGCCGGCCGATCGCTTCCCTCGACCTCGACGGTGACACGTACCGTAGCCCGGCCACCCTTGTCGTTGCGCTCGACCTTGAGGAGCTCGGCACCGGCCCTGATCCGGGAGTCGACAGGCACCGGGGCGGGGAAGCGCAGCCTGTCGCTGCCGTAGTTGACCTGCATCGCCAAGCCGGTCACCCGATAAATCTGTTGCACCAGAATGGGGACCAGCGACAACGTCAGATAACCGTGTGCGATGGTCTTGCCGTAGGGCCCTTGAGCAGCCCGCTCCGCGTCGACATGAATCCACTGGTGGTCACCGGTGGCCGCGGCGAACAGGTCGATTTCCTGCTGCGTGACCGCCCGCCAATCGCTGTAGCCGAGGTGCTCGCCCACGTGAGCCTCGAACCCGGCGACCCCGTCGTACTCCGTCGGAGAACTGGGAGTCTCCGTCACGCCGGGACCTTGAGCGCCAACTGCTCGATAGCGTTGCCGCCCATGATCTTAGCCTTTGCCGAGTCCGATATGCCGTCGAGTCGATCGACGAAGCTCAACGGGTCACCGATGCCCTCCGGGTGCGGGAAATCGGAGCCGAACATCACATGGTCTTCACCCATGATGTCGACGATCCCCTTGATGTCGTCCTCGAGGAACGGGTGGATGTAGATGTTGCGCTTGAACACCTCGACGGGATGTTCGTCGAATTCTTTGGGCATGATCTTGTAGGCGGTGTTGAGCTGCTCGAGCAGATTGCGCACCCAGCCGCTTCCGTTCTCGACGCAGAAGATCTTCAGATCCGGGAAACGTGACAGCGCGCCGTGGCAGATCATCGCGGCCAGCGTGTCCTCGATCGCCCGGTGTCCCATTACGACCTCGCGCAGCGCGCTCGGCTTGAAGGACAGGTATTCGTCGCCGCCCTCCCACTCCATCAGGTGCTTCTGGTAGCCGCTGTCGGAGGCGTGCATGGTGACCGGCATGCCCGCCTTGACCACTTCTTCCCAGAACGGGTCGAACTCGGGCAGCCCCATCGAACGCGAGCCGCCGAAGCGGCTGGGCACCGGCGCGGGCCGGACGAGAAATGTCTTCATGCCGTGTTCCAGCCCCCAGTGGAATTCCCTGATGGCTTCGTCCACCATGGGAAGGCAGATCACGGGCGTCGCGAAGATCCGGTCGTGGTAGTTGAAGGTCCAGTGCTCGTGCATCCACTCGTTGAGTGCGTGGATGATCGCGTGAGTGAGGACGACGTCGTCGGTGGTGCGTTCCTCGATGAGGCTGGCGAGCGTGGGGTACATCACGCACTGGTCGAGGCCCAGCTCATTCATCAGCTCGAGCCGCGGGGCGGGAGCCTGGTAGGCGGGTATGACATCCATTGCCTCGCCGATGAATTCGCGGAAGTTGAGGCCTTCTGGGTTCTTCCCGAGGAAGTAGTCCTCCGCGCTGCCCGGCCTGGCCACCCGTGCGAACGTCGGGTTCGGAATCATGTGGCTGATGTGGTCTTTGACAACGAGTTTGGGACGCCCGTTGACCTCGACGTACCCGACCTTGCCGCGGTGCTCCTTCGGCAGGTACTTGGTGAGCGCCTCCGTCGTCTCGTACATGTGGTTGTCGATATCGAAAACCGGGTACGGCAAAGAGCGGGAAGGCATGGACGTTCCTCCTGAACAGCGAATATGACCATTTACGCTTTATGAGAACGAAGTTATCATTATCGTCACGCAACATCCAGGTCGGGTCAAGTCAAGCGGCGCTCGCTCCACGCGGCGACGACGGCATCGGTGGTGGTCACCGTGGCGAGCAGAGCCAGTGTGTTGTCGATGATGGACTCTGCGTACTCCCGCGGGTACCCACTCACCGCGTCTCGGGGTAACACGAACTGATAGCTGCGGTTCACCGCGTCCATCACGAAATTCTGGATCGCAATATTCACCGAAACACCAACTCCCACAATGGTCTTGACGTCCAGGTTCCGGAGCACTGAGTCCAGGTCGGTGCCGGTCATGGGTCCGAGGCCGTGGGTTCGGGTAAGCACGATGTCACTGGGCACCGGACCGAGCTCGGGCAGGACCGACGCCCCGGGACTGCCGGGAGTCAAGTCCGCAGCAAACGACTTTCCGGCCATGAACAGCCGCGCATTGGTATTCGACCCGCGGCCGTCCGGGCGCCTCGCCATGAGGCAGTGCACCACGGTGACGCCTGCTGCCCTCGCGGCGTCGAGTAATTCGACGATGTTGGGAATCGCCTCGCGCCGAGCCTCCTCGGCGAGGAAGGGAAGGCCTGCCTGGGGTCCGATCACCCCGCCCTGGCATTCCTGCGTCACCAGCGCGGTGGTGGCGGGGTCGAGCAGCTCTTGCAGACTTGGTTGCGGCATGAGAACAGACGTTATCGTGTGCCCTAGCCAATGTTTCAGGAGGACGCCACATGGAGGCTTGGGAGCTCGAGGTTCGGGAGTCGGTGCGCCAGACGTTGGCCGACTACACCGCGGCCACCGATCGGTTCGACCTTCGGGCGCTGGCAGCCTGCTTCTCAGACGACGGCGTGCTGGAATTCACCGGTGGCGCAGCACCCCTGACGGGACCCGCGGAGATCGAGGCCGGTCTCGCTGCCGCGGTGAGGAAACCCGGACATCCGGAGCGCCCAGCGCCGACTCACGTCCGTCACCACGTCTCGAGCATCCGGTTCGGCTCGGTAGGCCAGGACAGGGTCGAGGTCAGCAGCTACTTCGCCGTACACACCGACATCGGCCTGGATCATTGGGGTCGCTACCGCGACGTGCTGGTCCCGGCGAACGGCCGTTGGGTATTCGCTCATCGGAAGATCGGCGTGGACGCATTCGCGTCCGACAGCTTGATGGGCTGAAGGCGCATCACGCCGTGATGAACTCCTTTGCGAAGCCGCGGGAACGCTCGATGAGTTCGCTCCGGTCGGCTCCTGGTGGCGCGATGGTCAGCCAGGTGACTCCGGCCGCGGCGAGTCTGGCGATTGTCGCGTGACGTTCGTCAGACGATCTGTTGTCGTCCAACAGGTTTCCCGCTGAAAAGCAAATATCCAGTGGTGTGGTGCGGCCGATTTCACCGGCATACCGCCTGGCCCAGTCGATCGCCAGCTCCAGTTCTTCGATAGTCGAGATCTCCGCGGTGCGCGAGGCTGCGGCGTAGCCGAACGTATTGAACGGTGCCCAGCCCTGAGCCCGTGACACCGCCCGCCGCACGGCCGGCTTGCTGTTGCCACCGACCCACACCGGTGGCGGAGTCGCCGGAAGCGGCCGCAGCCGAACGCCGCGGGCGGCGAAAGACGTCCCCTCGTAAGCGACGTCCGCACCGGTGAGAACTTTGTCCAGCACGTCCAATGCCTCGTCGAGCAGGGCGCCACGGCTGTCGAAATCGATTCCCAGTGCCTTGAATTCGGGCTTGAGGTATCCGGCCGCGGTACCGAGGATGAGCCGTCCCTTTGACAGGGTGGCCAGGCTCTGAATCGATTTCGCACCGAGAAAAGGGTTGCGGTAGGCGGCGATATAGACGTTGGTCAGTAGCTTGATGTCTGTGGTCGCGGCGGCCGCGAAGGCCAGGGCGACGAACGGATCGAGAGCGTGGTGCCCGCCGTGGTCGAGCCACTTTGTGTCGGGTGCGGGGTGGTCGGTGACGTGGACCGCCGCGAAACCGGATTGCTCGGCCGCCCGTGCGATATCCGTGATCGCTTCGGCGGTGACGAACTCGTCGACGGCCTCGACACGCTGGGTGGGTAGTTCCAGGGAGAACGAAACGGTCACAAGGGTCCTTTCATTTCGGGGACGAGCATGGCCAAGCGCTCGGCGTGGTAATCGGGCGTGCCGAAGAACAATTGGCTGGCCTTGGCGCGCCGGACGAACAGGTGGGCATCGTGTTCCCAGGTGAAGCCGATACCGCCATGGATGCGCATATTGTCCAGCGCCACCTGAAGTAGGGCCTCCGAACACGCGAGTTTGGCGACCGACGCAGCGATCGCCAAATGGCCGGGGGCGGCGGTGTCGGAGAGGGCGGCAGTCTCGGCCGCATGCCACGCGGCCGAGCGTGCGCCCTCCACCAGAATCAGCATGTCCGCGCACCTGTGTTTGACCGCCTGAAAGCTGCCGATGGGCCGGCCGAATTGGATTCGGTTCTTGGCGTAGTCGACGCCCATGTCAAGGCAGCGTTGCGCCGCGCCGACCTGTTCGGCCGTCAACGCGACTATGGCGAGGTCCGACACGCGTCCCAGGAAGCCGGCGGCATCGCCGTCGGCTCCGACGAGTTCCGCCTGGGCGCCCTCGAATTCCACTCGGGCCACCTTGCGGGTGCGGTCGAGCCCGGCCAGCGGCGAGCGCACCACCCCGTCCGAGTCGGCCCGTACAGCGAACAGCGACATGCCGGCGTCGGTGTTGGCGGCCGCCACGAGAACATCCGCGGTGTGACCGTCGATAACCATCGGCGCCGCACCGTGGAGGCGATGGCGTGCGCCGTCGCGCTCGCCCCGTAATGTCACCGTCGCGGGATCCCAGGCGCCGAGGCGGCCGTTCAGGATCAGCGTGGCGGTCGTGGATCCGTCGACGAGCCCTGGCACGAATCGCTCCGCGGCCGCTTTGTCGCTGCTGGCGAGGATGGCTTGGGTCGCCAGACCAATGGTGGCGAAGAACGGGGAACACAGCAGCGCCCGCCCCATTTCCTCGAAAACCACCGCAAGTTCGGTCACCCCGGCACCGGCGCCACCCCACTGCTCGGGAACGGCGATGCCGTGCAAGCCCAATTCGCCTGCCATCTGGCGCCAGGACGCCTCGTCATACCCGGTCTCCGTCATCATCAACTCGCGAACGGTGCTGCTGGGCGACATCGCGGTCAGGTACTCGCGCACGACGCCGCGGAGCTCGTCGGTCTCAGTCATCGGCGTACCGATCGCGTTGTCCACCAGTGCCGTTGATGAAGCCGAACCTTTCTTGACGCGGACATGGGTGCCGTCACGGTCGACCCCCGCGGCCCTTACTCGGAATCCCGGCTCTGAGTAGCCTGAATAACCCCTACCGGATCAGGATAGTATGATTTTTGAAATTGGAGAATAATCATTCTCGCTTAAGGAGCCACGGGGTGACGAAACTCGACTACGGCATCTTCGACTGCGATACCCACTGCTACGAGACACGAGACGCGTTCACCCGCTATCTTCCGGAGAAGTTCCGGGACCGGGCCATCACGACCGTGCGCGGAGCGGACGGTGTCGAGGTGATCCTGGCCGGGCACCGTGTTGCCACGTTCAACAGTGAGGGGGGACTGGGTCTCGACGTCGCCTACCGACCCGGTTCGCTCAAGGAGATGCTGCGACAGATGGGATCGGGCAACCCGGAGGAATCCTACGAGCCGCAACCCATGCAGCCGGAATTCATCGAGCGCACCGCCCGCCTGTCCGTCATGGCGGAGCAGAACGTCGAGCGCATGGTCATCTATCCGAGCGGTATGGCCCTGGCCGCTGAACACTACGTCGACGACACGGCCGCGCTCTATGCCAATCTTCGTTCGTTCAACAGGTGGTTTGACGAAGAGTGGGGATTCAATTACCACGAGAAGATCTTCGCAACGGCCCTGATGTCGTTGCGTGACTTGGATTCTGCCATCGCCGAGACCGAGGCGATCATTGCGCAGGGGGCTAAGTTCGTGCTGCTGCCGACAGGGCCGGCGTACGGTCGCTCACCGGGTGACCCCTACTTCGACCCGATTTACGCACGTCTGCAGGAGGCCGGCTGCATCCTGGTATTTCACATCATGCCGTTCTGGTACTTCACTGCGATCTCACCCGCGTGGGGACAGAGCCCAGACCCGGCTTCATGGCACATGTCGGCGTGGCAGTGGATGAACATCTACGGCCAGCGGCCGATCGAGGAGACGTTGTCCGCGCTGATCTTCGACAATCTCTTCGGTCGATTTCCGGACCTGAACGTTCTCGTTGCCGAGCACGGGGCGGAATGGGTGCCGTTCTTCGTCAGGCATATGGACAAGAGCCGCGGGATGGGCCGCAATGGCCCGTGGATCGGGGGGAAGCTGACCGAGCGGCCGTCGGCGATCTTCCGCCGCCATGTGCGTGTCGTGCCGTACCCCGAGGACGACATCCCAGCGGTCGTCGCCAGTATGGGATATGACGATTGCCTGGTCATGGGCTCGGATTACCCGCACGCGGAAGGCATGGCCGAGCCGGCCGATTTCGTGAAGCTGCTAGACCCCCTCGACGACGTCGTCAAGCGGCGGATCATGCGCGACAACGCCGAGCAGTTGCTTTTTCGGAGTTGAGGCGGCGTGCCCGGCGAGAGCTCATCTGACGTCGAGCTCGACCTGCTGCGGGCGTCGGCGCGCGAATTTCTCGCCGAACGGGCAGAGAAGGGCTCCGTCAAGGACCTCGCGGCGATGGACTGGACGGGGTTACTCGTCGATGAGGTGCTCGGTGGTGCGGGCCGGCGTCCGGTCGAAACGTGCGTCATAGCCGAGGAACTCGGGCGAGCGCAGGACGCATCGGCATGGTTCGGGACCACGATTGCTGCCGCAGCACTCGCCTGGGCGCCCGATGAGGTCAGGGAACCGTTGTTGCCCGGACTGCTCACCGGAGCCGTGACGGCGGGGTGCAGCCTGGCCGGCGACTCGGCACGGGTCGTTCGCGGCGACCAGACGGACCTGTTGATTACTCTGGGCCACAACGGAGTTCATCTGCATCGCGACCTGAATCGGCGGCAGTTCACGCCGGACGGCGATCTACTGGACGTCACCCGGACGGTATGGCGGATCGATCTCACAAACGCGCCGGGCGTCTCGATCGGATCACCCGAGCGGGCCGCGCAGTTACTCGGGATTGCTCGGTTGCTGGTATCCGCCGACTCTCTCGGGGCCGCATCCATGACTTTGGAGCGGCTCACGGCCTACCTCAGGGAGCGTGTGGCGTTCGGCGCGCCGATCGCGAGCTTTCAAGCGATCCAGCACCGGCTCGTCGAGCTGCTGGTCTTCGAGGTCAAAGCGCGCGCCGTGATCACCAGGGCGGCTCGGGCAATCGAGGCCGGGGATGAGCGGGCGACCGCGCTGACCGCGGCGGCGCACGCGTTCGTAGCGGCGAAAGCCGCAGCCGCCGTGGACGAGTGCATGCAACTGTCCGGTGGGATCGGCTTCACCTGGGAGTATCCGCTGCACTACGAACTGCGCCGCGTCTTCACCAATGCACACCTGATCGGAACGGCGCGGTCCAGCCGGGCGCTGCTGGCGGAGGAATCGGGATGGTGAGCGTCTTCGGGGATCGGCCCAGCGAGGCGCAGCTGGCCGAATTCAGGGAACGGGTCAGTGCCCACATCGCCGAACATGCACCGGCGATCGAGGCGCGCGAAGGTCATCGGGCGCCGGTGACCGCGGAACAGGAAGCGGTGCTGCGCAGCTGGTTCGCCGGCTTGTACGAGGCGGGGCTGGTGGGTGCGGACTGGCCGGTCGAGTACGGTGGTCGCGCCGATCACCACCCGCTGCACGACCGCATTGTGAGCGAGGAGATTCTGCGGGCCCGCGCGCCGCGCCCTGTCGACCAGGTCAACCTGGCCGCGCATGTGCTGCTGCACTTCGGTTCCGAAGAGCAGAAGCAAAGGCTGCTGCCACCGATCCGCAGCAGCGAGCATGTCTGGTGCCAGCTGCTCAGCGAGCCCGACGCCGGCAGCGACATCGCGGGAGTGCGCAGCCGCGGTGTGCGGCAAGACGACGGCGGCTGGCTTATCGACGGGCAGAAGACCTGGATCACCGACGGCCACTGGGCGGACATGGGGCTTGCCCTGATCCGCACCGACCCGGCGTCCTCCCGCCACCATGGCCTGTCGGTCTTCACCGTGCCGCTGGCGGCGGACGGTGTCGACGTCCGTCCGATCCGGACGATCGGGGATGCGATCGAGGTCAACGAGGTCTTCCTCACCGGGGTACGGCTCGGGGCCGACAGCCTGATCGGCGAGGTGGGGCAGGGTTGGTCAATCATCATGGCCGGCCTTGACTTCGAGCGATTCGGTATCGGCGGGAATGTCATCCTGCTGGAGCTGCTGATCGATGACCTGGTCGTCATCGCTCGCCACGCGCACGTCGACGGCGTGCCCGCACTGGAGTCCGCCGACATCCGCCAGCAGGTGGCGGAGTTGGCTGTCGAGGTCGAAGTGGCCAAGGCATTCATCGACGACCACGTGGAGCGGCTGACATCGGGCGACGAACAACCAGGCGACGGCTCGATCGCCAAGTTGAGCTTCGCCGAGACCTACCACCGAGTCTCGGCCTATGGCGCGGAGCTGGCGGCGTCTGCGACAGTGGTCGGGGACGCGCATGATGGTGTGCGGCAGGCCAAAGAACGGTTGCGCGAATGCTGGCTGTGGTCGCGCGCCTACACGATATCGGGTGGTAGTTCGGAGATGATGCGCAACATTCTCGCCAAACGCCGTCTGCTGCTGCCGAGTCGATGAGCACACCGCCGACCGCCGAGACCTATTGGGGCCTGGTCGATGCCGCGGCCCGGTCGCATCCCGACTGGATCGTCCTGGCCGATGATTACGGGCGCCAACTGACCTGCGCACAGTTGCGCGACGCCGCGCTTACCTGCGCAGCGGCCCTGGCGCAGCGGGGTATCGGCGCAGGCACGATGGTGTCGTGGCAGCTGCCGAGCACGCTGGAGACGATGGTGGTCATGGTGGCGCTCGCCCGTCTTGGTGCCGTGCAAAATCCGGTGCTACCCATCTGGCGCGAGAGCGAACTGCGGTTCGTGACCGGGCAACTCGAGACCGAGGTGTTCATCGTTCCCGGGCTGTGGCGGAACTTCGACCACACTGACCTTGCGCATCGGCTCGCCGATCAGCAGCCCATGTCAGTCGTCGTCATCGACCACGACGCGCCGATCGACGACGGGCTTCGGTTGCCCGCCGGCGACCCGGCGGCGCTGCCGGAGCCGCCGGGCAGCGACGAGGAACCTCGGTGGATCTACTATTCGTCCGGGACGACCGCGGCGCCGAAAGGGGCACGGCACTGCGACCGTTCGGTCATCGCCGGCTCGGCGGGCGTGGTCGGGATCGTGGGCGCATCGAGCGACGACGTGAACCCGATTGCGTTCCCGGTCTCTCATATCGGGGGTGCCGCCATGCTCGCTGCGGGCCTGCGCACCGGTATGCGGTTGGTGTTGTTCGACGCCTTCGATCCGGTCGAGACCCCTTTCGCGGTCGCGGCGCACCGCCCGACTCTGCTGGGCAGCGCCACCCCCTTCTTCGTCGCCTTCATGGCGGCGCAGCGCAGGCACGGTGACGAACCGCTCTATCCCGAGCTGCGGGGATGCGTGGGTGGGGGTGCGCCCATCACCGCCGAGTTGGGACGCCAACTGAGAGAGACCTTTTCGGTCAACGGTGCTGCCAATTCCTGGGGCTTGACCGAGTTTCCGGTCGCTACATCGCAGACGCCGGACGCCGCACCCGAACTTGCTGATCGAACCGTCGGAAAACCGGTGGCCGGGGTTTCGGTGCGGGTCGTCGACGAGGCGGAGCGGGAGGTGGGCGTCGGCGCGGAGGGGGAGCTTCGGCTCAAGGGACCGCAATGTTTCCTCGGCTATGTCGATGCGTCCCTGGATGCCAATGCCTTTGACGCGCAAGGCTGGTTCCGGACCGGTGACTGCGGGCTGATCGACGCCGAGGGGCACGTGGTTGTGACCGGACGCATCAAGGACGCCATTATTCGCAACGCGGAGAACATCTCGGCGCTGGAGATCGAGGGCGTGCTCGCCGCGCATCCCGCCGTCGCCGATGTGGCGGTGATTGGTGTGCCGGATTCCCTTACCGGAGAACGGGTTTGCGCTGTCGTCGTAGTGCGCCCGGGCGTGACGGTTACGCTCTCGTCGATCTTCGATCACTGCCAGGCGCACGGCCTGAGCAAGCACAAGACGCCTGAGCGCCTCGAAATCGTCGATGCGCTGCCTCGCAACCTGACCGGCAAGGTGCTCAAGAACGAACTGCGGGCCCGCTTCGGCGGCCCCTGAATTCCACCGGAGCCCGGCTGCCTCGCTCAGATGCCGATGAGTTCCTTGAGGTTGGCTCCCATGACCCGTGCCGTGGTGGCCTCCGGCAGGTCTTGGAGTTCCTTGACGAATTCGGCCGGCTCGGCCAGGCCCTCCGGATGCGGGTAGTCCGATCCGAACATGACTCGATCCGCGCCCAGAATGTCGATGAGGTGTGACATGTCCTCCTCGTGAAAGGGGTTGACCCACACATGCCGGCGGAAGACGTCGCAGGGATGCTCGCTGAAGTCCTTCGGCTTCTTGCGGTACACCCGGTCGAACGCGTCCATCAGCCGGTTCGCCCACGCCCCACCGTTCTCCACCACACCGATGCGTAGGCCGGGGAAGCGCTCGAACACCCCGTGGGCGATGAAGGCCGCGAGCGTGTCGAAGATGTGGCGGCTCTTCTCATAGATGAAGCCGCGGAATTTGGTCAGCTGGAAGCCCTGGAACTCGTTGCCACCCTCCCAATCGGAGAGGTAGCGGTCATATCCGGCGTCGGAGTTGTGCATCTGCACTGAGATGCCCGACGATTCGACCAGCCGCCAGAAGTCGTCGAATTCGGGCAGCGCGGGTGACCGCGAGGTGCCGTCGCCGCGCGGCACCGGCGCGGGCCGGATCAACACTGTCCTGGCTCCGTTGTTCAGGCACCACTCCAGCTCGTCGACGCCCTTGGCGGGATCGTTGAGCGAGATTGCGGGGACGGCAAAGATGCGGTTCTCGTAGTTGAAGGTCCAGTCGTCCAACAGCCAGCGGTTGAAGGCATGGGTGACCGCGTGGGTGAGTTCGGTGTCGGACTTCGTGCGCTCTTCGAGCATGCCCGCCGTGGTGGGGAACATCACCGCGCCGTCGACACCCTGGCGGTCCATCAACGCCAAGCGCAGGTCGGGACGCCGGAATTCGTCGGGACAACGGATCGGCTCAGCGAGCTCCCGCAGTGTCTTGCCCTCCGGGTTGACGCCGCGGTAGTAGTCGGCCCACGCGCCCGGTGTGGGGATCACCTCATAGGTCGGGTTCGGTATGGTCTCCGTGACGACGCCCAGGATCTGCAGTTTCTTGCGGCCGTTGATATCGACGAACTTCAGTGCGTCGGAATATTTCTCCGGCAAGTACCGCGTGTAGGCGTCGATCGTCTCGTACATGTGGTTGTCCGCATCCCACACGCCGAACGCCGGTGGCTCGGTCATTTTCATTCCTTTCGAGAGCTGTCGGGATCGCCGGACACCGAAGGCACTCCGCTGGCGTCCACCGGGCAACGCGGCGGAGCATCGAGTGGTAACAATATTATCCTAAATCGAGAGTAGCTGTTCTCGTCGAAGTTACTGAGGAACCACCGTCGATGGCAAGCTCCAGCGCCTGGTTGCCGCAGGCAGGGTTGCGAACGCTGGGATGTATTTCGGTTCAGTCGCACGCCACGGCCGCGATGTCAGGCAAGCGATCGACCAGGACGCGAGGTTCGTCGCCGGCTATAAGAACTTGCAGATGATCGATGCCGAGCCGGCGATACTCGGCGTACGACTCGGTAAACGATCGGACGTCCGAGTAGGTCGTCGACGCAACCGTGTACAAGCTCGTCGGCGCTCGACCGTGCGTCTCCGCTGAACGTCGCAGCGCCATGAGCAGTTCGGCCAATCGTTCCGTCGACGTCGGCGCGGAGATCCAACCGTCCCCGATCCGAGCCGCGCGGTCGAGCGCTGCGGGGGAGTGCCCGCCCACCAGGATGGGGATGGGACGCTGGGTGGACTGGGGACGTGGATCCATCGGCGCGAAATCATAGTATTGCCCGTGGAACTCGACGTAGGAATCGGTTGCGCACCACAACGTGCGCAACACCGCGATGTGCTCCTCGGTGCGAGCGGCCCTGCGGTCCCACGGCATACCCATCGCCGTTGCCTCTTCCCGCAACCAGCCGACACCGATCCCGTACATCAACCGTCCCTGCGAGAACACATCGAGCGACGCGAGCTGCCTGGCGTTGAGGATCGGGTTGCGCAACGGGAGGACCGCGACAGATGAACCGAGGCCGATGGTGGCGGTCAGCCCCGCAACCCAGGTGAGGGTGGTGACCAGCTCGAAGTTCGGAGCTAGATTGTCGGAGAGCCAGCCGTCGGCGACCGGCGTCGGCTGACGGCCCAGTAGATAGGGCGAATCGGTGTGGCGGGGCAGGACGAGGTGGTCGACCGCCCAGAGCCGGGAGACACCGCAGCCTTCGGCAGTCTGCGCGAAGTCGCGGATGAATGACGGCGACGCATTCGGGCCGCTGTGGGGAAGCACCAGACCGATTTCCACAGCGACCTAGATAGTGGTGAAGTGGCCGCCGTCGACCCCGATCGTCTGACCGGTGAGGTAGCGGGCGCCCGGGCCTACGAGGAAACTGACCGCTGAACCGATGTCGGTCTGCGGATCGCCGATGCGGCCCAGCGGGATCCGCCTGGCCAGCCGCTCCTCCATCGCCGGCTCCGCTTCTATCGCTGCGTTCAGGGCAGGTGAATAAGCAAGTGGCGACACGGCATTGACGGTGACGCCGTGCGGTCCCCACTCGCGAGCCAGGCTCTTGGCGAAGCCTCGCAGCGCCCCTTTCATCGTGGCGTAAAGCGGCAGCGTAGCGCTTCCCTCCATACCCGCGGGTGAGGTCATCACCAGGAATGTCCCGGCCCGTGCGCGCAGCGCCTCAAAGGCTGCGCTCGCACAGTGGTAGGCCCCGGTCAGCGACACGCCGATGTGGTCCTGCCAGAGTGCGTCATCGACATCTTGGAGTCGGTGGGGCTGGCTCGATGCGTTGCTTGTGGCATTGTGTACCAGCGCATCCAGTCGTCCGGTCTCAGTCAGAGCTGCCTCGACAGCGTCGACGACGGACGTCGAGACGGTGACGTCGCAGCGGACCCAGCTCGCCTGGCAACCACCGTCGTTCAGCTCGGCAGCGAGCGCCCGTCCGTTTTCCGACCTGGTGGCGACGAAGACGTGTGCACCGTCGAGCGCGAGAGCGCGTGCTATTCCCTGCCCCACACCCCCGCCGGCTCCGGTGACCAGGACCGTGTGACCATCGAGTGTCATGGCAGCATCATTGCCCCGCCGTCAACCACGACCGTCTCACCGACCACGCCCTTCACCTCGGGCTTGAGCAGGAATCGCGCTGTCTCGGTGATGGATGCAATGATCTTGTCATCGTCTTGAACGGCGGCCGTGGTTACGTGAGCGGCCGACGGGCTGAGTGCGGGTGTGAAGAGCTCAAGCGGGGCGACGATGAGATTGACGATCACGTTTGCCGATGCCCATTGGCGGGCAGCCGATTTGGCCATTGCGCGAATTCCCTCGAAAGCGGTGGCGCACGGGACGAGGTACGGCGCTCCCGCCATCCCGATGGATGGCAACACCAGGACGATCCTTCCTCCCTCTTCGCGCATCGACGAGAATGCGCGTTGCAACGCACTCAGTACTTCTCGCATCGGTTTCTCGGTGAAGCGCTGCCAGTCGGTTTCACTCACAGCGTTGAGGTGAACTGGCTCTACAACCGGATCAACGCCCACGACGATGACAACGGATTCAGACTTGGACGGGATCGATTCACCGACGTTGTGCACGACTGACCTGAAGCTCGCTGCGATGGCCCACGAGATGGCATCGCTGCCTCCGATGACATGCGGTGTGGTCATGTTCGCACCGACTATGGTTTCGGAACTGCGTGCGCCTGTCGTGCGATTCGCTCATCGTGAATCCTCACCAGCTGGCGGAATCCGATGCGGTCGTACCGCGGCCGAGGCTGAACTCCCCAATCATCTCTTGCGGTGTGCTGGCCGGCCGCTTCGGGGGCACCGCCGAATGGCGGGCCGCCGAGGGGATAGGGCTGCGTGCACTCGAGTGTGTCGTCGGAGTAGCGGATTTTGAGTAGCTCGCTGCAGATCTCAGTGAGTGACAACGTGGGCCACCCGTACCAGACGGCGATCACCGGTACCGTGAGCGACCCCTCGATCACCAACCCGAACAGGCAGACGAACAGACCTCTCCTGAGCCACTTGTGCGTGCGTGCCCAGGTTGATGTCGTGCCCAGAGGCAGCGGCTCCGCTGATGCCTTCGCGTCAACTGTTGTTTCGGACACGATGATCCCTTTCTGAGAATGTCAGTCGGAGAAGATTTCCCGGTTCACGGTGTGCAGATAGGGGATGGCGAGAAACGGGGTGATGTAGAAAACGTTGTAGGCCCACCAGGCCACCACCGGGAAGCCCACCGCCGCGTAGCGAACGTCGGCGTACAACGTCATGTTGAAGATGTAACCGGTCCACACCACCACGCCGAACCAACAGGTGACGATCATCCACTGGTGGCCCCAGCGCCGCATCTGCAAAAAGCCGATTGCCGCCGCCATCCGCATTGGGAAGGCGATGAGCACGCAGACAAGTACCCAGGCCTTCTCGCCCGGAGCGCCGGCGCCCCCGATCCAGAGTTCGTTGTAGTGCCAGAAGTATCCCGCGTCCATCAGGTTGCCCCACGCCGTGAAGACGGTGCGGGTTATCAGCGCGTGATTCGCGAACAGGTCGAGAGCCCAGCCGATGCTGTTCAGAGCTGCATCCAAGATGATGACGTAACCGATAAGGGTGACCATCAGCGGGCGCACCGAGAGGCCCCCGCGTTGCGCGTTGCGCAACAGGTACAGGCCACGCAAGAAGATGGGGAGTCCGATGACCCCGAGCATCAGGGTGCCCATCAAGGCCGTGCCCACGATCAACCAGATGTCCGCTCGTCGTTGGGCCTGCAGACTTTGACGTTCGTGCTCGTCCAATGTTGCTGATGCGGAATGGGTTCCGGCGTTCCGGCGGCGCGAAATGGCAGCGGGCAGTTTCATCGGTCTACCAGTCTCTCGTCAGAAGCATCGAGAGTTGGATGAGGAACATCGTCAACAACACGCCGTATATCCAGATCTGGAACACGATCAGCCCGCGTTTACGGCGGCGGTCCTGCTCATCCGTCACGCTGTGTCCTCCCAGTCTTTTTCGATTTCGGTGCGACCGCAGCCGACGAGATGTGCCTATGACGCAGCGACTTTCGGTTGCGTTACCGGTTGCTCCCGCACGGCGGCGTTCATCCCGATGTCAGAAGGTGCCTATGTTGGACAACATCCAGTAGAAAAATGCGACGAGTGCACACATGACTACCCATGTGACCAGCATCCGGATGAGTTCTGCGATCACAGTTGACGCTCCCGTCGCCGGAATCCCGCCTCGGTGGAAATCAATATTTCCGTAAAATGATAGCAGCACTATCGATCAACGAGAATATTGCTTCTATCTTTGACGGGTGAGAACTGCGTCATTCACATTCGGTGGTTCACGCGCCCGCCAGTGCAGCCAGTTCTCGCTTGACCACCTTGCCGACCTCGTTGCGGGGCAACTTCTCGACGAACACGACTCGAGCGGGCACGCGGTACGGCGTCAGGTGCTCGCGGCACCATGCGATCAAGACTTGCTCGGACAATCCGTCGTCATCGCTTGCGACGAAAGCCCAGGGGACTTCGCCGAGGCGCTCGTCGGGGATTCCCACGACCGCGGCTTCGCGGACACCCTCAGCGCTGAGCAACACGTCCTCGACGGTCCCCGGAAAAACCTTGAGCCCTCCGCGATTGATCATGTCCGAAACCCGGCCATCGAGCCACAGAAACCCGTCGTCGTCGAACCAGCCCAGGTCACCGGTGTGGAACCAGCCGTTGTCGGTGAGCCGGTCCAGGAAGGCCGGGTCGATCTTGCGGGCCGCCGTCGTGGGCGTGCGCACCATCACCTCGTCGTCGACAATCGTCACGTCGATGCCGGGCAGCGGACGTCCAACGGAACCGAGTTTGGTCTCGCCCCATTCGCGAGCGTCGGCGGCCGACCAGCCGACCACCTCGCCGCCGAGCTCGGTCTGGCCGTATGAGTTCAAGACGATCACCGCGAACCTGTCCCGGAACCGGCCCGCGTGAACGGGTGACAGGGGAGCGGTGATCGACCGAACGATCTTCAGCGGCGACAGGTCGGTCACGGTTTCGTCGTGCAGGATCATCGTCAGCGCAGCGGGCGGCAACACGGTGGAGCGCAACTGGTGCCTTTTGACCAGTTCCGCGAAATCCGCGGGCGCGAACCGCTCCATCAGCACCACGCCCGAGCCGGCACGGAAAGCGAACAGCACCTGGTAGATGCCGGCCCACAGCGACAATGACAGCGGCACCAGGTTCGGCATGGGCGGGCGGCCAACTTTGTCCGGGCCGGATTTCGCGCCCCGGAGCTTTTCCAGGAGTCGGTCGATCAGGTCGAGCACCGTGGAGTGGCGTAGCGGCACCGGCTTGGGGGGACCTGTGGTGCCAGACGTGAACTGCAGCAGCGCGACATCATCGCCGTAGGCGGGCGAGTTGGCCGGGCGGTCGGAAGGTGCGGCCGTCGCCCATCGCAGCGCCTCACCGGTGATCACCGGTAGGTCGAATGTCGAGAAGCGTTGTGCCAGTTGGGGAGTAGTGAGGACCGCAACGGGGTGCAGTGTCTGCAGTTGGGTCGCGATCTCACTATCGGGCGCCCGGGGGTTCAGCGGCGTGTAGACGCCGCCGGCGCGCCACGTGCCGAACAGCGCGGCGATGGTGGTGGCGTCGTTGGGCAGCATTGCCGCGACGACCTGCCCCTTCGCCAATCCGCTTGCGGCGAGCAAGGTGTCGAGTTGTGCGGCGCTGGCAGCCAGATCATCGCGCGGTACGTCGGCGCCTGGCATGTGGACCGCGATTACAGGCAGGCCTTCGAGCAGGTCGGCGAGCGTCATGAGTCCGCCTCCAACGGGGCCCATCGCGGAGTCCGCTTGTCCGCGAAGGCCAGCGGTCCCTCATTCTGGTCCGGATGCCCCCACATGGATGTCAGGTGCTTGGCGCCCGCACGGCAGGCATCAGTGAGGCCGTGTTCGAGCGCGCCCCACAGGGCCCGCTTGGTGGCGCGCATCGCGGCCGGCGAGTTCCTGGCGACCTTCTCCGCAAGTTCTTGGGCGACCTCGCGCAACTTCTCGGGCGGGTCGACGACCTGACTGATCATGCCGAGCTGGTATGCGCGCTGAGCGGAGAGCCGTTCGTGGCTGCCCACCAACGCCATTCGCAGGACCGCCTCGGCCGGCATCTTGCGCATCAGTGCGATCGTCTCCAAGGCGCTGACCTGACCGATCGACACGTGTGGATCGACGAAGCTCGCGTTCGACGACGCGATGACGATGTCGGCGTCGGCCACCCAGTGCAATCCGCCGCCGGCGCACACCCCGTTGACCGCGGTGATGACGGGTTTCTCGACATTGCAGTGCCACGCCGTCAACTTGAGGTCCAACGTCCGCATGGTCTCCTGGAACTGCAGCACGGCCTCACCGTCGAGCTCAGCGACGTCGGCGCCCACCTGGAAGGCGCGCCCGTTGCCGGTGTGCACAATGACCCGCACCTGCGGATCGGCGTTCAATTCCGCCCAGGCTCTGGGGAATTCGGCGCGCATCACGGCGTCGTAAGCGTTCAGCCGGTCCGGCCGGTTATTGATGATCCAGCCCACCGGTCCGCGTCGCTCGACGACCAGTCTCTGATAGGTCATAAAACCTCCACCGTGTCGGACAGCGGTTGCCACTTCGGTGGCCGCTTCTCTTGCCACGCCCGGGCACCTTCGCCGTGATCCGGGTGATTACGCAGTCGCCAGATCTCGTCCGCGGCCTCGTTGCGGGCCTGCGTCATGCCGACCTCCAGAGAGTTCCACAGTGCCATCTTGGTGGCCCGCATCGCGGTCGGCGAATTCGTGGCGATCGCGGCGGCAAGCCGGCCGGCCGCCGCGCGGAGTTGGTCGGCCGGCACCACCTCGGACAGCATGCCCAGCTCATAGGCGCGCCGCGCCGAGATGCGTTCGCCCTTGCCACACAACGCCATCCGAGTGATCGCCTCCATCGGGGATTTGCGCGCCAGCGTGATCGCCTCGTAGGCGACAGCCTGGCCGGCCGATACGTGGGGGTCGAGGAACGTCGCCTCATCCGCAGCGATCACGATGTCGGCATCGGCCACCAGGTGTAGACCACCGCCCGCACACACCCCGTTCACGGCCGCGATCACCGGCTTCCACACACCGCAGTGCCAGGATGAGATCCTCAACTCGGCATCTCTGGTCCGGCGTGAATGCCGTCGCATCGTCTCTTTGTCCCGCGCCACCTGCAGCATGTCCATTCCGGTGCAGAATGCGTGGCCGTTGGCGGTGTTGACGATCACCCGGACATCGGGGTCGGCGTCAAGGTCGGCCCAGGCGGACTCGAGTTCGTCGAGCATCAGCGCGTCGAACGCGTTCCCGGCGTCCGGCCTGTTCAGGATCAGCCAGCCGATGCCGTCGGATTTCTCTACCACCAGGCGCTGGTACTTGCTCACGAGCGGGGAATGTCTTTCCAGGGCTTGCCTTTCCACGGGTCGGGTTCTTTGGGCAATCCGAGTACCCGTTCGCCGAGGATGTTCTTGTTGATGTCAGTGGTGCCGCCCTCGGTTCCGTTGGCGAGGCTGCGCAGCATTCCACGGACGTCGCGCGGCGGCACGTCCGGGTCGTCGGCGGCCGGCCAGGCGACCGCGTCAATGCCCAGCAGGTCGACCATGAGGTCCTGGATCTGCTGGTTCAGCGTGGCCTGGTGCACTTTGCCGATCGACGACGCCGCACCGGGGGACTGGCCTGCGGAAAGGGCTGCGCGGACACGGGCGTTCGTCCAGCCACGGATCTGCTCCTGTGACCACAGGCGCATGACCTTGTTGCGGACCACCGGGTCAGCCCATTTCCCCGTTTCTTGTGCGAGGGTGATCAGGCGCGCGGCGCCGGAGCCACCGAGCCGGCCCGTGCCGCCTGACCCGGAGCCCGAAACCATCTGGCGCTCGCTGGACAATGTCGATGCGCTGACGCGCCATCCGTCGTTGATCTCACCCACGCGGTGCTCATCGGGGATTCGTGCGTTGTCGATGAAGACCTCGTTGAACTCCGCTTCGCCGGTGATCTGGCGCAGCGGTCTCACCTCTACGCCTGGTTGATGCATCTCCAGCAGGAAATAACTGATGCCCTTATGTTTTGGCGCGTCGGGGTCGGTGCGCGCGAGCAGGATCGCGAAGTCGGCTTCGTCGGCCCAGGTGGTCCAAACCTTCTGGCCGGAGATCACCCAGCTGTCGCCGTCCCGGACGGCTCGCGTTGCGAGCGAGGCGAGATCCGAGCCCGCACCCGGTTCACTGAAGAGCTGACACCATTTCTCGTCGTTGCGCACGATCGGGGGCAGGAACCGCAAGCGCTGTGCTTCGGTGCCGTGGCTGAACAAGGCCGCGGCGGCATTATTGAGCCCCAACGGATTCAACCGGGACAGCCGCAGTGGACGCAGAACCCGATCGATCGCGCTGGCGACCTCGTTACCGAGACCGAGGCCGCCATACTCGGGTGCCCACGTCGGCACCACCAGGCCGGAGGCGGCGAAAACCGGATACCAACGCTGGTAATCCGCGTGGCTGCGCACCGCCCGCAAGGCGGCGGGACTCTTGGCCGCGGCGGTCCGCCAGGCTGCGGGAACCTCGGCCTCGATCCAGCGCTGCACCTCCGCGACTGCCTCGGCAGTGCTGGTCGAATTGGTGATCGACAGCGCCATCATCGACCCTGAAACTTCGCGTTGCGCTTGTCGCGGAAGGCCGCCAGGCCCTCTTTGAAGTCTTCGCTGCGGCTGGACAGCTCCAGAGCCAATGCCTCGTTCTGCAGATGGCGATCAAGATCGAGCCCATTGCCGGTCTGGAGCAGCCACTTGGTGAGTCCCAGGGACACCGTTGGTGCCTCGCCGAGCTGTGCGACGAGCTGCTCTGCGAGCAGACCCAAATCGTCAGGCGGACAGCTGCCGTGGATGATCCCCCAGTCGGCCGCGGTCGCACCGGTGATCTCCTGGCCCAGCATCAGTAGTTGTCTGGTACGAACCAGCCCGATAAGCCGGGGCAGCAACCATGTGGCGCCGCTGTCCGGCGTGAAGCCCCGGGCCATGAATGGCTCCCAGAACCGGGCGTCGTCGGCGGCGATGCAGAAGTCCGATGCCAGCGCAATGTGGAATCCGAGGCCCGCCGCCCAGCCGCGCACCACTGCGACGATGGGCACCTGGGTCTCCAGCATCAGCGGGATGAGCCGGTTGGCCTTGTTCGGCAGCCGACGCTGGGTGCTGCCCACCCTGGGCTTGCGCTCCGAGCGCGTGTTCTTGGCGATCAGGTCGGACCCGGCGCAGAAATCCGGCCCCTCGGCGTCGATCCTGATGACCCGTACCGCCTCGTCGGTGCCCGCAGCCGCAAGATGGCCGATCATCGCGTCGAGCATCTCGTCGTTGACCGCATTCCGGCGGTCGGCGCGGTCCAGGGTCAAACCCAGTACAGGCCCTTGCTGCTCGGCGCGAAGGCCCGGCACGCTGTGGTAACCCATGGCCTCAGCGCTCGGCGAACTGGACGGACACGGCGGAGAGCAGCTCGGTGAGGTTGCCGGCCGCACCGGGCGGATCGGGTAGCCGTACCGGACCCAGTTCGCGGCTGGGCAGCAAGATCGTGGCGCTCCCCGGCGCCGTGACCTCGCCGCGCTGGTTGGTCGCCGCCAATTCGAGATCGACCGCGGGGCGGTCATCGGAGGCAAGGTACTTGCGCACCACCTTTCCGGTGATGGTGTGCAGATCGCCGACGTAGTTGAAGAGCCGGAACTCGCAGTCCAGCTTCCACAGCCAGGCGTCGTCACCCATCCAGTTCGTACACAGGTGGACAAGCCACGTCTCGCGCATCCGCCCGTAGTCGAATGTAGTGGGATTGCCGGCATTTCGGGCCGCGTCCGGATCCCAGTGCACGCGTTGCTGCACATCCGGGACGCCGTGCTCGTCAGGCGTATAGAACCGGGGAATGCGTTGTCGGTTAAGCCATGCCAGCCGCAGGGGACGTACGCCGTACATTCCGGTCCCCATACCGACGTGCCAGCAGACCATGTCGGTGACCGTCAGTGGGCCTTTGGTCAGCGGGCCGACGTCGTCGCCCTCGTTGACGTCTTCCCACCACCGTGGTTCCGGCCCGCGCGGTGCCTCGCGTGCATACCTCTCGTCGATTTCCGCGATCTCTTCTGGCGTCCAGGATTTCGGCTCGACGGCCTCGTATTTCTTCCGGCCGCGCGCCTTGCTTCGCTCGGTGCGGATCATGTTGCGGTACTGGCCGCCCAGGATGACGCCTTCGTCGTCGCGAAATACCTGCGCGGACCATTCGTGGACGGCCCGGCCGGCGAATTCGCTGCTCTTGTCCAGCGCCGCAACCAGAGCGTTGCGCCGGAAGACCCGGTGATTCGCACGCAGCGGAGCCCACCATTCGCGCGACGACGAGGCGTAGAAGGCGTGGACACCGCGAAGCGGATCCCCCTTGGTCAACGCGCGGTCTTCGTCGGAGAGCGTGGTCACCTCGTCCTCGCCGATCAAGGTGTCACCGCCCACGAGCGCCGGCGGCGCGATCGGCTCGCCCCACACGGATTTCGCCGCGTACTCCGGATCTGCCCACAGCGGGTTGGCGTCGCCGTAGCTCTCCGCCACGTGCCGGAAACAGTCCTCGTTCGGACGAAAGTAGTGCGGCGGCTGGGTATGCGGAACGGCGATACCGATGGTGGCGCGCAACCGGGCCAGTCCCTCGTCGGTAATCTGGCCGGTCTCGGGCATGGAAATTAAGATACCCGAAAAGCGGAAACGTCGTTAACGTAGGGATGGGGCACATGACTGTAGAAGAGTCGGGGATTGTGACAGCCGTCGGTGACGACGCGGTCCTGCGAATCACGATTGATCGTCCAGATGTCGGAAATTCGTTGTCGCCGTTGGCTCGTGACGCCCTCACCGACGCTTTCACCCGGGCGAACGATGATCCGGCCGTGCGCGCGGTGCTGCTGGCTGCGGCGGGAGAGAGGCACTTCTGCGCGGGCGCCGGCCTGGCACCTCAGGCATCGGACCAGTCGGCGAAATCCGTGGCTGACCGGCGGCCCGGGGACATCGCCCGGATGTTGCAGCAGGGCTGGCAGCGTTTGGTCGCGTCGATACTCGACTGCGACAAACCAGTGGTCGCCGCGGTCAAGGGGGCCGCCGCGGGCGCCGGCGCGAGCATGGTGCTGGCATGCGACCTGGTCGTGATGTCCACGGAGGCAAGGCTTATCCATGCTTTTGTGCACCGCGGGATTCTGCCGGATTCGGGCGCCATCTTCCTGTTGACGCGGATTGTGGGACTACGCAAAGCCGCCGAACTGCTAATGCTCGGTGAGCCCGTCGATGCTTCGACGTGTGAGCGCCTCGGCATTGTCAACCGGGTGGTCGCACCCGGTGACACGGACGCCGCCGCGGGCGAGATGGCGGGACGTCTTGCAGCGGGCCCGACCGTGATGTTGGCGCTCACCAAGCGGTTGTTGTCAGTGTCGTCGGAGTCCGGCCGCGACCGCGCGTTCGAACAGGAGGCGTGGGCACAGGAAGTGGTGTCTCGAACCGCCGACCTGCAGGAGGGCCTGCGGTCATTCGCCGAGCGCCGCAAGCCCGACTTCCGTGGCCGCTGAGCGTCAAACCTTGGCCGGTCCGCCCCGGATGGTGAACGTGGAGCTGTCATCAATCCGATCGATCGCCTCGGCCACCGTCTCGGCCGTGAGGGCGCCGTCCTCGATGCCCTTGGTGACCCCGATGAACACCCGCGACACCTTCCCGCCGCCCACCGAGTAGATGTGTGCCGTGCGATCGCAGCTGGGGTGTGACAGGTAGACGACCACCGGTGTGACCAGTTCGGGGTTCATCGCCTTGCCCGCCTCGCCCATGATGTCCTCGGTCATCCGCGTCCGGGCGATCGGCGCGATGGCGTTGACCGCGATGCCATTGCGTTGCCCCTCGATGGCCAGGACGTGCATCATCCCGACCAGGCCCATCTTCGCGGCGCCGTAATTCGCTTGCCCGAAGTTCCCGAAAAGGCCTGTGCCCGAGGTGGTCTGGACGATGCGGCCATAGTTGCGCGCGCGCATGACCGGCCAGACCGCGCGGGTGACGTTGAACGTGCCGGCGAGGTGGACCCCGATCACCGCGTCGACCTGTTCGGCGGTCATGTTCTTGAAGGCGGCGTCGCGCAGGATCCCGGCGTTGTTGACCAAGATGTCCACCTGTCCGAAGGCGTCCATCGCCGCGGCCACGATCGCCGCGCCACCCTCGTCCGTGGCGACCGAGTCGCCGTTGGCTATCGCGGTGCCGCCGGCCGCGATGATCTCATCGACCACGCTCTGGGCCGCCGATGTCGAGGCGCCGGTACCGTCCACCGCGCTACCCAGGTCATTGACCACGACGCGTGCTCCGCGCCGGGCCAGCTCCAGCGCGTGGCAGCGGCCGAGTCCACCACCGGCACCGGTGACGATGGCTACCTGGTTGTCGAAAGTCATTGAGTGCATGCGTGAGAGGTTACATTTACTCTGAAAGAGAACGGACATTTGCATCGGAGGCGCTCATGGGTGGCCGTGTTGACCTGCTGGGACATGCGCCCCGGCGGGCCGCGGTGCGCAGGCCCCGGTACCGTGCCAGCGGATCGTGGTCGCCCGAACCGGTCGACGTCGTGCGTTCCGCGGCGGCGCGGCATCCGCGTCGGCTGGCCTTGAAGGACAGGACCGGCGAGTTGACCTATGCGGGCCTCGACGCCCGCGTCGACAGCGCTTGCCGCGCGATGGTCGAGGCCGGTGTGGCGGCGTCGGCCCCGATGCTCCTGGTGGTGGGCAACGATGTCGAGTCGGTGGTCGCGGTACATGCCGCCCTACGGTTGGACGCGGTGATCCTGCTGGTCCCGCGCAGTGCGGGCGCCAGCCAGGTGGCGGACATCCTCTCGCGCACGGCCGCCGCATACGGGGTGGCGCCGAACTGGCCGGTCAAGGCTGAACTTGCGGGCCGGTGCCGATGGATCGAGACGGACCGCGGGGCGGGTGACAGCGTCGTCGACAGGTGCCGTCGGCCGGCCGACGAGCCGTGCGTTGTGTTGTACACCTCGGGCACCACGTCGAAGCCGAAAGGCGTCGTGCACTCACTGAGCACGTTGATCAAATCGTCTGCCAATTACATCGCCGCGGCGGGCCTCACCGGACGGGACCGCGTCTTTCTCATCAGCCCGCTGGCATCGGTCACCGGGGTGCTGCAGGCCGTTTTCATCCCGCCCATGCTGGGCGTGCCGGTCATCCTCGAGGACCGCTGGGATCCCACGACGACGTGCGAACTGCTGGTCTCCTCGGGGGCTACCTGGTACGGGGGACCTGACCGCCTACTCGATCGGTTGCTCGACGAAGCCGTTGCCCGCGACGCGCAGATCCCCTTGCGGGCCGTATATCTCGGCGGCACCATGCTGGATCGGCGCATTGTGGAAAGGATCGAGAACCAATTCGGCATCGTCGTCATGCGCGCCTACGGATCTTCCGAAGTGCCGGTGAGCAGTTCGGGTCTGCGCGATGAAACCGCGCAGGTGCGCCACGCCGACGACGGGGTCCCTCTCGACGACGTGGAGGTGCGGATCGGTTCCAGCGGCGAGGTCTCCGAGTGCTGCATCCGCGGGCCGCACGCGTTCCTCGGCTACGCAGACCCCGCCGACGACACAGCGGCATTCGACGGAGACTGGTTCCGCACCGGTGATTTGGCGGACCTGACCGGCGGCCGAGTTCGTATCGTCGGCCGGATCAAGGAGATTGTCATCCGCAACGGGATGAAGATCCCCACCGCCGAGGTCGAAGAGGCTGCCGCGCGGATCGACCGGGTCCGGGAGTGCGCGGCATATTCGGTCGCCGACGCGACGACCGGGGAGCGGCTCGCGTTGGCCATGGTTGTGGACGGCGCGACCCCGATGTCGCTATCGGAAGTCGTCAACTCACTGGTCGCGGAGGGGCTGCCCAAGTACAAGCTGCCCGAAGAGTTGGTGTTCTGGGACGAGCCGCTGCCGGTCAACGCCAACGGCAAGGTCGAACGCAACTCGCTTGACGCGCGGTCCGCGGGCAGGCCGCGTGTCCTTGCCGATCGGCTGACGATCGCTACCGGGGCCGAAATACCGGGACAGTAAATCCGTCTGAATCCCGGCGGAAGGCGATCTGGAGATCGAGGTCCGCGCGCAATTCGTCGACAGGGCAGTCTTCGACAACCGTCATCAGCCTGGGGCCCTCGGCGAGGTCGACCATCGCCAACACGTAGGGCGTGCGCGCGTCGAAGGGTGCCGCGTTCTGGTGGATAACGCTCCATGTGTAGAGGCGCGCGCGCCCGCTCGCCTCGGTCAGAACGACGTCCTCGCTCCAGCAGTGTGGGCAGAATGGTCGGACATACAACGACTTTCGGTCGCATGCCGCGCATGCGTTGACGACCAGGCGCCCGTCCTGCACCGCTGTCCACCAGGATTCACTGTCACTGTCGACGGTGGGGCGGTCGGGGCCGGTCGGCATTTCCATCACTGCCTCGCCAGGATCATCGTCGCGCTGTGGGTGAAGAAGCCGCCCATCGCATGCACGCATGCCAGCCGGGCCTCGTCGACTTGTCTTGGCCCGCATTCGCCGCGGAGCTGTCGCACGGCCTCGACCATGAGGAACATGCCGCGCATGCCTGGGTGGCAGGAGGCCAGGCCGCCGCCGTCGGTGTTGGTCGGCAGAGCGCCACCCGGGCGCAACGCACCCGACGCGATGAACGGGCCGCCCTCGCCTTTGGCGCAGAACCCCAGATCCTCCACCGTCAGCAACACCGTGGAGGTGAAGGAGTCATAAAGCTGACACACGTCGATGTCACCAGGGCGGACGCCGGCCTGCGCGAAGGCGGCGGGGCCTGACCTCGCTGCCGCCGACGTCGTGAAATCCCCCCACTCGCTCATGCTCACGTGTGACGTCGCGTCGGTCGCCCCGAGAATCCAGATCGGCGTTTTGGCGCAGTCCCTGGCGACTCGTTCGCTAGCCAGCACAACCGCCCCACCACCATCGGTGCGCAGGCAGACGTGTTTGGTAGTGAACGGATCGGCGAGCATCGGTGCCGCCGCTACATCGGCGACGGTGATGCGATCGCGTTCAAACGCGTTGTCATTCAATGCCGCCCATTCGTGCGCGGCTACGGCGACCTCGGCGAGCTGCTCGACGGTGGTGCCGTGCTCGATCATGTGCCGTCGGGCGGCCATGGCGTACTTGGCAATGAGAGTCGCGCCGAACGGGGCTTCGTACTGCAGGGCGCCACCGGTGCCCATCGCCGCCGCCGAGGCGCGCACGCGGCGCTTCACGTCCGAGCGTGCAGTGGAACCGTATGTGAGCAGGGCGACGTCGATCTCGCCCACGCTGATGGCCGCTGCCGCGTGGCGTGCCATCACCTCCCAGGACGACCCGCCGACATTGGTCGCGTCCACCCACATCGGGCGCAGGCCCAGATACTCGCTGACTTCGACGGGAGGCAACAGCGATCCGTGTCCGCCGAAACCCTGGATGTCATCCTTGGTCAGTCCCGCGTCGGCGATCGCACGCCGTGCGGACTGCGCCATCAGCGCCATGGCGGTTTTGTCCGGCACTCGTCCGCAGTCCGAGAGGGCGGCACCCACGATGGCGACACGATTGGGCGGCATGATCAATGGTTATCACATGGAAAACATCATTAGCGAAGAGGTGGAACGCCGGTTCTCGTTCGGTTAACGTGGGCATGTGCAGGGATCGCTCCGGGACGCACTCAAGGGTGACGGCCTGGTGCTATGCCTGGCGCTGCTGAACTCTCGTACCCCGGATGTTCCGGCAATCGCGGCAGCCTGCGGTTACGACGCCGTATACGTCGATCTCGAACACACATCCGCGTCGCTGGAGACGGCGGCGATGCTGTGTGCCAGTGCAGTGGGCGCAGGCATCTCCGGACTCGTCCGGGTCGCCTCGCACGATCCCAGCGTCATCGCCCGCGTTCTCGACGGAGGCGCGGTAGGAATCATTGTGCCGCACGTTAATTCAGTAGAAGAAGCTCAAGCGGTGGTGGACGCGGCCCGGTTCCCGCCGAGCGGACACCGATCCATCGCCGGGCCTAACGCGGTGAGCGGCTATGGCGAGAGAACCGCCACCGAACTGGCCGGGCTGCTCGAGCGGCACACGGTCGTGGCGGTGATGGTCGAGACACCCGAAGCTGTCGAGGCTTGTGACTCCATTGCGGCGGTACGCGGAATCGACATGATCCTACTGGGTCCGAGTGATCTGACCGCCGAGATGGGCATCCACGGGCAGTATGAGAATGATCATTTCCACCGTGCAGTAGAATCGGTTGCGGCGGCTTGTCGTCAGCACGGCGTGGCGCTGGGAGTGGCGGGGATCAAGTCCCTTGACCTGCTGAATCGCTTCGTGGGCCTTGGTCTGCGATTCATCTCGGCAGGTACCGATGTCGGGATGATGACGGAGGCGGCCACCGCCCGGGCGCGCGCCCTGCGAGCGCTCGAGTCATAGCCGAAACCTGCGCCACGACAACGAGGAGCACCGATGCCCACCCCGATCTACACCGAACAGGTCACCGACCCGATGGCCTGGACCGGCGCCGACTTCTCGAGCAAAGAAGACTTCGCCTTCGACCTGTCGGCCCGCAATGTGGCTGCGCTGGAATCGATCCTGACGAAGACTGCGCGCAAGGACCGGGACGACATCACGCCGGAGGACGCTCGGCACCCCGATCTCGACGACGATCTCACACGGCTGTATTCCGACCTGATGTTCGGAAAGGGATTGGCGTGCGTTCGCGGCTTTCCGGTCGAACAGCACTCGATCGAGGATCTCGAACGCATCTACTGGGCATTCTGTACGCACCTGGGATACCTGGTGTCCAACAACTCCTTCGGACACCGAATGGTGCGAGTCCAGGAAGAGATCTTGCCGGGTGGGGTGCAACCCGCACGGGGCACCAAGTCACGCGCGGAGCTTGCCATGCACAACGACGCGGCCGATATCCTGTCGCTGCTGTGCGTGTACCCCGCAGCTCAGGGCGGGGAGAGCCAGTTCGCCAGCGGACCCGCGGCGCACAATCGGATACTGGCGGAGCGTCCGGACCTGCTGGAGGTGCTCTATCAAGGATTTCCGCACCACCGCCGAAGCGAGCAGCCCGACGACCAGCCGGACGTGACACCTTATGACGTGCCGGTCTTCTCTCAGGTCGACGGTCGGATCTGCATCAACTTCACCTACAGCAGCATCCTGCCGGCCATGCACACACTCGGACGGGAGTTCACTCCCGCGCAGGAGGAGGCCGTCGAACTGTTGCGCCGCATCCTCGTCGAGCAGCAGGTGGAATTCCGGCTGGAATCCGGAGAGGCGGCGGTTGCCAACAACTTCGCCATGTGCCACTCGCGCTCCGACTTCGTCAGCAGCAACGACCCCAAGAAGGCCCGCTGCTTCCTCCGAGCCTGGATGGAAGTGCCCCGAAAGGACCGGCGGCTGCCGATCGGTCGCGAATACTTCCACATGGAGAACAAGGATCTGCGGCTCGGCTACGACATCGTGGCCGGCCGCGACGGCGCCATCGCGCGCAACGACTACAAGAACGTGAACACTGAACTTGCCGACATGTTCAAGGCGGCGCAGGCGAAGCCCAGAGTCAGAAACACGTGAGCGCCCGTCCGCGTCTGGTCTACGAGCGCTGGACTGACCCTGTGGCCGGTCAGATCCTCACAGACTGTGACGTTGACGTGGTCCAACTCGACCTGAGCGCGGAGGCTGAAACCAGTTGGAGTTCACTGGAATCCGCCCACGGGTACCAGGTGGCCACCCGCACCGATGTGGCAGGATACGCCGACGGTGCGCAGTGGCTGGTGGGTCCGGGGTTGGTGCGGCGTTGCGAGAGCCTGCTGGCTGTGTGTTCGGCCGGAGCCGGATACGACGTGATCGACATGGAAGCGTGCACCCAGGCGGGCATCGCCGTCTGCAACAATTCCGGTCCAGGCGCCGAAGCTGTGGCCGAGCACGCTCTCGGCTTCATGCTCGACCTCGCCAAGAAGATCACGGCCGCCGACCGCGTACTGCGCGCCGGGCCGCTGGGTGATCGGTTGGCGCTGCGTGGAACTCAGCTCTTGGGGAGGACGCTGGGCATCATCGGGCTCGGCGCGATCGGGGGCCGCCTGGTCGAGTTGTGCGCACCGTTTGCCATGGATGTCCTGGTCTTTGATCCTTACCTCGACGTCACCGGCGCGCAGGCCCGTGGCGTGCAAGTCGTCACACTCGCCGAACTTGTCGAACGTTCGGATTTCGTCCAGGTGACGTGCCCGCTGACGAGTGAGACCGAGGGGCTCATCGGACGGGCGGAGTTCGCGGCGATGAAATCGAGCGCATTCTTCATCTCAACGGCACGCGGGCCCATCCACGACGAAGCTGCGTTGTTTGATGCCTTGAAGAACGGCGGCATCGCGGGCGCGGGGCTCGACGTGTTTCATGAGGAGCCCCCGCAGCAGGACAACGCGCTGCTTCAGCTCGAAAACGTTGTGGCGACTCCACACACCGCGGGTATCACGGTCGAAGCGGCGCGCGACCTCGCTGTTGCCACGGCCACACAATGGCAGAGGATATTCGCCGGTGGCGTACCACCGCGTTTGTTGAACCCGGAGGTGTGGCCGCGCTACCGCGCGAGGTTCACCGACATCTTCGGATTCCGGCCTGACGCCATAGACGCATCGGAGAAGGCTTCGCAGAAGGGCGGCGACACCAGGTGACGAACTACAACACGATCGAGGTCGAGGTCAGGGGTCATACGGCATGCGTGACCCTGAACCGTCCCGAGGTGCTGAACGCGATCAACGACGAGATGATCGCCGAACTCGCCGCTGCCTATGCGGAAATTGAACGGTCGCAGGATATCTGGACTGTCATCATCACAGGCGCCGGCCGTGCCTTGTGCGTCGGGGCGGATGTGAACAAGGCCGCCGACCATGACATGGAGAACGCCGCGGGCATCGACAACCAGGGCGAACCGATTTTGAGCTCGCTGCGACAGTGGGACGCGCCGCAGGAGGCCACCCCGCCGTGGCTGCAGATGACCAAGCCGATCATCTGCGCGGTCAACGGAATTGCGTGCGGTGCGGGAATGGACCTCGTCACCACAGCCGACATCACCATCGCCTCCGATCGTGCAACGTTGATGGACCCGCATGTCAGCATCGGTGTGACATCCGGTCGCGAGGGGTCAGGCTGGCCCGGATCCTGCCGCTGCCCGTCGCGATGCGGCTGATTCTGATGGGGAAACACGAGAAACTCGATGCACAGCGCGCCTACGACCTCGGGATCTTCACTGAGGTGGTCGGGCACAACCTGTTGATGGCACGAGCCTGGGAGATCGCCGAGATCGTGAATTCCAATGCACCGCTGGCGGTCCGGGGCTCGAGAATGGCGGTCCGCAAGGGACTCACATTACCGATCTACGAGGCGGAACTGCTGGCCGAAAACTACCGCATGAAGGTTGCACTGACCAAGGACGCCATCGAGGGGCCGCGGGCCTTTCTGGAGAAGCGCACCCCCGAGTGGAAAGCGCGATAACGCAACAGGTCCGGTGCGCTAGGCGAGTCCGAAGAACCGCTTCGCATTGGTAGACAACACCTTTCGCTTGGTCTCTTCATCCAGGCCCTCAGTGGCCTTGTTGGCGACCTCCAGGCTTCTCGGCCAGTTCGTGTCGTTGTGCGGGTAATCCGTCTCGAACATGAGTTGATCAGGCCCGACCAGATCGAGGATGCGGAACGCAACCGGGTCACCGAAGGTGGAGAAGTACACGCGCCCATGCACCTGGCTGCTGGGCGGTTCCGTCAGCAGGGGATGGATGCCGCCCCAGGCTCGACGATCTTCCCAGACCTCGTCAACACGCTGCAGGTAGTACGGGATCCAGCCCGCCTGCGCCTCGGCAAACGCGATCTTGAGGTTGGGAAATTGTATGAGCTTGGCGGAAAAGAGCCAGTCGACAAGGGCGATAGTGCAATTGACCGCCATCAGCGCGCTCGTGACGACGTGTGGGGAGTCAGGGGAGGACTTGGTGAGGGACGAACTCGACCCGATATGCAGCATGATGCCCACTTCATTGCGCTCACACGCGGCGAAGAACGGATCCCAGTAACCACTGTGGATGGACGGCAGATCGAGGCGCGAGGGCAACTCGGAGAAACAGACGGCGCGCATCCCTTTGGCGGCGAATCGATCCACCTCTCTAGCAGCGAGTTCCACGTCCCACAGTGGAATGATTCCCAGCGGGATCAGCCGGCCGTTGGAACTGCCGCCCCACTCGTCGATCTGGAAATCGTTGTAGGCCTCGACGCACAGCCTGGCGAGCTCTTTGTCCTTGCCGTAAAGGAATCGCTGGCCGCAGAAGCGCACGAGCGTGTTGGGGAAGCAGGCCGATGCCTCGATACCGGCAATGTCCATGTCTGCGAGACGATCTGCGGGCCGGTAACACCCGGGCCGCATCTCGTCGTAGGTGATCGGGTCGGTGGTGAGTTCGTCGAGGTCATATCCCGCGGCCGCGCTGATCAGCGGGATCGGGATGACCGCATCCTCGTAGTGCCAGATGTCCGCGTCCCGGCCCTCGTCGTCCTCGATGAACGCGACATCGGAGGTCACCGCCGGATTCATGCGGCCGCGGGTGCGCACGATTCGTGGCCCGACGTCCTGATATCGCGCCGGCAGCCTGCTGGTCCACAGATCGGCCGGCTCCACCAGGTGGTCGTCCGGCGAGACGATCAGGATGTCTGTGCTCAACGCTGGGCTCCTTCAAATGAGAATGACCGTTTCCACGGTACCGCACCCGCTGGCTCAGGCACGCTGGGCGCCCACCGACACCGACTGACGGCCTATCGGAATCGAGAACCAGCACCTGCAAAGACTGGCAAGCCGCATACACGTAAAGTCAGATCGCACTTTTGCGCAGCAGGGCGCGTATTCTTTCCGCATTATGCCTACGAAGAAGCCCGCCGGTTCCGACCCCGACACCGGCCTGGAATTGATTGATACGGATGTCGAGCTGCCCGGCTCATGGCAGCAGCGCACGATCGACCGCCGGCTCAGTACAGCAAGAGCGCGTGCTCTCGCCCGCAGTTCGCGGTTCCTGGCCACCGCGCTGGAGCTGGTCGAGGAGTCGGGTAAGGCCGACTTCACCATCCAGAAGTTGATTGACAGGTCGAATCTCAGTTTGAGGGCGTTCTATCAACACTTTGCCGGCAAAGAAGAACTCATGTTGGCGCTCTACGAGAACGTCACCAGTCAGTTCACCGAGGACATTCGGCACGAGGTGGCGGCGGCCGACGGTCCGATGGAGCAACTCGAGGCTTTCTGTCGCGGCGTGCTGTCTCGTGCGGAGTCCTCGGAAGCTGTCGGCGGCCGCGTGATGACGATCTACAACCTGAGCCTGGAGATCGAGCGCCCAGCCGACTTCGCCAAAGTGTGGGAGCCACACCTGAAGCTGCTGACGAAGATCATCACATCGTGTGCTCGCGCGGGACTGGTACGCACCGACCTCACGCCGGCGCAGCTCACCACCCTGCTCAACACCACGCTGACCGCACTTGCGCAGATCGGGGTATTCCACCTGGGGGGCAAGGGAACCAAGCTCACCGAGGATCAACTGTGGGCGTGGTGCAAACAGGCCGTCACACCGCCCGACACCGACACCAAGGCCAAACCCGCACGCAAGGCCGCGCCCCGCGCCACCCCGGCCCGACGGGTGAAGAAGCTAACGGGGTAGGCCGAGACCCCGCTGCGCGATGATGGTGCGCTGAACCTCGCTGGTGCCCGCGTAGATGGTGGTGCCCAACGAGAATCGCAGGGAGTGGTCGAACCGTCCGTTCTCGGGCGCGGTCGGCTCGAGATAGCTGCGTAAGCCGTCCGGTCCGACGAGTTCGACGATGTCCTGGCTGGCGCGTTCGAGCGCTTCGGTGCTGAACAGCTTGGACATCGGACCCTCGGCAACGGGCTCGTCGCCCTGCTCGAGCATCCACACGCACCGACGCTGCAGAAGGGTCGCGACCTCTGTTTCGATAGCGACGCGGGCGAGCCGGCGGCGAATGTCCTGATTGGTGATGGGATGTGAGCCGTCATCGCAGACAGCGGTAGCGGCCCAGTGCTCCGCATGTTGCAACAGACGGATGAGGTGTGGACCCCAGCCGGATGCATGTTCGTCGTGCAGGGACAGCCCCAGCACTTGCCAGCCACCGTCTATCTCCCCGATGCGCCACTCGTCGCCGACGCGGACATCGCTGTAAAACGTGATGTTGGTGCGCTCCCCGGACAGTGTCCATACTGCCTGTGCAGCAAAGCCTTCGGAGTTGCACGGCACCAGGAACATCGTCAGGCCCCGATGCTTCGGCTTGTCGGGACTGGTGCGTGCGAGCAGGAACACGTAGTCGGCGATATGCCCGTTGGTGGTGAACATCTTGGAGCCGTTGATCACCCAGCCGGCGTCTGCTCCCGTGCCGTCGCGCACGGCCCTCGTGGCGGCCGCGGCGACATCGGAACCGCATTCGGGTTCAGTGAAGCCGAGGGCGATCGTTATGTCACCGTTGAGCGCGCCGGCGAGGATGCGTTCCTGCAACACCGGAGTGCCGATCTTACGAATGATCGACGCGACCATCCTGGTTGTCTCGGAGAGGTACATCGGAGCGTCGAAGCGCATGAGTTCCTCGTTGAGCACCTGTTCGTCCCAGAGGCTGCGGTTTTGTCCGCCGTACTCGACGGGCCATGTCGGGGCGAAATATCCCTTCTCGACTAGCCCCTTCGCGAAGGCGTCGTCGTGTGCAACTCCACTGCGGTACAGGCGTTCCTCGAGGTCCGGCGTCAACACCTCTTGGAGGTGCGCACGAAGGCCGTCGCGAAACGCTACAGTCTCGCCGTCGAGCTGAAAATGCATGTGGCACGCCGTTCTGTCGTGGTTGGTGCCGCGCCGCGGTAAGCGGCAATGTTACTCTCAGAATTGAGAGTAACCATATCCGCACGTAAGGATGTTGACGGTCGTGGATCTGAGGCTTACGCGCGAGCAGCGGCAGTTGTCCGATTCGTTTGCCGCGTTGTTCGCGCGTGAGTCGACCTCGGAGCGCATTCGCGCTGCGGAGCCCACCGGCTTCGATGTGCGGTTGTGGAAGGCGCTGCTGGAAACGGGAGCGGTGGAGATGGCTGTCGCTGAAGCGTCCGGTGGCTGGGGCGCCTCGGAATTGGAACTCTGCTTGCTTGCCGAGCAATTCGGGCGTGCCGTCGGGTCCGCGCCCGTCATCGAAGCGCAGGTTGCCGCGCGGCTACTCGCAGAGTCGGGCGATGCCGGTACGGGACTGTTGGCGGCAGTCCTCGGCGGCGGCCTGCTGGTCACGTTCGCTCCGCGTGCCGCGCGCGGCGGTCGTCTGGAGATGGTGCCCTCCGGGGCCGTGGCGGACCACGTCATCGCCCTGGTGGACGGGCGACTGCTCGCTATTCCTGTCGGTTGTGACCGAACAGTGGTGGGCAACCTCGCCTCAATGCCGCTGGCGGACATCTCCATTGGGAAGGACTTCGTGGTTCTGGCTGACGAAGCGCAGGCACGCGACCTCTTCTCCGGTGCGCTGGACCTGTGGCTCACGCTGACCGCTGTCGCGTTAACGGGCGCGGCCACGAAGGCCGTGCAGATCGGTGTCGAGTACGCGAGACAGCGCCATGCGTTCGGCGCCCCGATCGGCACCTTTCAGGCGGTATCGCACCCTTTGGCAGACAGCGCCACCGCAGCCGACGGGGCGCGCCTGCTCGGGTTGAAGGCGGCGTGCGCGTTCATGGACGACCCGGAGCGCGTTCGCGAACTGGCGGCGATGGCTTTCGCATTCGCCTACGAAACGGCGCGCGACGCGACGCGACGCAGCCTGCACATCCATGGCGGGTATGGATTCGGCATGGAGTGTGACATCCAGTTGTATTACCGCCGCGTCCGCGGCTGGGGGATGGTTTTCGGCGACCCTGCCACCGCTCTGGATCGCGCAGCCGATGCGCGATATGGCCCCGCTGCCGGCTGACCCTGCTCGTCTGAATTCGGGAATGGTGTTGTCAATAGCGAGCCGAGGGGGTGTCGGTGACAAACGGTCAACCGAAGCCACGAGTGATTCTTTGGGGCCCGGGCCAGGTAGGTGTCGCGGCGTTACGCGCTGTCATTGCGCACCCGGGGCTCGAACTGGCCGGCGTGGTGGTACACGCAGAAGCCAAGGAGGGCAAGGACGCCGGCGAACTCTGCGGCATGCCTCTGACGGGAGTCATCGCTACCCGTGACATCGAAGTCGCGCTGTCGGGCGATGCCGACGTGGTGGCGTATTTCGCATCCGGTGACTATCGCTACCACGACGCGGCGCTGGATATCGCGCGCTGCCTGCGTGCAGGTAAAGACGTCGTGTGCACCTCATTGGTGCCCCTGTGTTATCCGCCGGCCGCCGACGCGGAGACCGTGGAGTTGCTGGAGAACGCGTGTGCCGAAGGCGGTACCAGCTTATTCAACAGCGGCGTCGATCCAGGGTGGGCGAACGACGTGATCGCGCTGACGATGACCGGCTTCAGCAGTGTGGTCGAGAGCATCACCATGCTCGAAATATTGGACTACGGCCCGATCAATCAACCCGACATCATGTTCGAGTTCATGGGTTTCGGGCATCCGCCGGATCATCCGGCCCCGCTGTTCGACCCGGATCGCCTGGCCGCACTGTGGTCTCCCGTCGTACATCTGGTCGCGGATGGCGTTGGTCTGCCCCTCGACGGGGTGCAGACGACGATCCATAAGTGGCTGGCCATGTCGCGATACCAGGTCGCTTCGGGATGGATCGAACCCGGAACCGTGGGCGGTATGCGGTTTAAGCTCGCCGGCACGGTCGACGGTGAAGAGCGGGTTGTACTGGAACACATCACGCGGATGGGTGAAGGATCCGCACCCGATTGGCCGCGGCACCCGTCGCCACACGGTGGCTACCGGGTCATCGTCGACGGATTGCCCACCTACACCGTCGATATCGAGATGCACGGCCGCGGCAACAACATGCGCGGTCTCACGTACGCGACCGTCATGCGCGAACTGAATGCCATCCCGGCGGTAATGGCCGCCCCACCCGGGCTGCTCTCCACCCTCGATCTGCCTCTGGTCACCGGACCCGCGCGTGGCGGCACATGGCGGGGCATGTTGCCTACGGCGGCCAGACCGTGAGTACAGAGTCGGCGCCGGCGGATCTTTGGGAGGTCATGCGCACGGCGTCGGCAGTGCGCCGCTACCGCGACAAGCCGGTGTCCGACGACGTCATCGACAGCTGCCTGCAAGCCGCCAGTTGGGCGCCGTCCGGCGGTAACCAGCAGCCATGGAAGTTCGTGGTGCTGAGATCGGACAGTGTCCGGGAGGTGGTGACCGCCGCCGCTCACAAGACATGGAACGTCATGACCGAGTTCTATCGGATCTCACTGCCTGAAGAGGCTGCTGACGACCCCAGATCACGCGTCCTGCGAACGATGGCCGAGCACATGGACACGGGGGGCGCGGCGCCCGTGCTTGTGCTGTTCTGCGTTCAGCCGCAACCAGGCGCCACCGAATTGCAGCAGGGGGGCTCGATCTTCCCCGCCGTGCAGAACTTTCTGCTGGCGGCGCGAGCGCAGGGTCTGGGGGCGGCCATCACCTTGTGGCATAAATTCTGCGAAGACGACCTGCGGTCAGCCATCGGAATACCCGATGACTGGCTGATTGCCGCGCTGCTGACGGTGGGCTGGCCCAAAGGTGGACACCACCGGGTGCGGCGTAAACCGCTGTCGGAAGTGGCAGTGACCGATCGGTGGGACCGGCCCAGGGGCTGACGGAACGGCGGAGTCGCCAGGAGCGTCGTGGCTAACGCCGAATTTCGTAAAATTGCATTTAAAAGCTTTTTAGCGAGAATTTCAGCAAATAATACTGTCCTGCAGGACGGGTATCAAGCCGCAAGCCGTCTGCCCAGGTCACGGGGTGCAGGTACGGCCAACCCGCATATAGTTGCTGACCGCTCAACCAGCACGGGCAATAACTGGCGGGCTGCGGTGGTTCATACTTGAGAGCAACAGCAGCCAGGTGAGGAATCGAAGATGACGAGGTTGGACTCCGTCGAACGGGCGGTTGCCGACATTGCGGCGGGCAAGGCCGTCGTCGTCATCGATGACGAGGAACGCGAGAACGAAGGCGATCTGATCTTCGCGGCCGAGAAGGCCACCCCCGAACTGGTCGCCTTCATGGTCCGCTACACGTCGGGCTATCTGTGCGTCCCACTGGATGGTGAGATCTGTGACCGGCTGGGCCTGCTGCCGATGTACGCGGTGAACCAGGACAAGCACGGCACGGCATATACGGTCACCGTCGACGCCAGGATCGGTGTGGGCACCGGGATTTCGGCATCGGACCGGGCCACCACGATGCGGTTGCTGGCCGACCCGGCCAGCATCGCCGCGGATTTCACCCGGCCCGGACACGTCGTTCCGCTGCGCGCCAAGGACGGCGGGGTGTTGCGCCGCCCCGGGCACACCGAGGCCGCGGTCGACCTGGCCCGCATGGCGGGATTGCAACCGGCGGGCGCCATCTGCGAGATCGTCAGCCAAAAAGACGAGGGCGCGATGGCCCAGACCGACGAGTTGCGCGTGTTCGCCGACGAACACGGGCTCGCGATGATCACCATCGCGGACCTGATCGAGTGGCGCCGCAAGCACGAGAAGCACATCGAGCGCATCGCCGAGGCCCGGATCCCGACCCGGCACGGAGAGTTCCGCGCGATCGGATACTCCAGCATCTATGAGGACGTCGAACACGTCGCGCTGGTCCGCGGCGACATCGTCGGGCCTATGGGTGAGGGTGATGACGTGCTGGTGCGCGTGCACTCGGAATGCCTCACCGGCGACGTTTTCGGGTCGCGTCGCTGCGACTGCGGGCCGCAGCTGGACGCCGCGATGGCCATGGTGGCCCGCGAGGGACGCGGTGTTGTGCTCTACATGCGCGGACACGAGGGCCGCGGAATCGGGCTCATGCACAAGCTTCAGGCCTATCAGTTGCAGGACGCCGGCGAAGACACCGTGGACGCCAATCTCAAGCTCGGATTGCCAGCCGATGCAAGGGATTACGGCATCGGCGCCCAGATACTCGTGGATCTCGGCGTCCGCTCGATGCGGTTGCTGACCAACAACCCGGCCAAACGGGTCGGCCTGGACGGCTATGGCTTGCACATCATCGAGAGGGTGCCGCTGCCGGTGCGCGCCAACGCGGAGAACATCCGCTACCTGATGACCAAGCGTGACAAGATGGGCCACGACCTGGCCGGGCTGGATGATTTCCACGAATCAGTCCATCTGCCAGGTGAATTCGGTGGGGCGCTATGAGCGGTGGCGCTGGCGACGATGCAGAGCGCAGCGATGAGAAGGAGCGGCGCGAATGAGCGGTGGCGCCGGCGTGCCGGAGATGCCGGTACTCGACGCGTCGGGTCTCAGGCTGGCGATCGTCGCCAGCACCTGGCACGACAAGATCTGCGACGCACTGCTGGCGGGTGCCCGCAAGGTGGCGACCGACTCCGGAATCGACACTCCGACGGTGGTCCGGGTACTCGGCGCGATCGAGATCCCGGTCGTCGCCCAGGAATTGGCCCGCAACCACGACGCCGTCGTTGCGCTCGGCGTGGTGATCCGCGGTGAGACACCGCACTTCGACTACGTGTGCGACGCGGTGACCCAGGGCCTGACCCGGGTTTCGCTGGACGCGTCGACCCCGGTCGCCAACGGGGTGCTGACCACCAATACCGAGGCGCAGGCGCTGGATCGCGCCGGCCTGCCGTCGTCCGCCGAAGACAAGGGCGCGCAGGCGGCCGCGGCGGCCCTGACCACCGCGTTGACCTTGCGCGACCTGCGCGCTCAATCGTGACGAAATCAGAATCCGGTGAGTGGGACCTGGTTTGCCGTGCACACCTGACCCCGAAGTTCGCGTATGCCGCGGCGGTGGTGCTCGTGGTGGCTCACATCGCGATCGGCCTGGTGCTCAAGATCGGCTCCAGCGGCGTCGTCTTCCAGACGGCCGATCAGGTGGCGATGGGCGTACTGGGGGTGGTTTTGGCCGGCCTGGCGCTGCTGTTCACCAGGCCCCGGTTACGCGTCGGCGCGTCCGGGCTCTCGGTACGTAATGTGTTCAGCGACAAGCTCATTCCGTGGGCCGACGTGGCAGGTGTGTCCTTTCCGGTAGGCAGCCGATGGGCCCGGGTCGACCTGCCCGACGACGAATACATCCCGATCATGGCGATTCAGGCGGTGGACAAGGAACGCGCCGTGCGCGCGATGGATGCCGTTCGCGAGCAGCAGGCCCGCTACCGCCCGGACCTGCACGCGCGCTGATGGCAGCTGGTCGGCGACGCCGGGCGGCGTTCATGCTCTGCCTCGCCGCCACGGTCTCGGCCGGCTGCACCTCGTCGGTGGACGGGCACGCGGTGCGAGCGAAAGGCCAATCAGCTCGCGCACCTTCCGTGCGCGAACTGCTGCTGGCGGATGGAGACGAAACGCCATGGGGACCGGCCCGGTCGGCTCCCCTCGGGGACGACTACTTCACCAGCGTCCGGCCGAAGGAATGCACGGCGGCGCTGCTCTTCCGGAGGTCGCCGCTGCGGCCATCTGATGCCAGTGACTACGCCGAGTCGGCCTACACCTTCGGCGATGCGAAGCGGTACGCCGAATCGATCAGCGTGTACGACTACGAACTGCGACCCTATGGGGTGGCCTGGAAGGCGTTCGGCGACGTCTCCGACTGCCGGGGTGATGCGGTGGGGTCAAGCCCACGCGGGGATTTCGAGCCGATGCAAGTCACCGAGTTCGGCTCACCGCAAGACGACATCATGACCTGGAGCATGGGTCGTCCGGACTGGACCTGCAGCTACGGCCTGATCGCGGAGACCAAGGCGGTTCTACTGATCACCGCGTGCGATGCCGCGCCAGGTTTCCCGATGGCCGAGTGGGCGCCAATTCGCAAGGCGCAGTTGAGCCGTCGCACCGCCTAGCGATTGTAGAAAATCGTTCCCGACGGCGTGCTGTACGAGAAATAGATCGGCATCAGTTCAAAGGGAGTGTTGCCGGTATTCATACTCAAGAACCCGACGCGCGGCGCGTCGGAGCCGGCGCCGACGGTCTGCTGATACAGCGGCACGCCGCCGTCGGTGTAGAACGTCAGGTGGGTTCCGGCCGGTACCAATCCGTCGACAGCTCCGGTCCCGAGGTAGAAGGGCAGGAGACCCGATAGGCCACCGGTATCGACGATCGCGCCGAACACGGGCAGGGGAATGCCTCCGTTGACGCTCACCAGCAGGTTGGTGATCGGAGCGCCGTTCGAGACGGCGAAGGCGGTGCCCGGGTTGGCGCCGAACTGAACGAGTCCCGCGGGCTCGTTGATCAGGATGCCCTGGCTCAATGTGCCCGGGAGTGCCTGTACCGGACCGGCAATGGGGGACCCGCCCAACTGGGTTGCTCCGATACCGAGCACTGGCACTCCCGCTGATGTCGGGAGAATGGTGGTCACGCCGTTGACCGTCTGCGCGACGGACGTGATCACCCCGATGTTGGTGGGCGCGGTGATGATCCCGTTTCCGAAATTCACCGTCGTCGCATAGGTGTCGTACGTTTCGGTGATCTGGTTGGCGAGGTCGCCGTAGGTGATGCTGTACCCCGAGTGAGTGACCGCGCCGAGGGACGCGAAGTTCACGTCTTGCGGCGGAACGATCAGGCCCACCGAACCGGTGTCGAGAACCACCTGCGAAATCGGACCGCCACCGATGGACACGTTCACATACGGTCGGTGCAGCTGGTGGTCCACTAGCACCGGAACCGCGGGTGCGCCGCCCGTGCCGCCGACGCTGAACGGACCGCCGATGCCGCCGGTGCCACCGTTCCCGTACAACCACCCTCCGGTGCCGCCGGCCCCACCGGGGGCGCCGAAGCCGCCCATGCCTCCGGTGCCGCCGGTGCCGAGTAGCCCGGCCGGACCGCCGGCGCCGCCGACGACTCCCACCGCGATGCTGTCACCGCCCCTGCCGCCGTTGCCGAAGAACAGGCCGCCGCCACCACCTGGCGTTCCGACGCCCTGCGCGTTCGTCGTCCCGCTGGCGCCATCTCCGATCAGCGGCCGCCCGAGCAGCAGGTTCGTGGGCAGGTTGACGACGTCGAGCAACCCCTGCTCGATACTCTGGGCCGACAGATCCGCAGCGGCCGCGGCCTCGGCGACCGCGTACTGGGTCGCGGCGGCGTTCAACGCGCGCGCCAATTCGGTCTGGAATGCGGCCGCCCGGGTGCTCAGTGCCTGGTACTCCTGGGCGTGTCCGGAGAACAGCCGGGCGATCGCGACGGATACCTCGTCGCCGGCTGCTGCCAGCACCTCGGTGGTGGACGTGGCAGCGGCCCGATTGGCCCTGAGAAGCAGCGATTCGATGCCGTCAACGTCGGCGGCTGCGCCAGCCAGCAATGCTGGCATGACAGCTAGAAACGACATCTGACCCACCACGAGTCCCCGTGCCTGCCCCCGTTGGCAACTTTCAAAATAATAAATTCATGCGCGCTTTGCTGGTGTTTGGCAGGTGTTCGCGACTGTTTCGTGAGGCGCTGCCCCGGGAGAGGGCGCCCACGGCAGCTCACGAGCCGTCGGCGCCGATCCCTATGCCCCGCCGCGGTTCCGGCGACCACTAGCCTGGACACGTGCCAGATCCCGCCTCCTACCGTCCTGCGCCCGGGTCCATCCCGGTCGAGCCGGGCGTCTACCGGTTCCGGGACACCCACGGGCGCGTCATCTACGTCGGCAAGGCCAAGAGCCTGCGCAGCCGGCTGACGTCGTACTTCGCCGATATCGCCGGACTGCACCCACGGACCCGGCAGATGGTGACCACCGCGGCAAAGGTCGAGTGGACCGTGGTCAACACCGAGGTCGAGGCTCTCCAGCTGGAATACAACTGGATCAAGGAGTTCGATCCGCGCTTCAACGTCCGCTACCGCGACGACAAGTCATACCCGGTGCTCGCCGTCACCCTCAACGAGGAGTACCCGCGGTTGATGGTCTACCGCGGGCCGCGGCGCAAGGGGGTGCGGTACTTCGGGCCTTACTCGCACGCGTGGGCGATCCGCGAAACTCTGGACCTGCTCACCCGGGTCTTCCCGGCCCGCACCTGTTCCAACGGAGTCTTCAAGCGGCACAACCAGATCGACCGTCCCTGCCTGCTCGGCTACATCGACAAGTGTTCGGCGCCCTGCGTCGGGCGGGTCAGCGCCGAGCAGCACCGCCGGATCGTCCTGGACTTCTGCGACTTCCTGTCCGGCAAGACCGAACGCTTCGCGCGCGAACTCGAACAACAGATGCACGCCGCATCCGCCGAGCTGGACTTCGAACGGGCCGCCCGGTTGCGTGATGACCTGGGCGCGCTGCGGCGGGCCATGGAAAAGCAGGCCGTGGTGTTCGGTGACGGCACCGACGCCGACGTGGTCGCCTTCGCCGACGACGATCTCGAGGCCGCCGTGCAGGTGTTCCACGTCCGCGGGGGACGGGTGCGCGGTCAGCGCGGCTGGATCGTCGAAAAGTCCGGGGATCCCGGTGATTCGGGTGCCGAGCAGCTGGTGGAGCAGTTCCTGACGCAGTTCTATGGGGAGCAGGCCGAACTGGGTGGTTCCGCCGACGAGTCCGTCAACCCCGTGCCGCGCGAGGTGCTGGTGCCCTGCCTGCCCTCCAACCACGACGAGCTGGCCAGTTGGCTGTCGGGATTGCGCGGCGCCAAGGTCACCCTGCGGGTGCCGCGGCGCGGTGACAAGAAGGCGCTCGCCGAAACGGTGGAACGCAATGCGAAAGAGGCTCTGCAGCAACACAAATTGAAGCGGGCCGGTGACTTCAATGCGAGATCGGCTGCGCTGCAGAATATTCAGGATGCGCTCGGCCTTGCCGATGCCCCGCTGCGCATCGAGTGCGTCGACATCAGCCATGTGCAGGGCACGGATGTCGTCGGCTCCCTTGTGGTTTTCGAGGACGGGCTGCCGCGTAAGTCGGACTACCGGCACTTCGGCATCCGCGAGGCCGGGGGCCAGGGACGCTCGGACGACGTGGCGTCCATCGCCGAGGTGACGCGCCGCCGGTTCCTGCGGCATCTCAGTGACCAGAGCGACCCCAATGTGCTTACCGCGGAAGGCAAATCGCGCCGGTTTGCCTATCCGCCGAACCTGTATGTGGTGGACGGCGGCGCCCCGCAGGTCAACGCCGCCAGCGCCGTACTGGACGAGCTGGGCATCACCGACGTCGCGGTGATCGGCCTGGCCAAGCGCCTGGAGGAGATCTGGGTGCCCGCCGAGCCCGACCCCGTCATCATGCCCCGCAACAGCGAGGGTCTGTATCTGCTGCAGCGGGTGCGCGACGAGGCGCACCGCTTCGCCATCGCATACCATCGCAGCAAGCGATCCAAGCGAATGACGGCCTCGGCGCTGGACTCCGTGCCGGGATTGGGCGAGCACCGGCGCAAGGCACTGGTCACCCACTTCGGATCGATAGCCCGCCTCAAGGAGGCCACCGTCGACCAGATCACCGCCGTTCCGGGTATCGGCGTCGCCACCGCCACCGCCGTACTCGAGGCACTACGGCCTGACGCGACGGGAGCTTCGGAATGACGAACAGCGACAACGCCGCCGGCATCGACGTCGTTCTGGTGACCGGGTTGTCGGGTGCCGGCCGGGGTACGGCCGCCAAGGTTCTCGAGGACCTCGGCTGGTATGTGGCCGACAATCTGCCGCCGCAGTTGATCACCCGCATGGTGGATTTCGGGTTGGCCGCCGGATCGCGAATCACCCAGCTGGCGGTCGTCATGGATGTCCGGTCCCGCGGCTTCACCGGCGATCTGGACGAGGTCCGCAACGAACTGGCCACCCGCAACATCACGCCCCGGGTGGTGTTCATGGAGGCCTCCGACGACATGTTGGTGCGCCGCTACGAGAACAACCGGCGCAGCCATCCGCTGCAGGGCCAACAGACACTCGCCGAAGGCATCGCCGCCGAGCGCCGGATGCTGGCCCCGGTGCGCGCCACCGCGGACCTGATCATCGACACGTCGACCCTGTCGGTGCGCGGCCTGCGGGAAAGCATCGAGCGGGCCTTCGGCGGCAACGGCGGCGCCACCACGAGCGTCACGGTCGAGTCGTTCGGCTTCAAGTACGGCCTGCCGATGGACGCCGACATGGTGATGGACGTCCGGTTCCTGCCCAACCCGCACTGGGTGGACGAGTTGCGCCCGCTGACCGGCCAACACGAACCGGTCCGTGACTACGTGCTGAGCCAACCTGGCGCGGCCGACTTCCTCGAGACCTACCATCGTCTGTTGTCGCTGGTGGTCGACGGCTATCGGCGGGAGGGGAAGCGCTACATGACGGTCGCCATCGGCTGTACCGGGGGCAAGCACCGCAGCGTGGCGATCGCCGAGGCACTCATGGGTCTGTTGCGCTCGGATCCGCAGTTGACGGTGCGGGCGCTGCATCGGGATCTGGGCCGCGAATGACGGAGAACATTGTCGCGCTCGGCGGCGGCCACGGCCTGTACGCGACGCTGTCGGCGGCGCGCCGGCTGACACCGCACGTCACCGCGATCGTGACCGTCGCCGACGACGGCGGGTCGTCGGGCCGGCTGCGTAGCGAGCTGGACGTGGTGCCGCCGGGTGACCTGCGAATGGCGTTGGCCGCGTTGGCATCTGACAGTCCCCACGGCCGGTTGTGGGCGACCATCCTGCAACACCGGTTCGGCGGTAGCGGTGCACTGGCCGGGCACCCGATCGGAAACCTGCTGCTGGCCGGGATGTCCGAGCTGCTGGCCGACCCGGTCGCCGCCCTCGACGAGATCGGGCGCATCCTGGGCGTGAAGGGGCGGGTGCTGCCGATGTGCCCGATCGCGCTGCAGATCGAGGCGGACGTGTCCGGGCTGGAGTCGGACCCGCGCATGTTCCGGGTGATCCGCGGCCAGGTCGCCATCGCATCGACGCCGGGCAAGGTGCGCCGGGTGCGGTTGTTGCCGGCCGATCCGCCGGCCACCCGGCAGGCCGTCGACGCCATCATGTCGGCCGAGTTGGTGGTGCTGGGTCCGGGCTCCTGGTTCACCAGCGTGATCCCGCACGTCATGGTGCCCGGGCTGCTGCAGGCGTTGCAGGCCACCGAGGCCCGCAAGGCGCTGGTGCTGAACCTGGTCGCCGAGCCGGGGGAGACGGCCGGCTTCTCGGTGGAACGTCATCTGCACGTGCTGGCCCAGCATGCGCCCGGGTTCACGGTGGACGACATCATCATCGACGCCGAACGTGTGCCCAGCGACCGCGAGCGTGACCAACTTCGACGCACCGCCACCCTGCTGCAGGCCGAGGTCCACTTCGCCGACGTGGCCCGACCTGGTACACCTTTACATGACCCGGGCAAGCTGGCGGCGGTCCTGGACGGGGTGCGTGTGCAAAAGGATCCGGCGGCGCCCGCGGTGAAGGCCACAGAAGAGATACCGATCGACGGTGCACGACCGAGGGGTGACGACGCGTGGCGATGACGACCGAAGTCAAGGACGAGCTGAGCCGCCTGGTGGTCAAGTCGGTCAGCGCGCGGCGCGCGGAAGTCACGTCCCTGCTGAGGTTCGCCGGCGGGCTGCACATCGTGGCCGGCCGGGTGGTCGTCGAGGCCGAGGTCGATCTGGGCAGCATCGCGCGGCGGCTGCGCAAGGACATCTTCGACCTCTACGGCTACAACGCGGTGGTGCATGTGTTGTCGGCCAGTGGAATCCGCAAGAACACCCGGTACGTGTTGCGGGTGGCCAACGACGGCGAGGCCCTGGCACGCCAGACCGGCCTGCTGGACATGCGCGGACGTCCGGTCCGCGGGCTGCCGGCGCAGGTCGTCGGCGGCAGCATCGCGGACGCCGAAGCCGCCTGGCGGGGAGCTTTCCTGGCGCACGGGTCGTTGACCGAGCCCGGCCGCTCGTCGGCCCTGGAGGTGAGTTGTCCCGGGCCGGAGGCGGCGCTGGCGCTGGTCGGTGCGGCGCGCCGACTGGGGGTCAGCGCCAAAGCCCGCGAGGTGCGCGGCGCCGACCGGGTGGTGGTGCGCGACGGCGAGGCCATCGGCGCCCTGCTCACCCGGATGGGCGCCCAGGACACCCGGCTGGTCTGGGAGGAGCGCCGGCTGCGCCGGGAGGTTCGCGCCACGGCCAACCGGCTGGCCAACTTCGACGACGCCAACCTGCGCCGCTCGGCGCGTGCCGCCGTCGCCGCCGCCGCCCGCGTGGAACGCGCGCTCGAGATTCTCGGCGACACGGTGCCCGACCACCTGGCCACCGCGGGCCAGCTGCGCGTCGAACACCGGCAGGCGTCACTGGAGGAACTCGGTCGGCTCGCCGACCCGCCGATGACGAAAGATGCGGTGGCAGGGCGTATTCGGCGTCTGCTGTCGATGGCTGACCGCAAGGCGAAAGTGGACGGGATTCCCGACACCGAATCCGCGGTGACCCCCGACCTCCTCGAAGACGCCTAAGCCGCCTCGTCCCGCGAGCAGTCCCGCGAGCAGACGCGAAATCGCACAAAACCAGTTGTTCTGGTGCGAGTTTGCGTCTGCTCGGCATGACTGACGCGCGCTCTGAGAAAGAAGTATTGGCTTCGGAAGGTGGCTGCGGGCTACGGTCGTGGGATGAAACGGCTCTCGAGTGTTGACGCTGCGTTCTGGTCGGCCGAAACCGCCGGCTGGCACATGCATGTCGGTGCCCTGGCGATCTGCGACCCCAGAAAGGCGCCCGACTACAGCTTTCAGCGCCTGCGTGAACTGCTCATCGAACGCCTCCCCGAGATCCCGCAGCTGCGCTGGCGGGTGACCGGCGCTCCGCTGGGGCTGGACCGGCCGTGGTTCGTCGAGGACGAAGAACTCGACATCGACTTTCACGTCCGTCGTATCGGTGTGCCGGCTCCCGGCGGCCGGCGCGAACTCGAGGAACTCGTCGGCAGGTTGATGTCCTACAAGTTGGACCGCTCCCGCCCGCTGTGGGAACTGTGGGTCATCGAAGGTGTTGAGGGGGGCCGCATCGCGACGCTGACCAAGATGCACCACGCCATCGTCGACGGCGTCTCGGGCGCTGGACTGGGTGAGATCCTGCTGGACATCACGCCCGAACCTCGCGAGCCGCAGAAGGAAACGGTCGGGTTCGTCGGCTTCACCATCCCGGGCCTGGAGCGACGTGCGCTCGGCGCGCTGATCAACGTCGGCATCATGACGCCGTTCCGCATCGCCCGCTTGCTCGAGCAGACCGTGCGTCAGCAGATCGCCGCGCTGGGCGTGGGCGCCCGTCCGCCGCGCTACTTCGACGCACCGAAGACCCGCTTCAACGCGCAGGTGTCGCCGCACCGGCGTATCACCGGCTGCCGGGTCGAGCTGGACCGGGTCAAGGCGGTCAAAGACGCCTTCGGGGTCAAGCTCAACGACGTGGTGCTCGCGCTGGTGGCCGGCGCCGCGCGCGAGTACCTGCAGAAGCGCGACGAGCTGCCCTACAAGCCGCTGATCGCCCAGATTCCGGTATCCACCCGCACCGAGGAGAACAAGTCCGACGTCGGCAACCAGATCAGCTCGATGACGGCGTCACTGGCCACCGACATCGACGACCCGGCCGAGCGGCTCAAGGCCATTCACGAGAGCACCCAGAACGCCAAGGAAATGGCGAAAGCGCTTTCGGCACACCAGATTATGGGCCTGACCGAGACCACGCCGCCCGGGCTGCTGCAGCTGGCCGCGCGGGCCTACACCGCCAGCGGTCTGTCGCACAACCTCGCGCCGATCAATCTGGTCGTCTCCAACGTGCCCGGCCCGCCCATCCCGCTGTACATGGCCGGGGCCAAGCTCGACTCGCTGGTTCTCGGCCCGCCGGTGATGGACGTTGCGCTCAACATCACCTGCTTCTCCTACCAGAAGTTCCTGGACTTCGGGTTCGTGACGACGCCCGAAGTGGCCAACGACATCGACGAAATGGCCGATGCCATCGAGCCGGCCCTGGCCGAGCTGGAACGCGCCGCCGGACTGTAGTGGCCTAGCGGTCGCCGGAGTAATTGGTGACGTAGACCCACGACAAGAACCGGGCGACCGCCTCGGCGGCCTTGTTCGCGCGCGGGGAGCCGAAGATGTCGAAGGCGTGCTGGGCGTTGGGCAACTCGGCGTAGGCGACCGGCGCCTTCGACACCGACCGCAACTCCTCGACGAACTCCCGCGCCTCGGCAACCGGGATAAGGGAGTCATCGGTGCCGTGCAGGACAAAGAACGGCGGCGCGTCCACATGCACGTACCGCAGCGGGGAGGCCTCTTCGTAGATCTCCCGGTGCGTGTCGAGTTTGTGCTTGACGACCAGCCTTTCAAGCACCTGCACGAACTGCGCCCGCCCCGGCTCCTCGGTGGAATACCAGTCGTAGCGGCCGTAGAACGGGACGGCCGCCATCACCGACGTGTCGGCGTCTTCGAAGCCCGGCTGGAACTTGGGGTCGTTGGGGCTCAGGGCGGCCAGGGCGGTCAGGTGACCGCCGGCCGAACCACCGCTGAGCGCAACGAAATTCGGATCTCCCCCGTAGGCGGCGATGTTCTCCTTGACCCAGGCCAGCGCGCGCTTGACGTCGACGATGTGGGCGGGCCAGGTGTGCCACGGGGACACGCGGTAGTTCATCGACACGCACACCCAGCCACGCGCCACCAGGTGACTCATCAACGGGTACGCCTGTGGCCGGCGCCAGCCGATCATCCAGGCCCCACCTGGAATCTGCAGCAGCACAGGCGCTTTGCCATCGAGCGGCAGGTCCTTGCGGCGCCAGATGTCGGCCAGGTTCGCTCGGCCGTGCGGACCGTAGGAGACGATGTTCTGCTTGTCGACGAAGCGCCGCCGCGCCACCGTGGTGCGCAGTGGCAGATTGCGCCGCCCGCGGCGGGTCGGTTCGGTGGGCAGGGCCTTGAGTTGGTCGGCGTAGTCGGGTCCGAGTTGCTCGGTCAGCCCGGCTTCCAGGATCGGACCGGGGGTCGTGATGCCGCGGTAGCGGATGACGGCCAGAATCGCCCAGGACGCCGCCGTCATGGCCAGCGCCACTTTGCCTTTCGGCCCGGCGAAATCGCCCCGCAGGCCGCGGCGCACGGCGTCCACTGCGGACACCGAGGCGTACAGGCCGGGCACCTCCGAGGTGGGCCAGCCGAACCAGAACACCGTCGGTGACGCATACGGGTTGCGGGTGATCGGATGTAGGCCGTTGGCGGCGTTGACCAATTCCACCGTTGCCCGCGTCAGTGGCCGGGGGCGGCGCAGTTGCCGGAGCAGGGGTCGGAGGTTCATGAGTCTCCCAGCCGGGCCTTGAGCTCGTTGCGCAGAATCTTGCCGGTGCTGCCGCGGGGGAGCTCGTCGAGCACGGTGATCTCGCGTGGCACTTTGTAGTTGGCCAAATTGTCCCGGACGTGCTGTTTGAGTGTCTCGACCGTTGCCGAGGCGCCCGGCTCCAGGACCACGAATGCCGACAACCGCTGGCCGTACTGCTCGTCGTCCACTCCGATCACCGACGCCTCGGCCACCTCCGGGTGGGCTGCCAGCGTCTTCTCCACCTCGATCGGGTAGATGTTCTCCCCGCCGGAGACGATCATCTCGTCGTCGCGTCCCACCACGAACAGGCGGCCGTTCGCGTCGAGGTATCCGACGTCGCCCGACGACATGTAGCCGGCGTGAAAGTCTTTCGTCTTGCCTGATGTGTAGCCGTCGAATTGGCTACCGTTGTGCACGTAGATGGTGCCGACCTCACCGGTGGGCATCTCCTTGAAATCGGAGTCCAGGATCCGGATCTGGGTGCCGTCTGCCGGCTTGCCCGCCGTGTCGGGTGCCGCGCGCAGGTCCGCCGGAGTCGCGGTCGCGATCATGCCCGCCTCGGTGGCGTTGTAGTTGTTGTAGATCACGTCGCCGAACTGGTCCATGAACGCGATCACGACGTCGGGCCGCATCCGCGAACCTGATGCCGCGGCAAACCGTAAAGATTTGCAGCTGTACCGGTTTCGAACCTCGTCGGGCAGCTCCATGATGCGGTCGAACATCACCGGCACCACCGCCAGGCCGGTCGCCTGATGGCGGTCGATCAGGGCCAGCGTCGCCTCCGGATCGAACTTGCGCCGGGTGACCACCGTGCACGCCAGCGACGACGCGAGCACCAACTGCGAGAATCCCCAGGCGTGGAACATCGGTGCCACGATCACGATCGGCTCCTCGGCCCGCCACGGCGTCCGGTCCAGCACCCCCTTGAGCGTCTTGATCCCTCCGCTGCCGCCGGAATGCTTGGCGCCCTTGGGCGTTCCGGTGGTTCCGGAGGTGAGCAGGATCAACTTGCTCTTGCCGCCGGTGCGTTGTGGCCGCTGCCCGGTGTGGGATGTGATGAGCTTCTCGACGGTCACCTCGTGCGGTTCGTCGGCCCAGGCCACGATCCGGGTGGCGTTCGGCGCGTCGGCGAGCGCCCGATCCACGGTCGGGGTGAACTCTTCGTCGTAGACGATCGCGTCGACGCCCTCGCGGCTGACCACCTCGGCCAGCGCGGGCCCCGCGAAGGAGGTATTGAGCAGTAGGACGTCGGCGCCGACCCGGTTGGCCGCCAGGAGCGTATCGATGAAACCGCGGTGATTGCGGCACATGATGCCGACGACTTTCGGCGGCCCACCCGGCAGGGCCTGCAGCGCGGCGGCGAAGGCGTCGCCACGTTCGTCGAGCTGGCGCCACGTCAGGGTGCCGAGTTCGTCGATCAGGCCGGGGCGGTCGGGGCAGCGCTGCGCCGCGCCCGCGAAACCGGAAGTGAAACCGATGCCCTCGCGGGCCATCGCGACGGCCACCCGCACATAGCGGTCGGGTCGCATCGGTGCGATCATGCCCGCACGGCGCAGGGTGGAGACCACGCCCAGCATCTCTGCGAGGCCCTCTTCGAGACGAGATGCCATGGCTCAGCCCACAATCGGGAATCGACGCTTGGCGGCGAGCTCGTTGAGCCCCTCCTGCATGACCGACCGGACATGCTCGTCGACTTCGTCGACATCCGGGTCTTCGCCGAATTGCGCTGCGATGTCGATAGGTTCGAGCACCTGCATGACGATCTTGGCGGGCAGCGGCAGATTGGGCGGGATGGCGGCGCTGAACCCGAACGGAAATCCGAATGACAGCGGCATGATGTCACTGCGAAGCAATCTCTTGATGCCCAGGTTCCTGGCCAGCCAGGTACCGCGAGTGAGGTACAGCTGGGTCTCCTGACCGCCGATGCCCACCATGGGGACGATGGGAACCCCCGCCTCGATCGCGGTGCGGACATACCCCTTGCGGCCGTTGAAGTCGATGACGTTCTCCGCCGCTGTCGGCCGGTAGGCGTCGTAGTCGCCACCGGGGAAGACGACGACCACGCCACCGGAGCGCAGTGCCGCGGCAGCGTTCTCCCGGTTGGCGCGGATGTACCCGGTTTTGCGGAAGAAGTCCGCGGTAGGCCCCATGAACAAAATGTCGTGGCTCAACGTCAACACGGGCCGGTCGTAACCGAACTTGTCGTAGAAGTCGGTGCTGAAGATCGGGACGTCCATCGGAAACTGGCCGCCGGAATGGTTGCCGACCACCAGCGCTCCGCCGGGCGGGAATCCGTCGAGGCCACGCACCTCGGATCGGAAGTAGGTCTTCAGGACCGGCCGCATGACGCTGATCATGCGTCGGGTCATCCCCGGATCGAACTTCGCGATATCGCCCCGAGTCGGGTCGTCGTTCTCGTTGCTCACTGAGGCTCCCTTGCCGTCGAGTCCCTCAGATCGTAGCGACCACCTCCGCGCCTGTGTGGCGGCATAGTGAGCGAAACCGCCGCGTGCAAGCCCCCGAAGGTGCACAGTGTGCTTGGGTTCCAGGTTCACGCTGCTGTAGGAGGGACACCCATGGTGGCCGAAACGGGAAATGCGGTCGGCTCCGGGTGCGTTTCGCTGATCGCCCGGCAGATGGACGCCATACGCGACACCTTCACGGCCGAGCTCTTCGACATGATGAAGGGCGAGATCCAGGGGCTCAAACACGATCCGCGAATGCTGGAACTGTGGCATGCAAGCCTCACCGAGAACTTCGTCGCCGCGGTGCACTACCTGGAACGGGATGCGCCGACGGCGCTGCTCGAGGCTCCCGCCGCCGCACTGGCGTACGCGCGGGCATCCGCGCAGCGGGATATTCCGTTGGCGCCGTTGGTTCGGGCGCACCGGCTGGGGCATGCGCGGTTCCTGGAAGTGGCGATGCAGTACGTGTCGCGGCTGGAGCCGCACCAGCAGGTGCCCACCATCATCGCCCTGGTGAACCGCGCGGCCCGCGTCGTCGATCTGGTGGCCGACCAGATGATCCTCGCCTACGAGGAGGAGCACGACCGCTGGCTGAGCCGGCGTAGCGGGATGCAGCAGCACTGGGTCAGCGAGGTGCTGGCCGGTACCCCGGTCGACGTGCAGCGTGCGGAAAAGGTGCTGCGCTACGGGCTTGACGGCCGCCACGTGGCCGCCGTGGTCTGGGTGGATGACGCGGTGCCCATCGACCAGGTGGTGGCCCGGTTCGACGAGGTGCGTTGCCTGATGGCGGCAGAGCTGGACGCGGCCGGCCGGTCGTTGCTGGTGCCGACCGACGAGCGGGAGGCGCGGTTGTGGTTCTCGGTCGCCGGTGCCCCCGATCTGCCGAGCATCCGCGGGGCGTTCGAGTCGGCGTGTATCGGGGCGCGGGTGGCCTGTGGCCGGTCCGGTGACGGGCTGCGTGGTTTCCGGGCATCGATGAGGCAAGCCGAGCTGGTGAAGACGGTGGTGCTGGCCGGCGGGGACCGCCACAGCTGCCCGGTGGTCTTTTACGACGACGTGGCGCCGGTGGCGTTGATGGCCGCTGACGTCGACGAGTTGCGGCGGTTCGTCGGCGAGGTTCTCGGCGATCTTGCCGGAGCCGACGAGCGCAACGAATGGCTGCGTGAAACACTGCGCGAATTCCTGCTCCGCAACCGCAGCTACGTGGCCACCGCAGACGCAATGATCCTGCACCGCAATACGATTCAGTACCGGGTCGGTCAAGCGATGGAGCTCTGCGGTCAGAACTTCGACGATCCCGATGCGGTGTTCAAAGTCCAGACCGCGCTGGAGGCCTGCCGGTGGATGGCCCCGGCTGTGCTGCGCGCACAAAAGTAATAGCCAGCTTCGGTTTCGGCGCATAGCGGGGCGAAGGCCTTGCCGGGTTAGCGTTTGCCCACGTCAAGCGCCAACCGAAAGAGGCACACATGGAGCGGCCCGCAGTCACCGGCAGCCAGGCCGATTGTGTGCTGCGCCTGATCACCCAGATCTGCAAGCGAACCAATCTGCAGATGGACATTTATCAGCGGGCGATCATTGTGGCTGAGACCGAGGGCCGTCCCGATCAGGTACGCGACCTTCGGCGGTTTCTAGGGATGCAGCGCCAGGACCGAAAACTGCTGGACGAGCTGATCGAACGTCTGCAGGGTCCGAGAGTTGCGCAGCGTCCGCGGTGTTCGCTAAGCGACCGCAGGCGGTCGCTGGGGGCGGCGGCGGGCAGGCCATCCGTGCGCGCTGAGGGGTCGCGCGGATGGCGTTCCCGCTGGCAGGCTTCCGGGGCGGTTCAGCGCGTCCGGCCGGGCGACCGGCCGGCGCTGTCCGGCCCAGAAGGCGCGGGAGGTCCGGTGCTTCGGTGAATCACCCTCTGTGGCAATGGCTTTGACCGGTTTGGGGTCGGGCTTCCAAGGGCTCGGGCGATAGGCCTTCGGGTGGGCCGCATCGTGCCGATACATTGGACTGGCCACAAACGCTCCCTCCTGGAATGGGGCCAGCCATGGGATTCATCTCACCGGACCTTCCCGACGTCGATCACGACACCTGGCTGACGCTGCCACGGGCAACGCGACTACAGGTCGTCACCCGGCACTGGGCGGAAAACGGCTTCGGCACGCCGTACGCGGTGTACCTGCTGTACCTGATCAAGATCGGCCTGTATATCGCTGCTCCGGCGGCGATCATCGCGCTGACGCCCGGTCTGGGCGGGCTGAGCCACATCGCACAGTGGTGGACGCAACCGATCGTGTACCAGAAGGTCGTCATCTTCACCCTGCTGTTCGAGGTCCTCGGGCTCGGGTGCGGGTCCGGGCCGCTCACCGGACGCTTCATGCCGCCGATCGGTGGCGTGCTGTACTGGTTGCGCCCCAAGACAATCCGGCTGCCGGCCTGGCCTGACAAGGTGCCGTTGACCCGCGGCGACTCCCGCTCCCTCGTCGACGTCGCGCTGTACGCCATCGTGTTGAGCAGCGCGGTGTGGGCGCTGTTGTCGCCAGGGCACGGCGGACCGGTGACCGGCGCCGGTGACGTCGGATTGATCAACCCGATTCTGGTGATTCCGACGATCGTCGCCCTGGCGTTGCTGGGTTTACGCGACAAGACCATCTTTCTTGCCGCCCGCGGCGAACACTACTGGCTGAAGCTGTTCGTGTTCTTCTTCCCGTTCACCGACCAGATCGCCGCGTTCAAGATCATCATGCTCTTCCTCTGGTGGGGCGCGGCCACCTCCAAACTCAACCACCACTTCCCCTACGTGGTGGCCGTGATGACGAGCAACAACGCGCTGCTGCGCAGCCGGTTGTTCCTGCCGGTCAAGCACCTGCTCTACCGCGACCACGTCAACGATCTGCGGCCCACCTGGCTACCGAAGATGATGGCCCACGTCGGCGGCACCACAGCGGAATTCATCGTTCCCACGGTGCTGGTGTTCTTCGCCGGCGATCACCCGTGGCGCTGGTTCCTGATCGGGTTCATGGTGATCTTCCACCTCAACATCCTGTCCAACCTCCCGATGGGGGTTCCGTTGGAGTGGAACGTCTTTTTCATATTCTCGCTGTTCTATCTGTTCGGGCATTACGGCGCGATCCGCGCCACCGACCTGAGATCACCGCTGCTGCTGGCCCTGATCGCGATCGCGGTCGTCATCGTCATCGTGGGAAACCTGTTCCCGGAGAAGATTTCGTTCCTGCCCGCGATGCGCTACTACGCCGGAAACTGGGCCACCAGCACGTGGTGCTTCCGCGCGGGCGCCGAGGACAAGATCGAAGCCGACGTGGTGAAAAGCTCTGCGCTGGTTGTCAATCAGCTCACCAAGCTGTACGGCGCGGCGACCGCAGAGGTGATGTCGGACAAGGTGGGGGCATTCCGGGCGATGCACACACATGGCCGCGCGCTCAACGGCCTGCTGCCCCGAGCGATCGGCAATGAGGCCGACTATCGGGTGCGGGACGGCGAAATCGTGGCCGGGCCACTCGTCGGGTGGAACTTCGGCGAAGGCCACCTGCACAACGAGCAGTTGTTGGAGGCGCTGCAGCGGCGCTGCAACTTCGAGGACGGCGATGTCCGCGTCATCGTCCTCGAGGGTCAGCCGATCCACATTCAGAAGCAGTGGTACCGGATCGTCGATGCCAAGACCGGTCTCATCGAATCCGGTTACGTCGACGTCAGCGAGATGCTGAGCCGGCAACCGTGGCCGGAACCGGGCGACGATTTTCCGGTGCATGTCACGACCGAACCTGTCGTGCACGGAACCTCATGACCAGAGCCTCGAAAAACAAAGCCGTCGTCGTCGGCGCCGGCCCCAACGGGCTGGCCGCAGCCATTCACCTCGCCCGGCAGGGCGTCGACGTGCACGTGCTGGAAGCCCAGGACACCATCGGCGGGGGAGTGCGCTCGGGGGAGCTGACGGTGCCCGGCGTCATCCACGACCACTGCTCGGCCTTCCACCCGCTGGGAGTCGGATCCCCGTTCTGGAAGGAGATCGACCTCCTCAGCTACGGACTGGCCTGGAAATGGCCGGAGGCCGACTGCGCGCACCCACTCGATGACGGGTCTGCCGGCGTGCTCTATCAGTCGGTTGCCAAAACCGCCAAGGGATTGGGCGCCGACCGGCGGCGTTGGCAGGCGGCGGTGGGCGGACTGGCCAAGGGCTTCGACGATCTGGCCGACGATCTGCTGCGCCCCGTGATCAACATTCCGCGGCATCCGGTGCGCCTCGCGTTGTTCGGTCCCCGCGCGGTGCTGCCCGCCACCACGGTGGCCGGCTACTTCCGCACCGAGCAGGCGCGCGCCCTCTACGGCGGCGCGGCCGCGCACGCCTTCACCCGGTTGGACCGCCCGCTGACCGCCTCCCTCGGGTTGATGATCCTGGCCAGCGGACATCGCTACGGCTGGCCGGTCGCCGAAGGCGGGTCCGGCGCGATCACCAGGGCGCTGGGTGCGGCTCTGGCGGCAGAGGGCGGCCAGGTCACCACCGGCGTCAAGGTCACCAGCCGCCGCGACATCCCGAACGCCGACATCGTCATGCTGGACCTGAGCCCCGCGCAGGTACTGGCCATCTATGGCGACGCGATGCCCACCCGAATCAAACGGTCTTACCGCCGCTACCGCGAGGGTTCCGCGGCGTTCAAAGTCGACTTCGCCATCGAGGGCGACATTCCCTGGACGAACCCGGACTGCGCACGGGCGGGAACCGTCCATCTCGGCGGCAGTTTCGAGGAGATCGCCGACACCGAACGCCGTCGCGCCCAGGGCACCATGGTGGAGCGCCCCTTTGTGCTGCTCGGGCAGCAGTATCTGGCCGACCGGTCCCGCTCGGCGGGCAACATCAACCCGATCTACGCCTACGCGCATGTGCCGTTCGGGTACACCGGTGACGCGACCGCGGCGATCGTCGACCAGATCGAGCGGTTCGCGCCGGGTTTCCGCGACCGCATCGTCGCCACGGTCAGCACCGGCACGGCCGACCTGGAGGCCCGCAACGCCAGTTACATCGGCGGCGACATCATCGGCGGCGCCAACGACAAACTCCAGATCCTGTTCCGGCCGCGCATCGCGCTCGATCCCTATCGGATCGGCGTGCCGGGGGTGTACCTCTGCTCACAGTCGGCGCCGCCGGGAGCCGGCATCCACGGGCTGTGCGGTTACCACGCCGCCGAATCGGCGCTGCGCTGGTTGCGGTCGACGTGACTCCGCCGCCTTTGCGCTGCCTCTGCTGAGACGTCAGCCGGTCGGGCCGGGCATCACCGGCTGGCCGGCCACGGGTCCGTTCGCCGGCGCCGGACCGGTCGGTGCGCCCTTCCCGGTTCCGGACATGGTGGTGATCGGCGCGCCGACCGGTGCGCCGACGGGGACGGGTCCGGCGACCGGCACGGGGCCCGCGACGGGCACGGGTGCGCCGACCGGCACGGGTGCGCCGATAGGCACGGGTGCGCCGACCGGCACGGGTGCCCCGATGGGCACCGGGGCTCCGATGGGCACGGGTGCGCCGACGGGGACCGGGGCTCCGATGGGCACGGGTGCGCCGACGGGTACCGGGGCTCCGACGGGCACCGGGGCCGCTATCGGTCCGGGCACCACCACCGGCGCGACCGCCGGCACCGCTGCCGCGCCCACCGGTCCGGGCACCACGACGGGAGCACCGACACCGGACATGCCGGTGATGGGTGCGCTCGCCGGGCCGCAGTTCTCCACAGGTGTTGCGCCGGCGGCCGGTGCAGGTCCACCGGCGGGGGCGGCGGGTCCGCCGCCGGCCGGCGCTCCGCCTGCGCCTGCGGCTCCACCAGCTGCCGGAGCGCCTGCCGCGCCCGCTGCCGGGCCGCCGTAAGCGCAGCACGCCGGCGCTCCGCCCGCGCCTGCCGCACCGGCTGGGCCCGCGCCGGGGGCGCCCGCTCCGGCGACCCCTGCGGGCGCGCCGTCCGCGATACCGGCGGTGCCTGACATTCCCTGGATGCACGCGTAGCCACCCGTCTTCAGCGGCACGGCCGCCGCAGTCGGGCTCAGCGACAATGCGGCCCCGCACACCCCCGCGGCGGCAGCAATTACCTTGAGGTTGAATCGATCGGAGATCGTCATCAACGTCAGCTCCTTCATTCGCGCTCCAGCAGATCCGTCTGGTCGTATCCGGACGACCGGCTCGATTGTTAGACGCCGATCCAAGACGCGAACGGCGCCGCACCGTGCCGTTTCCAAATGGTGACGTTCGGGATGGTTTAGCCCTCGTCACACGTTGTGACCGTTAAATCACGATGCCGTCACCGGTCAGGCCGCGCCCCGGTTTCTGCACTGATCTAGGCTGACCACGAGCGCTTACCAGCGGACACGAGAAAGAGGAGAGACACGTGACGGTCCGAGTTGGCATCAACGGCTTTGGTCGAATCGGACGCAACTTCTACCGGGCCCTGCTGGCCCAGCAGGAGCAAGGCACCGCCGACATCGAGGTGATCGCCGTCAACGACATCACCGACAACCACACTCTGGCGCATCTGCTGAAGTTCGACTCGATCCTGGGACGGCTGCCCTACGACGTCAGCCTGGAGGGCGAGGACACCATCGTGGTGGGCCCGGCCAAGATCAAGGCGCTGGAGGTCCGGGAGGGACCGGCCGCGCTGCCGTGGGGTGACCTGGGTGTCGACGTGGTGGTCGAATCCACCGGCCTGTTCACCAACGCCGCCAAGGCCAAGGGCCACCTGGACGCCGGTGCCAAGAAGGTCATCATCTCCGCGCCCGCCACCGATGAAGACATCACCATCGTGCTCGGGGTCAACGACGACAAATACGACGGCAGCCAGAACATCATCTCCAACGCCTCGTGCACCACGAACTGCCTGGGCCCGATCGCCAAGGTCCTCAACGACGAGTTCGGCATCGTCAAAGGCCTGATGACCACCATCCACGCCTACACCCAGGACCAGAACCTGCAGGACGGCCCGCACAAGGACCTGCGCCGGGCCCGTGCCGCGGCGTTGAACATCGTGCCCACCTCCACCGGAGCGGCCAAGGCCATCGGGCTGGTCCTGCCCGAGTTGAAGGGCAAACTCGACGGCTATGCGCTGCGGGTGCCGATCCCGACCGGCTCGGTCACCGACCTGACCGCCGAACTGGCCAAACCCGGCACCGCCGAGCAGATCAACGCCGCCATGAAGGCCGCCGCGGACGGGCCGATGAAGGGCATCCTGAAGTACTACGACGCCCCGATCGTCTCGAGTGACATCGTCACCGATCCGCACAGTTCGATCTTCGATTCGGGGCTGACCAAGGTCATCGACAACCAGGCCAAAGTCGTCTCCTGGTACGACAACGAATGGGGCTACTCCAACCGCCTCATCGACCTGGTCAAGCTCGTCGGCAAGTCGCTCTAGCCGTGAGCGTCCCGACTCTCAAAGACCTGCTCGCCGAGGGTGTTTCGGGTCGTGGCGTGCTGGTGCGCTCGGACCTGAACGTGCCACTGGACGATAACGGCAACATCACCGACGCCGGGCGGATCACCGCCTCGGTGCCGACGCTGAAGGCACTGCTGGACGCCGGCGCCAAGGTGGTCGTCACCGCCCACCTGGGCCGTCCCAAGGACGGGCCCGACCCGAAGTACTCGCTGGCTCCGGTCGCCGCGGCGCTCGCCGAACAACTGGGCCGGCACGTGCAATTGGCCGGGGACGTCGTGGGCACCGACGCGCTGGCCCGTGCCGAAGGACTCACCGACGGCGACATCCTGCTGCTGGAGAACATCCGCTTCGACAAGCGCGAGACCAGCAAGGACGACGCCGAACGCCTCGCCCTGGCCCGGCAGCTCGCCGAATTAGTTTGGCCCGGTGGAGCTTTCGTCTCCGACGGCTTCGGAGTGGTGCACCGCAAGCAGGCTTCGGTCTATGACGTCGCGACGCTGTTGCCGCACTATGCCGGCAACCTGGTCGCCGACGAGATCAAGGTGCTCAAGCAGCTGACCAGTTCCACCGAGCGGCCCTACGCGGTGGTGCTGGGTGGGTCGAAGGTGTCGGACAAGCTGGGCGTCATCGAGTCGCTGGCCACCAAGGCCGACAGCATCGTGATCGGCGGCGGTATGTGCTTCACCTTCCTTGCCGCACAGGGCTATTCGGTGGGTAAGTCGCTGCTCGAAGAGGACATGGTCGACACCTGCCGCAAGCTGCTGGACACCTATCACGACGTGCTGCGGCTGCCGGTGGACATCGTGGTGACCGAGAAGTTCGCCGCGGATTCGCCACCACAGACGGTGGCCGCCAACGAGATTCCGGATGACCTGATGGGTCTGGACATCGGCCCGGGATCCGTCAAGCGGTTCACCACGTTGCTGTCCAACGCGCGAACGGTCTTCTGGAACGGGCCGATGGGCGTGTTCGAGTTCCCGGCTTACGCCGAAGGCACCCGGGGCGTTGCCGAGGCGATCGTCAAGGCCACCGGTAAGGGCGCGTTCAGCGTCGTCGGCGGCGGTGACTCCGCGGCGGCCGTGCGCGCCCTGAAGATTCCCGAAGATGCGTTCTCGCACATTTCCACCGGCGGCGGCGCGTCGCTGGAATATCTTGAGGGCAAATCACTTCCGGGCATCGAGGTGCTCGGTGAGCCCCAGACGACCGGAGGTGACTCGTGAGCCGCAAGCCGTTGATCGCCGGCAACTGGAAGATGAACCTCAATCACTTCGAGGCCATCGCCCTGGTGCAGAAGATCGCATTCTCGTTGCCGGACAAGTACTTCGACAAGGTCGACGTCACGGTCATCCCGCCGTACACCGACCTGCGCAGCGTTCAGACCCTGGTCGACGGCGACAAACTCCGCCTGACCTACGGCGCACAAGACCTGTCGCAGCACGACTCCGGCGCCTACACGGGTGAGATCAGTGGGGCATTCCTGGCCAAGCTGGGATGCAGCTTCGTCGTGGTCGGCCATTCGGAGCGCCGCACCTACCACAACGAGGACGACGCGCTGGTGGCCGCGAAAGCCGCGGCCGCGCTCAAGCACGAGCTCACCCCCATCGTCTGCGTCGGCGAGCACCTCGAGGTCCGCGAAGCCGGAAACCACGTGTCGCACAACGTCGAACAGTTACGTGGGTCGTTGGCCGGGCTGTCGGCCGAGCAGATCGCCAAGGTCGTCATCGCGTACGAACCGGTCTGGGCAATCGGCACCGGCCGGGTGGCCAGTTCGGCCGACGCTCAGGAGGTGTGCGCGGCGATCCGCCAAGAGTTGGCCGCGCTGGCCTCACCGCAGATCGCCCAGTCCGTCCGGGTGCTCTACGGCGGCTCGATGAATGCCAAGAACGTCGGCGACCTGGTAGCTCAGGACGACATCGACGGCGGTCTGGTGGGTGGTGCGTCGCTGGACGGGGAGCAGTTCGCGACGCTGGCGGCGATCGCTGCCGGAGGGCCGCTGCCGTAAGCGGGGGAGCCACATAGATCCCTGAATCCACAGTGATATCACCCGCGGTATCACAATTCAGGAGAGCCTCATGGTTCGCGGGCGGTACTGAAGTGACGCATGGGGTCTAGCCGGACGAGTCAGATCGCGACGAGCAGCAGCAGTAACGGAAAGACGAACACCAGAGCGAGCAGGACCACCATCAGCGCGACGGTGATGCCAACGCCGTTGTAGCTCTGCGGCGGCGCGCCCAGCGAACCGGCGCTGAAGCCCCAGACCGGTGCCTTGTACTCGAGTTCCACCCAGTGTCCCGGGTAGACGTCGACCAGGGTGTCGGCTGGCCCGATCTGAGCCGGCAGCCAGTACGGCACGTGCACATGGACCCGGTGCTGGCCGGGCCGCACCGGCACAACGTTGCGGCCCCACGACAACGGCGGTCCCTCGTAGCCGTCGATCAGCAGCTTGGGCTTGAACAGCGCCAACATGAACGACAGCGGCATGTATTGGGTGGTGATAGCGACGCCCTCAGCGGGCCACGAGGGCTGTCCCGGCTGGGCTGGCCAGCTCATGACGCGTCTAGCGGTACTTGATCAACAGGGCCATGCCGACAATGGACACCAGCCAGATGCCCACGATGAACAGCGTCAACCGGTCCAGGTTCTTCTCCACGACCGTCGACCCGGACAGGCTCGACTGCACACCGCCGCCGAACAGCGTCGACAGGCCGCCACCCTTGGCGCGGTGCAGCAGCACCAGCAACACCACCAGCAGGCTGGTGACCACCAGGGTGATCTGTAGAGCCAATTCCATAACGGGCAGCCTACCGAACGCGGGCAAAACGCTCGCCACCGGCAAGCGACGGGCCGCGGATCGTGCCCAAATAGCCGACTCGACGGTCTGCACCGATACTTAGACCCATGGTTGACGTGACCGACACCGCCCTGGACCCGATCGGCGACGTCCATCGCACCAAGCTGGGGCGCGAGGCGACCGAGCCCATGCGCGCCGACATCAGGATGCTGGGTGCCATCCTCGGTGACACCGTGCGGGAGCAGAACGGTGAAGAGGTGTTCGACCTCGTTGAACGCGCGCGGGTGGAATCGTTCCGGGTGCGGCGATCGGAGATCGACCGCAACGAGGTGTCGCGCATGTTCGACGGCATCGACATCCGCAAGGCCATCCCGGTCATCCGGGCGTTCACGCAGTTCGCGTTGCTGGCCAACGTCGCCGAGGACATCCACCGCGAGCGCCGCCGCAGCGTTCACGTCGCCGCCGGCGAGCCTCCCCAGGACAGCAGCCTGGCCGCCACCTACGCGAAACTCGATCGTGCCGAACTGGATTCGGCGACCGTGGCCGCAGCGCTCGAAGGTGCATTGGTGGCGCCGGTGATCACCGCCCACCCCACCGAGACCAGGCGACGCACCGTCTTCGTCACCCAGCACCGCATCACCGAACTGATGCGTCTGCACGCCGAGGGGCACACCCAGACCGACAGCGGCCGCAGCATCGAAACCGAATTGCGCCGCCAGATCCTCACCCTGTGGCAGACCGCGATCATCCGGCTGTCCCGCCTGCAGATCAGCGACGAGATCGCGGCCGGACTGCGCTACTACCCGGCCTCGTTCTTCGAGGTGATGCCCAAGGTCAACGCCGAAGTCCGGGAGGCACTGCGGGCCCGCTGGCCCGACGCCGACCTGCTGTCCGGGCCGATGTTGCAGCCGGGGTCCTGGATCGGCGGCGATCGTGACGGGAATCCCAACGTCACAGCCGACGTGGTCCGGCTGGCCACCGGCAGCGCCGCCTATACCGCAATCTCCCACTACCTGTCCGAACTCGACCAGCTCGAGCAGGAGTTGTCGATGTCGTCTCGGCTGCTCACGGTCACCCCCGAGCTCGCCGAACTGGCCGAAGGGTGCCAGGACAAGGCGCGCGACGACGAGCCCTACCGGCGCGCGCTGCGAGTCATCCGGTCGCGGCTGAGCGCGACCGCCGGGGAGCTCCTCGACGAGCAGCCGCAGCACCTGCTCGACCTCGGCCTGCCGGCCTACACCACGCCCGGTGAATTGCGCGCGGACCTGGACACCATCGACACCTCGCTGCGCACGCACGGCAGCGCCGTGCTGGCCGACGACCGGCTGGCCGTGTTGCGCGAAGGCGTCCACGTCTTCGGTTTTCACCTGTCCGCACTGGACCTCCGGCAGAACTCCGACGTGCACGAGGAGGTGGTCGCCGAACTGCTGGCCTGGTCCGGGGTGCACCCCGACTACGCCTCGTTGCCCGAAGACCAGCGAGTCGATCTGCTGGTCAGCGAACTCGGCACCCGACGTCCGCTGGTGAGCCCGGGCGCGAAGCTGTCCGAACTGGCGCGCAAAGAACTCGACATCATCGGCGCCGCCACCTACGCCGTCCAAACCTACGGCCCGGCAGCGGTTCCCAACTACGTCATCTCGATGTGCCGGTCGGTGTCGGACGTCCTGGAAGCGGCGATCCTGATGAAGGAGGCCGGGCTGCTGGACGCCTCAGGGGACGAACCCTATTGTCCGGTCGGGATCTCGCCGCTGTTCGAGACCATCGACGACCTGCACAACGGCGCGTCGATCCTGCAGGCGATGCTGGATCTTCCGCTCTACCGCGCCATGGTGAAGGCTCGCGGTGACATGCAGGAAGTGATGCTCGGCTACTCCGATTCGAACAAGGACGGCGGCTACCTGGCCGCCAACTGGGCGGTGTACCGGGCGGAGCTGGCCCTGGTCGAAGCGGCCCGCAAGGGCGGAATCCGATTGCGGCTGTTCCACGGCCGCGGCGGCACCGTGGGCCGCGGTGGCGGCCCGAGTTACCAGGCCATCCTGGCCCAGCCACCAGGAGCGGTGAACGGATCGCTTCGGCTCACCGAACAGGGCGAGGTGATCGCCGCGAAGTACGCCGAACCGCAGGCCGCCCGGCGCAACCTGGAAAGCCTGCTGGCCGCGACCCTGGAGTCGACGCTGCTCGACGTCGAGGGCCTCGGTGACGCAGCGGAGCCGGCCTACGCGGTGCTCGACGAGATCGCCACCTTGGCGCAGCGCGCCTACGCCGAACTGGTGCACGACACACCCGGCTTCGTCGAGTACTTCAAGGCCTCGACGCCGGTCAGTGAAATCGGATCGCTCAACATCGGCAGTCGGCCGTCCTCCCGCAAACCGACAGAATCGATCTCGGATCTGCGCGCCATCCCGTGGGTGCTGGCGTGGAGCCAGTCACGGGTGATGCTGCCGGGCTGGTACGGCACCGGTACGGCGTTCGAGCAGTGGATCGGCGAGGGACCGGACAGCGAAGAAGACCGCTTGGCGGTCCTGCATGAGCTCTACGAGCGGTGGCCGTTCTTCCGCAGCGTGCTGTCCAACATGGCGCAGGTGCTGGCCAAGAGCGATCTCGGGCTGGCCGCCCGCTACGCCGAGCTGGTAGAAGATGAATCGTTGCGCAGCAGGGTCTTTGACAAGATCGTCGACGAGCACCACCGCACCATTGCGATGTACAAGCGCATCACCGGTCAGGAGGACCTGCTGGCCGACAACCCGGCGCTGGCGCGCTCGGTGTTCAACCGGTTCCCCTACCTGGAGCCGCTCAACCACCTGCAGGTGGAACTGCTGCGCCGTTACCGCTCGGGTGAGGACGACGAGTTGGTACAACGCGGCATTCTGCTGACCATGAACGGACTTGCCAGCGCGTTACGTAACAGCGGATAACGGGCAATCCCTTCGGGCGAAGGGGGCCTCATGTCTGACCCGAAGAATGACCGAGCGCCGGCAGTCTCGGCGGCACAGGTAGCCCAGAACGGCGTCTTCGAGAAATTCGCCCGCGCCGGGTTCGTGGTGAGCGGAATACTGCATCTGATCATCGGCTACCTCGCCATCCGTGTCGCGCTCGGCGACGGCGGCACCGCCGACCAGTCCGGGGCTCTGGCGGCGCTGGCGGCCCGCCCCGGTGGCCCATTCGCGCTGTGGATCGCCGCTGTCGCCCTGCTGACGCTCGGGTTGTGGCGCCTGATCGAGACGGTTCTGGGACGTGCGGCCGACCGCGACTCGCCGGACTCACCGGGCGGTATGCAGCGGGTCAAGACCTTCGGGGTCGCCGTTGTCTACCTCGGATTCGCCTACTCAGCCTTCGGATTCGCGCACGGAGCCGGGAAGTCCTCTGGTGAGCAGAGCTCCACCGCGAGCGCCCGGCTGATGCAGAGCACGGCCGGCACCATCGCATTGATCGCGTGCGGCGTCGGCGTCATCGCGGTGGGCGGCTACCACGTCTACAAAGGAGCCGGCCGCAAATTCGTCGACGACCTCAACGGCCGGTCCGGCAAGCTGGTGCGCCGACTCGGCGTGGCCGGCTACGTCGGCAAAGGGGTGGTCATCGCCACCGCCGGTGTGCTGGTGGTCGTCGCCGCGTCCCGCTCCGAGCCGAACAAGGCCACCGGACTCGACGGGGCCCTCAAGACCCTCGGCGCTCAACCCTTCGGAGTGGTGCTGCTGATCGCCGCCGGTGCCGGGATCATCACGTACGGCTTATACAGCTTTGTGCTGGCCCGCTCAACCAAGATGTGAGGGGCGCTCAGCCCGCGTCATCAAAAATGCTGTCCCGCAGCCGTCCTGGCTCCGCTGAAGGATCGACGAACCATTCGTGCCGGAAAATTACGGCCAACACCTGCGGTGGCAGCCGTAGCAATACCTGGTAAACCCGCGCACCCACACCGGCGCCCAACTGGGAGCGATGAGCGGCCACCGCATCCCGCTTCTGCCGGGCCACCGCGCGCACGTCGACCCGGTGCGTGATGCTGGCACTCGGCGCATAGGCGTCGGCCAGCACATCCCGCTCGTAAGGCGGCGGAAGACGCAGCACACCGCACACATCGCTAACCCGGCGCAGCAGTTCGCGCGGCATCGTCGCCTCGAGAACCCTTGGTGTGCGCGCCAGTTCGGCGGCCCGTTTGCCGACACGGTGCACCTGCACATGGTCGCGGTGGCCGTACCCGCCGTTGGCCTGGTAGCTGAGCAGCAGCTGCGCGTCCTCAGCGCGAAGGATCGCGGCCAGGCGCTGCGCGGCCTCCTCGACATCGGCTCTACCGAAACGCACCCGACCCGGCGGGTCGGGGTAGAAATCCGGGCCGTAGCCGCTGTCGGCGTAGCCCAGGCACTCCGTTCGGTGTGCGCCGAGAATGCCGGTGCTCGAGTGCAATTCGTCCAAGCGGGTGCGGTCGTCCTCGTCACCCATCCGTCCGTCGGTGGCCGTGACGACGACCACCCGATGACCGGCGGCGGCCGCTTTGGCCAGTGTGCCGCCGGTCAGGATCACCTCATCGTCCGGGTGGGCGTGGAAGGCGACGACCGTGGACATGACGCGATCGTATCGGTGTTCCGGCGAGCCCGAATCAGTGCACGGCCGCGTAGGTGACCGGGCAGGGCCCCTGTGCCCGCGCCACCCCGCCGATCTGAGCCGGGACCGGACGCGGGTGCGCGCTCCAGCCTGCGGTCAGTTCGTACTCACCCAGCAAGCGCGTCAGCGCCGCCGTCATCGCCGCGAGTGCGAAAGGCTGCGCCGGACAGGAATGCCGCCCGTGGCCGAACGCCGTCACCAGCATCGGTGACGGCAGGTCAGAGGGGTCGGTGAGCCGGTGGCGGGTCCATCGTTCCGGATCCCACGTGTCCAGCCCGGGTGCCGCAGAGGTGTTCAACAACGGCAACAGGGTGGCGATGGTCCAGCCGGGCGGCACTTGGTAGGTGATTTCGCCGGTGTTCAGTTCGACCGGCGCCAGCACCGTGCGGCTCATGATCGAGCGCTGCGCCAGACGCGTGGACTCGAGTGCGCAGCGCTGGGCGAAGTCCTTGTCGCCGTTACGGATTGGTAGCTGATGTCGCGGATGCTCGACCAGGTCGACCAGCGCCCAGCCGAGTGCGGCGGCCAGGTTCGACATGGACGCGATGTGGATCAGGGCGACGTCATGGGCGATGCCGCGCACGCGGACCTCGTCGGGCTCGGAGTCCCATGCGGCGACAATCCTGCCGAACAGGCTTCCGTCATCGCGGTAATGCCGCACCGCGGCCGCCACCGTGTCGGTGACGTCGTCCAGGGCAGCACGCTCGGCGCGTTTGTCCGAGGCGGCCACCGCAGCCATCCGGTCGGGGTGGACGAACGCCTCGGAGCCGTCCAGGGTGTCGAACGCGTGCACCAGACGCTCGAAAGCCACACCCTCGGAGCATCCGGGCCCGGCCCACGATGCGAGGCCCATCCGGTGCCCCAGCCGGCGGGTGAGGTCGAAGACATCCACCGAACCGGCCGAACCCAGTTCGGCGGTCGTATCCCGCAGCGCGCCGTCCAGGTTCGCAAGATAGACGGCGACATCGTCGCGGCGAAAAAGGTTGGTGGGCAGGATACGACGACCGGTGAAGATCTCGTCGGGCAGCTTGCGGCGCAGCATCAAAAAGTCGGCAACGCCCTTGCTGGCTTTGTCCTCCGGCAGGGCGTAGAACGACTCGACGCCCGCGGGGGAGAAGGTGAACAGGTAGCGGTCGGCGCCGCTTTCCACCACAAACGTGTCGCCGCACCGATCGCGGGCGGCGGCGATGGTGGCGACCGCATCTGCAACGGCGATATCCCACGGCAGGCCGGTACCGTCCGCGAGTGGTGGGGCGGGAACCGGATGAGTCACGGAGTCAGCGCACGCCCCGATTGCGGAGCCGGTCCATCACCCCGCGCATGACGTGCTCCGTCGCGTTGAGTGGCAGCATCATCGTCTCGCCCCAGCTCACGATGTTGTCCATGCGTTCGAGAATGGCCTCTACCGGTTGGAGCACCGCGAGCAGGCGCTTGGCGAGATCATCGAGGCTGGACAGGGTCCCGTCCAGGTGGTCCAGCCCGGTCTCCAGCCGCGAGACGGTGCTGTTCAGGGCCGACAGCGACTTGTTCAGTTCCACCAGGGAGGTGCCGAGTCCGTCCAGGACGTCCTCGACCTGCTCCACCGTCTTGTCGGCATTCAATGCCGCCTGGGTGAGCGTCTTCATTCTTTGCCGGGCTGGGGTGGGGCGGCCGCCGCTTCTGTCTGCCATGACGGTCATTATTACCAGCTTGACACCGGGGGATACAGCCCCGTGAGAAGCCGGGCCGTGTCAACGGGGCAGTTTGCCCGCTGCGCCTTCGTCGAGGAGCCACCGGGTGATCTCGCGACCGATGGCCCCGGCGGCCGGGAGCGAGACGGGATCGGCGCCGCCGATGGCAGCGGCCACCGCGTCGGCCTTGCCTTCGCCCGCCACCAGCAGCCACACCTCGCGGGACCGCTGAATCGCGGGCAGTGTCAACGTAATTCGTTGCGGCGGCGGCTTGGGCGAGTCATCCACGGCGACCACCATCCGGCTGGTCTCACGCACCGCGGCAGTGTCCGGGAACAGGGAGTTGACGTGTCCTTCGGGTCCCATCCCCAGCAGATGCACGTCGAAGCTGGGCGCCTGCTCACCGGGCTCGGCATTGGCCGCCAGAATCTGCTCGTACGCCAGGGCCGCAGCCTCAAGGTCGGAGCCGAACTCGCCGTCGCTGGCCGCCATGGGGTGCACCTGGCTGGCGGGAATGTCGATGTGGTCGAGCAGGGCCTCGCGCGTCTGCTTCTCGTTGCGCTCGTCGTCGTCTTCGGGGACATATCGTTCGTCACCCCAGAACAGGTGCACCGTGGACCAGTCGACCGGCCGCGACGCGAGTTCACGCAGCAGTGCGACACCGTTACCGCCCCCGGTCAGCGCGATCAGTGCTCGTCCCCGCGCCGCTGACGCCGCGTTGATGGTGTCGACCAGTCGCTGTGCCGCGGCCTGCGCCAAACGTTCGCTGTCGGCAAATACCTCGATATCGAAGCTCATTGATATTGCACCTTCTTGATGCCCTCCAGGGCCGCGTGGTAGATCTCGTCGGCGTCCAGCCGGCGCAGGTCTTCGGCCAGGCATTCACCGGTTACCCTGCGCGCCAATGGAACCAACGCTTCGGGCTTGGCCGTGCGGCTCAGCGTAGCCGTGGTTCCATCCTGCGGCCGGCTCAGCACGATGGTCTCGCTCTTGCGCACCAGTTCCACGGTGAGCTCGCCCACCTCGCGGCGGACCGGGCCGTCGATCCGGCTGGCCAGCCAGCCGGCCAGCACGTCCAGTGCGGGTTCGGTTTCCAGGCCGCTGATGCGAGCCGACTCGATCGGCTCGTGCGGTGGCAGGTCGATGGCTGAAGTCAGCAGCGCACGCCAGTACGTGATGCGGCTCCAGGCGAGGTCGGTGTCGCCGGCGGTGTAGCCGGGCAGCCGGCTCTTGATCGCCGCCAACGGGTCGACGGCGTTGGTGGCGTCGGTGATACGGCGGATTGCCAACTTGCCCAACGGATCCTGGGCTGGCACCGCCGGAGCGTTGTCGGGCCACCAGGCGACGACCGGGATGTCGGGCAGCAGGAAGGGGATGACCACGCTGGCGGCGTGCCCGGACAACGGCCCGGAAAGCGCCAGCACCACCACCTCACCGGCGCCCGCGTCGCCCCCCACCCGGATCTGCGCGTCCAGACGCGGTTCGTCGGCGTACGCGTTGCCCCGCATCGTCACGATGATGCGGCTCGGATGTTCGTGGCTGGCGTCGTTGGCCGCCTGGATGGAATCCTCGACGACGGCGTCGCTGTCCGGCGCGATGATCAGCGTGAGTACCCGGCCCATCGTGACCACGCCGGCCATCTCGCGCATCTCGTCGAGCTTCTTGTTGACCGCCGTGGTGGTGGTGTCAGGCAGTTCGACAATCATTTGCGCCGCTCCTCAGTGCCGTTCATGGCCGCCGCCATTCCCGGCCGGTACGGCGCAGCATCTCGAACGCCGACTCGGGCCCCCAGGTGCCCGCCTCGTAAGGATCCGGCTTGCCGTGCGACGCCCAGTTGTCTAGCGCGGGATCGAGTATCTCCCAAGCTAATTCGACTTCTTCGTTAACCGGGAACAGCGAGGGTTCACCGAGCAGCACGTCGAGGATCAATCGTTCGTAGGCTTCCGGCGATTCCTCGGCGAACGCTGAGCCGTAGGAGAAGTCCATGTTGACGTCGCGGACTTCCATCGCGGTGCCGGGCACTTTGGAACCGAACCGCAACGTGATGCCCTCGTCGGGCTGCACGCGGATGACCATGGCGTTGGTGCCGAGCTCGTCGGTCATGGTCGCGTCGAAGGGCAGGTGCGGTGCCCGCTTGAAGACGAGCGCGATCTCGGTGACCCTGCGGCCCAACCGTTTTCCGGTGCGCAGATAGAACGGGACACCGGCCCAGCGCCGCGTGTCGACCTCGAGGGTGATCGCGGCGAACGTCTCGGTGACGGAGTCCTTGGCGAATCCCTCTTCGTCGAGCAGCCCCACCACTTTCTCGCCGCCCTGCCAGCCGGCGGTGTACTGGCCGCGGCTGGTGGTCTGGTCGAATGGCTGCGCGAGCTGGGTCGCCGAGAGCACCTTGATCTTCTCCGTTTGCAACGACTTCGGAGTGAAGCTGACCGGCTCTTCCATCGCGGTCAGCGCCAGCAATTGCATCAGGTGGTTCTGGATCACGTCACGCGCGGCGCCGATTCCGTCGTAGTAACCGGCCCGCCCACCGAGGCCGATGTCCTCGGCCATGGTGATCTGGACGTGGTCGACGTAGTGGGAGTTCCAGATCGGATCGAACAACTGGTTGGCGAAGCGCAGCGCCAGGATGTTCTGCACGGTCTCTTTGCCGAGGTAGTGGTCGATGCGGAAGACCGACTCCTCCGGGAAGACGGAGTTGACGGTCTTGTTGAGATCCTGCGCGCTCTTCAGGTCGTGGCCGAACGGCTTCTCGATCACCACCCGGCTCCACCGATTGCCTTGCGGGCGCGCCAGTCCCGACTTCTCCAGCTGTTCGCAGACCTGGGGGAACGACTTGGGCGGGATGGCCAGATAGAAGGCGTGGTTTCCGCCGGTGCCGCGTTCGGCGTCCAGCTTCTCCAGGGTTTCGGCCAGGCGCTGGAATGCGTCGTCGTCGTCGAAGGCGCCCGGGACAAAACGGAATCCCTCGGCCAGCCGGTCCCAGTTCTCCTGGCGGAACGGTGTCCGGCAGTGCTCCTTGACGGCGTCGTGAACCACCTGGCCAAAATCCTCGGTGTCCCAGTCCCGCCGCGCAAACCCCACCAGCGAGAAGGTGGGGGGCAGCAGTCCGCGGTTGGCCAGATCGTAGATCGCCGGCATCACCTTCTTGCGGGCCAGGTCGCCGGTGACCCCGAAGATCACCATGCCGCAAGGGCCGGCGATTCGGGGCAGCCGCTTGTCCCGCTTGTCGCGCAGCGGGTTCTGCCAGGCTGCAGCGCCGGCTGAACTCATTTGTCGGCGGACTCCAGCTGCGCCTGCGTCTCCTTGAGCAACTCGCTCCAGGATTCCTCGAACTTCTCGACGCCTTCGTTTTCCAGGACCAGGAACACGTCGGTCAAGTCGATCCCGATCGCGTCGAGCTTGTCGAACACCTGCTGCGCTTCTGATTCGGTGCCGGTGATGGTGTCGCCGTGGATCGTGCCGTGATCGGCGACGGCGTCAATTGTCTTCTCCGGCATGGTATTCACCGTGTTCGGAGCGACGAGCTCGGTGACGTACAGCGTGTCGGAGTAGTCGGGGTTCTTGACGCCGGTGGATGCCCAGAGCGGCCGCTGTACCCGGGCGCCGTCAGCCTGCAGCGCCTGGAACCGCTCGCCGCCCTCGAAGACTTCCCGGTAGGCCGCGTAGGCCAGGCGGGCGTTGGCGACGGCGGCCTGGCCGAGGAGGGCACGGGCGTCGTCCGAATCGATCTTCTCCAGCCGCTTGTCGATCTCCGTGTCCACCCGGGAGACGAAAAACGATGCCACCGAATGGATCTTGGACAGGTCATGGCCCGCTTTCTTGGCCTTCTCCAATCCCTCCAGATAGGCACCCATCACCGCGCGGTAGCGCTCGACCGAGAAGATCAGCGTGACATTCACCGAAATGCCTTCTGCCAGAGTCGTTGCAATGGCGGGAATGCCCTCTTCGGTGGCCGGAATCTTGATCAGCAGGTTCGGACGGTCAACGATCTTCCACAGTTCGACCGCCTGCTCGGTGGTCTTGTCGGTGTCGTGCGCCATCCGCGGGTCGACCTCGATCGACACCCGGCCGTCGACCCCGTCCGAGGACTCCCACTGCGGCCGCAGCACATCACAGGCGTTGCGGACGTCGTCGGTGGTGACCGTGCGGATGGTGGCGTCGACGTCGGCGCCGCGCTCGGCGAGCTCGGCGATCTGGTCGTCGTAGGTGTCGCTGTCGGCCAGCGCCTTCTGGAAGATCGACGGGTTAGTGGTGACCCCGACGACGCTCTTGGTGTCGATCAGTTCCTGCAGGTTGCCCGATTTGATCCGGTCCCGGGACAAGTCGTCGAGCCAGACGGATACCCCCGCGGCGCTGAGCGCGGCGAGGTTTGAATTCTGGGTCATCTGATCACCTTTTCTCAGTTATCCAGTGCTTCTTCCGCAGCGGCAGCGACGGCTTCGGCGGTGAAGCCGTACTCGCGGAACAGCGTCTTGTAATCGGCGGATTCCCCGAAATGCTCGATCGACACGATTTTGCCGGTGTCGCCGACCAGCTTGTGCCACGACTGCGCGACTCCGGCTTCGACGGCGACCCGCGCCGACACCGAGGGGGGCAGCACGCTGTCCCGGTATTCGGAGGGCTGCGACTCGAACCACTCCACACACGGCATCGACACGACCCGCGCCAGAATGTCCTTGTCCGCCAACAGCTTCTTTGCCTCGACGGCCAGCTGCACCTCGGAGCCGGTGGCGATCAGCACCACGTCGGGCTCCTCATCGCCCTCGGTGCCGCCGAGCACGTAGCCACCGCGGGCCACGCCGTCCAGGTCCGTGCCGTCCAGGACGGGCACATTCTGCCGGGTGAGGATCAGGCCGACCGGCCCGCTGCCGTTGCCCCGGGCCAGCACCGTACGCCAGGCGTAGGCCGTTTCGTTGGCGTCGGCAGGTCGTACGACCGAGAGGTTCGGAATGGCTCGCAGCGCCGAAAGGTGCTCGATCGGCTGGTGCGTCGGGCCGTCCTCGCCCAGGCCGACCGAGTCGTGCGTCCACACGTAGATGGTGTCGATGTCCATCAGCGACGCCAACCGCACTGCCGGGCGCATGTAGTCCGAGAACTGCAGGAACGTCCCGCCGTAAGCCCGGGTCGGGCCGTGCAGCACGATGCCGGACAGGATGGCGCCCATCGCGTGTTCGCGGACCCCGAAGTGCAGCGTTCGGCCGTACCAGGACGCGGTGTAGTCCTTGGTCGAGATCGAGGGCGGACCGAAGGACTCGGCGCCCTTGATGGTGGTGTTGTTGCTGCCGGCCAGGTCCGCCGAGCCGCCCCACAGCTCGGGCAGCTTCGGCCCGACGGCGTTGAGCACCTCGTTGGACGCCTTCCGGGTGGCGACGGCGTCGTCGCCGGTCTCCCAGTGCGGCAGGTCTGCGTCCCAGCCCTCGGGCAACTCCTCGGCGGTGAGCCGGTCCAGCAGCGCCTTGCGCTCGGGCTCGCGCTCCGCCCAGGCGTCGAAGTCGGTCTGCCACTTCTGGTGCGCTTCCCGGCCCCGGTCCACCAGCTTGCGGGTGTGAGCGATGACCTCGTCGCGGACCTCGAAGGTCTTGTCCGGGTCGAAGCCGAGGATCTTCTTGGTAGCCGCCACCTCGTCGTCACCGAGCGCCGCGCCGTGCGCCTTGCCGGTGTTCATCAGGTTGGGCGCGGGGAAGCCGATGATGGTGCGCAGCGAGATGAACGACGGCCGGCCGGTCTCGGCCTTCGCGTTCGCGATCGCCTCCTCGATGCCGACGACGTTCTCGCCGCCGTCCACCTCCTGGACGTGCCACCCGTAGGCGCGGTAGCGCTCAGCGGTGTCTTCGCACAGCGCGATATTGGTGTCGTCCTCGATCGAGATCTGATTGCGGTCGTAGAACACGATCAGGTTGCCCAGCTGCTGCACCCCGGCCAGCGACGACGCTTCCGACGTGACGCCCTCCTCGATGTCTCCGTCGGAGGCGATCACGTAGATGTAGTGGTCGAACGGGCTGGTGCCGGGATCGGCATCGGGGTCGAACAGACCGCGCTCATAGCGTGCCGCCATCGCCATCCCGACCGCCGAAGCCAGCCCCTGGCCCAGCGGGCCGGTGGTGATCTCGACGCCGGCGGTGTGCCGGAACTCGGGGTGTCCCGGAGTCTTGGACTTCCACGTGCGCAGCGCCTCGATGTCTTCCAGCTCGAGCCCGAACCCACCGAGGTAGAGCTGCAAATAGAGAGTCAGGCTGCTGTGGCCGGCCGACAGGACGAACCGGTCGCGGCCCAGCCAGTGGACGTCACTGGGGTCGTGGCGCATGGCGCGCTGAAACAGCGTGTATGCCAATGGGGCCAGGCTCATCGCCGTTCCGGGGTGACCATTGCCGACTTTCTGGACGGCGTCGGCGGCCAGTACCCGGACCGTGTCGACCGCAGCCGAATCGATCTCGGTCCAGTCGTCGGGGTGGTGCGGGCGGGTGAGCTCGGAGATCTCTTCAAGTGTGGTCATTCAGTCCTCAGTCCTGGGGTCATCAAACTGATCAATCCCACCCTAGTGCGGGATTGCCGGCGCATGCAGGCCCAGATTGCGTGTACCCGCCGAAGCCTGTGTGAAAATATCGTGTCGCGGGTTGGTGGCTTTCATCAGCGCCGTGCGGGCGGATAGGTCGAGAAAATTCGGGTAGATCGACCCTGCGGGGCTGTGGCCGTGCCGGCGCGGTCTACCATCATGCGTAGTAGAAGCTGCGCGCGGCTGCGATTTTCCCGAGGAGTTAATGCTTTGAGCGTTCGCGGGCGCCCAGACATCGAAGCGCCGGGCCGGACTTCAGGCCGGATCACCGGCGTCCTGTTGGCGTACCTGGCATTGACCAAACCACGGGTGATCGAGCTGCTGCTCGTCACCGCGATCCCGGCGATGCTGCTGGCGCACCGCGGCTCGGTCGACCCGCTGCTCATCCTCAACACGCTGGTCGGGGGCATGATGGCCGCCGGCGGGGCCAACACCCTCAACTGTGTGGCCGATGCGGATATCGACAAGGTGATGAAGCGGACCGCTCGACGGCCGCTGGCGCGCGCCGCGGTGCCGACCCGCAACGCGCTGATCTTCGGCCTTGCGCTGAGCGTGGGGTCGTTCTGCTGGCTGTGGTGGACCACCAACCTGCTGTCGGGGCTGCTGGCCGTGGCCACCATCGCGTTCTACGTGTTCGTCTACACGCTGTTGCTGAAGCGGCGCACGGCGCAGAACGTGGTGTGGGGCGGCGCGGCCGGCTGCATGCCGGTGATGATCGGGTGGTCGGCCGTCACCGGGACCATCGGCTGGCCCGCGTTGGCCATGTTCGCGATCATCTTCTTCTGGACTCCGCCGCACACCTGGGCGCTGGCCATGCGGTACAAGGAGGACTACAAAGTCGCCGGCGTGCCCATGCTGCCCGCGGTGGCGACCGAGCGTCAGGTCACCAAGCAGATTGTGATCTACACCTGGCTCACGGTCCTGGCGACCTTCGTTCTGGCGCTGGCGGCCGGGTGGCTGTATGCCGCGGTGGCAGTGGTGGCCGGCGTGTGGTTCCTGGCGATGGCCCACCAGCTGTACGCGGGTGTGCGGGCAGGGGAGCCGGTGAAGCCGCTGCGGTTGTTCCTGCAGTCGAACAATTACCTGGCGCTGGTGTTCTGCGCGCTGGCCGTGGACTCGGCGATCGCGCTGCCCACGCTGTTCTGATCCACCCGCAGCGGTCCCCGCCGCGCCGACTGTGAACTTCACGACAGGACACGCCGTCGGCGCGTCGTGATCTTCGCTGTCGGCGCGTCCCCCCGGTTCGAGTCAGAACCAGCGCGATCCAAACCCCGCACCTATGCGGCTGCCCGTACCAAATTAGTGTTCTGACAACACGTTTCGATCACCGGGCGGCGGCCGCCTGATACCCGTCGCCGAACATCCTCCATTTGCGCTACTGCCCGTCGCGATATCGAATTTCGATGTACCCGACGGCGAGAGGAGTGTTCGGCATGACGTTATGCGTCGTACCCACAGGGCCGTGCACCTCCTGTGCGGCTACCGGGTATCCGCCCAGTACCGGCTGACGATGACCGACCCCATCTGGATGGCTTCGCCTCCGGAGGTGCATTCGGCGTTGCTGAGCAGTGGACCGGGCCCGGGTGCGTTTTTGGCCGCCGCCGAGACCTGGGCTGCCCTCAGTGCCGAATATGCCTCCGCCGCAGACGAACTCGCCGCAATCCTGGCCGCAGTGCAGGCCGGTTGCTGGGATGGCCCGAGTGCCGGATCCTACGTGGCCGCGCACCTGCCATACCTGCAGTGGCTGACTGCTGCGGGTGCCAAGAGCGCTGCGACGGCTGCCCAGCACGAGGTGGCCGCGGCCGCCTACACCGCCGCCCTGGCCGCCATGCCGACGCTGCTCGAGTTGGCGGCCAATCACGCCACCCACGCCGTGCTTACCGCGACGAATTTCTTCGGCGTCAACACGATCCCCATCGCGCTCAACGAGGCCGACTACGTTCGGATGTGGGTTCAGGCCGCCACCATCATGGTGACCTACGAAGCCGTTTCCGCCTCGGCGTTGGCCGAAACTCCGACGACCGGCCCGGCGCCGCAGATAGTTTCCGCCGCCGCGGCGTCGGACCCGTGGCAGCAGATCCAACAGATCCCGCAGCAGCTCTTCCAATTTGCCCTGCGGCTGATCGGGATCAATTGGGATCCCTCCGCCGGCACCCTCAATGGAATCCCATACGCCTCCTACACGGTGCCCGGGCAGCCGGGCTACTGGATCTCCCGGCTCTTCCTGTTCGTCCAGGATTTCCAGGGTTTGCAGGACTGGATTCAGCTGTTGCTGACCAATCCGGTGGCTGCCCTGCAGTCGCTCAGCGGCATCACTCCGGTCCAGATCATCGCGTATCTGGCGGTCCACCCCGTGCTCGCCGCCGCGATCGCGTCCTCACCATTGTGGTCGACGCTGGCCACGCTGCCCGCCGCGGCGGCCAGTGTCGCCGCGCTGGCGGCGTTGGCCGCCATACCGCCCACCGAGCTGGCGGTCGTGCCGGAGCTGGTGCCTGTGGCAGAAGTCGCCGCGGCGGCCCCGGCGAAATTCGCCCCGGCTCTCGCCGGGTCGGTGGCGCCGGGTGCCGCGCCGGCCGCTCCCGTATCGACGGTGAGCACCATCAGCACAACCTCCACCTCGGCGCCGCCGCCCGCGCCGGCCGGCCAAGCGTTCGTTCCCTATGCGATTGGCGGCGGGCCGGGGGTCGGCTTCGGGCCGGTGCATCGCGGCAACACGACCGCAACTGTCCGCGCGAAGGCCCCGGAACCGGATAGCGCCGCTGTCGCGGCGGCCACCGCGGCGCGCAGAAAGGCGCGCAAGCGCCGCCAACAGGGCGAGCCGCAGCGCGGCTATGCCGATGAATTCGCAGATCTGCCAACCGATTTCGGCGACGACGGGCCGGAAGTTTCCGAGCAGGGTGCCGGCCCGTTAGGTTTCACCGGCACCGTGCGGAAGGACGGGGTCCGGCCGGCCGGCCTGATCACCCTGGCCGGCGACCCGTTCGGCGGCGGACCGACGTTACCGATGATCCCCACGAGCTGGGACGAGGACCGGCCCGACGGTAGCTAGGGCAGCAACACGATCGACCCGGTGGTCTTGCGGCCCTCCAGATCGCTGTGGGCGCGCGCGGCCTCGGACAGCGGATAGCTACCGCCGACCTCGACCCGGACGGCCCCGCTGCCGATCACGTCGAACAGTTCGGCCGCCCTCCCGCTGAACTCCTCACCGGTGCGGATGAAGTGGGCGAGCGAGGGCCGGGTGAGGTACACCGATCCGGCATAGTTGAGCTGCTGGGGATCGAAGGGCGATACCGGTCCGCTGGCCGCGCCGAACAGCGCCAGCGTCCCGCGGACGGCCAGGCTCGCCAGGCTGGCATCGAATGTGGTTGCGCCGACCCCGTCATAAACCACGGCCACCCCGGCGCCGCCGGTGAGCCCGCGAATCTGCTGGCCGAACTGGTAGGCGTCGGTGGGGTAGGGAAGTACCTCGGCGGCGCCCGCATCCCGGGACAGTCGTTCCTTCTCCGGCGTCGACACGGTCGAGATCACCCGCGCCCCGAGGTGCGTCGCCCACTGCGTCAAGATCAGCCCGACGCCGCCCGCGCCGGCGTGCACCAGCACGCTGTCTCCGCGCTGCACCGGATACACCGACTTCAGCAGGTACTGCGCGGTCAGCCCCTTCAGCAGCGCCGATGCGGCCACCTCCGAGCTGATGCCATCTGGGACTCTGGCGGTCAAAAATGCTGGGGCCGTGCATAATTCGGCATAAGAGCCATTGGCTGAGGCACTCACCACCCGGTCGCCGACGTTGATGTCGCCCCCGGTGTCCGGGCCGACCGCGGTCACCGTCCCGCACACCTCGGAGCCCAGTACGAACGGAAGCGGGCGCGGGTACTGACCGGAGCGGAAGTAGGTGTCGATGAAGTTGACGCCAATGGCTTCCGAACGGATCAGCAGTTCACCGGGACCTGGCTCGGGCTGGGCGATGTCGTTGTACTGCAGGACTTCGGGGCCGCCGGTTTCGCCGACTTCAATCGCATGCATGCCGATATCATGCCCGGGCATGAAGTTAGCCCGACCGGACACCTTCCATCCGCGCATCGTGTTGGCGGGCGGTCCGAAGCGAGCCGCCGGCGATGATGCCGGGTTGGTGGCCGCCCTGCGCACCCGCGGCCTGCACGCCCGGTGGTTGCCCTGGGACGACCCGGACGTGACCGACGCGCATCTGGTGATTCTGCGCGACGCCGGGGACTACGCCACGCGACTACCCGAATTTCTGGCATGGACCACCCGCGTGCAGCACCTGCTGAATCCTGCGGACGTCATCGCCTGGAACGCCGATCGCCGCTACCTCGAGGACCTGGCGCAGCGGGGCGTACCGACCGTGTCGGGTCCGATGCACGAGCCGGGGGAGTCCATGCGGCTACCGTCGGACGGCCACGTCTACGTCGGCGCTACCCGCGGCACCGGATTGCGACGATTCACCGACCGGTTGGACGCCGAGGCCTACATCAAGGGCCGCCGCGAGAGCGTGTTCGTGCAGGCAGATGCCGAGCCGGAAACCGTGCTCATCTTCATCGGCGGCAAACCGTCACACGCCTTCACCACGCAGGACGGCGGTTTGCATCAGGGTGAGGCTGACTTCGAGCTCTGGGATATCGGCTCGGCGGCCGTCCAGGCCGCCCCGGGTGAGCTGCTCTACGCGCGGGTGCACCTGTCCGGGGCACGACTGCTGGAGTTCCAGCTGATCGACCCGTCGCTGGGGTGGCTGCGCCTGGACGCCGAAACGCGAAGCCTGGCTCAGCGCGAGTTCGCCCTGGCCGTCGAGTCAGCTCTGGAGCGCCTCGGGCTCGGCCCGTTCTCTCATCGACGCCCATAGCGCGGCGGTGGCCGCCGTGCAGGCCGCGGCGCCGGCCACGTGCAGGGCGACCAGCACGGCGGGGACACCGGTGTAGTACTGAGCAGTGCCCACGCCGGCCTGGGCGACGACGAGCGCGACCAGCAACCCGAGACGCCGCATCACCGGGCGGCCGGCCCGCGCCGCCCACAGCCCGAAGCCCAGCCCGACCAGCAGCGACAGGTAGGAGACCAGCAGCGACGAGTGCGCGTGCACCAGAGTGTTGATCTCGATCTTCAGCCGCGGCACCGTCCGGCTCGGGCTCTTGTCACCGGCGTGCGGTCCGGTCGCTGTCACCAGGGTGCCGGTGACCAGCACCGCGGCCAGGTTCATCGCGCTCAACACGGTCAGCAGCCGCAGCGGCCTGGCGACCCGCCGGCGAACCTCGCCGTCGTCGGGCTCGCCGACTTTGACGAAGAGCAGCACCGACAACCACACCATCGTCATCGACGCCAGCAGATGGATCGCCACCGTCCACCACAACAGTCCGGTGCGCACGGTGATGCCGCCGATGACGGCCTGCACGACGGTGGAGGCGGGCATCAGCCATGCGTAGACCAGCACCTCGCGGCGCCGGCGGGCCCGCGTCACCGCCAGCACCGCCAGGGCCGCGGTGATGACCACCGCGAAGGTGATCATCCGGTTGCCGAACTCGACGGCCTGATGGATGCGCGGTACTTCGGAAACCGCGACGGGGGTGAAGCTGCCGGGAAAACACTGCGGCCAGGTGGGGCAACCCAGCCCGGAGGCCGTGACACGCACGATGGCACCGGTGACCGCGATGCCGCCCTGGGTGAGGATCACGAGCGCCGCGATGATGCGCTGGACACGCAGGCTGGGGTTGGGGAGCAGGTCCACCAACCGCATCAGCGCTCGTCCGACGGCCACCGCCCGATGGTAACGACCACTACGTCACGTAGTAGAACCGGGCCTCGCGGCCACCCGCGGCCAGATTGACGCTACGCACAGCCGCGACGGCGTGTTGTGTGTGTGGTGGCAGTGTCGCGGTAGCCGCGGCGCCGCAGTGCCGCGGCGACCTCCCGCACAACCTGGTCGGGCCGGTCCTCGGCGATCACCCGGATGACGATCCAGCCGAGCTCGGCGAGCTCCTTCAATCTGCGCGTGTCGCGCACGTATTGGCGCCGGTTCGTGCGGTGTTGGTCACCGTCGTACTCGACGGCGACCTTGAATCGCTCCCAACCGATGTCGAGCAGGGCCACTGTCCGGAACTTGACCACCACGGGAATCTGGGTCTCGGGAGTGGGTAGTCCAGCGTCGATCAGCAGCATCCGGAGCCAGGTCTCTTTCGGTGAAGCAGCACCCGGGTCAATGTGGGAGAGCAGCGTTCTGAGTTGTCGGACGCCTCGGGCTCCGGCGTATCGCGTGCTGAGCATCAACGTCGCGTCGGTGGAAAACGGTGATGCCCGCATCAGTGCGTCGAGGCGCGCCATCGCATCAGCAGCGGTGAGCTGCCGCCCCAGGTCGAAGGCCGTCCGGGCAGGTGTGGTCACGGGCAGACCGGCAACCCGGGTGACTTCGTCGATGCCCATCCGGCAGTTGCGGGTGATTATTCCGGTGGGCGGGCGGGCATTCCGCCACATCAGTTCGATGGCTTCGTCGTCGTCGACCCAGTCCGAGCCGTGCAACGCCGCGGCGGCCAGCCCAGTCAAGGTCCCGCGGCGACCTGACCACAACCACGCGGCCGCCGAGCGAACGCGTAACGAAAGTTGCATGTCATGCGGCACGTAGACGTCGGGGTAGATCGCCCGGTACTGCGTTCGTAGCTGATACCGGCTGACTCTTCCCTGCTGCAACGCCTCGCTGCCGATGCATACTCTGTCCACACAAGCTTGGACGAGTCCGAACAGCCCACCGGTTCCCCCGAGATTGAAGCCACGCACACCCGCGACGGCGTGTCGAGTCCGTGGTGGCAGTGTCGCGGCAAGAAGTCACACAAAGCGGAAAAAACGCCGCGCCGCCAGTGCGCCCACGCCGCCCCACACCGCGAGTACCGCCAACCCGAACCAGTCCACCGACAAGCTCATGGCCTGTGAAAGCGACTCCGTCAGCGCCCCTGAGGGTGTCAGTCGCGCCGCCCACTTCACGCCCGCCGGGATCACGCCCGTCTCGAGGGTCAGCGCGCCGAACCCGGCGAAGGCGAACCACAACAGGTTGGCCAGCGCCAGCACGATTTCGGCCCGCAGGGTGCCGCCGAGTAACAGGCCCAGCGCCGCGAATCCGGCAGTCCCCAGCGCAATCACCGCGCCACCCAGCGCCAGGGCCGCCAACGGTGGACGCCAGCCCAACGCAAAACCAATGGCGCCCAACACAATTGATTGCAGAAAGACGGTGAACACCACCGCCAGCGCCTTGCCGGCGATGATTCCCCACACCGGCAGCGGAGTGGCCCCGAGCCGCTTCAGTGCGCCATAGCGGCGGTCGAAGGCGACGGCGATCGCCTGGCCGGTGAAAGCGGTGGAGATCACCGCGAGCGCCATGATCGCCGGCGTGAAGACCGCCGCGCGATGCTCGCCGAAGGAGCCGAAGGGCAGCAGGGTGAGCCCGATCAGCAGCGTGATCGGGATGAACATGGTCAGCAGCAGCTGCTCGCCGTTGCGCAGCAGCAGCTTGGCTTCGAGGCTGAACTGAGCGGCCAGCATCCGGGGCACGGCGCTGGGACGCGGGTCGGGTGTGAAGGTTCCGGCCGGGAAGACGTCGCTCACGATCGCAGCCTCCTGCCGGTCAGATCCAGGAAGACATCTTCGAGGCTGCGCTGCTCGACACGCAGGTCGGTGGCCAGCACGTCGATCCGGGCACACCACGCCGTCACCGTCGCCAGCACCTGCGGGCCCACCGCGCCCTCGACGAGGTATTCACCCGGCGATATCTCGCTGGCCCGGTAGTCCTCGGGCAACGCGGCCGTCAACAGCGAGAGGTCGAGTCGTGGTGGCGCGCTGAACCGCAGTTGGTCCTTGGCGCCGCTGCGCATCAGCTCCGCCGGTGTGCCGGCCGCGACCGTCGTGCCGTGATCGATGATGACCAGCCGGTCGGCCAGTTCCTCGGCCTCTTTGAGCTGATGGGTGGTCAGCACCACGGTGACGCCGTCGCGGCGCAGCGCGTCGATCAGCTCCCACACCAGTAGCCGGGCGTGGGCGTCCATGCCTGCGGTGGGTTCGTCGAGGAAAACCAGCTCGGGCCGTCCCACCAGAGCACATGCCAGCGCGAGCCGTTGCTGCTGCCCGCCGGAGAGCCTCCGGTAAGTGGTGCGCGCCGCCTCGGTCAGGCCGAGGGTTTCCAATAGCCAGGCCGGGTCCAACGGGTCGGCGGCGTAGGACGCGACCAGATTGAGCATCTCGCCGGCACGGGCCGCCGGATAGCCGCCGCCGCCCTGCAGCATCACGCCGATGCGGGGGCGCAGGCGCGCGTTGTCGGCGATCGGGTCGAGCCCGAGCACCTCGATGCTGCCGGCGTCGGGGCGCATGAAGCCCTCGCACATCTCGACTGTGGTCGTCTTTCCGGCGCCGTTGGGGCCCAACAGCGCGAACACCTCGGCGGCATGCACCTCGAGATCGAGGCCGGCGACGGCCTTTACTGATCCGTACTGCTTGCACACCCCGCGCAGTCGTACCGCGATATCGCGGTCGTGGGGGACGGAGCTCACGTGGAATCAGCGTAGGCGTCGGGCGCCGCCTCGGGAGCCGGGGTGGCCTTCCCGGGCAGCGCAGCAGCGGCCGGAGTGACGAGTGTCACCGACGGCTCGGGTTGCACGTCTTCTTCGGGGAGGGGCCGCCACGGCAGCCGGTGGTAGGTCAGCGCGATGAGCACAACCACGATGAAGGCACTGGCCAACGTGGCGTCGACGATCTGGAACAACGCGAAGCGGTCGCCATTGGCGGTGGGGCCGAAGATGCCGACGATGAGGGTGACGACGATGGCGGCGGCCCGGAATTTGGTGCGGGTGGCCCAGGCGGCCAGCGGGATGATCGCCCACAGCAGGTACCAGGGCTGCACGACGGGGAACAGCAGCACGGTGAGGCCCAGCGCCACCCCGAGGCCGCCGATCGGGTGCAGCCGGCCGCGGAATACCGCGAGCAGCAGCCAGCAGACCATCACCATGATGATCAGCACGCCGATCGCGCGGGTCAGCGACAAGATGGCGGTGGTGTGATCGCCGAGGCCGAGCAGAATGCCGACCTGACCGGTGCCCAGTGCCAGCAAGGTCGGCGGCGACATCCAGCTGCGCACCACGTTGGCGGTGCCCAGCGTGTAGATCCAGCCGAAACCGAGCCCACTGGCCCAGCCCACGAGACCCATCACCGCAAGGGTCAGGGCCGCCATCGCGGTGCCCGACAGCAGGAACGATTTGACCGTGCTGCCCAGCCGGTAGCCCAGTGCCATCGTGACGAAGCCCAGTGCCAGCAGTGACGGCAGCTTCACCTGCGACGACAGCACGATCAGGACCGAACCGCCAAGCAGTAGACCCAGTGGTTGCCAGTCCGGGCCGATCCGCCACGACTGCGGCTTGAGCGGCCGATCAGAATCGATGCCGCGCAAGGCGAACTCCGCGCCGGTCAGCATCAGCCCCAGCATCAGCGCCTCGTTGTGAATGCCGGCGACCAGGTGCATGAACAGCAGCGGGTTGGCGGCCCCCAGCCACAGTGCGCTGACTTCGGCCACCCCGCAGCGCCGGGCCAGCCGCGGCGTCGCCCACACGATCAACGCCACGCCGAACAACACCACCAGTCGGTGGCAGAGGACCGCGGCGACGATGTTCTCCCCGGTAAGACCCGAGATGCCGCGCCCGATCCACAGGAACAGCGGGCCGTAGGGGGCCGGGGTCTCGCGCCACAGGCTGGGCACCGACAGGGTGAACACATGGCCCAGGCCCAGTCCGGAGGCCGGCCCCACCCGGTACGGGTCGAGCCCTTCCAGCGAGATCTGGCTCTGGGCGAGATAGGAGTAGACGTCCTTGCTGTACATCGGCGGCGCGATCAGCAGCGGGAGCATCCACAACACCAGCGTGCGGTCCAGTTCGCCGCGCGACATCCGGCGCTTGCCGGAGGCGAACCGGCCGAGCATCAACCACGCCAGGGCCATCATGACCGCGCCGGTGGTGGTCATGGTCAGCGACACCGTCTGGATCCGTGACGGCAGGTTCAGCAGCCGCACTCCGAAGGTGGGGTCCTGAACCACCGGCCGGGCCCCGTCACCCAGGGCCCCGATCGCCATCAGCACCGTGCCGGTGGCGCCGAAAAGCCGGGTGCGCTGCATCGCGGTGTGCTCGGCGGCGTTGAGGGGCTTGCCCACCGTCTGCTCGTCGCCGTGCAGACTGGCGATCGACGAGCTCAGGGTGTGGTGGCGGGCTGCCATCAGAGCAGACTAGCCCCGGCGACAATGCCGGCCGCAAAATGCGGCCGGTTGAGGAGCGGGGCAATCGGGTGAGCACGCTGGTCCCGCAACTGTTGCGCTCGTCACCTAAGGGCACCCTTGCTGGACCGATCCCCGGAATTGCGACACACTGGTGTTGTGAAAATCCAATCCGAACCGCATGCTGCCGTGCCCGCGGCCGGCGCTGTCGGGTCGGACGGACACACCCGGCGATCCATCGTCCGCCTGCTGGTCGAGTCCGGCTCCATCACCGCCACCGAAATCAGCGACCGGCTGGGCCTGGCGCCCGCCGGTGTGCGCCGGCACCTGGACGCGCTCATCGAGGCCGGCGACGCGGAATCCTTTGCGTCGTCGTCGTGGCAGCAGGTGGGACGCGGACGGCCCGCCAAGCGGTACCGGTTGACCGCGGCCGGCCGTGCCAAGCTCGACCACGCCTATGACGACTTGGCTTCTGCCGCAATGCGGCAACTGCGGGAGGTCGGCGGCGAGGACGCGGTGAAGACGTTCGCGCGGCGCCGCATCGACGCGATTCTGTCCGGGGTCGAGGCGACCGACGGCTCCGACGAGGACGCTGTCGAAGAGACGGCCGACCGGATTGCGCAGGCGCTGACCAAAGCCGGATATGTCGCCACCACCACCCGGGTGGGCGGCCCCATCCACGGTGTGCAAATCTGCCAGCACCACTGCCCGGTGTCCCATGTCGCCGAGAAGTTCCCGGAATTGTGCGAAGCCGAGCAGCAGGCCATGTCCGAGGTGCTCGGCACCCATGTGCAGTTGTTGGCGACGATCGTCAACGGTGACTGCGCCTGCACCACCCACGTACCACTCAGCCCGGCGCCCAGCCCGCGCCACACCGCAACGAGCACCAAAGGAGCGTCCTCATGACACTCGAAGCCGCACGGACGGTCGAGCCATTGACCCAGGAGCAGACCATCGAGTCGCTGGGCCGGTACGGCTACGGCTGGGCCGACTCCGACGTCGCGGGCGCCAGCGCGCAACGCGGGCTGTCCGAGGCGGTCGTGCGGGACATCTCGGCCAAGAAGAACGAGCCCGAATGGATGCTGAACATCCGGCTCAAGGCGCTGGGCATCTTCGACAAGAAGCCGATGCCGAACTGGGGTTCCAACCTCGAAGGCATCGATTTCGACAACATCAAGTACTTCGTGCGCTCCAGCGAGAAGCAGGCCGCGACGTGGGACGATCTGCCTGCGGACATCAAGAACACCTACGACAAGCTGGGCATCCCGGAGGCCGAGAAGCAACGGCTGGTCTCCGGTGTCGCCGCACAGTACGAGTCCGAGGTCGTCTACCACTCGATCCGTGAGGATCTGGAGAAGCAGGGCGTCATCTTCCTGGACACCGACACCGCGCTGCGGGAGCACCCGGACGTCTTCAAGAAGTACTTCGGCACCGTGATCCCGGCGGGGGATAACAAGTTCTCCGCGCTGAACACGGCGGTGTGGTCGGGCGGCAGCTTCATCTACGTGCCGCCGGGTGTGCACGTCGACATCCCACTGCAGGCCTACTTCCGGATCAACACCGAGAACATGGGCCAGTTCGAGCGGACCCTGATCATCGTCGACGAGAACGCCTACGTGCATTACATCGAGGGCTGCACTGCGCCGATCTACAAGTCCGACTCGCTGCACTCCGCGGTGGTGGAGATCATCGTGAAGCCCGGAGGCCGGTGCCGTTACACGACCATCCAGAACTGGTCGAACAACGTCTACAACCTGGTCACCAAGCGGGCCCGGGCGGAGGCCGGCGCCACCATGGAGTGGGTCGACGGCAACATCGGATCCAAGGTGACCATGAAGTACCCGGCGGTCTGGATGACCGGCGAGCACGCCAAGGGCGAGGTGCTGTCGATCGCTTTCGCCGGCGAGGACCAGCACCAGGACACCGGTGCCAAGATGCTGCACCTGGCGCCGAACACGTCGAGCAACATCGTGTCGAAGTCGGTGGCGCGCGGTGGCGGCCGCACGTCCTACCGCGGCCTGGTGCAGGTGAACAAGGGCGCGCACGGCTCCAAGTCGAGCGTGAAATGTGATGCCCTGCTGGTCGATACGATCAGCCGCAGCGACACCTACCCCTACGTCGACATCCGCGAGGACGACGTCACGATGGGCCACGAGGCCACCGTCTCGAAGGTCAGCGAGAACCAGCTGTTCTATCTGATGAGCCGCGGCATGACCGAGGACGAGGCCATGGCGATGGTGGTGCGCGGATTCGTCGAGCCGATCGCCAAGGAACTGCCGATGGAGTACGCGCTCGAGCTCAACCGTCTGATCGAGCTGCAGATGGAGGGTGCGGTCGGATGACCGCCGCGCTCAACAAAGGGGAACTGTTCTCCTCCTTCGATGTCGACGCGTTCGAAGTCCCGCACGGGCGCGACGAGCTCTGGCGCTTCACCCCACTCAAGCGACTGCGCGGCTTGCACGACGGCACCGCGGTGGCCACCGGCACCGCCACCATCACGGTCAGCGAGCAACCCGGTGTGCGGACCGAGTCGGTGCGCCGCGGCGACGGACGCCTCGGTGAGGCTGGAGTTCCGGCAGATCGTATTGCGGCGCAGGCATTTTCATCGTTCAACTCGGCGACTGTGGTCACCGTCGGGCGCGACACCCAGGTCGGCGAACCGATCAATATCAGCGTCAACGGACCTGGGCAGGGCGCTGCGGCCTACGGGCACCTGCAGCTCCGGGTGGAAGAGCTCGGCGAGGCCGTGGTCGTCATCGACCACCGGGGCAGCGGAACCTATGCCGACAACGTCGAATTCGTGATCGGTGACGCCGCCCGGCTCACCGTTATCTGGATCGCCGACTGGGCCGACGATGCGGTGCACGTCAGTGCTCACCATGCCCGGCTCGGCAGGGACGCGGTACTGCGCCACGTCACCGTCACGCTGGGCGGCGAGGTGGTGCGGATGGCCGCCAACGTGCGGTTCGCCGGACCCGGTGGGGACGCCGAACTGCTGGGCCTCTACTTCGCCGACGACGGCCAGCACCTCGAGTCACGGCTGCTGGTGGACCACGCCCAGCCTGACTGCAGGTCCAACGTGTTGTACAAGGGTGCGCTGCAAGGAGATCCGTCGTCGAAGTTGCCCGACGCGCACACGGTATGGATCGGTGACGTGCTGATCCGCGCCGCGGCGACCGGCACCGACACCTTCGAGATGAACCGCAACCTGGTGCTGACCGACGGCGCGCGCGCCGACTCGGTGCCCAATCTGGAGATCGAGACCGGCGAGATCGCCGGGGCCGGACACGCCAGTGCCACCGGGCGATTCGACGACGAGCAACTGTTCTATCTGCGCTCCCGGGGCATTCCCGAAGAGCAGGCCCGCCGGCTGGTGATCCGCGGCTTCTTCGGCGAGATCATCTCCAAGATCGCGGTGCCCGAAGTGCGGGAGCGCCTCACCGCGGCCATCGAACACGAACTGGAAAAGACGGAGAAGGCAACAACCGCATGACAACCCTGGAAATCAGAGACCTGCACGTCAGCGTCGTCAACCCGAGCGGCGCCGACGGCGAACGCGAGATCCCGATCCTCAAGGGCGTCGACCTCACCGTGAAGTCCGGCGAGAAGCATGCCCTGATGGGGCCCAACGGCTCGGGCAAGTCGACCCTGTCGTACGCGATCGCCGGACACCCCAAGTACGTCGTCACCTCCGGTTCGATCACGCTGGACGGCGCAGACGTGCTCGCGATGAGCGTCGACGAGCGGGCGCGGGCCGGCCTGTTCCTGGCCATGCAGTACCCGGTCGAGGTGCCCGGCGTCTCGGTGTCGAACTTCCTGCGCTCGGCCGCCACTGCCATCCGCGGCGAGGCGCCGAAGCTGCGGCACTGGGTCAAAGAGGTCAAGGCAGCGATGTCCGCCCTCGAAATCGACCCGGCCTTCGCCGAGCGCAACGTCAACGAGGGTTTCTCCGGCGGTGAGAAGAAGCGCCACGAGATTCTGCAGCTCGAGCTGCTCAAGCCCAAGATCGCCATCCTCGACGAGACCGACTCCGGCCTGGACGTCGACGCGTTGCGGGTGGTCAGCGAGGGTGTCAATCGTTACGCGGAAGCCGAGAACGGGGGCATCCTGCTCATCACGCACTACACCCGGATTCTGCGCTACATCAAGCCCGAGTACGTGCACGTCTTCGTGGGCGGCCGGATCGCCGAATCGGGCGGCTCCGAGCTGGCCGACGAACTCGAGCAGAACGGCTACGTGCGCTTCACCCAGGCGACCGCAGGCGCGTAAGCATGCTGGACCTCACGGCGATCCGCGCCGATTTCCCGATCCTCAAGCGCGTGATGCGCAGCGGAAATCAATTGGCGTACCTGGATTCCGGGGCGACTTCGCAGCGCCCCTTGCAGGTGCTCGACGCCGAGCGTGAGTTTCTCGTCACCTCCAACGGGGGCGTGCACCGCGGCGCGCACCAGCTGATGGAAGAAGCCACCGACGCCTACGAGCAGGGTCGCGCCGACATCGCCGCGTTCGTGGGTGCTGAGCCCGACGAACTGGTGTTCACCAAGAATGCGACGGAGTCGCTGAACCTGGTGTCGTACGTATTGGGGGACAGTCGTTTCGAGGCTGCGGTCAGACCGGGCGACGTCATCGTCACCACCGAACTGGAGCACCACGCCAACCTGGTGCCCTGGCAGGAACTGGCCCGCCGCACCGGCGCCACCCTGAAATGGTTCGGGGTGACCGAAGACGGCCGCATCGACCTGGACTCGCTGCAGCTTGACGAGAAGGTCAAAGTCGTTAGCTTCAGCCATCATTCGAATGTCACCGGCGCACTGGCGCCGGTCGCCGAACTGGTCGAGCGGGCCCGCGCCGTCGGCGCCTTCACGGTGCTCGACGCCTGCCAGTCCGTCCCGCACCAGCCGGTCGACTTCCATGCACTCGGCGTGGACTTCGCCGCATTCTCCGGGCACAAGATGCTGGGGCCCAACGGGATCGGCGTGCTCTACGCCCGCCGCGAGTTGCTCGCCACCATGCCGCCGTTCCTCACCGGCGGATCGATGATCGAGACCGTCACCATGGAGACCTCCACGTACGCGCCCACCCCCCAGCGCTTCGAAGCAGGCACCCCGATGACCTCGCAGGTCGTCGGATTGGCCGCAGCCGCACGGTATCTGGACGCTGTCGGCATGCACGCCGTCGAGGCGCACGAACGTGAGCTAGTGGCCAAGGCCATCGAGGGCCTGTCCGCAGTCGACGGTGTGCGCATCGTCGGGCCCACAACGATGGAGAACCGGGGGTCTCCGGTCTCCTTCGTCGTCGACGGCGTGCACGCGCACGACGTCGGCCAGGTGCTCGACGACGAGGGCGTGGCCGTGCGGGTCGGACACCACTGCGCGCTGCCGCTGCACCGACGGTTCGGCCTGGCGGCCACCGCGCGCGCCTCGTTCGCGCTCTACAACACCGAAGAGGAAGTCGACCGCCTGATAGCCGGCGTTCGGCGGTCCGTGGAATTCTTTGGGAGAGACTGACGTTGCGTCTCGAGCAGATGTACCAGGACGTGATCCTGGATCACTACAAGCACCCGCACCACCGTGGGCTGCGGGAGCCGTTCGGCGCCGAGGTATTTCACGTCAACCCGGTTTGCGGTGACGAGGTCACCCTGCGCGTCGCGTTGTCCGAGGACGGCCAGACCGTGGCCGACATCTCTTATGACGGTCAGGGCTGTTCGATCAGCCAGGCCGCGACATCGGTGCTGACCGAACAAATCATCGGCCAGAGCGTGCCGGAGGCGCTGAAGACCATCGACGCTTTCACCGAGATGGTCTCGTCGCGCGGCAACGTGCAGGGCGACGAGGACGTGCTCGGCGACGGAGTAGCGTTCGCTGGAGTGGCCAAGTACCCGGCGCGGGTGAAATGTGCACTGCTGGGCTGGATGGCTTTCAAGGATGCCTTGGCCCGAGCCCATGCCGGCTTCGAAGAGGAGGAGGTTGCCCAATGAGCGACACCGCGGCATCTGACGAACTGCTGCTCGCAGATCTCGAAGAGGCGATGCGCGACGTCGTCGACCCGGAACTGGGGATCAACGTCGTCGATCTCGGCTTGGTCTACGGCTTGAATCTGGAAAAGGGCGACGAGGGAACCGTCGCCCTGGTGGACATGACCCTGACGTCGGCGGCCTGCCCGTTGACCGATGTCATCGAGGATCAGTCGCGCTCGGCGCTGGTAGGGGCCGGCCTGGTCGACGAGCTCAGGATCAACTGGGTCTGGAACCCGCCGTGGGGCCCGGACAAGATCACCGAGGACGGCCGCGAGCAGCTGCGCGCCCTCGGCTTCACGGTCTAAGCGCCGCGCCGCCTTTCAGCGCCGGTGCGGGCTCCCGCCGTCGGGGCACTTGCCGTTGGCGGCCTGCCGCAGGCTGATCGACGTCGCCTGCAGGGCGCCGCTGTTTTCGCTGCCACGGGCGGTGATGCATTTGCCCTGCGCGATCTCCTGTGACGCGGCCGGCCCTTCCTCGGTGTATTTCGTCTTGTCCGTGACCGTCACCGTTTGAGGCGCTCCGGACGTGTTGACCGTGATGGTGTTGCCGTTGACCGAAGCCACGGTGCCCTGGATCGGCGCATGGCGGCCTGGTGTCGTCGGTTGCTTGCCCTGCGGACATTTGCCGTCCACGGCCTGGCTGACGCGCACCAAGGCGGCGGGCTGGCCCTCGTCCTTGGAGCGGGCCGTGACACAGGCGCCCGGGGTGACGTCCGTCAGGGCCGCGTTGGTGACCTCGGTGATTTTCGTCGAGCCGGTGAAATCGACTGTGGCGGTAACGCTTTGCTGTGTCACCTGAACAGCGTTGCCGGCCACGGAAGCGATCAACCCGCGGACCTGTGTCTCGCCCTTGGGGGGCGCGGAGGCACCACTGGTCGGGGACGCCACCACGGTGCTCGGTGATGTGGCGGGACTGGAGTTGTGCGACGAGCTGCACGCCGCCAGAGACAGCCCGGCGGCGACCGCGGCAATCGCGATACGAGTAGATGACAACGTTCCTCCCCAAATCGTCAGTGCTTCTGACGATCCGGTCTACCCGCGTGAGCTGTGCGGACTCTGTGTGTTCAGAACGCGTCTTCGGAGACGCGCATGACTTCGTCGTCGATGTTCTCCAGCACCGCCCGCACGCCGGCCAGCTTCGGCAGGACGTTCTTGGCGAAGAATGCCGAAACCGCGACCTTGCCTTCGTAGAAAGCCTTGTCGGCCGCTGACAACTCGCCGGCCAGAGCCGCCTCGGCCACGTTCGCCTGCGCCAGCAGCCGCCAGCCGATGAGGAGATCTCCCACGGCGAGCAGGTAGCGCACCGACCCGAGCCCGACCTTGTAGATGTCGGTGGTGTGTTGGGCGGCGGACATCAGGTATCCCATCAGCGCACCTGTCATGCCGGTGACGTCTTCGACCGCGGCCTGCAGCAACTCGGCCTGATCCTTCAACGACTCCGTGGTGGTCTCGATGGTCTTGTTGATCTGAGTCGTCACGTGCTGCAGGGACTGGCCGTGATCGCGCACGATCTTGCGGAAAAAGAAGTCCATCGCCTGGATCGCGGTCGTCCCCTCGTACAGGGAGTCGATCTTGGAGTCGCGGATGTACTGCTCGATCGGATAGTCCGTCAGGAAGCCCGACCCGCCCAGCGTCTGCAGCGACTCGGTCAGCACCTCGTAGGCCCGCTCGGAACCCACGCCCTTGACGATGGGCAGCAGCAGATCGTCGACCCGGTGCGCCAGATCGTGATCCGCACCCGAAACATGTTGCGCCACAGCATCACATTGATGCGCGGCGGCATACATATACACCGCCCGCAGGCCCTCCGCGTACGCCTTCTGGGTCATCAGGCTGCGACGCACGTCGGGGTGGTGCATGATCGTGACCCGTGGTGCGGTCTTATCCGTCATCTGCGTCAGGTCAGCGCCCTGCACCCGCTCTTTGGCGTAGGCAAGGGCGTTGAGGTAGCCCGTGGACAGAGTCCCGGCGGATTTGACCCCGATCGTCATGCGCGCGTTCTCGATCACGTGGAACATCTGCGCGATGCCGTCGTGGACGCCGCCGACCAGATATCCGACGGCCGGGACGTCGGTGGCGCCGAAGGTCAGCTCGCACGTGGGGGAGGACTTCAGGCCCATCTTGTGTTCGACGCCGGTGACATACACCCCGTTGCGGGCGCCGAGTTCCCCGGTGTCCGGGTCGAACAGGAAGTTGGGGACGTAGAACAGGCTCAAGCCCTTGGTGCCGGGTCCCGCGCCCTCGGGCCTTGCCAGCACCAGATGGAAGATGTTCTCGGTGGTGTCGCCGACATCGCCACCGGAGATGAACCGTTTGACGCCTTCGATATGCCAAGTGCCGTCTGGTTGCTCAATCGCCTTCGCGCGACCGGCCCCCACGTCCGAACCGGCGTCGGGCTCGGTGAGCACCATGGTGGCCTGCCAGCCACGCTCGACTCCCATTGCGGCCCAACGCTTCTGCTCGTCGTTGCCCTCGACGAACAGGGATTGCGCCAGAATCGGCCCCAGGTTGAAGAAGCAGACCGACGGGTTGGCGCAGAAGATCATCTCGTTGACCGCCCAGTTGAGCGGCGGCGGCGCGGCCATCCCGCCGATCTCCTCGGCCAGGCCCAGCCGCCACCATTCGGCGTCCTTGATCGCCTGCACCGTCTTCACCAATTCCGGTGCGACGCTGATGGAGTGCGTGGCGGGGTCGAAGACCGGCGGGTTGCGGTCGGCGAAGGCGAAGGACTCGGCCACCGGACCTTCGGCCAACCGGGCCGCCTCCGACAGGATGGTGCGCACCGTGTCCTCGTCGAGGTCGGCGTATTTGCCGGTGCCGAGGACGGCGCCTACGTCAAGAACCTCGAACAGGTTGAACTCGAGGTCGCGCACGTTGGCGATGTAGTGCCCCAATGTGGTTCCTTCCACTCAGACTGATCGGCCCGATGATCAGGCACAGTCTTGCTGCTGGGGGAAAACGTACGCAACCGTAGGTAAGGGCTACCCGTGCGCGCCGAACAGCAGGCCGCCCTGGCCACCGACGCCGTTTGGAGTGCCGCCTCTGCCGCCGTTGCCGATCAAGACCGCGTTACCGCCGTTGCCGCCGTTCAAATTGCCATTGCCTCCGGCTCCGCCGTTGCCGATCAGCCCGGCCTGCCCGCCGGGCCCGGAGACGCCACCCATCGGGGCGTTGCCGCCCGCACCGCCGTTGCCGACGAACACCCCTCCTGCGCCGCCGGCTCCGGCCGGGGCGGCGTTGGCCGCGTCTCCGCCACCGCCGCCGTCGCCGAACAGGAAAGCCCTGCCGCCGTTGCCAGAGGCGCCGATGAGGGAGCTGCCGCCGCCATGGCCGCCATTGCCGTACAGCAGGCCGCCGTTGCCTCCGGCGCCGCCCGCCCCCATCCCGTTGGGGCTGGTACCACCGGCACCGCCGTTCCCCAAGAGGAATGCGGAGCCGCCGAGACCGCCGGAGCCGCCGCCGCCACCGCTGTTACCGCCGGCTCCGCCACCGCCGAACAGCCAGCCGCCGGCGCCACCCGCGCCGCCGTTCGCGCCCAACCCACCCACGCCGCCGGCCCCACCAAAACCGAGCAGCCCCGCGGCTCCGCCGTTGCCGCCGCCTACTCCCGCGACGCCTGACGAGAAACCGTTGCCGCCGTTACCGATCAGGAGGCCACCGGCCTGACCGTTCGGGCTCGCTGCCGTGCCGTCAGCGCCGTTGCCGATCAGTGGCCGTCCCAACAACAGGTTCGTGGGTGCGTTGATCAAATCGAGGATCGGTTGCAGCGGGCCGATGTTGGTCGCTTCGGCGAGGGCGTACGCGTTGGCGCCGCCGGAGAGCAACTGCACGAACTGTTCGTGAAACGCGGTGGCACTAGCGCTCAGCGACTGATACGTCTGCGCGTGTGCGCCGAAAACGGCGGCGACGGCGGCCGACACCTCATCGGCGCCGGCGGCGGCGACGGCGGTGGTCTGGGCCGCCGCCGCGTTGTTGGCTTCGCTGATCAGTGATCCGACCCGGGCCAGATTGCCCGCCGCTTGTGACACGAAATCGGTATTGGCGACCAGAAACGACATCTCGCACCTCCAGAGCGCAGAGTCGGCGATCCCAGAATCGTATCGCGATTCGGCAACGATGAATCCTTTTCGCGAGTCTTTTTGAGGGCAATTTCCGGCCGAATTTGAATAGTCCGCCAATGGAATTCGCCCGGCGGCGCTCATGGTGTCGATAGCGCCCGAACTCCGACAACCTTGCGTATAGCGAAGTGCCATAAGCCAATTCAATGACATACCGGAATCAAACCGAGACCTCTGACGACCCCGTTGTCAATACACTCGGTGCATCCTGACGCACTGCCACCCCCTGTGAGGCCGCCGGAATGACCTTGACCGCCTTCGAAGTGACCGCCCCGCAGGCTTCCTTCGACCGCGTTCCCGCCAGTGCTGCCCGCGGACTGAGTTGGCGGGCAGCGCTGTGGTCGGTGCTCTCCGTACGCTGGGCGGCCGTGGCGCTGGCGCTGTTTCTGGCAGGGCTGGCCGCTCAGCTCAACGGTGCGCCGACGGTCGTGTGGTGGACGTTGTATCTGGCCTGCTATCTGGCCGGCGGCTGGGGCTCGGCATGGGCAGGCGCGCAAGCACTCCGGAATAGGGCGCTCGACGTCGACCTGTTGATGATCGTGGCCGCGCTCGGGGCGGTGGCAATCGGGCAGATCTTCGACGGGGCCCTGCTGATCGTGATTTTCGCGACGTCCGGTGCCCTCGACGAGGTTGCCACCAAACACACCGCGGATTCGGTCAAGGGTCTGATGAGCCTCACGCCGGACCAGGCAGTGCTGTTTGACGGCGCAGGCGCCGAACATGTGGTGCCCGCCGGCCAGTTGGTGGTGGGCGACCGGGTGGTGGTTCGCCCCGGCGAACGCATACCTGCCGACGGCGTGGTGCTGTCCGGGGAATCCGAGGTCGACCAGTGTTCCATCACCGGTGAGTCGATGCCGGTCGTCAAGACCGTCGGCGACGAAGTGTTCGCCGGCACGGTCAACGGCTCCGGTGTGCTGCGCGTGGTCGTCGCCCGCGACCCCTCGCACAGCGTGGTCGCCCGGATCGTCGAGCTGGTGTCCGAGGCGTCGGCTACCAAAGCCAAAACCCAACTGTTCATTGAAAAGATCGAGCAGCGCTATTCGGTGGGAATGGTGGCGGCAACCTCGGCGCTCATCATCATCCCGCTGATGCTCGGCTGTCCGCTGCAACCGACTCTGCTGCGGGCCATGACTTTTATGATCGTCGCCTCGCCCTGTGCCGTGGTGTTGGCCACCATGCCGCCGTTGCTGTCGGTGATCGCCAATGCGGGCCGGCACGGAATCCTGGTGAAGTCCGCGGTCGTCGTCGAACGCCTCGCCGGCGCCAGCATCGTCGCGCTGGACAAGACGGGCACGCTGACGTGCGGCATGCCGCGGCTTACGGTCGTGAAGGCGCTGCGACCGGACTTGATCGGCGTGCCGAAATTGCTCGAATTAGCTGCTGCGGCAGAACAATTCAGCGAGCATCCGCTGGGCCGGGCGATCGTCGGGGCAGCGCGGCGGCGCGGTGTCGCGATCCCGGCCGCCGAGGACTTCCGCGCGGTACCGGGCCACGGCGTGCGCGCCACGGTGGGGCGGGACTTCGTCGAGGTCTGCAGTCCGCACAGTTTCCGCGGGATACTGCCGCGCGAGGTGGCACGCCTCGTCGAGACCGGTGCCACAGCCGCCGCCGTCGTCGTCAACGGGACGGCCGTCGGTGCGCTGGGGCTCACCGATCAGATCCGTTCCGACGCCGTGGACTGCGTAGCCGCCCTGGCGGAGTTGACAACGGCGCCCCCGGTGCTGCTGACCGGCGACACTGACCGCGCGGCCCGTCTCGTCGCGAGTGAGGCCGGCATCGTCGACGTGCGCGCCGGTTTGCTGCCCGAGCAGAAGGTCGCGGCGGTGCGTGAACTGCAGGCCGGCGGCCACCGGGTGCTGGTGGTGGGAGACGGCGTCAACGACGCCCCCGCCATGGCCGCGGCGTGCGCCTCGATGGCCATGGGTGCCGGCTCCGACATCACCCTGCAGACCGCAGATGCCGTGACGGTCCGCGATGAACTGCACACCATTCCGACGATCATCGGCCTGGCCCGGCAGGCGCGCCGGGTGGTGACCGCCAACCTCGCTCTGGCGGGCAGCTTCATCACGGTGCTGGTGCTGTGGGATCTCTTCGGACAGCTCCCGCTGCCGCTGGGCGTGGCCTGTCACGAGGGTTCGACTTTGCTGGTCGCCCTCAATGGCATGCGCCTGCTGAGTAACCGAACCTGGCGGTCCGCGGCAGCGCGTTGACGTACGCTCGTGTGCTGATGGGAACAGGATGTACGCGGGATCTGACGGCGGCCGACTTCCGGCAGGCGGTCAGGGGCAACGAGAACGTGTTCGTCTACTTCTGGGCGCCGTCGTGCTCACCGTGTGCCATCTTCACGCCCACTTATGAGACATCCGCGCAGAATTGCCCGGACATCGTGCACGGCAAAGTTAATTTCGAAATCGAGAAGGATCTGGTCCAGACGGCTGGCGTGACGTTGCTGCCGACCCTGATGGCCTTCAAGAAAGGCCAACTGGTCTTCAAGCAACCGGGAATCGCCAATCCGACGGTGATGGGCGAACTGGTGACGCAACTCAGGGCATATCGGCACAAGCCGACGACGCCCAGCCTCTTGTGAACGGCTGGGAACAACAACCACAACCTCGGCGTTAGGGCGAATGTGACTACCCAAGACCTCACTGCTGCGCAGTTCAACGAAACCGTCAACGGCAACGACATGGTGCTCGTTGATTTCTGGGCCTCCTGGTGTGGCCCGTGTCGCGCCTTCGCGCCCACTTTCAAGGCGGCGTCGGAGAAGCACCCTGACGTGATCTTCGCCAAGGTCGACACCGAGGCCGAGCAGGAGTTGGCTGCGGCCGCCCAGATCCGGTCGATCCCCACGCTGATGGCGTTCAAGAAGGGGCAGTTGCTGTTCAACCAGGCCGGCGCGCTGCCCCCCGCGGCGCTGGAAGACCTGGTCCAGCAGCTCAAGGCCTACGACGTCGAAGCGGCGACCGAAGTCTGAGCCCTGCCGGGGTTGGGTTCGCGGCTCGGCGCACTGCCTGCGCTACCGTTTCAAGGTGAGTTTGGTCCTCCTGGAACACCCGCGGCCTGAGATCGCCCTGATCACGTTGAATCGCCCCGAGCGGATGAACTCGATGGCGTTCGACGTCATGGTGCCGTTGAAAGAGGCCCTCGATCAGGTCACCCACGACAACTCGGTGCGTGTGGTGGTGCTCACCGGCGCCGGCCGCGGCTTCTCCTCAGGCGCCGACCACAAGTCCGCCGGCACGGTGCCGCACGTCGACAACCTCACCCGGCCGAGCTACGCGCTGCGGTCGATGGAGCTGCTCGACGAGATCATCCTGAAATTGCGACGGTTGCACCAACCGGTGATCGCTGCGGTGAACGGAGCGGCCATCGGCGGAGGACTGTGTCTGGCGCTGGCCGCGGACATCCGGGTGGCCTCCACCAGCGCATATTTCCGGGCGGCCGGCATCAACAACGGTCTGACTGCCAGCGAGCTGGGCCTGAGCTACCTGCTGCCCAGGGCCATCGGGTCGTCGCGGGCTTTCGAGATCATGTTGACCGGGCGCGATGTCTCGGCCGAGGAGGCCGAGCGGATCGGATTGGTGTCCTGTCAGGTCCCCGGAGCGCAGCTGCTCGACACCTGTTATGCGATCGCGGCGCGCATGGCGGCCTTCTCGCGGCCGGGTATCGAGTTGACCAAACGCACGCTATGGAGTGGACTGGACGCTGGCAGCCTCGAGGGGCACATGCAGGCCGAAGGCCTCGGACAGCTTTTCGTCCGTCTGCTCACCTCCAACTTCGAAGAAGCGGTTGCCGCACGCGCAGAGAAGCGCCCGGCGGTATTCACCGACGACAAATAGCGCCAAACACTTAAAGGAGCGAATGTGATCACGGCTACGGACCTCGAGGTCCGCGCTGGTGCGCGCATCCTGCTCTCGCCCGACGGTCCGGATCTGCGGGTGCAGCCCGGCGACCGGATCGGGCTGGTCGGGCGCAACGGCGCCGGCAAAACCACCACCATGCGCATCCTGGCGGGGGAGGGCCAACCGTATGCCGGTTCGGTCACCCGCAAGGGCGAAATCGGTTATCTCCCACAGGATCCCAAAGAGGGTGACCTCGACGTGCTGGCCCGTGACCGGGTCCTTTCGGCGCGCGGGCTGGACGCGCTGCTCACCGACCTGGAGAAGCAGCAGGCCTTGATGGCCGAGGTCGCCGACGACGACGCGCGCGACCGCGCGATCCGCCGTTACGGCCAGCTGGAGGAGCGGTTCGTTGCTCTCGGCGGTTACGGTGCCGAGAGCGAGGCGGGCCGCATCTGCGCGAGCCTCGGACTGCCCGACCGGGTGCTCACCCAGCAACTGCGCACCCTGTCCGGCGGCCAGCGCCGCCGAGTCGAACTGGCGCGCATCCTGTTCGCGGCATCGGACAGTGGTTCAGGGTCGTCCACGACGTTGCTGCTCGACGAACCGACCAACCACCTCGACGCGGATTCGGTTGGCTGGCTTCGGGATTTCCTGCGATCGCACAACGGCGGGCTGGTGATCATCAGCCACAACGTCGAACTGCTCGCCGACGTGGTCAACCGGGTGTGGTTCCTGGACGCGGTACGCGGTGAGGTCGACGTCTACAACATGACCTGGCAGAAGTACCTCGACGCGCGTGCCACCGACGAACAGCGCCGGCGCCGAGAACGGGCCAATGCCGAACGCAAGGCCACCGCGCTGCGGAACCAGGCCGCCAAGTTGGGCGCTAAAGCCACCAAAGCCGTTGCGGCACAGAACATGTTGCGCCGCGCCGATCGAATGATGGCGGCACTCGACGAGGAGCGGGTCGCCGACAAGGTGGCCCGGATCAAGTTCCCGACCCCGGCCCCGTGCGGACGGACGCCGTTGGTGGTCAAGGGACTGAGCCGAACGTACGGGTCACTGGAGGTGTTCACCGGGCTGGATCTGGCCATCGACCGCGGCTCACGCGTGGTGGTGCTCGGACTCAACGGCGCCGGCAAGACCACGCTGCTGCGGCTGCTGGCGGGCGTAGAAACGCCCGACACCGGCGGCCTGGAACCCGGCCATGGTCTGCGGATCGGTTACTTCGCCCAGGAGCACGACACCCTGGACAATGACGCGACCGTCTGGCAGAACATCCGGCACGCCGCGCCCGAATCCGGTGAACAGGAACTGCGCGGTCTGCTCGGTGCCTTCATGTTCACCGGTCCGCAGCTGGACCAGCTTGCCGGCACGCTGTCCGGCGGCGAGAAAACCCGGCTTGCGCTGGCCGGTTTGGTCGCGTCGACCGCCAACGTGCTGCTGCTCGACGAACCGACCAACAACCTGGACCCGGCCTCGCGCGAGCAGGTGCTCGACGCGCTGCGCAGCTATCAGGGCGCGGTGGTGCTGGTGACGCACGACCCGGGTGCGGCCGAGGCGCTCGACCCGCAGCGGGTGGTGCTGTTGCCCGACGGCACCGAGGACTACTGGTCTGAGGATTACCGCGACCTCATCGAACTGGCCTGAGGGTCGATTTCCGCCAAAGTGGCCCACCAAGGGTTGCGGATTCCTACCCTGTTGCCATGCGGAAGTCAAAGGAGACCCGCGACCAGCTGTTGCACGAGCTTCGCAACGCCTACGAGAAGGGCGCCAGCATCCGAAATCTGGCGGCCTCGACCGGGCGCTCGTACGGCTCAGTGCACAGCATGCTGCGCGAGTCGGGAGCAGTGATGCGCGGCCGTGGCGGACCCAACCACCGCGCCGTCAAGCCGTCGGCGTAGCCCTACTACGCCCGCGGCTCAGCCGCGGTGCGCACCGAATTCTCCACCAGGTCCAGCACCGCGGCCAGGCGGTGCGGATCTTCGCCGGACGCCAACCGCGCGATCAGGCCATCCAGCACCAGATCCAGGTAGCAGTGCAACACGTCGGCGGGGACGTCGTCGCGTATCCGCCCGGCCTGCTTCTGCCGGTGCAGCCGTTCGGTGGTGGCCGCCGCCAGCTCCGCTGAACGTTCGGCCCAGCCGCGACTGAACTCGGGGTCGTGTCGTATCTTGCGGGCGATCTCCAGCCGGGTGGCCAGCCAGTCGAACTGCTCGGGGGCGGCGAGCATGTCGCGCATCACCTGGATGAGGCCCGAGCGCGCCGCGACCTCCGCCATCCGCTGGGTGTCCTCGCGCGCCAGCGCGAAGAACAGGGCGTCCTTGTCCCGGTAGTGGTGGAAGATCGCGCCGCGCGACATCCCGATCTCTTGCTCCAGCCGTCGCACCGTGGCTTGGTCGTAGCCGTACTCGGCGAAACAGCGGCGTGCACCGTCGAGGATCTGACGGCGCCGAGCCTCCAGGTGGTCCTCGCTGACCTTCGGCACTGGCGGGCGCGGTGCTCGTTAGCCGGACTTGCCGGACTTGAGCATGTTGCGCAACACGTACTGCAGGATGCCGCCGTTGCGGTAGTAGTCGGCCTCGCCGGGTGTGTCGATACGGACCACCGCGTCGAACTCCACCTTGCTGCCATCTTCCTTGGTGGCGGTCACCTTCACGGTCTTCGGCGTCTTGCCATCGTTGAGCGCCTCGATGCCGGTGATGTCGTAGGTCTCGGTGCCGTCCAGCTTCAACGACTTGGCCGACTCACCCTCGGGGAACTGCAGCGGGATGACACCCATGCCGATCAGGTTCGACCGGTGGATGCGCTCGAAGGACTCGGTGATCACCGCACGCACGCCCAGCAGCAGCGTGCCCTTGGCCGCCCAGTCCCGCGACGAGCCCGACCCGTACTCCTTGCCGCCCAGCACCACTAGCGGAATCTGCTGCGCCGCATAGTTTTGCGCCGCGTCGAAGATGAACGCCTGCGGACCGCCGTCCTGGGTGAAGTCGCGGGTGTAGCCGCCGGAGACATCGTCGAGCAGCTGATTCTTCAGCCGGATGTTGGCGAACGTCCCGCGGATCATCACCTCGTGGTTGCCGCGCCGCGACCCCAGGGAGTTGAAGTCCTTGGGCTGCACCCCGTGCTCCTCGAGGTACTGGGCCGCCGGGGTGCCCTTCTTGATGGCACCGGCCGGCGAGATGTGGTCGGTGGTCACCGAGTCACCCAGCAGCGCAAGGACTCTGGCGCCCTTGATGTCTTTGACCGGCTCCGGGTCGGCGGGCATGCCGTCGAAGTACGGCGCCTTGCGCACATAGGTCGAGTCGTCGGCCCACTCGAAGGTGTTGCCCTCCGGAGTGGGCAGCGAGCGCCACCGGTCGTCACCCTTGAAGACGTCGGCGTAGGACTCGGTGAACATGTCCCGGTTGATCGAGGACGCGATGGTCTCCTCGATCTCCTGGGTGGTGGGCCAGATGTCCTTGAGGAAGACGTCGTTGCCGTCGGTGTCCTGACCGAGCGGGTCGTTTTCGAAGTCGAAGTCCATGGTGCCGGCGATGGCGTAGGCGATCACCAGCGGCGGTGAGGCCAGGTAGTTCATCTTGACGTCGGGGGAGATGCGGCCCTCGAAGTTGCGGTTACCCGAGAGCACCGCGGTCACCGACAGGTCGTTGTCGTTGATCGCCTGTGAGATCTCGTCGGGCAGGGGGCCGGTGTTGCCGATGCACGTGGTGCACCCGTAGCCACCGAGGTAGAAGCCCAGCTTCTCCAGGTAGGGCCACAGACCGGCCTTGTTGTAGTAATCGGTCACCACCTGCGAACCGGGCGCCATGTTGGTCTTGACCCACGGCTTTGAGGTCAGGCCCTTCTCGACGGCGTTGCGGGCCAGCAGGGCGGCGCCCAGCATCACCGACGGGTTGGAGGTGTTGGTGCACGACGTGATGCCGGCAACGACGACGGCGCCGTGGTCGAGCACGAATTCGCCACGCTCATCGGACTTCACGTCGATCGGCTTGGACGGCCGGCCGGAGTGGCCGTTGGCGGCGGAGGGGACCCGGTCTTCCTCGCCGTCGTCGGCGAAGGACAGCGTCACCGAGTCGCTGGCCGGGAAGGACTCCTCGACGGCCTCGTCGAGCTTGGTCTCCGGCGCCGGGTGGTTCTCCTCGACGTAGTTGTGGATGTCCTTGCGGAAGGCGACCTTGGCCTCCGACAGCGGAATCCGGTCCTGCGGACGCTTCGGGCCGGCGATCGAGGGCACCACCGTGGACAGGTCGAGCTCCAGGTACTCGGAGTACTTGGGCTCGTGATCGGGGTCGTGCCACATGCCCTGTTCCTTGGCGTACGCCTCGACGAGCGCGAGCTGCTCCTCGGACCGGCCGGTCAGGGTCAGGTACTTGATGGTTTCCTCGTCGATCGGGAAAATTGCTGCGGTGGAACCGAATTCGGGGCTCATGTTGCCCAGGGTGGCGCGGTTGGCCAGCGGCACCTCGGCCACGCCGTTGCCGTAGAACTCGACGAACTTACCGACCACACCGTGCTTGCGCAGCATGTCGGTGACGGTGAGAACGACGTCGGTGGCGGTGACGCCGGGCTTGATCTCACCGGTGAGCTTGAAGCCCACCACGCGCGGAATCAGCATCGACACGGGCTGGCCCAGCATGGCCGCCTCGGCCTCGATGCCGCCGACGCCCCAGCCCAGCACGCCCAGTCCGTTGACCATGGTGGTGTGGCTGTCGGTGCCCACACAGGTGTCGGGGTACGCCACGCCGTCACGGACCATGACGGTGCGGGCCAGGTATTCGATGTTGACCTGGTGCACGATGCCGGTGCCGGGCGGCACCACCTTGAAGTCGTCGAAAGCGCCTTGGCCCCAACGCAGGAATTGGTAGCGCTCGCCATTGCGCTCGTACTCCAGCTCGACGTTGCGCTCGAAGGCGTCGGCACGGCCGAACACGTCGAGGATCACCGAGTGGTCGATCACCAGCTCGGCCGGCGCCAGCGGGTTCACCTTCTCCGGGTCGCCGCCCAGATCCTCGACGGCCTCGCGCATGGTGGCCAGGTCGACGATGCAGGGAACGCCGGTGAAGTCCTGCATGACCACCCGGGCCGGGGTGAACTGGATCTCGATGCTCGGGTCGGCGTCGGGGTCCCAGTTGGCGATCGCCTCGATGTGCTCTTTGGTGATGTTGGCGCCGTCTTCGGTGCGCAGCAGGTTCTCGGCGAGGACCTTCAGGCTGTACGGGAGTTTCTTGGTGCCTTCAACGGCGTCGAGGCGGTAAATCTCGTAGCTGTTGTCGCCGACCTTGAGTGTGTCGCGGGCTCCGAACGAATTCTTGCTGCTCACATCAACTCCCGAAGATTAAGTTCTTGCCGCCGACGGGCCGTGTCGACGGTTGCGGTGCAACTTTAACAGTACGCTTGTCCTGCAATACGGGGGGCTGCCCGTAGGTCCCAGTCTTGTCCAGTGGGCTTCGCGGGGAAAGGGCGGCCACCTTGTTCATCGAAACTGAACACGAGCACACCGGCGCGGCGTGTCGGGCGCTTTGGTTGCAGTGTCGCGGTAACCCGGGGGCGCGGCCGCCACAAGCGGAGCCGGTACGGTGCTCGTAGCACCGTGGGAGGAGCGACGACTTTGACCTATTTGCCGCAGACGATCCCGTTCCTGCCGGAGTACATCCCGCAGGACGTCGACATCAACTCGATCAAGGCTCAGGTCGCCGCGGACGGCGTCGCCGCAACGCCCAACGTGGAACCGGGCCTGCAGGAAGTGGTCAGCCAAGCCCGAGGCGACGGCATCAATCTCAAGATCGTGCTGCTCGACCACAACCCGCCCAACGACACACCACTGCGCGACATCGCCACCGTGGTCGGCGCCGACTACCCGGACTCCACGGTGCTGGTGCTCAGCCCAAGCTACGTCGGCAGCTACAGCAGTCACTACCCGCGCGTCACGCTCGAAGCCGGCGAGGACCATTCGAAAACCGGCAATCCCGTGCAGTCCGCACAGAATTTCCTCAACGAACTCAACACGCCCGAGTTTCCCTGGACTGCGTTGACGATTGTTTTGCTGATCGGGGTGTTTGCCGCAGCCGTCGGCACCCGCCTGATGCAGCTGGGCAACCGTCGACCAGCAACGTCATCCCCGGCATCTGAAGGCCCTTCGGGCGAGGACATACAGGGCGTTTAACCAGCTCTTAACCTATTCCTCGGCGTTGATACGACACGCTGGCCGCTGATCGCGGCAAACCCCCCAGGTCACTGTTCGGTCACAGTAAACGCACTTCCAGAGTGCAATTTGTGACTTGCGTTTCTTTAGCGACAAGTGTGACGTACGGTGCGAATGATGCTTGTGATGCCTATCGCACTTTTCTGAAAACCCGCGTCGTACACCCGATTTGCCCATAGGAGACCCAAGTCGCATGAGACGGACACGCCCGGGCTCTGCTTCGCGAACCGCCGCCAGGCTGGTGCGGCCAGCCGTGCCGACCGTGCTCAGCGTCGCGCTGCTGTTCGGTACGCCCGAGCTCGGAATGGCCAGGGCCGACCCGGCGGCTGACTCGATGGCGGTGCTGATCGCCAACGTCGCCAAGGCAAGCCAGCGTCTGGAAGACCTCGCCAACGCCGTCGAGATGGAGCAGGAGGGTGTCAACAAGGCGCTGGTGGCCGTCGAAGAGGCGCGCGAACAGGCCGAGGTCGCCGGGCGGGAATTGGAAGCCAGTCAGCAATCGGTCAAGGACGCGAACGCGGCCATTGCCGCGGCGCAGCAGCGGTTCAACACCTTCGCCGCTGCTACCTATATGAACGGTCCGTCGGACGGCTTCCTGACTGCCCGCAGCCCCGAAGACATGATCGCCGCGGCGTCGGCGGCCCAGACCATGACCACCAGTTCACAGGCGGTGATGGCCAGACTGCAGCGGGCACGCACCGAGCAGGTGAACAAGGAATCGGTCGCGCGCCAGGCCAAGCAGAAGGCCGACAAAGCCGCCGCCGACGCCAAGTCCAGCCAGGACGCGGCGGTAGCGGCACTGGGCGACACCCGGCGCAAGTTCGACGAGCAGCGCGACGAGGTCAATCGCGTCGCCGCCGAGCGCGAGCAGGCCGAGGCCAAACTTCAGGCCGCACAACTCGTCGCGTGGCACGCGGCCGGCGGACAGGGGACGCCGCCGTCCGGCATGTGGGACACGGCCGACGGACCCGGGGGTGGGCGTCGCTGGGACGGTTGGGACCCCACCCTGCCGCAGGTGCCCAGCGCCAACATCCCGGGCGACCCGGTCGCCGTGGTGAACCAGGTGCTGGGCTACTCGGCGACGTCGGCGCAGGTGACCGCCCAGATGGGCCGCAGCTTCCTACAGCAGCTCGGCATCCTCAAGCCCGACGACACGGGCATCACCAACGCGCCCGCGGCGGCAAGCTCGGGCCGCATCCCGCGCGTCTACGGACGACAGGCCTCCGAGTACGTCATCCGGCGCGGCATCTCACAGATCGGCGTCCCCTACTCCTGGGGTGGTGGCAACGCTGCGGGCCCCAGTAAGGGCATCGACTCGGGCGCCGGCATCACCGGCTTCGACTGTTCGGGACTGGTGCTCTACTCGTTTGCCGGAGTGGGCATCAAGCTGCCGCACTACTCGGGTTCGCAGTACAACCTGGGCCGCAAGATTCCGACGGCCCAGATGCGCCGCGGCGACGTCATCTTCTACGGCCCCGGCGGGAGCCAGCACGTGACGATCTACCTCGGCAACGGCCAGATGCTCGAGGCGCCCGACATCGGTTTGAAGGTGCGTACCGCGCCCGTCCGCACCAGCGGTATGACGCCGTTCGTGGTCCGCTACATCGAGTATTAACGAGGTTTCATGCGTCACAAGCGATTCCGTTTCTCCCTGGCCTGGGTCACCGCGTTGGTGACCGGGCTGTTGATCGCTGTGGCCGCGCCGGCCCCGGCTTCGGCCGAGCCGGGTGAGTGGGACCCCACCCTGCCTGCCGCGATCAGTGCAGGCGCTCCCGGTGACCCGCTGGCCGTCGCCAATGCCTCGCTGCAGGCCACCGCACAGGCCACCCAGACCACGCTCAACCTCGGTCAGCAGTTTCTGTCCGGGCTGGGCATCAACCTTGGCGGTTCGGCCGCGCCGGCGGCCGCCAACACCAGCGGGAGCCGGATTCCGCGGGCGAATGGCCGGGAGGCGATCGAGCACGTGATCCGCCGCGCCGGGTCGCAAATGGGCGTTCCGTATTCCTGGGGCGGCGGCTCGCTGGACGGCCCCAGTAAGGGTGTCGACTCCGGCGCGGGCATCAACGGTTTCGACTGCTCGGGTCTGATGCGGTACGCCTTCGCCGGTGTCGGTGTGCTGATCCCGCGGTTCTCCGGTGACCAGTACAACGCCGGGCGTCACATCCCGCAGAACGAGGCGAGGCGCGGCGACCTGATCTTCTACGGCCCGAACGGGGGCCAGCACGTCACCATGTACCTCGGTAACGGTCAGATGCTGGAAGCCTCCAGCCTGGCGGGCAAAGTCACCGTCAGCCCGGTCCGCAAGCCCGGCATGACGCCGTACCTGACTAGGATCATCGAGTACTGAGCCGGTGGGGGACCCTGAGAGTCGCCTGATAGCGAACCGGTGACGTCGACGGAATTCCAGACGCCTGGAATAGTTGAACGCGGGCACGTCGCTGCCCCGCGACAGTGGTCGTGACAGCAGTCGTGTCCCGAATGAGCTCTGGAGGGTTATTGATGACAACGGCAGGTGGCGGTTACCCGGGCCAGGGTGCTCACTCGGGCCCACCCACCCAGGAGGCGCCGGCGGGCGGTGCCGACGGGCTGGCCGCCGAGGTACACACCCTGGAGCGGGCCATCTTCGAGGTCAAGCGGATCATCGTCGGCCAGGACCAGCTGGTGGAGCGGATGCTGGTCGGCCTGCTCGCCAAGGGGCACGTGCTGCTGGAAGGTGTTCCGGGCGTCGCCAAGACGCTGGCCGTCGAGACCTTCGCACGTGTCGTCGGCGGGACGTTCGCGCGCATCCAGTTCACCCCCGACCTGGTGCCCACCGACATCGTCGGTACCCGCATCTACCGGCAGGGCAAGGAAGAGTTCGACACCGAACTCGGCCCGGTGGTGGTCAACTTCCTGCTCGCCGACGAGATCAACCGTGCGCCGGCAAAGGTGCAGTCGGCGCTGCTCGAGGTCATGGCCGAGCGTCACGTCTCCATCGGCGGTAAGACCTTCCCGCTGCCCAACCCGTTCCTGGTGATGGCGACGCAGAACCCGATCGAACAAGAGGGCGTCTACCCGCTGCCCGAGGCGCAGCGCGACCGCTTCCTGTTCAAGATCAACGTCGGCTACCCGTCGCCCGAGGAAGAGCGCGAGATCATCTACCGGATGGGTGTCACCCCGCCGCAGCCCAAGCAGATCCTCGACACCGGCGACCTGCTGCGCTTGCAGAACGTCGCGGCCAACAGCTTCGTCCACCACGCGCTGGTCGACTACGTGGTCCGCATCGTGACCGCCACCCGCCACCCCGAGCAGCTGGGGATGAACGACGTCAAGACATGGATCGCGTTCGGTGCCTCGCCGCGTGCCTCACTGGGCATCATCGCCGCGGCCCGGGCGCTCGGCCTGGTGCGTGGTCGCGACTACGTGATCCCACAGGACATCATCGACGTCATCCCCGACGTGCTGCGGCACCGGCTGGTGCTCACCTACGACGCGCTCGCCGACGAGATCACCGCCGAGACCGTGATCAACCGCGTGCTCCAGACCGTCGCGCTGCCGCAGGTGAATGCCGTTCCGCAGCAAGGACATTCGGTGGCACCGGTGATGCAGGGCGCCGCGGTGGGCGGTCGGTGACAGATAAGAAGGCGGTTCGCCATCCGCCCTCGATGATGCGCGGCACCATCGACGACCCGAAGTTGTCGGCGGCGCTGCGCACCCTGGAGCTGACGATCCACCGCAAGCTGGACGGCATCCTGCACGGCGATCACCTGGGTCTGATCCCGGGGCCGGGCAGCGAGCCTGGGGAGTCGCGGACCTACCAGCCCGGCGACGACGTGCGCCGGATGGACTGGGCGGTCACGGCGCGTACCACCCACCCGCACGTGCGGCAGATGATCGCCGACCGGGAGCTGGAAACCTGGCTCGTCGTCGACATGTCGGCCAGCCTGGACTTCGGCACCTCGGTGTGTGAGAAGCGGGACCTGGCGGTGGCCGCGGCGGCCGCGATCGCCTATCTCAACGTCGGCGGTGGCAACCGGCTGGGTGCGCTTATTTCCAATGGGGACAACATGATTCGGGTCCCGGCGCGGTCTGGTCGGGAGCACGTGCACACGTTGCTGCGCACCATCGCGACCACTCCGAAGGCACCCGTCGGCGTACGCGGAGACCTGTCCGCGGCGATCGATGCGCTACGCCGCCCGGAGCGTCGGCGCGGAATGGCGGTGATCATCAGCGACTTCCTGGGCCCGATCAACTGGATGCGCCCGTTGCGCGCGATCGCGGCCCGCCATGAAGTGCTGGCTATCGAGGTCCTCGACCCGCGCGACGTCGAACTGCCCGACATCGGCGACGTGGTGCTCCAGGACGCCGAGTCCGGTGCGGTGCGCGAATTCACCATCGACGCGCAGTTGCAGACAGATTTCGCTCGGGCTGCGGCAAAGCACCGCGAGGACGTGGCCCGCACCATCCGCGGCTGCGGCGCGCCGGTGATGACACTGCGCACCGACCGCGACTGGATCGCCGACATCGTCCGCTTCATCTCCTCCCGCCGGCGCGGTGCAATGGCGGGACGACGGTGACGGACTTCTACAACATGACGGGTTTGTTATGACGTTGCCGTTGCTGGGGCCGATGTCGCTGTCCGGCTTCGAACACTCCTGGTTCTTTCTGTTTCTGCTCGTTGTCGCCGGGCTGGTAGCCCTCTACGTGGTGCTGCAACTGGCACGGCAGCGCCGGATGCTGCGCTTCGCCAACATGGAGTTGCTGGAAAGCGTTGCGCCCAAACGGCCTTCGAAGTGGCGGCATATTCCCGCCATTCTGCTGGCGGCGTCGTTGGTGCTGTTCACCATCGCGATGGCGGGGCCGACGAACGACGTCCGCATTCCGCGAAACCGCGCCGTCGTGATGTTGGTGATCGACGTGTCGCAGTCGATGCGCGCCACCGACGTCGAACCCAACCGGATGGTGGCCGCGCAGGAGGCGGCCAAGCAGTTCGCCGACGAGCTCACTCCGGGTATCAACCTGGGTCTGATCGCCTATGCCGGCACTGCGACGGTGCTGGTGTCGCCGACCACCAACCGGGATGCGACCAAGGCGGCTCTGGACAAGCTGCAATTCGCCGACCGCACGGCCACCGGGGAAGGCATCTTCACCGCACTACAGGCCATCGCCACCGTCGGCGCCGTGATCGGTGGCGGAGACACGCCTCCGCCGGCCCGCATCGTGCTGTTCTCCGACGGCAAAGAGACGATGCCGACCAACCCTGACAACCCCAAGGGCGCCTTCACCGCTGCGCGCACCGCCAAGGATCAGGGCGTGCCGATCTCGACCATCTCGTTCGGCACCCCGTACGGCTTCGTCGAGATCAACGATCAGCGTCAGCCGGTCCCGGTCGACGACGAGACCCTGAAGAAGGTCGCGCAACTGTCCGGTGGAAATGCCTACAACGCCGCCACGCTGGCGGAGTTGAAGGCGGTCTACGCCTCGCTGCAGCAGCAGATCGGCTACGAGACGATCAAGGGTGACGCGAGCGTCGGTTGGTTGCGGCTGGGCGCCTTGGTGCTGGCGATCGCCGGCTTGGCAGCGTTGCTGATCAACCGTCGCCTGCCGGCGTAATCGCCTTCTGCCCGTTGGTCCGGCCGTTGCCGTTGTGATGACCGTTGCCCTCGACGCCGTTGCCGCGTTCGCGTAGCGCGGTCAGCGCCCGCTGCTCGCCGGCGTGGGCCGCCTCGCGCAGTGCCGCCGCCTCGGCGGGTGGATCGGCGAACAGGAAGCTGCCCTGGCCGGGGCGTCCGCCCAGGCCGAGTTTGTTCATCCGCTTGGGAACCGGCGTGCCCTGGTATTCCAGCGGCAGCGGGTGGCCCTGTTCGTCGACAGCGCCCAAGGGCTGGTGCAATTCGACGTAGGCGCCGTGCGGCAGGCGTCTGATGATGCCTGTCTCGACACCGTGCTCGAGCACGGCACGGTCACTGCGCTGCAGGCTGATGCACCAGCGGTAGCTGATGAAGTAGACAAACGGCGGCAGCACCACCATCCCGATCCGGCCGATCCACGTCATCGCGTTCAACGAGATGTGGAACTGGTAGGCGATGATGTCGTTGAACGACGAGAACGTCAGCACGATGTAGAACGCGATCGCCATCGCCCCGATCGAGGTGCGCACCGGGACGTCGCGGGGACGCTGCAGCAGGTTGTGGTGAGCGTTGTCGCCGGTGAAGCGCTTCTCCAGGAACGGGTACGCCACCAGCCCGCCGAGCATGACTCCCATCAGGACGGCGACGGCGACGGCGGCCGGAACGGTGTAGTGCCCGATGTACAACTCCCAGGCCGGCCAGAGCCTTACCAGCCCGTCGGTCCACATCATGTAGAAGTCGGGCTGCGAGCCGGCCGCGACCTGAGATGGCTTGTAGGGACCCAGGTTCCAGATCGGGTTGATCTGCAGCAGGCCGCCCATCAGGCCCAGGACTCCGACGATGGCGGCGAAGAAGGCGCCCGACTTCACCGCGAAGACCGGCATGACCCGCACGCCGACCACGTTGTGCTCGGTGCGGCGGGGTCCGGGGAACTGGGTGTGCTTCTGGAACCACACGAGCGCCAGGTGCACACCGATCAGCGCCAGCATGATGCCGGGGAAGACCAGGATGTGGATGGCGTACAGCCGCGGAATCAGGATGTTGCCCGGGAAGTCTCCGCCGAACAGCCCCCAGTGCAGCCAGGTGCCGATCACCGGAATTCCCAACGTGATTGACGACAACGCGGCCCGCAGTCCGGTACCCGAGAGCAGGTCGTCGGGAAGTGAGTAGCCGAAGAAACCCTCGAACATGGCCAGGATCAGCAGCAGCGACCCGACCACCCAGTTGGCCTCCCGTGGCCGCCGGAACGCGCCGGTGAAGAAGACGCGTGCCATGTGCACCATGATCGAGGCGGCGAACATCAGCGCGGCCCAGTGGTGGACCTGTCGCACGAACAGCCCGCCCCGTACCTCGAAGGAGATGTTCAGCGCGGTTTCGTAGGCCCGCGACATCTCCACGCCGCGCAGCGGCTGGTAGACGCCGTTGTAGGTGACCTCGCTCATTGACGGGTCGAAGAAGAGCGTCAGGTAGACACCGGTCAACAGCAGGACGATGAAGCTGTACAGGGCGATCTCGCCGAGCAGAAACGACCAGTGCGTCGGAAAGATCTTATTCAGCTGGCGCCGGAGCGCCGCGGACGGGTGGTAGCGGGTGTCGATCTCGTCGGCCTGACGGGCCAGCACCGCGCCGGCATCGATTTTCGGACTCATCGGCGAACCTTCTGACTTGGCGGCTTGCAGTACAGATTCTCCACTAATGTACTACTCGTTCATTAATGAAGTAACAATAAGCTTCTGGCCTTTGTGTTCATCAGTTAACTTTTCAGGATCATCCGCACGTTTGGCAGCGGGAAGGACGCCCTGCGATGACACCTGGCCGCGGTCCGCAGGCCGCCGACACGGGGGAGGACGCCCGGGTCGTCCGAACCCGTGCCGACGTTGCGCGGACCGCCTTCGACGTGCTGGTCCGGGAGGGGGCCGACGCACTCACGCACGCTCACGTCGCCGAGCGGGCCGGCTACTCCAAGACCACCCTGTACAAGCACTGGCCCACCCGCTTCGACCTCGCCGCGATCGCCCTGGAGGCGCTCGGTGAGGTGGAGCATCACCAGCCCACCGGCGACCTCCGCACCGACCTGATCGGCGAGCTCACCACATTCCGGCAGGCCGTGCTCGACCATCGACTCGATCAGGTGCTGTCCGCGATGGCCCAGTGGGCGACCGACGACATGATGAGAGAGGTCCGCAACCAGATCAACACCGACGGTCAGCGCACCATCCGGGGCATCCTGCAGGACGCTTTCGATGGCGCCGAACTGGAAGCGGCGATCTCGATGTTGTCCGGCGTGGTCGCATGCCCGTCGCTGATGTTCGGCACCCTGCCCGACGACGAAGTCATCGAGGCGGCGGTCGACATTGTCCTGCGCGGCGCCCGGCCCTGAGCGCGCCTGTGCTGAGGGCCGCGAGAGGAACCTGGCTGCGATTTCCAGGCGGGAATCTCGCAGTGCGGTTCCTCTCGCGATCAAGCACCACGTGAGGCGCGCGCTTCCCTGACGCGGTGGATGATGTCGGCGGGATGATCTCCCGCAACGACTCGGACCACGATCCACCCGTAGCCGAGGGTCACCTTCTCGTGCCGCAGGATGTCCTTCTTGACGTGGTAGCGATTGCTCAGATGGTGATCGCCGTCGTACTCGACCGCGACCCTGATGTTTTCCCACCCCATGTCCAAATAGGCTTCGGCCCAGCCCCATTGGTTGCGCACGGCGATCTGCGTCTGGGGACGAGGGAAGCCGGCACGGATAAGCAGCAATCGCAGCCAAGTCTCTTTCGGGGACTGCGCACCGCCGTCAACCAGATCGAGCGCCGTCCGGGCGGCTTTGATGCCCCGGCGGCCCCGATGGCGTTCGGCGATCACTTCGATGTCGGGCAGTTTCAGAGAGGTTGCCTGCATCAGCGCGTCGACCGCTGCGATGGCAGGGTCCAGCGGGTACCGGCTCGCCAGGTCCAGAGCCGTCCGGGCTGGCGTGGTCACGCGCATTCCCTCGATGACGGTGATCTCGTCGGGTTCCAGGCGGTCTTTCCATACCTGCACTCCCGGCGCGCGGCGGCGGTTGGTATCGATGATTGCGGCCGGCATTTCGGCGCCGATCCACTTGGCGCCGTGCAGGGCAGAAGCCGAATAACCCGCCAGCACACCGCGCCGGCGCGAGCGTAGCCACAGCGCCTTCGCCGTCAGTCGTGCGGTCAACTCCTGGTCGCGCGGGACATAGACGTCCTTGTGTACTGCGACGTACCGGCTGCGCAATTGGTAGGGCGTCAGTGTTCGCGCTGCGAGGGCTTCGCTGCTGAGAATCGGATCGGTCATGACCGCAGCGTGCTGAGCCACCCCGACATCTCCGCGCTCCACCCGCGCAGCGGGGAGCCTGGCTGTGGACAACCGCGCCGCAGAAAGGCCCAATTTCGGCCACCAAGCGTGAAGGCGCTAGGTTGTCGGGGTGACTGACACGGCCACCGACACCACGAGCGAGGCCGCCACCGAGGGCGGCAAACCCCCATTCGTCTCCCGATCGGTGCTGGTCACCGGCGGGAACCGGGGGATCGGGCTGGCAATCGCGCAGCGGCTGGCCGCCGACGGCCACAAGGTTGCCGTCACCCACCGCGGATCCGGTGCGCCCGAGGGGCTGTTCGCCGTCGAGTGCGACGTCACCGACAACGACGCCGTCGACCGCGCCTTCAAAGTGATCGAGGAGCACCAGGGTCCGGTGGAGGTGCTGGTGTCCAACGCCGGCGTCTCCGCGGACGCGTTCCTGATCCGGATGACCGAGGAGCGGTTCGAGAAGGTCATCGACGCGAACCTCACCGGGGCGTTCCGGGTGACTCAGCGGGCCGCGCGCAGCATGCAGCGAAAGAAGTTCGGCCGGTTGATCTACATCGGTTCGGTCTCCGGCAGCTGGGGCATCGGCAACCAGGCCAACTACGCGGCTTCCAAGGCCGGCGTGATCGGCATGGCACGTTCGATCGCCCGTGAGCTGTCCAAGGTCAATGTCACCGCAAATGTGGTCGCCCCCGGTTACATCGACACCGACATGACGCGAGCCCTGGATGAGCGCATCCAGGAGGGGGCGTTGCAGTTCATCCCGGCCAAGCGCGTCGGCACCGCTGCCGAGGTCGCCGGGGTGGTCAGCTTCCTGGCGTCGGAGGATGCCAGTTACATCTCCGGCGCCGTCATCCCGGTAGACGGCGGCATGGGCATGGGCCACTGAGAGCTAGAGGGGACGAAACAATGGCAGGACTGCTCGAAGGCAAACGGATCCTGGTGTCCGGGATCATCACCGACTCATCGATCGCGTTCCACATCGCCAAAGTCGCTCAGGAACAGGGCGCTTCGCTGGTATTGACGGGATTCGACCGGCTGCGGCTGATCCAGCGGATCTGCGACCGGCTCCCGGAGAAGGCCCCGCTGATCGAACTCGACGTGCAGAACCAGGAGCACCTCGACAGCCTGGCCGGCCGGGTGACCGAGGTCATCGGCGAGGGCAACAAGCTCGATGGCGTCGTGCACTCGATCGGATTCATGCCGCAGAGCGGGATGGGCATCAACCCGTTCTTCGACGCGCCCTACGAGGACGTGTCCAAGGGCATCCACATCTCGGCGTACTCCTATGCCTCGTTGGCAAAAGCGTTGTTGCCGATCATGAATCCCGGCGGCGGTATCGTCGGCATGGACTTCGACCCCACCCGCGCGATGCCGGCCTACAACTGGATGACGGTCGCCAAGAGTGCGCTGGAGTCGGTCAACCGGTTCGTCGCGCGTGAGGCCGGCAAGTACGGTGTGCGCTCGAACCTGGTTGCCGCAGGCCCGATCCGGACGCTGGCGATGGCCGCGATCGTCGGTGGAGCACTGGGCGACGAGGCGGGTGCCCAGATCCAGTTGCTCGAGGAGGGCTGGGACCAGCGCGCGCCGATCGGCTGGAACATGAAGGACCCGACTCCGGTCGCCAAGACGGTGTGCGCGCTGCTGTCCGAGTGGCTGCCGGCGACCACCGGTGACATCATCTACGCCGACGGTGGCGCCCACACCCAATTGCTCTGACACACTATGGAATTCGATGCGGTCCTGCTGCTGTCGTTCGGCGGGCCGGAAGGGCCCGAACAGGTCCGGCCGTTTCTGGAGAACGTCACCCGCGGCCGGAACGTGCCCCCGGAGCGGCTCGATGACGTCGCCGAGCATTACCTGCACTTCGGTGGTGTCTCGCCGATCAACGGCATCAACCGTGCGCTGATAGCCGAGCTGGAGAAGCAACAGGAGCTGCCGGTCTACTTCGGCAACCGGAACTGGGCGCCTTTCATCGAGGACACGGTTGCGGCCATGCGCGACAACGGTATCCGCCGTGCGGCAACGTTCACCACATCAGCGTGGAGCGGCTACTCCAGCTGCACCCAGTATGTCGAGGACATCGCCCGGGCCCGGGCGGCGGCCGGTTCCGGCGCGCCCGAGCTGGTCAAGCTGCGTACCTATTTCGACCATCCGCTCTTCATCGAGATGTTCGCCGACGCGGTCACGGCGGCCGCCGCGACCGTGCCTCGAGACGCACGCCTGGTCTTCACCGCCCATTCCATACCCGTCGGCGCCGATCAGCGCTGCGGGCCCAACCTCTACAGCCGCCAAGTCGCCTACGCCGCAAGGCTTGTCGCTGCGGCGGCCGGACATGCCGAACACGACCTGGTGTGGCAGTCGCGCTCGGGCCCGCCGCAGGTGCCCTGGCTGGAGCCCGATGTCGGCGATCACCTTTCGGCACTGGCCGGAGCCGGCACCGAGGCGGTCATCGTCTGTCCCATCGGCTTCGTGGCCGACCACATCGAGGTGGTATGGGATCTCGATCATGAGTTGCGGCTGCAGGCCGACGAACTGGGCGTCGCGCTCGCCCGCGCCGGCACGCCGAATGCCGACCCTCGATTCGCCCGGCTGGCAATCGATTTGATCGACGAAGTGCGCGAAGGCCGCGAGCCGGCGCGGATCGCCGGACCGGGTCCGGTACCGGGTTGCCTGGGCAGCGTCGACGGCGCACCGTGCCGTCCGCCGCACTGCGCGGCCGGCTAGTCCATCCAGGCCGAGTGCAGGATGGCGTCGACAGCGGCCATCCGGGCCGAACGCACCACGGCGGTCAACGGCCGCAGTGCGTCGGTTGCGATCTGACCCTGTGACGACGATTGGGTGCCAACCAGTTCCGGTGCGGCGGTCATGCGGTCGGGCAGCCGGCTGAGCCCGGCGCTGACGGCGATGATCGCGTCGACGTGTGCCGCGTTCTCGAGCACCCGAAGCGCACGCGTCGGCGCATGATCGGGAACCCGGTGCTGGCGTTGCGATTCCAGCAACTGCTCGACCAGGCCGCGCGGATTGTCTACCCCGCTCGACGATCCCAGTCCCATCACGCTCAGCGCATCGGCGGCCGAGCGTACCGCTGACTTCAACTCGTATTCGGCGCCGCCGAGATCGTGGTAGTCAGAGGCCGGCGGGCCGGGCAGCGAATACACCATCCATGTCAGCGCACACAATTCCGGCTCGTCATCACTGTCGTCGCTGTCGCTGTAGGTGAAATCGGGGACAAGGCCGATAGCGGTGCGCGAATCGGTCGGATGACTGATGATCACGGCTTCACCGGCGGCCATCGCGTCGGTCGCAAACTGTGTTCCGGCGAAAAGACCCCGCACATCGCCGGGCACCGGCAGGACCACGTTGATCGTGCCGCGCAGCGAGCCTGTGGAGCGACCTACCGCGCCGCGCAACGTCTGCAGCAGACACACCGTTCCGGCGTCGTTCACATCGGGCCACGGCAGACCGGTGTGGCCCGCCGCCACCGCATCATACGCTGCTACCGATTGCCTTGGCGCCCATAGTGATAACGCGTCCAGGACGTCGTCGGGCGCGGCCTTGCCGGCGAGCCAGGCGTTGGCCCACATGGACAGCGAAACACTCGGGCACCACATGACCTCGCAGTGTAGTTGTTCGCCGCCATTGAAGTGGATCACGCGTATTCTGTGCCCATGCCCGCCGCGCTGATCTGGTTGATCGCCGCGCTGGTGCTCGCCGGCGCCGAAGCTCTCACCGGAGACATGTTTCTGTTGATGCTGGGCGGTGGCGCGCTGGCCGCGGCCGGTGCCAGCTGGCTCACCGACTGGCCGGTCTGGGCCGACGGGCTGGTGTTCCTCATCGTCTCGGTCCTGCTGCTGTCGGTGGTGCGGCCCGAGCTCAGGCGGCGGCTGACGCCGGCCAAGGCGCCGGCCATGGGCATCAAAGCGCTCGAGGGCAAGAACGCGCTGGTGCTTGACCGGGTGGCCCGCGACGAGGGTCAGGTGAAGCTTGACGGTCAGGTGTGGACGGCGCGCCCGCTCAATGACGGGGACGTCTATGAACCCGGGCAGTCGGTGACCGTCGTCAAGATCGACGGTGCCACCGCGGTGGTGTTTCAGAGTTTGTAGGGCTTTCGAGAAAGGGAATCCCGGTGGAAGGTGCGGTAGCTGGTCTGGTGTTGCTGGCCGTTCTGGTGATCTTCGCGATCATCGTGGTGGCCAAGTCGGTTGCGTTGATTCCGCAGGCCGAGGCCGCGGTCATCGAGCGGCTGGGCCGCTACAGCCGTACGGTCAGCGGTCAACTGACCCTGTTGGTGCCATTCATCGACCGGGTGCGGGCCCGGGTGGACCTGCGCGAGCGCGTTGTCTCGTTCCCGCCGCAGCCCGTCATCACCGAGGACAACCTGACCCTCAACATCGATACCGTCGTCTACTTCCAGGTCACCGTGCCGCAGGCGGCGGTCTACGAGATCAGCAACTACATCGTCGGCGTCGAACAGCTGACCACCACCACGCTGCGCAACGTCGTCGGCGGCATGACCCTCGAGCAGACCCTGACCTCCCGCGACCAGATCAATGCACAGCTGCGCGGCGTGCTCGACGAGGCGACCGGTCGGTGGGGTCTGCGTGTCGCCCGGGTGGAGTTGCGCAGCATCGACCCGCCGCCGTCGATTCAGGCGTCCATGGAGAAGCAGATGAAGGCCGACCGCGAGAAGCGCGCCATGATCCTGACGGCCGAAGGCACCCGGCAGGCGGCCATCATGCAGGCGGAGGGGCAGAAAGCGTCGCAGATCCTGGCCGCTGAGGGTGCCAAGCAGGCGGCGATCCTGTCCGCCGAAGCCGATCGGCAGTCCCGGGTGCTGCGCGCCCAGGGTGAGCGGGCCGCGGCCTATCTGCGGGCGCAGGGTCAGGCCAAGGCCATCGAGAAGACCTTCGCCGCGATCAAAGCCGGCCGGCCCACGCCCGAGATGCTGGCCTACCAGTATCTGCAGACGCTGCCGGAGATGGCGCGCGGGGACGCCAACAAGGTGTGGGTGGTACCCAGCGATTTCAACGCGGCGCTGCAGGGCTTCACCCGTCTGCTCGGCAAGCCCGGTGAAGATGGTGTCTTCCGGTTCGAGCCGTCCCCGGTCGACGATCAGCCCAGGCACGCCGCCGACGCCGACGACGCCGAGGTCGCGGACTGGTTCTCCACCGAGACCGACCCGACGGTCGCGCAGGCGGTGGCAAAGGCGGAGGCGATCGCCAACAAGCCGGTGGATCGCCCGCTGGGCGCACCCCCGGAGTTGCGTCAATAGGATTGACGGATGAGCACTCTGAGTTCACCGAAAACCTATGCCGCGCTGGCAACTTTTCATGCCGTAGACGCGGTGGCGTGCGCCGTGCAGGTGCCCCCGATCAAGAAGGTGCTGGACACCGTGGAGGTTCCGGAGAACGTCCGCCCTGTCCTGCCGGTGGTCAAGGCCGCCGCCGCGGTGGGGCTGGCGTCGGTCACCCGATTTCCGGGGCTGGCCAGGCTGACCACCGCGATGCTCACCGTCTATTTCGTGCTGGCTGTGGGTGCCCACGTCCGCGTGCGGGACAAGGTGACCAATGCCCTTCCGGCGGTGTTGTTCCTGGCCTTGTTCGCCGCGATGACGGCCAAGGGGCCCGAGAACAGTTAGTCCCGCCGCAGCTCGACCATCGGCAGGGGGGCGCCGGCGTCGGTGATCGGCGCGCCGAGCGTCTCCTCGAGCACGTGCTTGAACTGCCCCCACGCGCGCGGATGGCGCTCGCGGTAGCTCGCCAACACCCGATCGACCTCCTGCTGGCCGAGCACCCGTGCGGTGGCGGGCGCCGGCGCGTGGCTGCCGAGGTAGATCCGTACCCGCGGATTGGCCTCAATGTTGCGGAACCACTGAGCTTTTGGGCCAAACCCTGACGGGACGACATAGCTGTCGGGGGCGGGACGGTCGACCACTTCCAACACGACGTAGCGGGGCCGGCCCGACTTGCGTCCGACGTGCTCGAGCATCAGCGTGCGGGATCCGAAGAGTGCCCCGGCGCGTGCCCGGTAGATCCAGATCGGTGCGCGCACCAGGCGGCGGGAGCGCAACAGCCGTGCCCCGGCCCGGGCTAACGCGTGAGATGTCATATGTGCCTCCCCTCTTAACGAGGGTGCCACGCGCTCCTCACCCCGGCCGGTCGCGAGGGTGCGCAGAGGTACAGCGACACGCCGTCGGGCGTGACATTCCGCGCACCCTCGCGAAGCCGAAGTGGGCTACCGCGGCGCGGCCGGAGTCGCGCTAGGCCCGGCCGACGGCGGCGCCGGCACCTGGCCCGGTTGGGGCGGCTGGGCACCCGGGCCACCCGGCGCCATCGGCGGCGGGCCGCCGGGGAAGGGCGGCCGCAGGCCGGGGCCACCCGGCCCCATCGGCGGCGCCATGCCCAGCGGGCCCTTCGGCCCGGCCATCGGCCCTCCGGGACCGCCCGGTCCGCCCGGTCCACCCGGTCCCGGGAAACCGAAGTGCGACGAGCCGGGCGGGCCGAAGCCCGGCCCCGGCGGCGGCGGAGGCCCGAAACCGAAGGCCATGATCAGAAACGCGGCGCCCGCGGTGAAAACAGCACCGAAAAGCCCACCGAGAAGCCCGGCGCCGAGCACCACGCGGGTGGAGAAGTGGCGCTTCTCTGCCACTACCGGTGCTGCGGGCACCGGGGCGGGTGGCGCGGTCGCGGGGACGGCGGCTGACGGGTCAGTCGTCGGGGTGTCGTCGGAGGTCATGCGACTCCTCACGTCGTTGAATGGTTGGTGATCGCGACGGTAGAAGCCGAACTTGAAGTGGATCTGAAGAAATCAGGGCGGTCCGGGCAGCGGAGGCCGGCTGGGGAGCAGACTGGCCGGCGCGGATGTCGGGGGTGCGCTCGGCGGCTGGGTTGGCACAGCAGTCGAGAACTGCGGGTACGGCGGCGGGGGTAGCTCGACGCGGACCGTGAAGACCAGGCCGGTCACTGCGAACGCGGCGGCCGCGCCGAGTGCCGCGCCGGCGATCCCGGCGCCGACCAGCGCGCCGGTGGAATAGCGGCGAGGAGGTGCTGGGGTATTGGTGCGGTCGGAGGTCATAGGGGGATTGTGCGCCGTCAGCGGGAAATGCGGCCGGAAATTCGCGGGCACGTCCGGGTCGCGACTAAGAATGGGGGCATGACGGACAGCCGGTCGGCGACGGACCAGTTCAGTGTCGGCACTCCGCGTGTGTTGGTGGTCGAGGACTCCGAAACTATTCGTGAGATGGTCAGCGAGGCATTGGCCGATGCCGGATATCACACCGACACCCGTTGCGATGGAACAGGATTGGAAGAGACGCTGGCGGGTCTGCGGCCCGATCTGGTGGTGCTCGACGTGATGTTGCCGGGCCGGGACGGGTTCGAACTCATCGATGTGGTCCGCGAATACGGTGAGGTCGGGATCGTGTTGATCACCGCGCGTGACGGGCTGCCGGACCGGTTGCGCGGCCTCGACGGTGGCGCCGACGACTACGTGGTCAAACCCTTCGAACTCGCCGAACTGGTATCGCGGGTCGGCGCTGTGCTGCGGCGACGGGGACGACTGCCCAAAGTGGTGCAGTTCGGCGACGTGATCCTCGACGCCGACGCCGGGGTGGCGGCGCGCGACGGGCACCCCCTGGACCTGACCGCCACCGAATTGCGGTTGCTGGAATTCCTGGTCGAACAGCGCGGCCGGATCGTCAGCGCCCACCAAATCCTGAACGCGGTCTGGGGTTACGACGCCTACGACGCGAACCTGGTGCAGGTGCACGTCAGCAGCCTGCGGCGCAAACTCGAAACGCACGGACCCCGGATTCTGCAGACCGTGCGCGGCATCGGGTACCGCCTGCAGCCGCAGCGATCATGACCACCGACCCGACGACCGCCACCCCGTCACTGCAGCGCCGGGTGGTGCTGCTGGTGGTGGCACTGCTCGCCGCCCTGCTGGCAGTGCTCGGCGTGACGATCGACGTCACCCTGGGCATGCAGGCCCAACGCAGTCTGCACGACCGCCTGCTCGCTGCCACGTCGCGGGCCGACGCCCTGGTCGCCGCCAATACGCCGCCCGATCTGCTGGCCGCTCAGCTCAACGGCGGCACCGTGCGGGCGCTGGTGGTGCTTTCCGACGGCGCGAAATATGGCGACCCGGGAATCAGCCCCGACATCAAAGCGGGATCGGTGGTACCGCCACCCGGCCCACCGCCGCCACCCGGCCCGATGCCGATGCCGCCGTCAGGTCCGGTGCTGTTGCCTCCGCCACCGCCGCCGGGACCCCCGCCTGACGGCACGGCCACGGTGGTGGTGCACCCGTTGCCCGACGGCGCCCGGCTGATCCTGGTCGCGGACACCACTCAGACCACCCAGGTGACCCGGCAGCTGCGGCAGCTGATGGTCGGTGCCGGACTGGTGACGCTGCTGGTGGCGGCGCTCCTGCTGATCGCCGTCAGCAAGGCGGCCCTGCGGCCCTTGGACCGGTTGACGACCCTGGCCAGGGACATCGCCACCGGCGATCGTGGCCGACGGCTGCGTCCGTCCCGGGCCGACACCGAGTTGGGCCGGGCCGCAAACGCTTTCGACGAAATGCTGGACGCCCTGGAGGATTCGGAGCTGCGGGCCAGGCAGGCTGCCGAGACCGCGCAGCGGGCCGAAGCCGCGACCCGTCAGTTTCTGGTCGATGCCGCGCACGAGTTGCGCACCCCGATAGCGGGCATGCAGGCGGCCGCAGAACAGCTGGCCGCCCACGAGAGCGACTCGGCGGCGAGTGCGCAATACCGGCGGGCCAGCCTGTTGCAGTCCGATGCTCGCCGGGCGGGACGGCTGGTCGCCGACATGCTGGACCTGAGTCGCATCGACGCGGGGCTGCCACTCGACGTCCAGGACACCGACCTGGCGGCCATCGCCGAGGCCGAGGCGCAGCGCGCCGCGATGCTGGCTCCGCAGCTTTCCGTCGTCCGGACCGGCCTGCCGCAGCTGAGCGTCCGGGCGGATCCCACGCGCGTCGCGCAGATTCTGTCCAACCTGCTGGACAACGCCCGCCGGCACACTCCGGCCGACGGCGTCATCACCGTCGACGTGACCGCGGACGCCGCGGCGGCGCAGGTGATTGTCACCGACACCGGCCCGGGCATCCCGGACGACGAGCGTTACCGCGTTTTCGAGCGGCTGGTGCGCCTGGACGCCGCGCGTGCCCGCGACCATGGCGGGGCCGGGCTGGGACTCTCGATCGCGCGCGCCCTGGCCCGCGCGCACGGCGGTGACCTGGTGTGCCTGCCGCACGACGGAGGCGCGCAGTTCAGGCTGAGCCTGCCGTTGGGTGGTCGGCCCGGGTCCGCGTCGAGATTGCCGTGACGGCTGTGCGTTGCGCCTAAGGCACAACCGTGGTCGCAATTTCGCCGTCACGGGGACCGCGCCGCGTCAGTCCGTCACCACCGTCAGTCCCCACTGGTCGAGCCACGGCCGCACCAGTTCGGCGACGGAAAACGTTGCGGGGCGCGAACATCCGGGATTGGGGTCATTGGCTCGCCCGCCGCGGATGTGAATTCCCACCGCCGCCGCGCCGTCGGGCTGGATGAGGTAGACGGGCCCGCCGGAGTCGCCACACTGGCTGGCCGCCAGGAACACCACCTTGCTCTCGGTGACTTCGGTGACCTGACCGCATTCGACCCGGCCGGTCTTCATCCCGAATTTGCACAACTGCTCGCCGACCTGGACGTCGCCGGCCACCCGGGCGACCGGCATCGCCCCCGCGATCGACGCGGTCCGGGGAACGGTGTCGGAGTCCAGAGTGATGAGCCCCATGTCGTGGGCCTCGCCGCGGGTGCCCTCGCTGACGGTCTGGGTGAACGTTCCCACGCTCTGGTACGGACCGCCACCGGCATTCATGCTCACCCGGCTGGCCTCGCCGGGCTTGTTGCAGTGACCCGCGGTGAGCAACCCGGTCTCGCCGCCGGCGCTGCGCACCAGAAACCCTGCGGTACAGGCCATTCCGCCAGTGCCGTCGGCAAAGGTGACGGCGACGGCGGTTCCGGGGCCGATGGTGGGCAGCGGAGGCAGTTCGACGAGCGGCTGCGCGGTGGGCTTCCTGACACCGGGCACGAAGATGGCGGCCACGAACGCTGCCGCGCTCAACAGCGCGACGAACGACAATCGCCAGCTGTAGGCACGTGACTGCCCGCGCGCCAGCAACGGCCAGGACGCCACCACCAGCGACACCAACGCTCCGGCCAGCAGCGCGAGCGTGCGCAGGAACTGCGCCTGTGACATCAGAAGAGACCCTGCGCGGGCAGGTCAGGCGTCAGGGCGTGACCGCCGGTTCGTGCTCCGGTTCGGAGACATGCGCCGGCCCGGAGACAGGTTCCGCCTCGGTGGTGTGCCGGTGGTGTTGCCGGTACTGGTGGATCTCGTAGCCCAGCCCGCACAACCCGAGCGCCCCGGTGCACACCGACACCAGCACCAGCAGCGGGCTGGCATCCCCGGCGAACGCGTTGCCGAGAATCACCACGGCCGCGGTACCGGGCAACAGGCCGGCCACCGTCGACCACGTGTAGGGCATCACCCGCACGGCCGAGGCGCCGGCGGCGTAGTTGATCGCCGAGAACGGCACAAAGGGAATGAACCGTAGCGACAGGATGGCCAGCCAGCCTCGCTCGCGCAGTCGCTGATCAAGCCGCCCGATCGTGCGGCTGCGCACCAGCCGGTTGAGCCGCCAGCCGGTCGCGCGGATCAGCAGTGTCGCCAGCACAGCGCTGGCCGTGCTGGCCGTCACCGCGATGGCCACGCCGATCACCGGTCCGAACAGCAGGCCGGCAGCCAGGGTGAACGCGGTGCGGGGGAAGGGGGGCACGGTGACGACGGTGTGCACCAGCCAGAACACCAGCGGGAACCACGGTCCCAGTGAGCGGGCCCAGTCGCGCATTTCCATCGCCGTAGGCAGCGGGACCAGCAGCGCCACCGCCACCAGGACTGTGATTCCCACCACGGTTGCGATAAGTCGCGGCACCGATGCCTGACGCGCCGCCGAGATCAGAGCGAGGGCGATGCCGCGCACCGTATCGGTGGTTTTGCTGATCGCGGCGGTCGTCACGGATATCAAGCGTACGGGGCGAAAATGAATATCGAGTTTCCCGGGGCTGGCGTTTCGTGGCGGTGGTGTTCCGCTCGGCGGCACCTCGATTCCTAGATTTTGGTGCCGATCAATTAGCCTTATTAGCCAAGCGACAAGCCCGAAGTAAGCCGAAGCAAGACTGCCTATTGCTGCGGAAACAGGAGTAAATCGGTGTCCATTGACGTACCCGAACTCGCCGACCTAGAACAGGTTCGCGGGCGCTGGCGCAGTGCGGTTGCCGGTGTGTTGGCCAAGAGCGCCCGAGTCGATCCCGCCGAGCTGGGCGATCACCCGGAGCAGCGCCTAGAGACCCCGACCTACGACGGGTTCGTCATCCGGCCGCTGTACACCGCATTCGACGAATTGCCCGAGCCGCCGCTGCCCGGGCAATGGCCGTTCGTGCGTGGCGGTGACCCGTCGCGCGACGTCAAGTCCGGCTGGAAGGTCGTCGAGGCGTTCCCCCTGCCCGGGGTGTCGGTAGGTGAGGCCAACGCAGCGTTGCTGGCCGCGCTCGGCGAGGGGGTCAGCGGGCTGCTGCTGCGGGTCGGGGAGTCCGGTGTGGCGCCCGACCAGCTGGCGGGTCTGCTCGACGGTGTGTACCTGAGCATGGCTCCGGTCATCATCGACGCCGGGGCCGACTACGTCGCCGCCGCCGACGCCATGTTTTCGCTGGCTGAGCAGGTGGAGGCCGATCAGCGCGCGCTGGTGTCGGTGGATCTGGGCGCCGACCCGCTGACCGCGACGCTCAGTGAGCGCGACGCCCCGACGCTCGAGGACGTCGTCGCGGTGGCGACGCGCGCCGGCGACCAGCATGGCGTGCGGGCGATCACCGTCGACGGACCTGCTTTCCACAATCTGGGCGCCACCGCCGCCTGGGAACTCGGCGCGACGATCGCGGCGGCGGTCGCCTACCTGAGGGCGCTCACCGAAGCCGGGCTGCCGGTGCAGCAGGCGCTGCGTCAGGTCAGCTTCCGGCTTGCCGCCGACGACGACCAGTTCATGACGCTGGCCAAGATGCGTGCCGTGCGCCAGTTGTGGGCGCGGGTGGCCGAGGTGGCCGGAGAAGCCGACAGCGGCGCGGCCGTCGTGCACGCGGAGACGTCGTTGCCCATGATGACCCAGCGCGACCCCTGGGTGAACATGCTGCGCTGCACGCTGGCGGCCTTCGGCGCTGGTGTCGGTGGAGCCGACACCGTGCTGGTCTACGCCTTCGACGTGTCTATCCCCGGCGGCTGGCCGGGCACGGCCACCAGCTTCGCGCGCCGGATCGCCCGCAACACCCAGTTGCTGCTGCTCGAGGAGTCGCACGTGGGGCGGGTCCTCGACCCGGCCGGCGGGTCGTGGTTCGTCGAGGACCTGACCAAGCAGCTGGCCGAGCGGGCCTGGGAGCACTTCCAGTCCATCGAGTCGCACGGCGGGTTCGTCGACGCGCACGACTACCTGGCCGCACAGATCGGCGAGCTGGCCGCCCGGCGCGCCGACGACATCGCGCACCGCCGCATCGCGATCACCGGCGTCAACGAATTTCCCAACCTCGGCGAAGCGCCGCTGCCACAAGGTGATTCACTTGGCAGAGCGGGCCACGTGGTGCGCTACGCCGCGGAGTTCGAGGCGCTGCGCGACCGCTCGGACGCCTATCTCGCCGAGCATGACGCGCGCCCACAGGTATTGCTGCTGCCACTGGGACCGCTGGCCGAACACAACGTCCGCACCACGTTCGCGGCAAACCTGTTGGCGTCCGGCGGCATCGAAGCGGTCAACCCCGGCACCGTCGACGCCGCGAGTGTCGCGCAGGCCGCCCTGGCGGCGGGGTCTCCCACGGCGGCGGTGATCTGCGGGACCGACAAGCGCTACCCGGACGAGGTGTCCGGTGTGGTGCAGGCCGCACGCGACGCCGGCATCGAGCGGGTGTACCTGGCCGGGCCGGAAAAAGCCGTGGGCGATGCCGAGCACCGGCCCGACGAGTACTTGACAGCGAAAATCAATGCAGTCGAAGCGCTTTCGAATCTGCTCACCAGGTTGGGGGCATAACGGTGACGGCCACAGTTCCTTCAATCGGAAGCTTCGCCGACGTTCCGCTACAGAGCGAACGCAGCGCGCCGAAACCCACGGCCGCCGCCGTGGATGAGCACATCGCCGCCGCGGCCAAGGCCCATTGGTACACCCCAGAGCAACTGCAGTGGCAGACACCGGAGGGCATCGACGTCAAGCCGGTGTACATCTCCGAAGACCGGGCGGCGGCCGGCGAAGAAGGCTACCCGCTCAACACTTTTCCGGGCGAGGTGCCGTTCCTGCGCGGGCCGTATCCGACGATGTACGTCAACCAGCCGTGGACCATTCGCCAGTACGCCGGGTTCTCTACCGCCGCCGAGTCCAACGCCTTCTACCGGCGCAACCTGGCCGCGGGTCAGAAGGGTCTGTCGGTGGCCTTCGACCTGGCCACCCACCGCGGGTACGACTCGGATCACCCACGAGTGCAGGGTGACGTCGGAATGGCCGGTGTGGCAATCGATTCCATCCTCGATATGCGCCAGCTGTTCGACGGTATCGACCTGTCCTCGGTGTCGGTGTCGATGACCATGAACGGCGCGGTGCTGCCGATCCTGGCGCTCTACGTAGTGGCAGCCGAGGAGCAGGGGGTGCCGCCGGAGAAGCTGGCCGGCACCATCCAGAACGACATCCTCAAAGAGTTCATGGTCCGCAACACCTATATCTACCCGCCCAAGCCGTCGATGCGGATCATCTCCGACATCTTCGCCTACACCAGCGCCAAGATGCCGAAGTTCAACTCCATCTCGATCTCCGGTTACCACATCCAAGAGGCCGGTGCCACAGCCGATTTGGAGCTGGCCTACACCCTGGCCGACGGTGTCGAGTACATCAAGGCGGGTCTGGACGCCGGCCTGGACATCGACAAGTTCGCGCCCCGTCTCTCGTTCTTCTGGGGCATCGGGATGAACTTCTTCATGGAGGTCGCCAAGCTGCGGGCCGGCCGGTTGCTGTGGAGCGAGCTGGTGGCCAAGTTCGATCCCAAGAGCGCGAAATCGCTGTCGTTGCGCACCCATTCGCAGACCTCGGGCTGGTCGCTGACCGCCCAGGACGTGTTCAACAACGTCGCCCGGACGTGCATCGAGGCGATGGCCGCGACCCAGGGCCACACCCAGTCGTTGCACACCAACGCACTGGACGAGGCGCTGGCGCTGCCGACGGATTTCTCCGCCCGCATCGCGCGCAACACTCAGCTGGTGCTGCAGCAGGAGTCGGGCACCACCCGGCCGATCGACCCGTGGGCGGGTTCGTATTACGTGGAGTGGCTGACTCATCAGCTCGCGCAGAAGGCGCGCGCCCATATCGAGGAGGTCGCCGAGTACGGCGGCATGGCCCAGGCGATCGGCGAAGGTATCCCGAAGCTGCGCATCGAGGAAGCGGCCGCGCGCACCCAGGCCCGCATCGACTCCGGCCAGCAGCCGGTGATCGGGGTGAACAAGTACCAGGTGGTCGAGGATCAAGAGATCGAGGTGCTCAAGGTCGAGAACAGCCGGGTGCGCGCCGAGCAGTTGGCCAAACTCGAACAGCTGCGGGCCGACCGGGACGCCGACGCGGTCGCGGCCGCCCTGGCCGAGTTGAGCCGCGCTGCCGCGGCCAGCGGCCCGGCCGGTGAAGACGGGTTGGGCAACAACCTGATGGCTCTGGCCATCAACGCGGCACGAGCCAAGGCGACGGTGGGGGAGATCTCGGACGCGCTGGAGAAGGTCTACGGACGTCACCAGGCTGAGATCCGCACCATTGCCGGCGTCTACCGTGACGAGGTGGGAACGGCCCCGAACATCGCCAAAGCAACCGAACTCGTCGAGAAGTTCGCCGAGGCCGACGGCCGACGGCCCCGGATCCTGATCGCCAAGATGGGCCAGGACGGACACGACCGCGGCCAGAAGGTGATTGCGACGGCGTTCGCCGACATCGGGTTCGACGTCGACGTCGGCTCGTTGTTCTCCACGCCGGAAGAGGTCGCCCGACAGGCCGCTGACAACGACGTGCACGTCGTCGGGGTGTCGTCGCTGGCCGCCGGGCACCTGACCCTGGTGCCGGCGTTGCGCGACGCATTGGCCGAGGTCGGGCGCCCGGACATCATGATCGTGGTCGGCGGGGTCATCCCGCCCGGCGACTTCGACGAGCTGTACCAGGCGGGGGCCGCCGCCATCTATCCGCCGGGGACGGTGATCGCCGACTCCGCGATCGGCCTGCTGCACAAGCTGGCCGACCGGCTGGGATATGACCTGGATTAGTGCGCGTGTGACGACTCTTACGTCCGCTCAGGGTGGCCCTGCGGTGAAAGGCTCGCCGAGACTGAAACTACGCACTCCGTCCTCGGCGTGTCTTGTACCTGGATTCAGTGTCGACGCAACCGCGGGGTGGGCCCGGGCATGAACGTCGAGGATCTGGCCGAGGCGATTCGCTCCGGTGACCGCGCCGCGCTGCCGCGGGCCATCACCATGCTGGAATCCACCCGCGCCGACCACCGCGAGAACTCCCAGCGGCTGCTGCTCGCCCTGCTGCCGGATGCCGGCAACGCGCATCGAGTCGGAATCACCGGGGTGCCCGGGGTGGGCAAATCCACCACCATCGAAGCGCTGGGGATGCACCTGATCGAACAGGGGCACAAGGTCTCGGTGCTGGCTGTGGACCCTTCGTCCACTCGCACCGGGGGGTCGATTCTGGGTGACAAGACCCGCATGGCTCGCCTCTCGACGCACCCCCACGCCTACGTCCGGCCGTCTCCGACATCCGGAACCCTCGGCGGGGTAGCAAAGGCCACCCGGGAAACCGTTGTCCTGTTGGAGGCGGCGGGTTTTGACGTGATCCTGATCGAGACCGTCGGGGTAGGGCAGTCCGAGGTGGCGGTGGCCAATATGGTCGACACCTTCGTGCTGCTCACCCTGGCCCGCACCGGGGATCAGCTGCAGGGCATCAAGAAAGGCGTGCTGGAGCTCGCCGACATCGTCGTGGTGAACAAGGCCGACGGTGAGCACCTCAAGGACGCGCGGCTGGCGGCCCGAGAGCTCGCCGGAGCGATCCGGTTGATTCATCCGCGCGAATCGATTTGGCGGCCACCAGTTCTCACGATGAGCGCAATCGAAGGCACCGGCCTGGCCGAGCTGTGGGAAACCATTCAGAAGCACCGCGAAGTGCTCACCGAAGCCGGCCAGTTCGAGGCGCGCCGCCGCGAGCAGCAGGTTGACTGGACCTGGCAGATGGTCCGCGACACCGTGTTGGACCGGGTGATGTCCAATCCCGAGGTGCGAAAGATCCGCCGGGACGTGGAACGTCAGGTACGCGACGGCGAGCTGACGCCGGCCCTAGCCGCCCAGCAAATACTTGAGATCGCAACGACCTAACGGAAAGGTAAATTTGTCCTTGTTTGCCCGTGGACTCTACGAAAGCGAAGTAAATTCAAAGCCGTGACGGTAGACATCGGAGTCGATCGCCGCGCTGTCCCTTCTCACGATGCCCCTGACGCAGGGCATGGTGTGTTCGGTGCCGCGGACTCCCACTTTGGTTGCGTCGTTCGTGCATTCTCGACCATGTTCCCTGGTCACCGCTTCGGCGGCGGGGCGCTGGCGGTCTATCTCGACGGGCAACCCGTCGTCGATGTCTGGAAGGGCTGGGCGGACCGCGACGGCAAGGTGCCGTGGTCGGCGGACTCCGCCCCGATGGTCTTCTCGGCCACCAAAGGCATGGCGGCCACGGTGATTCACCGCCTGGCCGACCGCGGGCTGATCGACTACGACGCACCGGTCGCCGAGTACTGGCATTCCTTCGGCGCCAATGGCAAGGCGAACATGACGGTTCGCGACGTCATGAAGCACACCGCCGGCCTGTCGGGGCTGCGCGGGGCCAAGCAGGAGGAGTTGCTGGACCACGTCCTGATGGAGGAGCGGCTGGCCGCGGCGTCTCCGGGACGGCTGCTGGGCAAACCGGCCTATCACGCGCTGACGTTCGGCTGGCTGATGTCCGGGCTGGCCCGGGCGGTCACCGGCAAGGACATGCGCGTCCTGTTCCGGGAGGAACTGGCCGAGCCGCTGGGTACCGACGGCTTCCACCTGGGCCGCCCGCCCGCCGGCTCGCCGACCCGCGCGGCCGAGATCATCATGCCGCAGGACCTCGCGGCCAACCGGCTGGTGACCTGCGCCGTGCAGCGAATCGCCAACCAGTTCTCCGGTGGTTACCGGTCCATGTACTTCCCGGGTGTGATCGCTGCCGTGCAGGGCGACATGCCGATGCTGGACGGCGAGCTTCCCGCCGCCAACGGGGTGGTGACGGCCCGCGCGCTGGCGCGGATGTACGGCGCGATCGCCAACGGCGGAGAGGTCGACGGCACCCAGTTCCTGTCGCGGCGGCTGGTCGCCGGCCTGACGGGGGAGAAGGTCGTGCAGCGCGACCGCAACATCTTCGTGCCGATGGCCTTCCACCTGGGCTACCACAGTCTGCCGATCGGCAACGTGATGCCGGGATTCGGTCACGTCGGTCTGGGTGGCTCGGTCGGGTGGAACGACCCGGAGACCGGGGTGGCGTTCTCCGTCGTGCACAACCGGTTGCTGACGCCGTTCGTCGCCACCGACCATGCCGCGTTCCTCGGGCTCTACAAGATGATCCGCGACGCCGCCAAGAAAGCGCGCAAGCGCGGGTACCGTCCGGTGCACGGGCTCGGTGCGCCCTACACCGAGCCGGGTCAGGTCGCGGGCTGAGCATTCTGAGTCGACGGGATCGCTTCCAGCCGTCGAACGCTCTGCGGTGAGACAATCGAACGGTGAATGAGGTTGACACCCGGATCGCGGACGCCACCGAGGCGCTGCGCCAGCACGGCGCCGTGTTTGCCTACTTGCACGGCAGCCGAGCCTCGGGCACTTCCGATGCACAATCCGACGTCGATATTGCGGCCTATTTTGAAGAGCCGCACCCGGACGCGTTCGAGGTCCTGCTGCCCGTTGGTGTCGACCTGCTCGTACTCAATGACGCTCCTCTTGAACTTGCGGGACGGATCGCGTTGTACGGAAAGCTCCTATTCGAGCGCGACCGCAATGCCCGTGTGGTGTGGGAGGCGACGAAACGCAAGATCTATCTTGATGAGCTGCCGCGGATAAATAGCGCTCACCGCGACTTCGCCCAAGCGGTGCTCCAACGTGGTGGATGAGGTCCGCGTACTCAGACTTCTGCGAGTCGTCACAGACGACCTCGACGTGTTGCGTCAAGAGGCGAAGGCTAACGAAGAGCGTCGCACCGACCCGATGTGGCTACGCGGAGTGAAGTACACCTTCGTCACGTCGATCGAAGCGTGCATCGACGTGGCCCAGCACATCTGTTCAGCGCAGGGGTGGGGTCCGCCGGCCGATAACGGAGACGCGATGAAGGTGCTGGGGCGTCACGGTGCACTCTCGGCTGATGCGTCTGACTCCATGCGCAGGGCGGTCGGGTTCCGCAATGTTCTCGTGCACGAGTACGTCAAGGTGTCGGACGAGATTGTCGTGTCCAGACTGCAGGACTTGCGCGATCTAGAGCAATTCGTTGCGCAGGTGACCGCTTACTTGCCCTGAAGCGCGCGGGCTGAGCCGGGTTTACGAATCTTCCAGGCGGAAGCCGACTTTCATGGTCACCTGGTAGTGCGCAACCTCGCCGTCTACCAGGTGACCACGAACGGATTCCACCTCGAACCAGTCCAGATTGCGCATCGTCTGCTTCGCTCGGGTGAGACCGCTTTGGATGGCGGCGTCGATCCCGTCCGGTGAGGTGCCGACGATCTCGATTACGCGGTAGGTGTGGTTGCTCATCGTCGCGACCCTATACGGCCGCGGGGGTCAATCGAGGCTTTCGAACGCGGCGATTTGCTCCGTGGTGACTGCGAGCAGGTCGGCGCCGTCGTGCACGCGGCGTTCCCACTCGATGGTCCAGGCGACGGCATCGTGGAAGCCGAGGCGGTTGCGCCAGCCTAGTTCGGCCTGCGCCTTGGTGGCGTCGAGGGCCAGCAGGTTCGCCTCATGGGGGTGCTCGCCGGGTTGGCGGTCCCAGTGGGCGCCGCCGCCCCACAGTTCCGCAGCCAGGCCGGCCACTTGGCCGACTTCGACGAAGCTGTCCCGGCCGGGCCCGATGTTCCACTGGCCCAACCCAGTACCGCCGAGCAGTGCGTCGGCGATGGTGAGGTACCCGTTGAGGCAGTCGAGCACGTGCTGCCAGGGGCGCACAGCCTTGGGGAATCGCAACAACGGCGCCTGGCCGCTTGCATAGGCACGCACCAGGTCGGGCATCAGCCGCTCGTGGCTGGCGTCGCCGCCTCCGATGACGTTGCCGCCCCGGGCAATTGCGGTGGGGCACCCGGGAAAGCTGCGGATCCAGGACTGAGTCAGCAGATCGGCCATCGCCTTGGAAGCGCTGTAGGGATCGTCACCGCCGAGTGGGTCGGTTTCGACGTAGCCGGCTTCCTGGTCGACGTTGCGGTAGACCTTGTCGGTGGTGATGACGACATGCGCGCGCACCGACGGAGTGGCTCCGACCGCCTCCAGCACATTCATCGTGCCCATCGCGTTGGTCTCGTAGGTGAAGCGCGGTTCCCGGTAGGACTCGCGAACCAATGATTGGGCGGCCATGTGCACCACGACGTCCGGGGCGGCGGCCTGGATCGCTGATGCAGTGGCGGCGGCGTCGCGGATGTCGACGCGGTAGTCGTTCAGCAGGTGGTCGGCGAGGTTGGCCCGTTCGAAAAGGCTGCCGTCGGGTGGATCCAGGGCGAGACCGGACACTTGGTGGCCGCGGCCGAGAAGGAGCAACAAGAGCCAGGGACCCTTGAAGCCGGTGTGCCCGGTGATGAGGTAGTGCATATGAGGTCTCCTCACGGTGCATCACGTCAGACGGGCAGCATCCGAACCTACAGCATGCATTCGGCACGGAATGGCCGCCGTCGGCATACCTGCGGTATATGCGCCAAACGCCGCATCTGCGCACAAGAAATTTCGTACGCTCAGGCGTGTTCGGCTGACTGTTGGGGACAGTTTGGCCGCGTCCGCATTCGGACGGGGCCGGGCATGCATGGGAGGGGCGATTCGCGTGGCGAATCAGCACAACAAGCGCATCTGCATCGTCGGCGGTGCGGGGCACGTCGGTTTACCGCTGGCGCTGGTCTTGGCCGACGAGGGCTACACGGTCGACATCCTGGATACCAATGCGCTGGCGTTGAAGACGATCATGGCCGGCAACATGCCCTTCATCGAGAACGGCGCGGAGGAACTGCTCAAGCGTCTGCTGCCCACCGGGCGTCTCTCGGCGAGCACCGATTCATGGATTGTCCGCAACGCCGACATCGTCATCTGTGTCGTCGGTACGCCTGTCGACGAGTTCCTGACTCCACAGGCCCACACCTTCTTTCGGATCATCAACGAAATCAGCCCGTACTTCCACGACGAGCAGACACTCGTGCTCAGAAGCACGGTGTACCCGGGGCTCACCCAGCGCGTGCATGACCTTTTCCAAGAGCGCGGCATCGGTGTGCACGTGACCTTCTGCCCGGAGCGCATCGCGCAGGGACACTCGCTCCGTGAGTTGAGGATCATTCCGCAGATCATCAGCGGATTCGACGACGAGGGTCTGCGCGTGGTGCGGGAGCTGTTTTCCGGGATCACCAGCGAGATCATCGAGGTGGCGCCGCAAGAAGCCGAACTGGCCAAACTGTTCTGCAACAGCTATCGCTACATCCAGTTCGCGGTTGCCAACCAGTTCTACCTGCTCAGCCGCGAGGCCGGGCTGGACTACAACCGCGTCCACCACGCGGCAACGTACAAGAACGGTCGAGTCGACAGCTTGCCGAGAGCCGGCTTGGCCGCCGGCCCCTGCCTGTTGAAAGACACGATGCAGCTGGCGGCCTTCAGCAACAACAACTTCATGCTCGGTCACTCGGCCATGCTGATCAACGAAGGACAGCCACAGTTCATCGTCAACATGCTCAAGCGCCGAGTCGACCTGCGCGACAAGGTCGTCGGCATCCTGGGTATGACGTTCAAGGCCGATTGCGACGACACGCGCGATTCGCTCAGCTTCAAATTACGGCATCTGTTGATGCTCGAGGCGAAAGAAGTGATCCGTCACGACCCCTTCCTCGACGGTCCGGATTACCTGCCCCTGGAGACCGTTGTCCGTCGCGCCGACGTCATCGTCGTCGGAGTTCCGCACTCGGAATACCGAGGCCTGCGGGTGCCCGAGGGCACTATCGTCGAGGACGTCTGGGGTTGCCTTGACCTCACCGAGGCAGATGACAACGCACTCAACGGAGCAGAATTGGCAACTCTGGGAATGGGAGCTGCAGCCCGGTGAGAGTATTCGTTACGGGCAGTGCGGGATTCATCAACGGTTACGTAGTCGACGAGTTGCTGCGGGCGGGTCACGAAGTCGTCGGCATCGACAACTACTCGAAATATGGTCCCGTCGCGAAAAGCTACGACAATCATCCGAACTATCAGTTCGTAGAGGGTGACGTCAAAGACGTTGACCTGATGTTCCGCCTGGTGGAGGGGTGCGATCAGATGGTCGCCAGCGCGGCACGCATCGGTGGCATCACCTACTTCCACGAGTATGCCTACGACCTGCTCGCCGAGAACGAGCGCATCGCAGCCGCTCACTTCGATGCCGCGATTTACGCATACAAGAAGGGCTGGTTGAAGAAGATCAACGTGATCAGCTCGTCGATGGTGTTCGAGAACGCGACGATCTTTCCGACGCCGGAGAAGCACATCACCGAGTGCCCGCCTCCGACAAGCACTTACGGATTCCAGAAGCTGGCGTGCGAGTACTTCGCGCACGGCGCCTACGAGCAGTACGGATTGCCGTACACCATCATCCGTCCCTTCAACTGTGTCGGGACGGGGGAGCAGCGGGCTATCGGTGGCCGTGAAATCCCCAGCGGTAACGTCAAACTCGCCATGAGTCACGTCGTCCCGGACCTGATCCAGAAGGTGGCGAAGGGGCAGGACCCACTGCACCTACTCGGCGACGGCACGCAGGTGCGGCACTACACCTACGGCGGGGATCTGGCCCGCGGTATCCGTACCTGTATGGAACATCCGGCGGCACTCAACGGCGACTTCAACCTGTCCACCCCGGAGGCGACCACCGTCGTGGAACTCGCGGAAGTGATCTGGCGCAAGATGCGGCCGGACACGCCCTTTCGCTACGAAAGCGACCCGCCGTTCGAGCACGACGTTCAGTTGCGTTCGCCGGATGTTCAGAAGGCTTCGGAGGTGCTTGGGTTTTCCGCGGCGACAACCCTCGATGCCATGCTCGACGAGGTCATCCCCTGGGTCGTCAGCGCCGTTGAAGCGGGCACCATCTGACGCGCGGTCGAGCTGGCCCAGAGGACAATATGCGAATCGCTGGTGAAACCGACCTACAGCAGCTGTACCGCAACCGATTCGGTCATGACCTCGAGGCGCGATCCGAGATATGGACCGTTCTGGTACATGACTTCTTCCAAGCGTGGATCAGGAGAAGCGACACCGTCGTCGACCTGGGTTGCGGCTACGGCGAATTCCTGAACCAGGTGAAGGCGGCGCGGCGGATCGGGGTCGATCTGAACCCCGACAGCGCGAGCAAGCTCAATGCCGACATTGAATTTCACGAAAGCCGGGCAGACGAGCTCGATTTTCTCGCCGACGGCTCGGTGGACGTCGTCTTCAGCAGCAACATGCTGGAGCACTTACAGGACAAGGCGCAGGTGGAGCGCACCATCGCCGAAGTTCGGCGGGTGCTGCGACCGGGGGGACATTTCATCGCCTTGGGGCCCAACATCCGATTCCTTGCCGGCGCCTACTGGGATTTCTGGGATCATTCGGTCCCGATCAGCGATCGCTCGCTGACGGAACTGTTGCAGCTCAACGACTTTGAGGTGGTCGACACCCACCAGCGATTCTTGCCGTACTCCACCTACTCACCTTTGCCCAAGGCGCCGATCCTGGTCCAGCTGTACGTGCGATCCAGGTGGGCCTGGCCGGTGTTCGGCAAGCAGTTCGTCATTCGCGCCCGCAAACCGGCCGAGTCGGCCGACAGCGAGCGGCTGATCAGCGTGGTGATACCGGTCTACAACGAAGGCGAGAACATCCAGGTCTGCGTCAGGCGGCTCGCTCAGACACTGGCGGACACACCGCACGAATTGCTGATCTGCTACGACTTCGACGAGGACACCACACTGCCGGCTTTGGCCGCGATGGCCGACCGTCCCCCGACAGTCCGTCTGGTGCGCAACTCCCTGGGCAAGGGCGTGGCCAATGCTCTGATCGCCGGCTTTGCGGCGGCCCGGGGTGATGTGATTGTCAGCAGCATGGCCGATCTGTCGGATCCGCCGTCGGTTATTCCCCTGATGGCGGCCAAGATTCGCGACGAGGGCGCAGACGTCGTGAGCGGTTCGCGCTATATGCCCGGTGGCTCGCAGACCGGTGGACCCCGGTTGAAGACTGCCATGTCGCGCACGGCGGGTCTGAGTCTGCACTACGTCGGTCGCTTGCCCACACACGACGCCACCACGAATTTCCGCGGCTACAGCCGTCGACTCCTCAGCGAGGTCGCGATCGAAAGTGAGCGTGGATTCGAGGTGGGTCTGGAGCTCACGACGAAGGCGCATCTGCTCGGCTACCGGGTGGACGAGGTCCCGAGCAGCTGGGAGGACCGTACCGCCGGGGAAAGTAAATTCGATCTGGTCGGGTGGTTGCCGGCGTACTTGCGGTGGTACGGCCTGGCGATGCGGCGCCCGGTGATGCAGTGGGCCGGAAGCGGTGCCGCCGGGCTAGGCGCAGTGAATGCGTTGCAGCGATTCCGACGGCGAAAGAGCCTTTCGTCCTGACGAGTTGGCTCAGGGGGTAGATCAACCGATGAATCAGATGGAGCGTCGACGTTCAGTCCGGGGGAGGTGCGCGTGACCCGGACGACTGAGGGACTGACAGTGCGTGGAGGCGACGAGGTGATATCAACCGAGGCGAATACTCGGTCGCCGGTCGGACGACGACGCTGGTTTGCTTTGTTCACGGCTTTGGCCTGCACGGTGTTCGGGTCCCGGCTCATCATCGTTTCCGCGTTCAGCTCATCAGTGCCGCTGCTCGATCAATGGGACGCTGAGGGGCAAGCCCTGTATTCGCCGTACCTCAAGGGCACCTTGTCCTTTGCCGACCTCGTCGCATCGCACAACGGCCACCGCATCCTGATCACCCGCCTCGTTGCGTTGTCTCACCTCGAGATGGCCGGTGAATGGAACACCCGCCTGGAAATGATTTTCGGCGCTGCCGTGCTGACCGCTCTAGTCACGTTGCTCGCCGCCCTGCTGATTCCTCTTGTCGCACCACACCTTCAGGTGCTCCTGACCTGCTTTGTCGCGCTGATTTTCGCATTTCCGATCGACTTCGAGAACACCGTGTGGGGATTTCAATCCCAGGTCTATCTGTCGTTGTTCTTCGGCGTACTTGCAGTAGCCGCTTTCTCCACTGCGCCGGCATTCTCGTTGCGCTGGTTTGCCGGTTTGTCGGCGGCAATCCTCAGCTACTTCACCTTTGCCACAGGCGTTGCCACCCTGCCGGCCGCCGCGACGTTGGTGGCACTGCAGATCGTGACGAACAGCAGGAAGCGCAGTACCCGCGAAATCGCAGCCGTCCTCTTACTGGCGTCGATCGCCGTCGCGGTGACCGCGTGGGGAGCTGGGAGCGCGAAGTCAATGGCCACTCCTGCGGGTTTCGTTGCAGGACTTGGGATTTTCGCGGCTCTGACGATTGCCGGAGGAATCCCGATCGCCCTGTACTGCCGGCATATCTTGAAGACCCGCCCGAGTATTTCCGACGGCGCCTGGGTCGTCCTCGGAATCTCCTGCTGGGTCACCATTCAACTAGTGCTGTTCGCCTACGGACGCGGAAGTTTGGTAGCACCACGTTATTTGGACGTGGTGCTGCTGGTGTATCCCATGGCCTTCGTAAGCATCTTCGCCCTGTGGGACAGGGCGCGCGGCGCGGAGGTGAGCCCACGGGTCCAACGTGGCCCGGTGTTCTGGGTGTTCGCCGTGGCCGCCGCATTCACGGTGGCAGGTTGCGTGTCGGTGCTCGCCTGCAGTTACTGGAGCAAGGCGGCAGACCAACAGACCGCCAATGTGCGCGCCTATCTGGCCACCGGAGACCTGAAACAGCTCAAGGAGCGCGGGAGCGCCAATCATGGCGTCACACTTGCCCATCCGTATCCAGAGCGGCAGGCGCAGGTACTTGGCGATCCTGATCTCAGGGCCATCTTGCCGCCCGATATCCGGCCCGCCGACGCGGACAACCGCGTGGTGCGCAGTCACCTGCTGCTTCGGGGCGCGCCCGCCGCCGCGACGGCGACGGTTGTTCGCTCCTTCCTGACGGGCGGACCTGCCTTCCTGGCAATCGGCGTCGGTTTGTTCTTCGGTGTCGGCACGGCTCGAGGTCTGGTCGCCCCTGCCTCTAACCTCAGTGATTCGACGAGCGGGTGACGGCAGCCCGGAATTGCGGATTGTCGGCGAGCATGCGGCCGGCCAGGAATCTGCTACCCGTCTCGTTGAGATGGTTTGAGTCGCGGAACAAAAGCGAGTCGCCCTGATTCATACGGCAGGAGTATTGGTCGCAGAAATACTGCGCCGTCTCGAGCAGGGCTGCTCCAGGCACCTTGTTGACAGTGGATCGCAGCGCGGGGAAGTACGTAGCGTAGTCATCTTCAAAGCGTTGCCGATCCTCGCTGCACTTCGGGTAGGGCAAAACGGGAGCGATGCGGTATTTGCAAGCTACGGCGTCGAACCGGAACCAGGGAACGTCGTCAGTCACGAACACCGCCTTGCCCTTCGCTGTGAAGGCCTTGAGGGTCGTCGCGAGCTGCTCTCCATTGCCTATGCCCCGGCTGGGCCAATCGCCATTGATGACGACGGTTTGGATCGCTGGATCTGAGGCGAAGTGGTCGATCACCTTCTTCATACCCGGCGTTGATTCAAGCGGTAGCCCGTTCGCCATGTAGTAAAGGATGTTCTTGTCGGGTAGTGCCTCCGCCAGGCCGAGGAACAGATGCTCGGCGTGACTGTCGCCGATCACCGCGACGTCCACGGGAGCATTGGCTTTGGACTGGCGGCAGTGGCTCAGTCCCTTCCATTGCACAGCACTGTCTCGTGATGCTTGGTCGTTGCAGGGATACGAGATTCGTCCGAGGAACGCATAGAACTCATCCCAATCAGTACTGCCGTGGTGCGTCGTCGGGAGGGTCTGCTGCACGATCAGGTGACAGTTTCGGTCACGCGGCCTGACTGGCCGGTGTGGTCATGATTGCTTCGAATTCGATCGGGGTCAACCGCCCGAGGCCGGACTGGCGGCGGCGCCGGTGGTAGGTGCGCTCGATCCAGGTGACGATCGCGATGCGGAGTTGTTCTCGGGTGTCCCAGCGGCGGCGGTCGAGCACGTTCTTCTGCAGCAGGCTAAAGAAGCTCTCGATGGCGGCGTTGTCGCCGGCGGCTCCGACACGGCCCATAGAGCCGACCATCTCGTGTTGATTCAAGGCGTGTACGAATTTCCTTGACCGGAACTGAGATCCGCGATCCGAGTGCAGAATGCACCCCGCGACATCTCCGCGTCGGGCTACCGCGCTGTGTAGTGCCCGGATGGCCAGTTGTG
>NZ_LKTM01000309.1 GCF_001417955.2 Mycobacterium gordonae | reverse complement strand
GGCCCCGGCCGACATCGCCCGGACCGCACACGAATTGGGTTGCCGCAGCGTGGCATTCACCTACAACGACCCAACGATCTTCTGGGAGTATGCCGCCGATGTAGCCGACGCCTGCCACGACCAGGGAATCAAAGCCGTCGCGGTGACGGCCGGGTACATGTGTCCTGAGCCCCGCGCGGAATTCTACCGGCGTGTCGACGCCGCCAACGTCGACCTAAAGGCATTCAACGAAGACTTTTATTGCAAGGTTTGCGTCAGTCACCTGCGCAACGTCCTGGAAACCCTGGCCTACCTGCGGCACCAGAAGAATGTGTGGTTGGAGATCACCACCC
>NZ_LKTM01000307.1 GCF_001417955.2 Mycobacterium gordonae | reverse complement strand
CGCCGATCCCGCCGGCAACGGCACCACCGCCCGCCCCGCCGGCTCCTCCGGCGCCGAACAGGCCGGCGGCACCGCCGGCACCGCCATTTTGGCCGGCGGCGCCGGACCCGCCGGCTCCGCCGTTGCCGAACAGCAACCCGCCCGCTCCCCCGGCCGCGCCGGTTCCCGGTGCTCCGTTGGCCCCGTTACCGATCAACGGGCGCCCGAAAAGACCCTGTGCGGGTGCGTTGATGAGATTGAGCAGGACCTGCTGCAGACCGTCCAGCGGTGCGGCACTGGCCACCTCCGCGCTGGCGTATGCGCCCGCGCCCGCATTCAACGCCTGCAGAAACTGACTCTGAAATGCCGCTGCCTGGGCACTGACCGCCCGATATTCCGCCGCGTGCGAGCCGAACAGCGCAACGATGCCCACCGAGACCTCGTCGGCCGCGGCGGCCACCAGGTCTGTAGTCGCGCCCGCCGCGGCCGTGTTGGCCGCGCTCAGCGCCGAACCGATACCGGTTATTTCCGAAACCGCCGCTTCCAGCATTGACGGCGACACAACAACAAATGACATGACATCTCCCGAGTACGACCAGCCCGAATAGGTCCGAACAAGAAAACGTCACGGCCCCGAATACCAGCCGCAGAAGCGGAGAATAGCGCCATCCGAACCGGTGATTTCGGGTTTTCCCGAATTCGCGGTTTATTTGCGCTTTAACGGGCGAGCAGCTGCCGAGTCTCCGCGGACGCGGGCGCGGCCAGAAAGCCGGAAAGGCCGTCCACCACGCCGGCGACGAAAAGCGCGAAGTTCACGACGGCGTCGTTGCGCGCGACAGCGCGTTCCCGTTCGGCGGCCAGGTGCACCGCAAGATCCTGGGCCTGCTGAATCCGCAGAGAGCGCATGGGTTCCGGAATGTCCGGCAGCAGCCGCTGCATCCCGAAGATGAATTCGTCCTGGGATTTCATCGCGTCGGCCTGGCGCAGGAATACCTCGACCTGGCCGGTGCGCTGAAGCTGGTCGATGAACGACACGTAGAAACTGTCCGGCGATTCGGCCAATTCGATCAGCGGAACGATGTGTGCTTCCAACTGGGCCCGAAGATCATCCGGCCGTGCACGGGCCCGCAGCAGCGCGCGGCGTTGCGTCAGATCGCCGAGACGATAACTGAAGATCGCGCGCAGCAGGTCATCCTTGGAGCCGAAGTGATACCGGATTGCCGAATTGTTCGACGACCCCGCCTCGATGGAGATCTGCCGCAATGACACGCCGGCCAGTCCGTGCTCAGCGAACAGTCGCTCGGCCGCCAACAGCAATTGCAGGGCGGTGGCCGGAAGAGGGCCGGGCGTCACCGGGCGCCGAGATTCATGGCGTCGATGGTATTCGTGGCCACTCGGACAACTTCCGCGGAATCCCGGCCGACCAGGTCGGCGAGAATGTCGACATCCTTGGCAAGCAGGGCGCCGGCGAGTTGCGCCATCACCGAAAGGCCGTGCCCGGAGCCGCTGATCACCTCGGCGGCGTAGCTGCGGCCGCTCCCCTTGGACAGGACGCCGGCGAGGGCTGCTTTGTCCACTCCGAGTCTGTCGGCGACGGAGAAGACGCTTGCGGCCAGCCCGAGGTGTGCGCTGAACAGCGCGTTGTTCAACAGCTTCGCCGCCTGGCCGGCACCCAGGCCACCAACGTGCACAAGCGGATTCGCGAACGTCTCCAGCACGGGCCGGCAGCGCTCGACCGCGTCATCGTCGCCGCCGACCATCACCAGCAACGCCTTCGCCGCGGCCATATGCCCGCCGCCCGACACCGGGGCGTCGACGAAATGCAGGTGCGGGAAATCGGCCTGCAGACGCCGGCAGGTATCGGGATGGACGGTGCTGTGAATCACCACGGTGCCCTCGGCGGCCATCCCGGCCAGCGCGCCCTCATCGCCGCGCAACACGTCGTCGACGTCCGAATCACCAATGACGCAGAGGCACAACACATCCGATGCGGCACCGAGCGCACGCCTATCGGCGGCAACCACGGCGCCGGTACCTTCAAAGGGTTCGAGCGACTCCGGCCGGCGCGCCCACAGTGTCGTCTGAAACCCGTCCTCGACGATCCGGCGCGCCATCGGACCGCCCTGCGACCCCACACCCGCGAAGCCGACTCGCAGGGCGGTCATCCCTGTGCCTCGATGCTTTCCCGGATGTAGGCCTCGATGTCGTTGGCGCGCCGCATGAGTGCATCGTGCACCTCCGGGGCGGTCACCACCAGGAAACGCCCCGCCTCCACGGCATCGGCCGTCAGTTTGCCGACATCCTCGGCCGCCACGATCTGGTGCGCCGGCGCCCGCGGGGTCGGAGCCGCGTCGCCGTACACCGTTATGCCTTCCAGGATGTTCGTGATCACCCCGGACGGGCAAAGACAGGTCACACCAACACCTTTGGTTCCGAGATAGGCCGCCAGCGCCTCGGACAGCCCGACGATGGCATGTTTGGACGCCACGTAGGGAAGCCGGTCGAATCCGTAACTCAGCAATCCGGAAGCCGACGCGGTGTTGATGAGATGGCCGCTGCCCTGCGCGATCAGTCCCGGCAAAAAAACCCGGTTGCTGCGCGCGATGCTGAACAGGTTGATGTCGACGGTGCGCGTCCACGCCTCGTCGGGCAACGCTTCGGGAGCACCGATCGCCAGCACGCCGACATTGTTCATCACCGCGTCGATCCGGCCGAACCGCTGCAGCGCGACGTCGCGCAGCTTCACCAGATCGGCTTCGACGGTCACATCGACCCGCAGTCCAACCGCCGGCCGGCCCGACGCCGTGATCTCCTCGGCGACAGCGGCGGCGCGGTCCTCGGACAGATCGCTTACCACTACCGACGCGCCCCGATCGGCGAATGCCATTGCGGTCGCGCGTCCGATGCCGCTGCCCGCCCCGGTCAGTACCGCGACCGCACCGGCCAATTTCAGTGGCTTGCTCACGCGATTCCCACCGCCTTGGTGCGCAGGAACTCGAACAATCCCTCCTCGCCGCCTTCGCGGCCGTAGCCGGAGATGCCGACACCGCCAAAGGCGAGCTCGCAGCCGGTGACCGGGCTGGCTCCATTGACGTAGACACCGCCCGCCTTGAGCGCGGACACCATCCGCTGCACCCGGCCGATATCTTTCGTGTAAACGTAGGCGGCCAAACCGTATTCAGTCGAGTTCGCCATCGCGATCGCCTGCTCCTCAGCCTCGAACCGCATCAGGGAAAGCACCGGCCCGAACACCTCGATCTGGCCGAGTTCGGAATCGGGGGCCACGTCTCCGAAGACCGTCGGTTCCACGAAGAATCCCCCGGTTAGGTCGTCGGGCACCCCGCCACCGGCAAGCAGCTTCGCGCCGTCGGTCTGCGCTCGTTCGATCATGGCCAAAATCCGTTGCTGCGCCCGACGAGTCACGACGGGACTGATGAGCGTTGCCGGGTCGAACGGGTCACCACACCGCATGCCGGAGACGATCTCGACGACGCGATCCACGACGTCGTCGTAGATGTCGTTGTGCACGATCATGCGCGAGGGGATTGCGCAACCCTGTCCGGCCAGCGTGCCCAGCACACTGAAGGCGTTGACGGCGACCGCCGTATTCAGGTCGGCATCGGGGAAGAGCACATTGGCGGACTTGCCGCCGAGTTCCAGCACGGCCGGTTTGAGGGACTCGGCGCACCGCGCGAGGATCTTGCGGGCGGTCGCCGGGCCACCGGTGAAGCTGACCTTCTGCACGAGTGGATGGCGCACCAGCGCGTCCCCGGTCTCCGGTCCGCCGAGTACCAGATTGACTACGCCGTGCGGGATTCCGGCTTCTCTGACCAGGCCCATAAGGTGTTCCGTCGCGTACGGGGTCAGCTCGGACGGCTTCATGACGACCGTGTTCCCGGCCGCCAGCGCCGGGATCAGTTTCATGCCCACCGAGACAACCGGGCCGTTCCAGGTGAGGATGATCCCGACGACACCGTAGGGTTCCGGCATCGAGTAGCCGAGTTCACGCTGGTTCGCCGGGAAGGACGTGACACGTCCTTCCACCTTGTCGGCCCAACCGGCGTAGTACGCCGTCCAGTTCGCCATGATGCTGACGAGGGGCCGGCTCATGCCTGCCGACATTCCGTTGTCCAGCACGGAAAGTCGGGCGATTTCGGCGATGTCGCGCTCCATCAGTTCCCCGAGCCGTCGCAACACCCGCGCCCGTTGCGCCGGCGACCAGGCGCGCCACTCCCGATACGCGTCGTGCGCCGCACGCACCGCCTCGTCGACGTCGTCCGGACCCGCCAGCGGCACCGGGCCCTGGACCTCGCCGGTCGCGGGATAGACGTGCTGATGCACACCGCCCGTACCGGTGGTGCGCGCCTCTCCCCCGATGTGTAGATGCACCACGGGAACGCTCAGATCAACGGTCATGTGCGCCCTTCGTTAAGTCGGATTACTTATTTCTAAGGCACTTGACTTCATTAATCAACTGGTGCCTAATGCTCAAATGGACCTGAACCAACTCTTCGACCTCACCGGCAAGGTCGCCGTGGTCACCGGAGGCGCCGGCGGGATCGGCGAGGTGTACGCCGAGGCGCTGTGCGACGTCGGTGCCGCCGTCGTCATCGCCGACATCAACCTTGATGCGGCACAACGCACGGCCGATACGCTGGCAGACAAAGGCTTTCGATCGACGGCGGTGCATCTGGATGTCACGTCGGCCGAGTCGGCAGCCCAGATGGCATCCGCGGCGATCGCCGCGTTCGGCGGCATCGACATCTTGATCAACAACGCGGCGGTGATGACCGACCTACCCCCATATGGGCTGTCGAATATGCCGGTCCCGGACTGGGATCGGGTGCTCGCCGTGAACCTGCGCGGCCCGCTGTTGTGCACCCAGGCCGTGGTCGAGTCGATGTCCGGCCGCGGTGGTGGCCGCATCGTCAATGGCCTGTCCGCCGGCGCGTTCATGGCCGGCGGCATCTACGGAGTCTCGAAATATGCGTTGCACGGCCTGACCTGCAACCTCGCCAGCGAACTCGGGTCACGCGGCATCAACGTCAACGGCATCGCGCCCGGACTCGTCGACAACGAGAGCGCCTACGTGAGCCTGCCGAAGGACTCCCCGATCCGCGACATCCTCGGCGCGCAGATCCCGGGCAAGACCTCTGGCCCGCCGGCCGACCTGGTCGGCACGATGCTGCTGCTGTGCTCCCCCGCCGGGGATTGGATCAACGGCCAGACGATCTCGGTCGACGGTGGCTGGATCATGCGACTCTGATGGCGCAAACCCGCGAGGAACGGCGCGCGGTCGCGCGCGCCGAGTACGAACGCATCATGACCACAGCTAGCCCGGAACCGGTTGGGGCCTACCTCGAGGCCGGCGTGATCGGCTATGTGTTCGGTGAGATGTGGCGCCGCGGCGTGCTCACCCCGCGCGACCGCCGCTGGATAACGCTGACGTGCGTGGGCGCGGCTGGGGCGATCACCCCGATCGAGACCCACGTGTACGCGGCTCTGAAAAGCGGAGAGATCAGCTACCCAGAGTTCGACGAATTCGTGCTGCACTTCGGCACCCAGGCCGGTTGGCCGAAGGCATCGGTGATGCAGGTGCACGGGATGATGAGCGCCTTCAAGATCGCCGAGGAGTCCGGTTCCCCGGTCGAGGCGCCGGACTTCGAGCTTTGGGCGGAACCGGTGGACGACGATGCCCGCCGCCGCCGTGGTGTCTCGGCGTATCAACAGATCCACGGTGAGGCGCCGCCGCGGGCCTCGACTGCCTTTCAGGGTCACGCCCGCCTGGACTATCTGTACGGCGAAATTTGGACGCGGACAAAGTATCTCACCCGCCGCGACCGGCGCATCATCAGCATCTGCAGCGCCGCATCCGCCGCGATCGACGAGGAGGTGACCGATCACCTGAGTGCCGCACTGACCCTGGGCGAGATGACCCGGAACGATCTCGAAGAACTCGTCGTGCATTTCGCCGTCTACCTGGGCTGGAATCTGGCCCGGCGCCTAGATGACCTGTTGCTTGAGGTCGCAGGCGGCATCGACGACGCCTGAGACGCTCCCAGCCGCCATGGGAGGATCTAGCGCTATGGCAGACAACAGGGTCGGCAGAGTCGCCGGCAAGGTCGCACTGATCACCGGCGCGGCACGGGGCCAGGGTCGCGAACACGCGATCCGGTTGGCCGAGGAGGGCGCCGACATCGTCGCGGTCGACGTCTGCGCGGACATCGACGGCGTCGCCTACCCGGGAGCTACCGACAGCGACCTCGCCGACACCGCGGACCTGGTCGAGAAGTCGGGCCGCCGCATCGTCACCGCCAAGGCCGACGTGCGGGACGTGGAAAGTCTGCGTGCCGCGGTCGCACAGGGAGTGGACGCGTTGGGCCCGCTCGACATCGTGGTGGCCAACGCCGGCATCAGCGGGGTTCCCGCACCCGCGGCGATGATCGAAGAATCGGCATGGCAGACGATGATGGACATCAACCTGACCGGGGTGTGGCACACCGTCAAAGTGGCACTGCCGCACATGACCAACGGCGGCGGTTCGATCATCCTGATCAGCTCGATGCTGGGCATTCGCGGCGGCGGCTACATGGCTCACTACGCCTCCGCCAAACACGCCGTCGTCGGTCTGATGAACTCGCTGGCCAATGAGCTTGCACCGCAATGGATCCGGGTGAACTCGATCCACCCGGGCAACGTGTTGACGCCGATGCTCGACAACGACTGGTTCGTCCGGACACTGAGACCTGACCTGCCGAATCCCACCGTGCAGGACGCAGGCGAGATCATCGGACAGTTCCACCTGTTGCCCAAGCCGTTGATCGAGGCGCGCGCCGTCAGCAACGCCGTGTTGTTCCTCGCCTCCGACGAGTCGCAGTACATCACCGGCGCGGCCTTGCCGGTCGATGCCGGGGCCGTGGCCAAGTTCTGAGGACTTATTCGCGCGGTAGCCGGCGCAGCCGGTCGGGATCTCCCTCGACCCACAAGTAGGGCTGCCCGTCGTCATCCGTGGCGACGCTGATGGGTAGTTCGTTGGCCCCGGCCGTATCCGGCTCCACGAGGAGTTCCAGTTCCCCGGAATCGACGTACGCCACGGCGTCGTCGCTGGACAGCTTCCACGGCCGGCCGTCGGTGGGCCAAACCCCGCCGACGGTCCGGATGTCCAGGCGCTCAGCGTCTTCGGATTCCTCCGCCTGCAGGCACTTCACCCACAACTTGCCGGGCAGCGGGCGGAAGTACACCGCGAGCCGCTGGCGGTTCAGATTGACGTCGACCGGTATGCCGATGGGCGGCAGGGACGTGCCCTCGGGTTGGTCGTTCAGCGACTTCTTGACCTGACGCGATCCGAGCCCGGTGCCGAACCAGTCGATCGTCAACACGGTGGTGAGGTACTGCGCGATCGCCAGGGTCAGAAGGCCACCCGCTCCGGCGACCCCGACGCCCGCCGCGCCCGCCGCCGCGGTCACCGGAAGCGCGATCAGGCCGGCGACGGCCACGGCGCCTGCCGCGGTCGCCACTTTTCCGGCCGCGGTGAGACTGAAGTCCGGATGCACCTCGGGCTCCGGTGGATTCTGCGCCGGCCGCACCCCGACTGTCCGCGGCAGCTCATCGAAGAGCTCACTGACTCGCTTGACTTCCGCCTCGTATTCCTCGCCGCTGAGCTCACCCGCCCGTTTCTTCTCACCCGCGGATTGCAGTGCCTCTTCCAGACTTTCGACGGTTTTGAAGTTGGCGCGACGGCTCTCCTCCACCTTCGGGTCGCGTGGTATCTCGTCGAGGCCCATCTCGTAGGTCACCTTGAAGCTGGCCTTGAAGTCGTAGAGCTTCGTCTCGGCGCTGACGGTGCCGTCGACCACCAGCCGGCCGTCGCCGGTGCGGGGCAGGATGTCGGCGTCCAGTGAGTCCAGGCTGCGCTCTTCGCCACCGATGCTGACGGTTTTGGGGCCCCGTAACAGACACGGCGCGTCAGGGTCGAAGTCGGTCTCGTCGAGGTCGAAACTGTTGCGCACGGTGTCGCTCACCTGGCGCAGAATGCCCCACCCGGCGGTCGCCAATCCCGTTTTCTCATACGGGTTTTCGGCAAGAATGGAGTGCGGGAGCTGCTCACCGGCGGGCAGGCCGCGCAGTGTTTGCAGCTGAACCACCATGGATTCCTCGGTGGTCTCGCCGACGTCGAAGCGTTGCACGACGGCGTCCAGAGCCTTGACCGTGCTGTCGTCGTCCGCGTGCGGGTCGACCTCCAGGGGCGTCGGCAGCAGGCTCTGAATGCCGTTGTCGCCCATCTCGGCCAGCTGCGGGCGGACCGCGTCGGCGATCTGCGTGGCGAGCGAGTCCAGCACCCTGGTTCTGGCCTCGCCGTCCGAGAGGCTGGGATGCTGCAGCTTTTCCATGTTGACCAGAAGCTGGCCGGCGATGCTGTGGGTGATCCAGTGCGCTTCGGCGTAGTCGATTTCCCAGCTGATCCGCGGGTCCTGTCCGGTGAACACGGTGGTGCCGTCGCCGCGGCGTTCGACGTCCGGCCCGAACAGTCGGGCCGCGAACTGGTCGGCCGGTGGGCCGGCCACCAGTACCGGAGCATCCTGAGCGGTGAAGTTCAGCGCGATCGTCTGCTTCCCCGGCTCGATCTCGTGCCGCTCGAGCTGGTCATGAATGATCAACCGCCCGAACAGCGGGATCTCGTTGTAGGGGATCTCCCGTGACTCCCCGGCCCGCGGCCCGTCCGGGATGGTGATGGTCGACGGGGGAAGCTCGACCAGGGGGATGCAGGTTACGGAATCGATCACAATGCTCGAGTCGAAGATCACCAGATCGATCGCGAAATGCCTTAAAGGGTCCCGGTTTTCGCCGTCGACCTGTTCCTGCCACGGCCGCTGATGGGAGTCGACGATAAACCAGACCCGGTCGAGCGTGAGGTCCAGGGTGGCGGTAGCTGAATAACCCGTGCCATCGACGGACTCGGTGCGCTTGTCACCGCTGAACATCTCGACCGTCTGGTCCTGGACTCGTTCACGATGAATTTCGATGATCGTGTCGGGGCGGTCCATGCGGATGCTGTACCCACAAAGACTCAGGAGTCAATCACCCGAGCGTGCTCAGTTCTGGCGAGGCAGCAGCTCGGTGACGAAGCGGTCGATGAAGCCGTCCACGGCCGGCACACCCACCGGCCTGATGACGAACTTCGTCAACCCGGCTGCCAGATACCCGTCAAGTTGCTGGTGCAGCTCATCCCAGCCCGCGGCGACCAGCTCCTCGGGAGCGCAATCCGGACGACGCCGGCGTACCGCTGCGGCCAGTTCCGCGGGCAGTTCGCCGTCGGCCACCGCCAACGAGATGCCGAAGTGGTCGGGTTCGACATGCCGACCTGCCTGCGCCGCGGCGTGTTCGATCGCCGCGCGCGCCTGCCTGGCTTCGTCCGGAGTGAGGAAGCTGCCGAGCCAGCCGTCGGCCAGCTCACCGATGCGCCGGTATGCCGCGGGTGAGGAGCCGCCCACCCAGATGTCCAGCGGTGGCGACGGCCGGGGCGCGACCGCGGCCCCGGTGACCGTGAAGAACTTCCCGCGATAGCTGGCGGCATCCTCAGCCAACACCGCGCGCAGGATCCGCAGCGACTCGTCGAACACCGCCGCCCGCTCGCCGTCAGGAACCACGAACACCTCACGCTCGGCCGGAATCGCCGAGCGCAGCCCGAAGACGGGAAGCACGCGTTTCGGCGCCAGTGTTGCCAGCGATGCCAACTGTTTCGCCACCAGCACCGGGTGCCGGCCCGGTAACACCGCCACCGACGTACCCACCTTCAACCGCGTGGTCCGCGCCAGTGCATAAGCCATTCCGACCATCGGATCGACCGCCGGCGAATAGACCAGCTCGGAGAACCAGAGCGAGTCAACCCCACTGGACTCCAACTGGTCGATGATCGCGGGAAGGTGATCGGGCGGGGTGTCCGAGCCCAGACCGACCCCGAATCGAATTTTCACAAAGGGTGCAACGCGGCGCGTCCGCTATTTCAGTCCCGGCGCCCGGAGCAGATCCGCAAAAGCCTGCACGGCCCCGGTGACGCCCGCGTCGTCGTCGGTGGCCACCAGGTCCAGCAGCAGTCCCCGGATGACGGCAAGACCCAGTCGCACCAGCGCCGGGTCGTAGGCATCCCCGGCGACTCTCGCAGCTTCGGCCAGCCAGTCGTCGACAGCGCCGGGCACCATCCGGGCAAACGGCTGCTCGCCCTGGGCACCCCGGGAGTAACACTCGAAGAACAGCCGCTCGAAGGGACGCAATTCGGGCCGGCACAGGGTGGCCCACATCGCGGCGAAACTCTCGGCCGGGTCGGTGGGCAACTCGGCGAGCACCGCCATCTGCCGGAGTTCGACCTCCGCGACGATCGCCAGCAGCAACTCATCGCGGGATATGAAGTGGTGCAACAGCATTCGGTGACTGGTTCCGACCGCGGCCGCCACGTCACGCAGGGACCGGTCGCCGATGCCGCCGGAAGCGAACTCGTCGATCAGGGCATCGAGCAGCTGCCGGCGCCGCCCGACGTCAGGAGTGCGGGCCAAGTGACTGGCGCAGCTGCTCGCTGCGGGCCTTGAGCCCCTGGGCCTCCATCTCCAGATACCGGCGGGTGGTGCGGATCATGAGCTTGGCGATCAGAGCACCAACCGGGCCTCGCTGGTCGAGAACCTGACGCACCAGCGTCCGGTCGCCGGCCATCGGCGTCAGCGAATGCAGAGCGGACGTGGCCCCGCCCGGCGAACGTTGTTCCCAGGTCCACGACGCCCCCGGCACGACGTCGGTGACTTCCCACACCAGCTTCGGCAGCTTTGGTTGCTTGATCTGGAACCGCTTTCCCACGGCGAGACCGGGGCCGTCCAGAGCGACCAACTCGGTGACCGAGGCGGTCCATTCGGGCCAGCGCTCGACGTCGCTGAACACATCCCACACCAGACTTGCAGGTGCGGCGATCTCGACGCCGCTCTCTGTAATCATGTACCAAATGGTACATGCCGTCGGGGTCGGCCAACAGGGGCCAGGCACAAATCGGCGCCGAAAATCGGCTCATCGCCTTGTTAGGATCCACTACACAGTGGGACGGAGCTATCCGCAGCGGTGGCTGGCTCGGAAGCTCGCGGAGCAGGCAACGGCGGGCCGGCATCGGTCGACCGCCCCGCGAGGAGATCAGAGCGGAGAACTGATGAGTGTGTCGTGGCGAGAAACGGCCAGCGACGAGTGTCAGGCCGATTTTGATGCGCTGCTGGACGAGTGCATCGACATCGCGGCGAACAACTTGGTGCGGAACTGGGGGTTGGACCCGACGGCCATTGCCGTCGATGCCGACGGTGGCAAGTCCGTGGTGATGGCTGAGGACTCACACGGCCTGTCGAGCCGCGACGAACTGGCCCGGTCCTTGAAGCGTTCCGCGCCGGCGATCAGATCGTTTGCCCTCGTCAGCAGAGTCAGCGATGAATCGACGGACAAGTTAATCGAGATCCACCTCGAGCACCGTGACATCGCTATCCAGAGACGCTGATTGTTGACACTCGCACGACGATCTCGAGCAACCTCCAGGCGCTTATCGACGGTGGAAAATTGAAGATGCTGCGAATGGCGCTCAACTGATGCCTCCCACACCCGAATGGGCACGCGCCCACGAACGTCTGAGTGCGGATATAACCGAGACGGCTAAACGGAACAAGCTGCCATTCAGAACCAATGCTGATCTAATCAATACCAACGAACGGTACCCGAGCCTCATCCCAATACTCGTCGATTGGGTGCAGAACACCGAAACAAAGAGCGGCCTCACCGACCCCGTCGAACTACATCGGTTTCGAAACGGCCTGTACCGATCCTTGACGACGATCGACGCGATGGGGACGGAGGCGGTGCCGCTCTTGTTCGACAGCCTCTACCTGCAGCCGCCCGCACCGGCCACGACGCTGGCTGCGATCGGCAACGCGCTCAGCTACCTTGCGGCACCCGCGGACTATGCACGGATGCGCGAGGTCGCCACCGACCGCTCGTTGGGCTCCGGCCGAGCCCCTGTCATCGAGTGGTTGCTCCGGGCCGACCCGGAGGACGCCCTCCCCATCGCCCTTGATGGACTCGACGACCCATCGGTCCGGCCATACATCCTCCGGTCACTGCGGGTCATCAAACATCTGCCGGCATCGTTGCGTCCGAGAATCGAACCGTATCTTGACGACGCCGACAGCGAAGTGCGCCTTCAAGCCAAGCGGACGCTGGCCAAAGTCGGCAAATAATCCCCGCGACAGCGGGCACGCCTCAGGCGAGGCCGCGACGCCGTCGCAGCACCGTCCCCCCGATCCGGACCCAGACGACCACTCCTCGTGTCCAGTCCACACCCCGGACCGCTTCAACGACTTCGGCTTCTGGACGCTGCACCGCGACGAAACCAGCCTCGCCTGCCCGATGAGCGATCAGCCGAACCGCGGAAATTCCCGGCGCGAACGGCTTGAGGCGGCACTCGACCCAGATATCTGCGTCCCGGTACGTTTCCGCCCATTCGCGAAGATGCCGGAGCTCACCACGAACCCGCTCCACGAAGGGCACCGACGCCTGTTCAAGCTCACCCCAGTACGGTTCCCTTTTGGTCCGCCAGAATGGGTACGGCACACAGTCACCAGACTCGCCACACCTACCGATCAAGTCGTTCAAAGCAACGCTACCAACATGTTTCAAAGGAAGCGTTTGTGCGCTCACTGTCATAGCGCTACCGGGACAGCGCTTGGCCCTGACAGGAGCAGCGATCGCCTCGTCTCGCAAGGGCGAGGAGCGGAACTCTTCCCCACAGGCGACCGTTCATCTTGGGTTTGACGAAGCGTCACCTTCCAGGCAATCCTTTCTGCATGCCTCCGCGCGCACGGATCAGTGAGCAGACCCGGATCGCTGAGATCGAGCGCCGCCTGATGGAGCAGTTCCCCGAGGTCAATGCGACGTTCCTCGACGAGACAGTCCGCGAACATCATTCCCGGTTCGCCGCCAGCCCCATCCGGGATTTCATCCCCTTGCTCGTCGAAAAGCGCGTTCGACAGGAACTGACCAGACTCGCGTAGAGCGTCATAGGCTCTCGTTCCATGGACTTCGAAATACTCCGCAAGGATCTGCACCAGACCCGGTTCGCATCCGCCGACGCCCCGGCACCGGCTGACGGCGAAGCCCTGCTGCGGGTCGAGTCCTTCGGGTTGACATCGAACAACATCACCTACGCCGTCTTCGGCGAAGCCATGCGGTACTGGGATTTCTTCCCCGCCTCGGACCCGGACTGGGGCAAGCTGAACGTCTGGGGCTACGCCCACGTCGAGGAATCGCGGCACCCCGACCTGGCGCCGGGCATGCGCGTCTACGGCTACCTACCGTGCGCCAGCCACCTGCTGATCACGCCGGACCGCATCAACGAGAAAGGGTTCATCGACGCCGCGCCGCATCGGCTACCGCTGCCCTCGGCCTACCAGGGCTACCGCGACGTCACCACCGATCCCGTCTATTCGCCCGACCGCGAAGCCGAGCACATCCTGTTCTTCCCGCTCTTCTTCACGTCCTTCCTCATCGATGACTTCGTCGCCGATGAGGGCTTTTTCGGCGCCGACACCATCGTGATCTCCAGCGCCTCGTCGAAAACCGCGATCATCGCGGCCTACCTGCTCGCCAAGCGCGAGGGCATCCACCTGGTAGGCCTGACGTCGGCGGGCAACCGCGCATTCGTCGAAGGACTGCACGTCTACGATTCAGTTCACCTGTACGACAACATCTCTGAGTTGCCGGGCGACCGTGCGGTGTACGTCGACATCTCTGGTGACGGCGCGGTCCGCGCCGACGTGCACGCTCGCTACGGCGACCGCCTCGCCCACAGCTCTGCCGTCGGTATGACCCACTGGACCCAGATGGCGCAAGGCAGCACCGATCTCGCCGGGCCCAAGCCCGTCTTCTTCTTCGCCCCGGACCGCATCCAGAAGCGGGGCGCCGACTGGGGCGCCGCGAAACTCGACCAGAACGTCGCCGAGTCATGGGCGCCGTTCGCCGATTGGGCTTCGAATTGGCTTCGCATCGAACGGATTTCGAGCGAGGACGAGATCCAGCAGGCCTACCTCGAGCTGCTCGACGGGAAGGTCGACCCGACAGCAGGCACCATCGTCGATCTGTAATTCACCGGTCCGCAACCGCGGCGAGGAGGCTGCAATGGCAACAGCGGTGAGCGCGTTCGCCGCCGTGTTCTTTCTCGGCATGGGCCTCTACGCGTTGGCCGCTCCGGCCAGGATGATCCAGGTGTTCGGCATCACCCTGCCCACGCGTGAGTCCCGCTCCGAGGTGCGGGCCGTTTACGGCGGCTTCGGTGTGGCGATCGCGGGTGTGCTGGCGTTTGCGGCCCTGCAGCCGAGCCCGGCACGAACGGGGGTCATGATCACCGTCGGACTGGCATTGGCGGGCATGGCATTCGGTCGGCTCGTCTCGGCCGTCATCGACGGCAGGACCCCGTTCTACCCCAACTGGTTCTACTTCATCGTGGAGGCGGTGGTCGGCGGCGCACTGCTGCTGACCGCCGCGGGTTAACCGGCCGCCGACGGCGACCCGAACAGATCCGCGAGGGGCGATGCGGCATGCTGAGTTCGTGTTCGACGCCCTCGACCACGTCATTGTCGCCGTCCGCGACCTCAGCGACGCCACGCGCCGCTACGCCACGCTGCTGTCGCGCAACCCTTCGTGGCGCGGCGAACATCCCGGCTGGGGCACGGCCAACGCACTGTTCAGGCTCGACAACACCTACCTCGAGCTGATCTCGCCACACGGTGACGGTCCTCTCGGGCGCACGGTCGCGGCGCAGTTGGACCGGTGCGGCGACGGCCCGATCGGGCTCGCGTTCGCCACCGCGGATCTCGATGACGCGCATGTTCAGCTCATCGCCAACGGCCTTGAGCCGCCGCCGGTCTCGCCGGGTCAGGGCATCGACACCGATACCGGACTGGTCCGGCACTGGCGCAGCGTGCTGCTCCCCCAATCCCGCACCCGCGGCGTGCTGATCATCGCGATCCAGCACGAATCCCCGGATCGCCTGCCGGAGGCCGTGCCGGTCGGCGACGCGGACGCCGTCGTGACCGGAATCGACCACGCTGTCGTGCAGAGCGCCGACGCCGACGCCGCGGTCGCGCTGTACCGCGACGGGCTCGGCCTGCGCCTCGCGCTGGACCGCAGTTTTCCGGATTGGGGCATGCGGCTGGTGTTCATGCGGGTCGGCGGTGTCACTGTCGAGATCGCGCAACCGCTGCGCGACGCGCCGTTGCCGCCGCACACCGACCAACTGTGGGGTCTGTCCTGGCGTGTTCCGGACGCCGACGCGGCGCGGGCGCGGCTCGCTACAGCCGGCCTCGATGTCTCCGAGGTTCGTCCCGGGCGCAAGCCCGGCACGCGGGTAGTCAGTGTGAAGGACGGCACCTGCGGGGTACCGACGTTGTTGATCGAGCCCAGTTGATTTCGTGCTTGCGGGCGCTCACCCTGCTCGCACTGCTCGCCGCAGTGGTGCAGTGCGCGCATGCGGAGCCTCCGCATCCGGCCACTCCGGCGCCGCCTTCTCCGTCATCGTCGGCCAGTGGGGCACCGGCCACGGCGGCGGCGGAGGCGGTCACCGCCGCGGATCTCGGGGCGAGCTGGCGCCCGGGCTGCCCCGTCGAACCCGCGCAACTACGACGAATCCATCTCCGCTACAGGGGTTTTGACGGCCAGACACACCTGGGCGAGCTGGTCGTGCACGAAGACCTGGTCGCGGACGTCACCGACATCTTCGAGCAGCTCTACCGACTGGGCTATCCCATCGAGCGGATGCAGACTGTCGACCACTATCCGGGTGCCGACGACGAACTGTCGATGGAGGACAACAACACCTCCGCATTCAACTGCCGGGCCATCCCGGGCACCGGTCGATGGGCCCAACACGCGTACGGCCGCGCGATCGACCTCAACCCGCGCCTCAACCCGTGCCGCTACGCCGATGGCACCTTCGAACCACACAATGCGGCAACATATTTGGATCGCAACCGCACCGACGCGGGGACCCTGCACCGTGGTGACCCCGCGGTGCGCGCCTTCACGGATCGCGGCTTGCGCTGGGGCGGCGACTGGACCACGCCCATCGACTACCAGCACTTCGAGCGGCCCTGAGCTCAGAGGCCCAAAGCCCGCGCCGCAGCCGTCGCCACCTCTCCCCGCAGATTAGACATCGGTGGGCTGCCCCGGGTGTGAATCGAGTTGGACAGCAGCACGATGTAGGTGTCGGAGGCCGGGTCCATCCACAACGAGGTTCCGGTGAAGCCGGTGTGGCCGAAGCTGCCGACGGGAAAGACCGCGCCCCGCGGCGCGGACTGACCCGTGTCGATGTCCCAGCCGAAGCCACGCAGGTTCTGGCCCGCGATCGCCGGGTAGCGCGCGGCGAGCAGCGAATGCGTATTGCTCGGGCGCTGCGCCAACGCCTTGCGGGCAGCCTGGTCGGCCGCTTCGACCTGCTGGGGCGTATGTCCCGGCTGCTGCGGCGAGGTCATCATCGCCAAAGTTGCTTGCTGCAGCGGGAATTGGCTCGGGCGGCCGGCGAGGCGGTCGAGCAGGGCCTGGGCGAAGACACTCACATCGCGTGCCGTCGAGAACACGCCGGCATGGCCGGCCACCCCGCCCATCCGCCGCGCGGTCGTGTCATGCACCGTGCCCCGAAGCAGGTGATCGAGATCGGGGTTCTTGCCGGGATCGGCTCGGCCTTCCTCGTCTCGTGCGGTCGGTGCGATGCGCGGCAGCAGGCCGGTGTTCCAGGTGCCGGCCGGACAGGTGGTCGGCAGCTGGCCGGCCCCCGGCGCCCAGGCAATCGCGGACCCGTACGTCGCGTGCGGCCCGCACGCTCTGGCCGCAGGAAGGAACCGGGTGTCGTCCATTCCGAGTGGGTCGAAGATGTGTTGCTGCGCATACACATCGAGAGCCTCACCGCTGGCCTTTTCCACCAGCTCACCAAGAAGGATGAAGTTGATGTCGGAGTAGCGGAAGCCGTCGCCGGGACCGGACTGCAGCGGGGTGCCCAGCGCGCGCCGCAGGCCTTCTGCCTTGTCGGGGCCGTTCAGTCCCCACGGATCTTTGAGTTCGACGTCTCCCGGTTCGCCCGAGGTGTGCGTGAGCAACATCCGGATCGTCACCTTGGCGCGCCGCGGGTCGTTCGACGGGTTGAAGTCCGGCAGGTACTGCTGGGCAGGATCGTCGAACCGCACCTTGCCCTGTTCATAGAGCTGCATGACGGCAGTGGCGGTGACCAGATTCTTTGTCAGTGACGCCAGGTCGAAAATGGTGTCCTCGGTCATCGGCTCAGCCGGCGACGGCCGGCCGTCCAGGCCGGCTTCGCCGGCATGCTTGCGCAAGCCGTAGGCCTGGTGGAGTGCGACGGCGCCCCCGTGCCCGATCTCAATCACGGCGCCGGGCAATTTGTCTGCCGCGATCGCGTCGTTGACCAGCTTGGAGACGGCGCCGAAGGCGGGTGCGTCGGCCATTTCGGGCAGCGCCGGCGACGGTGTGTGGACGTGGGCGGGAGCGGGCGCTGCCTGGCCGCCGTTGCTCACCGCGGTGTGCGCTGCAGAGTCGTGCGAGCATCCCGCGACGACAGCAACCATGAGCGTCGCGAGTGCGACAGCCTTTCGGTTCACGTGATTCCCCGCGTTATTCCCCGCGTTCACGGATATGGATGGAGCGATTTCAGCTTAGTGTGGTCGGAAGCACTAGCCGAAGGACACGGACCAGATGAACACCGACGAAGAGTCCGTCACCACGCTGGAAGATCTACGGGGCGACCTGGCGCAGCGATACAGGTGGACGCCCAGCGGCGGAAGCACCGTCGACAGCGCTGTGGTCGAAGCCGACGTGGCGGCCCTGGCCCGCGACGGCTACGTCATCTGGGAAAACCTGCTCGATGCCCAGCAGTGCCGGGAGATCCGGGAAACCGTGCGTCCGTGGCTGGGACATACCGGACGCAATTCCTTCGAGGGCAGGCGCACGCAACGCGTCTACAGCGTGCTGAGTCGGACGAGGTTATGTGACCGGCTCGTCGACAACCCGAGGGTGCTGGCGGTGCTGGACCGCTTGCTGATGCCCAACTATCTGCTTTCGGCCTTGCAGGCCATCAATATTCAGCCGGGCGAGTCCGCCCAGCTGCCTCACCACGACGACGGGTTCTATCCCATTCCGCGCCCGCGGGAACCTCTTGCGGCAGCGACGATCTGGGCGATCGACGACTTCACCGCCGACAACGGCGCCACCGTGGTGATACCCGGCAGCCACCGGTGGGGTAAGCGCCGTCCCGGCCCGGACGACACCGCTCTGCCGGTCGTGATGCCCGCCGGTTCCTGCGTCTTCTTCGTCGGCACGTTGTGGCATGGCGGGGGCGCGAACACGTCCACGCACGACCGTCTGGCCGTCACCGCCCAGTACTGCCAGCCGTGGCTGCGACCGATGGAGGCCTTCACCCTGTCGGTGTCGCGCGACATCGCCCGAACGGTGTCCGACGACATCCAGCGCATGCTCGGCTACAGCATCCATCCGCCGTTCGTCGGAGCGGTGGACGGACTGCACCCGTTGCGGTTGCTGGGAACCGAGCAGGAATAGCGCATGGCCGCCGAAAAGGATCGCGTCAGCCGCCGCCGGCTGTTATCACTGGCGGGCGGCCTGGGGTTGACGGCCGCAGTCGGCGCGTGTGTCGGCCGGACGGCTGCTGATCCCGCGCGGCCCGTCGCGACACAGGTGATCAGCCGCGACGCCTGGGGCGCCCGTCCCGCACGCCCCGGAGGTACGCCCCAGACGATTACGCGCATGACCCTGCACCACGCCGCCGTGGTGCTGGGCGACAATCGCAACGCTCCGGCCCGGTTCCGTGCGGACCAGCGTTACCACCAGGACACGCTGGGCTGGATCGACATCGCGTACCACTTCGGCGTCGACGGGAACGGCAACATCTACGAACTGCGCAGACCCGAGATTGCGGGTGACACCGCGACCGACTACAACACGATCGGCCATTTCCTGGTCATCTGCGAGGGTGACTTCGATCGGGAAGTCGTGCCAGAGGCGCAGGTTGACGGCGCGGCGCGCATATTCGCCTGGGCCGCAAGCACTTACAAGCTCTCCACGACTACGCTGGCGGGCCATCGAGATTTCGCGCAGACGTCATGCCCCGGCAAGAACCTCTACGCATACCTGTCCTCGGGCGACCTCAAGCGCCGGATCGACGGGTTCCAGGCCTCCGGCGGAATCGACCTTCAGCGGTTGTCCGGATCTGACGGCTTGGCGAAGGTCGCGGCCATCGAGGCCGGCAACTGACGCACGTTGTCAACGACGTAATTGCGTTGAGCGATGCAATTACGTCCAAGGCTTAACCGCCGTCGGCCGAACGCTTATCCTTCGAGAGTGGCACGAGGCCCGGGATGACCAGCGAAGCGCACCCGAGCGCGCCGGCTCTGGCCGATTGCGCGAGTGAGCAGCTGCACCTGTCCGGCCGGATCCAGGCCCATGGGGCGCTGATCGCCGCTGACCTGCAAGACCGTCGCATCACCTATGCCAGCGCCAACACCGAAGAGCTGATCGGCGCCGCGCCGGATCAGCTCTTCGACGCGCCGCTGACGAGCATCTTCTTCGCGGATGAACTGCAGCGCCTCGAGCAGGCGATGGAGCAGAGCGGATACCGGCCGTCCTCCCCGGATCTGTACGGCGTCCGCCTGGCGGCCGAGGCCCACGGCAGGGTCGATGTGATCCTGCATCAGGTGGCCGGACAGATCGTCATCGAGATCGAGAAATCGCACGGGGACTATCAGGCGAATCTCGTTCCGGTGCTGTATGCGTCGCAGGAGATCGGCGAAGCCAAGAGCGTGCCCGAAATCGAGTTGGCCGTCGCTTGCGCCGTCCGGGCCTTGACCGGCTTCGACCGGGCGATGGTCTACCGGTTCCATGAAGACGAGCACGGGGAGATCGTCGCTGAGGATCGCCTTCCCGGACTGGTTCGTTATCTCGGACACCACTTTCCGGCGAGCGACATCCCGCTGCAAGCCCGTCACATCTACACCCGCAAAGCGTCGCGGTACATCCCCGACGTCGATGAGGGCGACGTCGCCGTGATCGCCTCCCGGCGGATGGCCGGCACCAGCCTCGACCTGAGTCACGCTGCGCTGCGCAGTGTTTCCCCGTTCCACCTCGAGTTCATGCGCAACATGGACACCGCGGCCAGCGTGTCGTTCTCGATGGCCGATGGGGGCCGGCTGACCCGTCTCGTCTCGTGCACATCTGAGAAACCCCAATGGCTTTCGCGCTCCACGCGCCGTGCGTGTGAACTGCTGGTCCTGCAGGCAAAGCTTCAGGTCTCCGCGGCCGAACAGATCTCCAGATTGAACGATGCCGCGCGAAGGGAATCCATCCGCAACCGCCTGCGGGCGGCGATGCAGGCGGCCACCGCCATCCCCGAAGGCCTCACGTCGGCTGCCGAAGACCTGCTGGAGCTCTGCCAGGCGGAAAGCGCGGCCGCATCTGTGGACGGGCAATACCGCTCGATCGGATCAGCGCCGGCCGAGGAGGCCGTGCGACGACTCGCGAGCGAGATCCGCGCGTCCAGGTCGCCGGGTTCGCCCTGGGCCTCCGATCGCTTGCAACAGCAGACGGCAGACGATCTCGGTGCGGCCGGCTGTTTGTTCGTCGCGCTCAGCGCGCCCGACGACTTCGTGATCTGGTTTCGGCGCGACCGTCTGCAACAACTCCGCTGGCTGGGAGATCCGCGCACGCACGCCACTGGATTGCTGAATCCGCGCAAGTCGTTCGACACCTGGCTTCAGCAGGTCACCGGCTCGAGTGTGCCGTGGACAGAGGCCGACCTGCGGGCGGCGCGCCTGCTGGCATATGACATCGAATCGGCGCAGCTCAGCCGTGCTCAGGCCCAATTGGCGCACCTCGGTATGCACGACCCGCTGACCGGGCTGCCCAACCGCCACCACCTGAGCAGTGTCATGGCGAACATGCTGGCGGGGGCATCGTCAGCGGCTCCGGTGGCCGCCATCTTCATCGACCTCGACCGGTTCAAGGCGGTCAACGACAAGTACGGCCACGAAGCCGGCGACTGTGTGCTGCGGGAGGCGGCCCGGCGCATCGCCGAGGTCACCCGGGCCGGGGCCGATGTCGTGATTCGCGCCGGTGCGGACAGGCCGCCTGCGGTCCGGCTGGGCGGTGACGAGTTCTTCGTGCTGTTGCCCGGGGCGGATGCCGCGGGCGCCGCCCTGGTGGCAGAGCGTATCCGTCAGTCGCTGCGCGAGCCGATTGCGATAAGCCCCGATGTCCGACTGACCATCGGCGCTTCTATCGGGGTTGCTCTGGCGTCGGAGCCCGAGGAACTACACCGTCTGCTCAGCCGGGCCGACGCCGCCATGTACGAAGACAAGCGCCGCCCCAAGCCCGTGGAAGCATCGTGATTCACCACTGAAAGTCGATCAGGCCCCGGATATTTCGGCCTTCCCGCATATCGTCGACCGCCTCGTTGATCTGCTCGAGCCGGTAACGGCGGGTGACCAGTTCGTCGAGCTTGAGCCTGCCCTCGCGGTACATCGACAACAGCATCGGGATGCTCGCGCGCGGATTCATGCCGCCGCCCAGCACTCCCTTGAGCTGCTTGGCCGACAACACCATGTCGTTGAGCACGAGCGGCACCGGCAACTCGTCATAGCGACTGAGTCCGGTAAGCACGCAGGTGCCGCCCTTGCGCGTCAACATCATTGCCGGCGAAAGCAGTTCGGTCGGCATCACACCGGGAGTCAGCACCACCCGGTCGGCCATCACGCCGCGGGTCAGCTCCCGCACCAGCGGCGCCGCCTCCCCGACGGACGCCGCGACATGGGTGGCGCCGAATGAGATCGCCGAATCACGTTTGAAAACAACGGGATCCACCGCGATTATGTATTTGGCCCCGACGGCTCGCGCGCCCTGCACCGCATTCATGCCGACACCACCGACACCGATCACCACGACGGTGTCACCGGCCTCGGTGCCGGCACCCACGGTCGCCGAACCCCAGCCGGTCATGACGCCGCAGGACACCAAAGACCCCGCGTGGAAGGGGATGTCGTCGTCGATTTTGATCACTGACGACTCCGCGGCCACCACGTACTCGGCGAACGTGCCCAGCTGGGTCATCGCCGTCAGAGCATCGCCGCCCAGGTGACGGCGCGGGGTGCCGTCGGTCGTCATCTCCTTCGACACCGTGCCGGCCCCGAGGTCACAGAGGTAACTCAGACCGCAGGAGCACCACCGGCATACCCCGCAGGCCGGGATGAACGACGTCGCCACCCGGTCACCGGGCTGGACTGACCGAACGCCCGGGCCGACCTCGACGACGACGCCGGCGCCTTCGTGCCCGCCCAGCATCGGGTACAGATCGGGCACCGGAATACCGTGCGTCCGCATGATCGCCGCCAGACGCTCACCCGCCACACCGTCGCCGGTCGCGTAGTGGTCATCGGAGTGGCAGATCCCGGCGACCGCCACTTCCACCAGCACCTCACCGGCCTTTGGCGGATCCAGTTCGATTTCGTCGATCTCCCAATCGCGGCGCGCGCCCCGCAACACCGCACCCCGACATTTCATCCGAACACCGTGCCCATTGCCACATCCCGTCTGCACCGATGCCAATCGTTGCGGCCGAGCATCCCATTGCGGCCGATGAGCCCTCGGGACAGGGACTATTGGCCCTACAGAAGCCTCCCGATGGAAGCGCATGCTGGTCACTGCCTAAATCGGGAGGAGCGCCATCATGGCAGACACAGACACCGAGAAGAAGACCGTTGCCGAACTCGCGGCAGACCTGACCGATCGAGCAGCCGGCCTGTCTGACGAAGTCCTGAAATCGGTCGAATCCGGACAACGGGCGGCGATCGACGCCGTGCGTAAGTTCGTCGGCACCGTCGAGGATTCGATACCCGGACACGGTGACGACCACCCGTCACGACGCAACACGATCGTGGATGCCGCCCTGGACATGGCGGACAAGCTCGTCAAGACCCAGTACGAGTTCATCCGCAGCGTGGTGAGCAGCGCGAACGAGACACTGCACAAGCAGGCCGAGGCCAAGCCGCCCGCTGAATGATCGCCGCCGGCCGGCACAGCCGCTCGGGTGCGGAATTCGCTCCCCCGCCGTGCCGGTTTGTAGGCTTTCGGGCATGCCGTTCAAAAACGGCGAGGTCTTCGCTGGCTACGTGATCGAGCGGCTGCTCGGCACTGGCGGGATGGGCGAGGTCTACCTCGCACAGCACCCGCGTCTGCCTCGTCACGACGCGCTGAAGGTCCTGTCCCTGGCCGCTACCGCCGACCAGGAGTTTCAGGCGAGGTTCAAGCGCGAAGCGGAACTGGCCGCGACACTGTGGCACCCGCACATCGTGGGCGTGCTGGACCGCGGTGAGTTCAACGGGCGGCTGTGGATCTCGATGGAATACGTGGACGGCATGGATGCGGGCCAGCTGGTACGGGATCGCCACCCGGACGGCATGCCCGAACAGGATGTGACCGAAATCGTGACCGCGGTGGCCGACGCGCTCGACTTCGGTCATGATCGTCGTCTGCTCCACCGGGACGTCAAGCCGGAGAACATCCTGGTGGCGGCGGCCGACGGCCACCGCCGCAGGGTGTTGTTGACCGACTTCGGCATCGCCCGCAAGATCGACGACGTCAGCAACCTCACCGAGGCCAACGTCGCCGTCGGGACCATCAGCTACGTCGCCCCCGAGCAACTCCTGGGCAAGTCGCTGGACGGCCGGGCGGACCAGTACGCGCTGGCTGCCACGACGTTCTTCCTGCTCACCGGAGCTCCGCCGTTCCAAGACTCGAACCGCGCGGTGGTGCTGAGCCACCACCTCAATTCGCCGCCGCCGCGGATTTCGGAGCGCCGGCCCGAACTCGCACACCTGGACGCGGTGCTGGCCAAGGCGCTGGCCAAGGACCCGAACAAGCGATACCCGACGTGTGCGGATTTCGCCCGGGCGTTGTCGCAGGCGGGTCGCACCGAAAGCCCCCGCTCGGCCGAACGTCCGACGACCCAGCGCCTCGAACGTCTCATCGTCAGCGGGACCGCCCGCGCCGTGCAATCCAGTCCGGCCGGGGTCGACGACCTCGGAACCTTGTCGCTGCACGTGGTGCCACACGAGCCCCTCGAGGACCTGCCCGCTCTGCTGCCGGTCGAGATACAAACCGACCTCGTCCCGGGTCAGCTGACCGACGGGGACGAGGTCGAGGTCACCGGCATGTGGGACGGCGAGATCCTCGACGCCGACAAGATCGTCAACCTGTCGGCGGGCGCGCGGCCGAAGCGTCCCCGTCCCGAGGTCCCTTCGCCCACGCCGACAGCTCCGATCGCGCCGAGCGACAAGTCGCCGAAAGGCAGGAAAGTCTGGGTCCTGGCTGCCCTTGCCGTTGTCGCCGTTCTGGTGCTGACCGCCGGTGGCGTGCTGTATTTCACGCACGCCTTCAGCACGGAGACGCGTCCCGGCCCCATCGTCAAGCCGGTCAGCGCCACGGTGTTCTCCCCCGACGGCACGCCCGACAACCCGCAGGACGCCAAGCTCGCGATCGACGGCGACCCCAACACGGGTTGGTCCACCGTGACCTACACGGACGCCGTGCCGTTCCCGAAGTTCATTCAGGGCATGGGCCTGATGCTGCATCTGTCCGAACCGACCGCGTTGAGCGTGGTAACCCTTGACGTGCCCAGCACCGGGACCCAGGTGCAGATCCGCTCGTCCCCCACCGAGAAGCCCGCGAAGCTGGCCGACACCACCGAAATCGCCCCGACCACGTCACTGGAACCGGGACGCAACCGCATCACGGTGACCAACCAGACGAAGACGTCGAATGTGCTGGTGTGGATCTCCACGCTCGGCTCCACCAACGGCCAGAGCCGCACGGAGCTGTCTGATATCACCCTGCAGGCGGCCGGTTAAGGCAGCTCACGCGGAGCTTTCGTCCGAAAGACCTGCCGGCCGGTGACCTTGTCCTCTGGCCGCGTGTGGCTCTGGTCACAGATTCTCAGAGCATGACCGAGACCCCGTCAGCAATCCCGTTCTCCGTCTGGCGCAAGATCGCCATGGCGACCTGGCGTCCCCGGACGGACCCGACGATATCGCCACGATCGACGTCGAAGCCGGTCAATTGCTCGATTACATCGACCAGGTTCGGCAAGCGACCGGCCAGCACATCACGCCCGTCGACCTGGTCGGTCGGGCCGCGGGCAAGGTCGTCGAGGCGTTGCCGGGGCTCAACGGCCGGGTGGTGTTCGGCAGCTTCTTGCCGTCTCCGACCGTCGATTGCTTCTTCGTCGTATCGCTGCGGACCGATCCGGTATCAGGGGTTGAGGCCGCCAGGACCGATCTGTCGGGGACCGTGGTGCGGCGCATTAATGAGAAGCCGCCCTGGGCGATCGCCAAGGAGCTGGCCGACCGCGCGGGCCGCATCCGCGACGATCACGACCCGCAGTTCAAGAAGATGAAGGCCATGGTCAAGGGGCTGCCGCCGTTGCTGCTGCGCCCCCTGATGGCGGGCGTCGGATTCGTCACCGAGAGCCTGCAGCTGCCCCTTCCGTTCACCGGACTCGAGGCCCGCCCGTACGGATCCATCCTCGTCAGCAACGTGGGGACCTACGGCCTCGATTCGGCGGCTGCCCCGGTGCCGAACTTCTGCCACGTACCGATCACGATCCTGCTGGGAGCCGTGACTGACAAGGTGCTGGCCCGCGACGGTCAACCCGTCGTCCGTCCGGTGTTGCCGCTGACGATTAACCTGGACCACCGGTTCGTCGACGGCTACCAGGCCGCGACGATGGCCCGCATCTTCCGTGAGTACCTTGCCGACCCCGCGGCGTTCGACCCGGTTCCTGCTCAAATCTCGTCGGGCGAGTGCGAGCCCACGAACTCCGATGCGAAGAGCGCGGCGACCGTGTAGGCAGAACGCGGTCAGGCCGCGATGCCGAGTTGCCGGTTGATGTTCGGCCAGTAGGGCAACCCGCTCGGAGTGAGCAGGATGAAGTCGTGAATCCCGGTCTGGTTCAGGATGAAGCTGACCGGGGCCCCTTGAGCGATGGCTGCCTGTTGCAGGACGGCCGCTTGTTGAACGAGTGGATCCAGCGCGCCGGAATACACATAGGTCGGCGGAAGCCCGGCGAGTGACCCGAAGAGCGGGCTCACCATCGGGTTGGTCGTGGAAAGGCCGCCCGCCCAGACCGCGCCGAGGCCGCCGGCCCCGACGTCCAGCCACGGCGACAGCAGCACCATCGACGCCGGTACCGGGGCACCGTGGCTGACCAGGTACTGAACTGAGGACAGTGCGAGATTGCCGCCCGCGGAATCACCGACGACGCTGACGTTCTGCACACCGTGTTGGGTGATCAGCGAGGAAATCAGGCCAGCCGTCCGGGGCACCACCCACCCGGCGGTGCCGCCTTCCTGCAGCAGCGGGTAGATCGGCACCTGGAAGGTCGCGCCGGTCTGGTAGGCCGTCACCGAGTAGTTGATCCAGTGGAAGAACGACGGCGGGAAGATGAACGCACCGCCGTGCAGGGCGACGACGTATTCGCCCGTTGGGTTGGCCGGCGTGATCTGGACGACCCGCATCCCGTCATAGGAGGTGAACTGGACCGTTTGTCCCAGCAGCGCGTTCAGCAGCGGTGGCGGCGAGTTACCGAGGAACCACGACAGGGGCGGTGCGTCACTGGCGATCAGCGCCAGCAGCGGAGAACCCTGCACCGAAGTCAGCGAAGCAAATCCTGCGGCCACGTTTGCAGGGATCTGCTGAACTCCGAGTACCACTTGCTCGAAAGCCGCCAACGGCGCGGCGCTTGCCGCCTCAGCGGAGGCGTATGCCCCGGCCGCGCCCGTCAACGCCTGCGTGAACCGCTCCTGAAAGACGGCCACTTGCGCGCTCAGTACCTGATAGCCCTCGCCGTGGGCCGAGAACAGGGCGGCGATCGCCGCGGACACCTCGTCCTCGGCCGCCGCCAGCACCGCGCTGGTGGCACCCGCCACGCCCCGGTTCGCGGTCGCGACCGCCGAACCGATCGAAGACACGTCGGTGGCCGCGGCGGACATCAGCTCGGGAAACGCAACAACATATGACACAGCGCCGCTCCACCCTTCGATCGCCCGATTGTCGGGAGCTTATGTCGCCCTCGAGGGTTCAGGGAGCGGTTTGCCGGAAACCCATATCTGGCTTTGCCGTCATGGATATGCTGCCGAAGATGCAGGTCGCGCCAGAAAGTCTCATCACCGCATCACATGATTTGGCAGCCATCGGATCCGATCTGGATTTCGCCCATCTGAGGGCTGCAGCGCCGACAACCAACATCGCCAGCGCCGCGAGCGATGAGGTGTCGACGGCGATCGCCGGCCTGTTCGGCTCGCACGCCGAGGAGTTCCAGCAAGTGTCCGCCCAGGCGGCGGCATTCCATGAGCAGTTCACCCGCAACCTCGCCGGGGGTGCGAATGCGTACGCGAGTGCGGAGGCTTCCAACGCCGCGGTGTTGGCGTCGGCGGCGCCCGCTGCAGACGACAATCCCTGGACCTTCCTCGTCCAACTGGGAGCGCTGATCCTGACGCCGCCCATTTTCGTTGCGCTGCTCGGCTTCGCCTCGACCCTGCTGGCGACCTATTGGGCGGCGATGTTGTTCAGCAAGATCGTCCTGGGCAACGCGTAAACCCGCTCAGGCGTCCTGCAGCGACGATGGACCGGTGGCTCTCCTGGCCCGGGTGGCGGCCTTCTTCTTCGCCGGGGCCCGGCGTGAGCGAGCGGCAGTCGACTTGCTCAATGCGGGAGCCGCGGTCGTCGCAGGCCGGCTCTCGGCGACAGAGCCGCCGTCCGCGTTGAGAACCTCCGCCAGCGCGTCGACCAGAGTCCTGCCGCCCAGCTGTGGCCAGCCCTTGCCTTCGGGCCCCAGCAGTTGCTCCCAGATCTCTTGCAACAGAACGTGATCGGTGGCCTCCGGCTTCTTCTGCTCCTCGACCTCCGGTTCTTTCTTCTCGAACTTCTCGAACACGCCGAGCATTGCTTTCGCGACTTCTGCGCGGAACCACGTCATATCCATGTCGCCCGGGTCCGGTTTGCCCTGTTTGTTGATGCCGAGCGGGTTTTCCGCACCGGCCCACTCCTTGTGCCCGATGACGTGACTCGAGTCGTAACCCAGCTTCTTGAGCACCGCCGCGCTCGCGTCGCGCATGGTGATGATCTGCGCCGGCGGCCACGTCTCGTTGCCTGCGTAGTGCGTCCCCGCTTGCCACGCGCACTCGAAGCCGATCAGCCGAGTGTTGCCGAGGTCGTCGGGGATGCCCGGATAGCAACCCGGTCCGGCGTGGTTACACGGGCCCACTGCGACCAGGTGCAGGCGGCCGTCGGGAGTGATCAGCGCTTGCGACAGCGGCCCTTCCAGCCACCCCCGGGGCTGCATCACACCATTGCGGATGACCTCCCACTTTTCGTTGACGTTGCCCGTGTGGTGGATCATCACACCCCAGATCGGCCCCATCGCATGGGAGCCGTTCTCACCGGATCCGGTGCCACAGTCCTGCCAACCGTCATGAACGACCAAGCGGTCGCCGAGCGCCGAACTTAGAACTTCTTCCAACCACACAGGGTCCCCGGTGTACGTCACGTCGATTCCTCCCTCTGACATTTCGGCGAAGCGTTCGAACATCTCGCCGGCTTTTGTGATGCGGCTGCGGATTTCATTGAGGTAGTCACGGCGCGCGTCCGGATCGTTGAAAGCGTCGTCGGCGGACGTTTCGCCCGGACGCTGCTGGAGCCAGAAGATGTTCTTCCAGATGTCCGGCGACGCTCCTGCGCTGCAACGCTTCTCGTCGAGTCTGTCGAGGAACACCCGGATGTTCTCGTTGGGGTCGTCACGGCCCGGGTAGCTGTCGTCCTGCTGGTAGATACCATGCCAGGCGCCCTCGCCGCCTTCGGCATCCGGGCGCAGCCCAGACTCCTGAATCGCGGTCGACAGGCACGCGATCACTTCCTCACGCTCGTAGCGGCGCCGCAGGGTTTCACCGATGATGACTTCCGCGACGGCATCGAAGCCGGACTGCCGCGTCAGTGAACCCAGCCGTTTCAGGCCCTTCCAGCGCGCGGAATCCTGTTGTACCGCAGCGCTTGAGGTGACGACGTCCCACTGCCCGAAGTCCTCTCGCAGGATGCGGTTGCGGTCCACACCGACGCCGCCGACGCGTTGTTTGTCGATCTCGAACTGGTGCAGGTGGGCAGCGGGATGGACCTGTCCCCCGCTGTAACCCTCGTCCCAGTCGTGCATCCAGAAATACGTGCCGATGCCGTCGCGGAGCGCCCACTCGATGCAGGGGAAGTTGCAGTACACGCCCATCCGGTCTTTACCGAGTTGCTCCTGCCAGGCAAGCAGGTACGGGCGGCATCGGGTATTCCATTCTTCCTGGCTGGGGCAGGCGTCGATCGACACGTAGATCGGCGCGGTATCCGGACCGCCGGCCTCGGCATGCAGTCGCAGCCCGCGCTCGGCGTCTTGATATCCCTGCGCCGCCCCGCCTTTCCAGTCCGCGGAGTCGGCCTTGCCGAACTGATAATTCGACACCACTGCCAGTCCGCGGGCACGCAGGTCGTCGGCTTCCTGTTTGCGCAAGGGCTTGCCGTGCATCCAGTCTTCGCGGGGATCGGAGACGTAACGCACCGCACCGGCATACCCCGCGGCCCGGATCTGCTCGGCGCTGGGGACACCGGCGGAGTAGTCGACGAGCACCTGACCGACCAACGAGGTAACAGGCTGTGCTGCTTGACCTTTCGGCGCCAACCGAGGATCCACAGCGTCCTTGAGCCATGCCTTGTTGGGGTCGCGGTCCTGTCCGCCACTGCGCCCGGGCGGACCCCAGGTCTCGAAATGCAGGTGTGGACCCGAGGAACCGCCCTCGGAGCCCACGACGGCGATCTGTTGGCCGGCGCGCACCGTGTCGTTGGTCTGCCACGGCCGACCCGTGTCGGGATTTACCAGAGATGACGGCGGCATGTGCCCGAGAACGAAGTCCAGCCCCCATTGCTGCTGCGCATCGATCCACAACCACGAACCGAAACCGCCGGGGTCGTCGTTGATTCCAACGTGCACGAAGAATCCGTCTGCGGGGGCGTAGATCGGTGTTCCGTGGGCCGCTGCGATGTCGACACCCCGGTGGTCGGGACGATCGCCGGTGCGGTAGCCGCTGCTGTCACCGGTGTAGGTGCCGGGCACCAGGGGGTGGTACTTGATCCTGGTGGGCTGATCAATCCTCAACTGGCGGACCGTCTTTGGCTTGGTGGCCTGTTTTGATGCCATTCTCGATTCCTGTTCTGCCGAGATCACGCATTGACCGGGTCGGCTGCGCGCGGTGCCGCCAGACGTCCGGTGAGCAGGCCCCGCACCCAGTCCACGCCTCCGCCGATGTCATACGGGGAGTAGTGCGGATTCGGCTTGTCGTGCAGGAACACGACCCCGGAAATGATGGCCTCGATGATGGCCCAGATCTCCTCCACGGGCCTGCTGAAAAGCTTGCTGATCTGAAAGGCCAGCGAGATCGGATCCGAGAGGATATCGCCGCGGGCGACGGCCTGGTACACCGCAGCTTTCGCCTTGCTGGCATCGTCGTCGCCGTTCTCGGCGAAGATGTCACCCTCGCGGTAGACGTCCATCCAGTTGTCCGGCTTCACCGGGAAACCGGGTAGGCCGAATCGCCGGTACGGGTCCAGGCCGTGCGTACCGGTCTTCTTGATCCCGCCCGCCGCCCAGGCCGCGATGCTGCCGGTTTGGCGACACGGGTTGCCGTAGGCCAGCACCCCGAGCAGATCGGCTTCCCGCCACTCCAGCGGCTTGCCCGGCGCGAGGTGGTCCATCCAGAAGTCGAAACCGACGATCGCGCCCTGACTGAAGATCCCGAGCACCCACTTGGTGCCCGCCGGAAACGGCACCCCGTTGTCCATCACAGTCGCTCCGACCAGACGGGCGAGTTCGTTCTCCCCGCTGGCGTTGTCGAACGGGAATGCCGCGTTGTTGTAGCCGATCGGCTGGTGGCGGCACAGACCCTCGCCCTCCAGCTGCGAAGCCGTGCCGGCCACCGGCCCGGCGAACATGTCCGACTGGTGCCCCTCGACGGTGAACATGATCGGCAACATCGGCGCGGAGCCGGAGCGCACCCTGTCCCGGGTGCCAGGCGCCGGGTAACTGCCCAGTCGTTGCCGCACAGCGAGATTGGCGACCGCGCGCCCAACCGGATCGCGGATGATCGGCAGCCCGGTGCGCTGGCAGAACTGCTCGACGGCGCGAGCCACCAGATCGTCATAGTTGGGCTGGGCCACCACCCCCAGGTCGCGTGCCCACTGATATTTGTCGTGCAGTTTGGCCGTGAGCAGCTGGATCGCGCCCCAATTCGGCGCGTCGCGTGGGGTGTCCGCGCTGTCGACGTCGCCGACGCCCAGGCCGATCCACTGCCCATTCGCGTCATTCGCCATTTAAATCTCCTGCCACACCGCCAGGACGACACGCCGGACCCCCGTCAACGGCGACTTCGACTATGGCCCATGATGTTTGCCACCCCGCCCGTCAAGGATGGTTTCATCACAGCATTCAGCCGGGTGCGTCGATAGGGCCGAAAGTCCTGACCTGGCGACGGATCGGAAATCGTTGTTCTGCAACGGAATTACTCGGCTATTCAAGTACTTTCCAGGCGATGGGACCGCCCTCCGAGGCCGAACTGGTGCCGGACTCCTCCCCCGAACAGCTCCCGCTGTGGGTTGTCCGCCATTGCCCCGGACCGGAGCGGTCCACCACGGTCCCGTCCAGGCTGAATTGGAAGGTGCTCGGCACCGACGTCTCCGTCTGCCACCTGCAGCGCGGGTCTTTCGCGTCGTGGCCGGTCTGACGTGTCGTCCACGTCCCCGTCATCGTCATCCCCGACAGGGTGCCGGTGAAGCTTCCGGTGTACGTATCCGCTTGATAGGGCTGGTCCCAACTCGCCGTGCAGGTCACCGCGGCGTCGACGACATGGCAGTCCTGCACCGGCCCGTAGCTGTCACCGCCGATCTGGAAGTGCTTCATGGGCGGCAGGCCGGCGCCGTTCTGGTCCCGCGAGGTGGTGGTGCTGGATGGTCCAGTGATGATCGTGAACGGCGCGACCGCAGGCTTATTCGGCGTCGAGGCGCAGCCCGCCAGCGCGAGTGCCGTCGACGTGGCCGCAACGACCCGACATAAGTTTGCCCACATCAGGCTCACCAGTATCGGCGTCCGAACACGCCGCGATTAGAGACTAAGGACCCTGGACTTCGGGCCGTAAGTCCGCCACACATCCAGGTCGGCGCCGCATAGGGTGATCGGATGTGGCGATGGCGGTTCGGGGTGTTGGCTATGTTGAGCGCGATGGCGATCTCCGTCGCGCCGGCAGGAGCCGCGCCCGGTGATGACAACGGCCCACCGGACAACCTCGACGGCTATCCGATCGCGCCGGGCACTTACACCACCTCATACCGCTCGTGGGTCTACTTCACCACACCGGACGGGCGGTCCTGCGGCCTCGCCCCCAACGGCGGCCCAGTCGGGTGTGACGCGGTGCCCGCCGACGCCCCGCCCGGCACCAATCAGACCTTCGCCGACGCGATGCACCCCGCTGAGTACCGGCATTCAGACACCAAGACCTTCACCAGCAACCTAGCCGTGCTGCCCGCCGGATACCGGGTCCAGACCCTGGGCGGTGCCTGCGCGGTCGACAAGCAGGGCGCCGTGCACTGCCAGACCGAAGGCAACCACGGCTTCATCCTGTCCATCGAGCACGGCGTGCTCTGGTAACGGCCGGCGGCCCGAGGTCGTTCAGCCGGACAGCTAGGCGACGGTGAGCACGAGTTTGCCTCGCACATGCCCCTGCTCGGCGCGCTCGTGCGCGGCGCGAGCGTCGGCCAGCGGGTAGGTGCTGTCGATCGCCACCCGGACGGTGCCCGCGCCGAGCAGGCGCCCAAGCTCTGCGAGCTGTGAACCGTTGGAGCGAACCTGGGTCATCGAGACGGTGACGCGGCGCGCCGCGGCCGTCTCGGCGTCGGAAAAGCCTGGGTATACCGGAAATAACGCGCCGCCAGGCTTTATCGCGGGCAGGAAGCGGCTGGTGGCGGGCCCTCCGAGCGTGTCGAGGACAAGATCGACGTCGTGCGCGACGTCCTCCGGGCGGTTCTTGGTGTAGTCGATGAACTCGTCCGCGCCGAGGTCGATCAGAAACGACTCGTGCGTGCCCGACGCTACGGCGATCACCTGTGCCCCTTTCCATTTCGCAAGCTGCACGGCAATGTGCCCGACGCCGCCCGCGGCGCCGTTGACCAATACCGTCATGCCGTCCAGCGGCACCGGGCGATGTACCTGCGGCTGCAACGGATTCGTTTCGTCGTGGCCGAGATCGATCAGGAACTGCCAAGCGGTCAGCCCCGACATCGGCGCGGCCGCGGCATGGACGTGATCGATGCCGGCCGGCTTGTGCGCCAGGTCGGAGGCAGGCGCGGCGACATACTCCGCATAGGCCGCGCTGTCACCGAAGCTGGGAAAGCGGATCATGCCGAAGACGTCGTCGCCGACGGAGAACTCGTGCACGTCGGGCGCAACCGCCTCGACGACACCCGACACGTCCGACCCCGGAATGACCAGCAACGGGATCGACGGCCTGACCTCCGGCGGCAGGTCGGCATGCTCGTAGTTGTCGCGCAGATACCAGTCGGGAGGATTCATGCCGACCGCGTAAACGCGCACCAGCACCTCACCTGACCCCAACTCGGGCACCGGTACCGACTCGTAGCTCAGCACCTCGGGGCCACCGAAACGTTGCACCTGAATCGCTTTCATCGTCGCGGTCATCGCTCTCCCTAAATTTCACTCACACCTTTATCGCATCAACATGTTGCTTTAAGATCAGGCTGGCACAAGCAGGTCTGTAAAGCAACCAAGCGAGGCGATTAGTGGAAAAGCGGCAGATCACCAAAGGGCTGCGCACCGGCGGTCGCAGTGCGCGGGTGCGCCAGGCGGTCCTTGCCGCCACCCTGGACGAACTCGTCGGCGGCGGGTATGCGGCGCTGAGCGTGGACGCGGTGGCATCCCGCGCCGGCGTGAACAAGACCACCGTGTATCGACGCTGGCCCACCCTCGACGACCTGGTGGTTGACGCGCTCACCACATGGTCACTGGAAGCCCTGCCGGCGCCCGACACCGGCAACATCGAGACCGACCTGCTCGCGCTCGGCAACGAACTGGCGACCGCGCTCAACGGTGGCGTCGGACGCCAGGTTGTCGCGATGGTGCTGACCGCGGGCTTGCGCTCGCCACAGCTCAGCGCTGCGACCCGGCGCTACTTCGACTACCAGGCAGAGCGCGCCATTCCGCTTGTGGCCCAGGCGATCGACCGGGGTGAGCTACCCGCCACCTGTGACGCCAACGCGTTACTGACCACCTTTCGGGCTCCGCTCTTCTATCGCATGGTCACCACCGGCGAACCCATCGACGAGGCCCTCATCGCCCGGGCGGTGAGCGTCGCACTCCATGCGGCCCGAGCCGGATTGTTGTCGAGTGATTGACTAGTAAAGGTTACTGGATTGATCTACAGTATCGGTCACCATCGCGGCATCGTTTGAGAGGCAACGCCTGTGGCTCAATCTCGTGGCAGTACAGCCGCCCGGCGGCGGGTCTTTCATGTCGGCACCGGCATGACCGGCAGCGTGGCGCTGCGCGCGACCATCGATGACCCGGCACTGGATCTGGTCGGGGTCAAAGTGTCCTCGCCGGGGAAGATCGGCGCGGATGCTGGTCAGTTGTGCGGGCGTCCCGATGTGGGCATCACGGCGACGGGCGACGTCACTGAAGTTCTGGACGCGAAGCCGGATTGCGTCGCGTACTGCGCGACCGCTGTCAGGCGCGAGGACGAGGTGATCGCCGACATCGTCGGCTACCTGGATGCCGGCATCAACGTCGTCACCATCTCCGCGATCCCGATGGTCTATCCCGAAGCGGCCCCGGCCAATTGGCGCGAACCGATAGAGCGCGCCGCGGAAAAGGGTGGCGCGACCTTCTATGCGACCGGCTGCGAACCGGGCTTCGTGAGCCTGAACCTGCCCACCGCCTTATTGGCGGGCGCCGGCGTGGTCAACTCGTACCGGATGGACGAGTACGCGCTCGACCTCGACCTGGCCTACCCGATATGGGAAGTCCTGCACGAGTCAATGGGTTTCGGAAAGCCGGACGGCCACGTTCCCATCCGCATCGCGGTGGGCAAGGTCAACAACGACTGGGAACCCGTGGTGCGCTACGTCGCCGACACACTCGGTGTCGGCGTCGACACGGTGGCGCTGGACTGGGAGGCGATCCTGGCTCCGCACGACCTCGACACCGCACTCGGCGTCATTCCGAAGGACACGATCTGTGCTCACCGCTGGCAACTCTCCGCGATTCACGACGAGCGGCCCGTCGTCTCGGTTCAATATTTCGCCACGGTGACCGCTACGCCGTGGCCCGAATCCTGGCCGCGCCCAGCGCAACCCGGCCGAGGAGGAATGGTGTTCCGGGTCGAAGGCTCGCCCAATATGACCCTGGACCTCCATCTCGACCCCACGCCGGGCGACACCACGAACCCTGGCGTCGCGGCGACGGCCATGGCGGCGATCAACGCGATACCCGCGGTGATCGACGCCCCACCCGGACTCGTGCCGGCGCCGCTGTCCGGCCCCTCGATCGTGACCCGCCAGACCCGGCGCTGAGATGGCAGCGCCGCGCCAGCAGGCGCCACCACAACGACGAGCGCGAGGCTCGCTGACCGCAGACACGATCGTGGATACCGCCTTCTCGATAGCAGCCGAGTCGTCAGTTGACGAGCTGAGCATCCCCCTAGTGGCCAAATCGCTGGGCGTCGGAGTCACCAGCATCTACTGGCATGTCCGCAACAAGTCGGAGCTTCTGGATGCCATGACCGATCGCGCGTTGCGCCGCAAGGGATTCCCCGCCTTCGTCGAGTCCGACGACTGGCGCGAGTCTTTGCTGCTACACGCCCGGGGAGTGCGACAGACGTTCCTCGGCGATCCGGTGTTGACGGATCTCATCCTCATTCGCGGGGCGCTCAGCCCCTTGGCCCGCCGACTCGGCGCACAGGAAACGGAGAAGGCGATCGCCAGCATGATCGGTGCCGGTCTCGATGAGCAGACAGCTCAGGAGACGTACGCGGCAGTTTCCGAGCTTGTCCGGGGTTCGGTGCTGCTCGGGCGGTTGGCCCCGCCATCGCAGGACGACCGAGCCTTCGAGTTGCTCTTGACATCCCTGCTCGGCAACGCCGGGCGTCACACCCACGATTGAGGCTTTCGGCTCAGCTGGGCTCGCCCACCTCGGCCTGCCACCGGGCGCGGCGTTGCTCCGCGCTCGCCTCCCACCACGGCGGTGAGCCACGTTCTCCGAGAGCGACTTTCGCGGCATGCACGCCCGCTCGGGCCGTCGATTCCTCAGGCGTTCCCTTGGTACGACGCACCTGTCGGCGCCACGCCATCAAGATCCGGACCAGCTCTTGCCTGCGGTCCTCGGGTATCAGCGGATCGGTCGCGCGCCACCTGCGACCGTCGATGACGAGGTAGTGCCCGTCATCGGTGGGTTCCGCCGTTCGATTGGACAAGAGTGCCGGGGCGCGATCAGGCCGCGATACCGAGTTCCTGGTTGATCTGGTGCCAGTATGCGGGCCCGTCCAGGGTGAGAATCAGCCAGTCGTGGATTTGGCCGTTGGCCAGAACGAAGTTCAACGGCGCATTGGCGATCGCGGCATTTGCCTTCAGCACCAATGCATCCGGGGACAGTATGTCCAGATTGCCGGTGTAGACCGTTGTCGGCGGGAGGCCGGCCAGCGAGCCGTTGATCGGGCTCACCCAGGGATTGTTGATGGGCAGGTTGCCGGCCCACTGTCTGCCGAACTGCTGGGCCAGCCCGACGGGCAGCAACGGGTCCTGGACGAACGCGATGTTCGGGTTGGTCATGGACAGGTCGAGCCAGGGAGACAGCAGGACCATGGACGACGGCATCTGCGCACCGTTGAGCACCATCTGCTGGACGGCCGCCAGCGCGAGATTTCCGCCCGCGGAGTCCCCGATGACGCTGACGTACGGCGTGCCGTAGTGGGCGGTTTGCGCGGCGACGAAGTTCGCCATCATCGGCACGACGAGCCCAGCCGTACCCCCTTGCTGAAGCAACGGATAGATCGGCACCTGGATGGTCGCGCCGGTTTGGTAGGCCATCACCGAATAGTGAATCCAGTGCAGGAAGGACGGCGGGAAGATGAAGGCGCCCCCGTGAATGGCGACAACCTGCTCGCCGGTGGGATTGGCCGGCGTGATGTGCACGACGCTCATGGTTCCGCCGGTGGGATTGTCGTAGGTGCTGTAGGAGACCGTCTCCCCGAGCAGCAGATTCAACAACGGCGGCGGGGAATTGCCCAGGAACCAGGACAACGGCGGAACATCGCTGGCCAGTGATTGCAATATGGGGTTACCGGGCGTCGCGATGTAGGTGTCCAGCCCCGACAGACTCAGCAGCGGCTTGACCGGGTACAGCAACGCCTCTTCGAATCTCGTGAGCAACGACGGCGAGCCGGTGTAGGTGCCCGTCTGCCCAGCGGGAATGGGCGGACCGGCCGTCGCGCCGAAGATAGTCGTGAAGACTTCGTTGGCTATCCGGTTGAAGCCGGCGGCGACGCCGGTGGGGAACTGTGCGATCTCCCGCTGGAAGAGGGTGACGGTCTGCTCGAACGTCTGCAGCGGCGCGGCACTGGCGGCCTCCGCGGCGGCATACGCGCCGCTGGCGTTCGTCAGGGTCTGCACGAACTGGCTGTGGAACCGTGCGACCTGGGCACTCAGTGCCTGATAGCCCTCGCCGTGAGCGGAGAACAGTTCCGCGATGGCCGCCGATACCTCATCTTCGGCGGCAGCGAGCAGGCCGGTCGTCGGGGCCACCGCGGCTGCGTTGGCAGCGCCGATCGCCGAGGCGACATCCGCGGCATCCGCTGCCGCGGCTGTCACCCACTCCGGCACAACCATCAACGACATGACATCTCCCCCTCAATCCCCCTGTGGCCCAATCTTTTTTCAGGCTGCGTCAAGATCGATCCGCCTGCCGCGCTCATCAAACCGACTCGGACGAGTCACCCGCCTTTACGAAATCTATCGTTGGCGTCGCCGAATCGTTAGTGGAACGCGGAGAAAATCGGTAACGGCCGGGACTTCGATCGGTGTCTTTGGTCCCTCTGCTTGCGTCTCTTCGGCCCTGATGGTCGCGGCCTCACCTCGGTGATGCTGCAGACATGTGGCAGCCACCACGAGGCGCGATCCTGGTATGCGTTGACGGCTCGGCAGCGGCACTGGGCGCCGTCCGTTGGGCGGCCCGTGACGCAGCACTGCGGAATGCGCCGCTGACTCTGGTCCATCTCTCCGACGCTCCCGTACCGGAGTGGCTCGCGGCCGGCGGTAGGCAGCGGCAGGGCGATCGGACCCACGATGTCATCGACGCGGCGGTCCGGGTCGCCGAGGCGAGCGCCGATGGGCACGGGCCGTTGCAGATCCTCACCAAGGTGTTCAATTCGGCCCCGACCCCGACGCTTGTCGAACTGTCGGCTCAGGTGGAGATGGTTGTGGCCGGTTACCGGGGACATGGCGGCGTGTCGGCCCGGGGCGGCCTCGGGTCGGTGAGTTCGGCGTTGGTTTACCACGCGCATTGCCCGGTCGCCGTGGTCCATGACGACCAAACCGACATCGGCAATGTCGCGCGGGCACCGGTGCTGGTGGGCATCGACGGCTCGCCGGCCTCGGAAGCGGCGACGGCTATTGCTTTAGCGGAAGCCGCTCAACGTGGTGTCGGCCTCACGGCTTTGCACGCCTGGACCGAACCCTGGGTTTCCAGCTCCCGGCCATCCTTCCAAGACTCCAAATGGGACGCTCAGCTGTCCGAAGAAGAGGAGAGCCTTGCCGAACGGCTGGCGGGGTGGCACGAACGCTATCCAGATGTACCGATCACCCGCACCATCGAAATCGGCGACCCGGCACGGTGCCTGATCGAGGCGTCCAAACGGGCGCAACTGCTCGTGGTCGGCAGCCACGGCTGCAGCAGGCTCCGCGGCACGTTGCTGGGATCGGTCGGGGCGGCGGCGGTCAACAAGGCTAAAGTCCCCGTGATCGTCGCGCGTCAGCCCTGACGGCTGATGTGGGCTGGTTGACGTTAAGCGGGGTCGGCGAAAACGGGCCGCTCCCCGGACATTCCAGCCACCACGGCAGCGATCTGGTTCGGCGAGCCGATCAGTCCGGTTTGCAGCTCTGATTCGAGCGCGAGAGCAGCCCTGGCGTCATTGCTGACCCAGGTTTCGTCATACAAGCGCTTCGCGGCACGGATCGCATGCGGAGACTTTGATGCGATCTCATTCGCGAGTGCCAGAGCTGCCGCCAACGGGTCCGCGTCCGTCCGGGTGACCAGGCCGAGCTCGGAGCCCTCGCTGCCGGAAACGATGCGGCCGGTGAACGTCAATTCTTTCGCGACGTCGATCGGAAGAAGTCTCGGCAGTGCCTGGGTGATGCCCATGTCGGGAACAAGTCCCCACTTGATCTCCATGACGCTGAGCTTGGCGTCCGGCGCGGCGATCCGGATGTCTGCGCCGAGCGCGATCTGCAGACCGCCGCCGAAGCAGTTGCCGTGTATTGCGGCGATGACTGGCGCGGGTACCAGAGACCAGTCGTAGCTCACCCGCTGGGCGAGGTTAGCCGGCCGATCTCCGTCCCGGGTCAACAGCACGCCCGTGCCGCGCTCGCCGCCCATGAAACTTGCCACGTCCAGACCTGAGCAGAAGCTCTTGCCCTCACCGTGCAGAACGACCGCGCGGACCGCGGTGTCGCCCTTGAGTTGCGCGGCGGCATCCACCAGGGCTTCGAACATCGCCTGGTCGAGCGCATTGTGCTTGTCGGCGCGCACCATCGTTGCCGTTGCCACACCGTTGTCGTCGATCCGCACGCGGACTCTGTCTTCGCTCACGAGTAGCAATCTATCGCGCGCCTGCCGTCGGTATCAGACGTAGCGGTTGCGGCCCGCCAGAGCGCCCATCGTCATCTGCAGAACGTAGATCACGAGGACGAAGATCCACGGCACGGTCCACCCACTGGTGACATCATGAAGCACCCCGAACAGGAAGGGGCCGATGCCGGCAAGCAGGTACCCGAAGCCCTGCGCCATCCCCGACAACTGAGCAGTATCCTCCGTGGTGCGCGCGCGTAGCGCAATTACGGTGAGCGCCAACGAAAATACGCTCAGACCTAGGCCGACGAGCACACTCCATAACAGCGGCGCCGCTGCCGGATCAACCAGCAGGCCGATGACGCCGACGAGTCCGATGACGCCCAGCGCCACGATCCAGCCGCTCTGACTGGCGGATCGGGCGGCCATCGGCGCGAGGAAAATGCTGATCGGCACGGCGATCAGCGACACGAGGCCGGCAAGCATCCCCGCGGTCGCCTTCGGCACACCGCTGTCGATGAACACTTCGGGCAGCCAGCCCAAGATGATGTACGCGAGTGTGGACTGGAAGCCGAAGAACAGGGTTACCGTCCATGCCAAGCGATTTCGTAGCAGCGATCCGCCGGTGGGGCGGGCCGGCAGCTCGACGGTACTCACTCCCCGGGCGCCGAAAAGCCAGGCGATGAGAGCCAGCAGCGCAAGGACGGCCCAGCCGCCGAGCGCACCACGCCAACTTCCGAACGCGGACTCCATCAGCGGTGTCAGCGCCGATCCCATCGCGCCGCCACCCTGCAGGGCAGCGGTGTAGATGCCCGTCATCACCCCGATCTGAGCCGGGAACGAGCCCTTGATCACCACCGGAATCAACACATTGACCAACGCGATGCCGGCGGCGGCCACCACCGTCCCCCCGATGACCACGAAGGGACCGCCCAGTACGCGCAGCAACAGGCCGACCACCAGTATCGCCAACGCGGCGCTGATCGCATGCTGCAGGCCGACTCGGCGGGCCAGCCGCGGCGCAGCGAGTCCCGCTGCGGCAAAACACAATCCGGGCAACGTGGTGAGCACACCCGCCCAGGTGGCCGAGGCGCCGAGCGACTCGCGCATCGCGCCCAGGAGTGGCCCCACGCTGGTGAGCGCGGGCCGCAGATTCAGCGCCGTCAGGACCACCGCGGCGATCAGGAGCCCACCGCCCGCCAGCCGGGCGGCTGGATGGATCTCTTCGGCCGTGGCTACGCGCCCGTCCGCTTCGGCGCATATTCCTGCCACTTCCGCACTCACTCAGCTAGTCTGTCATACATCCCATGATTGGATGAATTGAGGACGCTGTGCCCTTGGCAACAACTCGCCGAACAGGCCTGGTCGAGCAGGTCATCGATCAACTGCGGCAGTCCGTTGCTTCCGGAGAATGGCCCGTCGGATCCCGTATACCCAATGAACCGAGCCTCACTCAGGCGCTGGGTGTAGGCCGCAACACGGTGCGGGAGGCGGTGCGCGCCCTGGCGCACGGCGGGATCCTCGAGGTCCGACAGGGGGACGGCACCTACGTGCGCGCCACCAGCGAAGTCTCCGGGGCGCTGCGCCGCCTGTGCGGTTCCGAGCTACGCGAGGTACTGCAGGTGCGCCGCTGCCTGGAGGTCGAGGCAGCACGACTGGCGGCCGTTGCGCGCACCGACGAAGACGTCGCCGCGCTGAGGCAATTGCTTCGGCGCCGAGATGAACTGGAATGCGGAGAAGATCGCGCCGCCTTCGCGGCAGCCGACGCAGCCTTGCACTTCGCCGTGGTGCAGGCATCCGGGAACACCGTCCTGACGGAGCTGTACCGCGGGCTCACCGAAGTCGTCACAGCCAGCGTCGCAGCCACCAGCTTGACTCACGAACCCCGCGAGATCCGGCACGGCGGCTTGATCGATGCGATCGCCGCGCGGGACGTCGAAGAAGCCGGACGGGAGGCCGGCGGCTTCCTCGCGGAGCTCATCGAGGAACTGCCGTCCTGAGGATGCCAGTCACCCTGCCCACACGTCCTCGACGTAGTGGTCCGTTTCGATGAGACTGTTCAACCAGTCGCGGGCCTGACCCTCATCAGCACCCGTCCGTGCCCGATAGATGTCGAGGAAGGACCCGCGCACCGCCGGCGCCATCCGCGCGCCGTCGCCGCACACGTAGACGTGGGCGTCCTTGCCCGGGTCACCCAAGAGGTTCCAGACGTCGTCGGCGTCCGCGGCGATGCGGTCCTGCACGTAGCGAACCCCGTCCTGCGGTGCCCGGGAAAACGCCGGCCGCATCTGGACGATGCCGAGTCCCTCGGCCTGCTCGAACTGGTCTCGGAAGATGTAATCGACCTCCGGGTCACGTACGCCGAAGAAGCACAACGCGGGCTCCACCGGCGTTCCGGCGTTCTTTGCGGCCAGCCGATCACCGAGGAAACCGCAGAAAGGCGCGACGCCGGTACCGGCGCTGACCAGAATCACGTTCCTGGCCGGATCGGCACCGGCCCGGAACGCCTGCCGGGCCGGGTCCACGCGCGCCCGGATCAGCTGTCCGGGCTGGACGGTCGCGAGGTAGTTGGACGCGACACCTTTGAACAGGCCGTGCCCGGAGCGGGCCGGTGCGTCCAGGACGCTGACGATCAGTCCCACTGTGCGTGGTGACAACAGTGACGACGACGCGATCGAATAATGCCTGGGAACCATGGGGTCGAGCAGTTCGAGGAGTTCGGCACCGGTGAGAGCGCAGGCGGGGAATTCGTCGAGGCATTCCATCACGCTGAGCGGGCAGCCTTCTGGATCGTCGGCGAGTTCGGTGAGCCGCTGACTTTCGGCAGGACTGGTGTTGGCTGCCGCAAGCTTGCGTAGTTGACTGCTGGTCACCGGTTTCTGCAATTCGACGAAGTGCGTGAGCAGTTCTCGGACGCTGACCTCTCGGTCCAGCGCGATGAGCCGTCTGGAGCTGCGCCGGGGGTTGATCGCCAGCCGCAGTCCGGGGTCAAGGTCGAGTTGGGTCAGCACCCTGTCGACAACCTCGGGCGGGTTGTCGGCCATCACCGTGAGGTGGTCGCCCGTCTGGTAGTCGACGCCGTCCGGAAGTTCCACGCGGATATTGGTTTTGGCTTGTCCCAACCCGGGGCTGACCAGTTCGGTTCTTTCGACGACGGTCATCGGGATCACCGACGACCGTGCGTCCATCGCCGCCGTCACGGGGCCGACGATTCGGCGCAACTCGTAGAGCGGTTCGGCAGCATCAGTCAGCGGCGCGGCGTCGGGGTCACCGAAACGCTCGGTCAGGGACGACCACAGCGCGGCGGCGAACTCCTCGATCGTGCCGACGATGTCCCCCGAGGTGTCGGCCGCCGCCCGCGGAACCAATCGATTGGCTTGCAGTTCGCCGAGGCGCTCGTCGATGCGTTGCGGGACCACCTGATAGGTGTCGGCCCAGTTGTGGTCACCCACACCGAGAACCGCGACGTTGGGTGCCGGATTCAACGTGGTGTCGGCGTCGAGCAGCCAGGTGAGAAAGGCGCGCGCATCGTCGGTTGGTTGTCCGTTGTAGGAGGAGGCGATGATCAGGATGGCCTCGGCATCGGGGAAACCGCCGACCGCGTCGTCGAGCGGCGCCACCGTCGCTACGCAGCCCAAAGACGTTGCATCGTCCGCGAATTGACGGGCCAGAGCGCGGCACGTGCCGAGGTTGGAGCCGTGCAGGACGGCCAGCCTGGTGCCGGCCGTGATCGCCGTCGGGCGCTGCGCCGCGCTCTGTGCGGTAGCGGCTTCGCGGCCCGGTACATCGGCTTTGCGGTCCTGCGGGGTGCGCCGGCGGACATCGAGCCGGAACCCGACCGGTCGGCGGCTGTTCGGCGTCTCCCACTGCGGCACATAGTGATAGGCGTCGATGAGGCGGTAGCGATGGATGAGCCGGGCCAGTGCCATGGCCGCCTCGTGCAGCGCGAACTGCCGGCCGATGCAGGATCGTGCCCCGGTTCCGAATGGTTTGAACAACGCAGTCGGCCGCGATGCCGAGCGTTCGGGAGCGAAGCGGTCCGGATCGAAGAGCTCGACGTTGTCACCCCAACCCGGCTGGCGGTGCAATGCGCCGGTGAGCACCGTGACCGCCTCACCGCGCTTGATCGGATACTTGCCGCCGATCACGGTGTCTTCCAATGCCATTCGGTCGAACTGCAGCACCGGCGGGGACAGCCGCAGGGTTTCCTCGATGGCCTGGCGCAGATACGTCAGCTTGCCGATGTCGTCGTAACCGGGGAGGTAGTCGTCGTCCGTTCCGAAGACGGTGTCCACTTCGGCTTGGACGCGGTGCAGCACGGCCGGATCGTTGATGATGTTGTACAGCGTGTTGGGCATCAACTCCGACGTGGTGAGCTGGCCGGCGATCAGGAAGGTCATGATCTGATTGCGGATGTTCTCGGTGTCCAGCACCGGTTTGCCGCTCGAATCCTGTTGCAGCATCAGCGCCAACAGGTCCTCGGATGCACTGGCACCGGATTGGTGCTCCGCTATGAGTCCGTCCATGAATGTGTGCAAAGTGGCCAGTTCTTTGTTGAAGACTGGCGTGGTCGCTCCCGATCCCAGCTCCCCGATGGCCGTCGTGAAGCTCTGTGGAATCGGCGCCAGCCCTGGACATTCGAAAGAATCGAATCGCGAACCGAATCCGGCGAGCGCCACGGTGTCCATGGCCAGCTTCTGCAAGTCGTTCGAAACATCCACCGGCCCAACCCCGACACTGGCGTCCCAGCGGTCAATCAGTTTGCAGTTGATGTCGAGCATCGCCTCGTGATACCGCCGCAAGCCCGCGTAACTGAAACCCGGTAGCAGGACGTCGTGGGCTCGCTGCCAGTTCGGTTCGCCGTGGTAGGCCGTGAACAGGCCGTCGCCGGCCAACGGTCTGACGCGGGCGAGGGTTGCGGTGAGGTTCTTGGCAAAGCGGCTCTCATCGCAAAGCTCGGTGACCAGCTCCAGCGAGCACGCGTAGAGCTTCCTGATGCCGCCGTTGAAGTCCGAGTAGAACAGCGGACCGTGCAATTCACCGAGTAAGTCCACCGGCAACGCGCGGGGGCGCCCGACCAACTGATCGGGCCCGGGCAGGGGTCCTTCGACCGAGGGGACGCCCGGTAGGTCCGGCGGTGCCGACGCGCGAAACTCGTTCATCCGCGCAGCATAGGTTTCGGCGCGGAGGCTTGTCTGCAATCCGCGCTAAGTGGCGGGGCGGTAGCGCGCCTCGGCGAACGAGAACAGACCGTAAGCAAACAGGCCGACGGCGATCAGCCAGAGAACCACCTGTCCCCAGCTCTGGCCGGCGAGTTCGGCCAATAGCCCGGACAATCCCTTGGCGTTCTCCGGGTCGAAAGTCAGGCCTGCGACGACGAAGAAGAAGCCGACACCGATGGCCACCAGGCCGCTTCCCAAGTAGCCCGCGCGGCCCAGCGTTTCGATGACCTTCCGCTTGTCCCGGCTCAGCGTTCCGGTGCGCTTCATGAAGCCGCAGTTGATGGTGTGCTTATAGATCTCGTAACCACCGAAGCCGATTGCGCCGAGGCCGACGATCAGCACGATCCACCGTCCGCCGGGCAGACTCATGACCACTCCGGCGGCATGCTGCTGGCCCTCGCCACCACCACCGCCACCGGGGACCGCGCCGGCATCACCGCCCCAGTTCGCGATGAGAATAGACAGCGACGCCAGCGCCGCGCCGCTGTAGAGAATGCCCTTGCCCGCGTACTTGGCCCGATCGCTGCCGTCGGACCCTTCGATCGGGTCACCGGAGACGGCCTGGCTGAATTTCCATACCACCAGTGCGATCAAAGCCACTGTCAAGGCGATCAGCAGGAACTTGCCGAACGGTGCCTGCGCGACCGTCTGGATCGCCCCGGTCTTACTGGCACCGGCCGCGGAGCTGTCACCCATTGCGACCTTGATCGCCAGGAAACCCAGGAGCACGTACAGCGATCCCTTGCCGATCAGGCCTACCCGCGCCACTTTGGATCTGACGTCTCCCGCATGGCTTTGTGCACTGACCGTAGCTCTGCTCATCGCGTACTCGCCTTCGCCTAGTGGACCGCTGTGTAATAAGCAATTACCCAGCGCGGGCCCTGGCGATACGTGCAGGCGTTAATTCATGTCTGTTCAGCGGCGAAGCTCGGACGGTCCACCTTCACCTGGATCTCGCCCGGCGGCTCGCTCGGTCTGACGGTTCTCATTGAGTTGTTCAATGACGCTGTCCGTGTCGATGTCCTGCAGCCCGAAGTCCTTGCAGGCCGATCGGATCTCGGCCTCGGTGAACATCGGCACGGGCTCTTTGTCCCCCCAGCCCCAGTTGGGTCGGTCTCCGTTCAACGGAACTCCACAGCCACCGATGGCTCCTTCGGGTGTCGTGCGACGTTACGACCAACATAGCGCCGCCGCGCCCGCGCAAGAGTTCCGCAAGGCGTCAGGCGCACGCTGTGGTGACCGACCACGAGAGAGACCGGAACATGGCCCGACGAATCGCGGCACTCGCATCCGCTGTGTTGACCGGCTGTGGATTAGGGCTGGCAGCTCCGGCGCAGGCGGGACCCCTACCACCGCACACCTGGTGTCCAGGTGACTCGATGGTGTACTCCCGCTACGACATGTCGTCCGGCCCGGGAGTGGCCTACGGATGGGACATGAATGTCTGCCACACCTGGTACTGGGTGCGGAACTCGGCCGGCAACGTCCCCTACCAGGGTCGGCTGCCGAGTGATGTATGGGACGGACCCAATCCGCCTCCCGTCAAAGAGGATTCATGCGACTTCTGCTCGTAGGCCGCGGACGCTGACAGTCCCTCGCAGGCCCTGCTGATCGCGTACTGATAGAAGTTGTTCTACTGCGGCAGGCGCTTGCTCGACATGCTCGACGATGTCGGCTCTCGAAGGGAGCTTGATGAACTGGTACACCGGCAACACCACTTACGACACCGTGGTGACGATAGGTCTGGTCATCGCGGCGTTGGTGATCATCGGCGGATTGTTCCAGCAGAGTCCTTATGGCCGATTCGGCGCAACGGCACGCGGGGTGAATCTCAATCCGAAGCTCGGCTGGTGGCTGATGGAGATACCCGCCACCGTGGTGTTCGCGGTCTTCTATCTCACCGGGCCACACCGATTCGACACGACGCCGCTCGTACTCGCGGCCATCTGGCTCATGCACTACGGCAACCGCGGCTGGTTCTTCCCGTTGTCGATCAGACAGGTGCCGGGCAAACGCGGCAGCTTCAACATCGTCGTGCTCGCCTTCGGAATGGTGATCACCACGATGCACGGCTACCTCAACGGCGCGTTCTTCAGCCACGACTACAAGCACCAGTACGGCGTCGGCTGGTTGTCCGATCCGCGGTTTCTCATCGGGCTGGTTGTGTACCTCGGCGGATTCGTCCTGCTGGTCCGGTCGGAGTCGATCGTGCGTAACCTGCGCGACAAGGCGAACCCGGGCGCAACCGAGTACAAGATCCCGTACGGCGGGGGGTTCCGGTTCGTCACCAGCCCGGCATATCTGGGCGAGCTGATCGCGTGGGCCGGATTCTCCCTGCTGACCTGGTCGCTCGCCGGGGTGATCATATTTCTGATCACGGCGGGCAATCTGATCCCGCGGGCGTTCGCCACCCACAAGTGGTACCAGGAGAAGTTTCCCGACTACCCGCCCGAGCGAAAAGCGTTGATACCCGGGCTGATCTGATCAGGTCGAGGCTGGGACCGGTGCGTCGCTACCGGACCTCGAGCAGGTCCACCACGAAGATCAGCGATTCGCCGGGCTTGATGACACCACCGGCGCCACGGTCGCCGTACGCGAGGTGTGCTGGGATGAGCAGCTGCCGGCGGCCGCCGACCTTCATGCCCTGCACGCCCTGGTCCCAACCCTGGATGACCTGGCCGACGCCGAGCCGGAACGTCAACGGCTCGCCGCGGTTGTAGGAAGCGTCGAACTCTTCGCCGGTGGAGTGCGCGACGCCGACGTAGTGCACGACGACCGTGTTGCCGGAGGTGGCCTCCGCGCCGGTGCCCTCGACGACATCGGTGATGACCAGGTCGGTAGGCGGCTCTCCGCCGGGGAAATCGATCTCGGGCTTCTGTGCAGTCATGCTCACCACCCTTACAGATGGTCGCCGGTGGTTCTGCCGAAGGGTCGTTTCAGGACAGGTGTAAACCTCAGCAGGATCACCGGTCTCGCCGCGTTCGTCGAACTGAGGACTTGATTGTGATCCGCGAAAGCTCGCGGTGGTCACCGCCGAACGAGACTGTTAGTCTCGTTCATAGACGGGGAGTCTCAAATTTCGATCGTATCCGCCGAGGGGGTGGGGCGTGGTCGATACGCAGGCGCGGCCAAGTCAAGTAGACGATTTTGCGCTCGCCGATTTGTCGGTGCGCGCACGGAGCTGGCTACTCACCGTGGCGTCCCTCGGTGTGTTGTTGGTGATGTCCTCGATGGTCGCGCTGAACACCGCCATTCCGGACATGGCGACCGCTCTGTCGGCTACCCAGACTCAGCTCACCTGGATCGTGGACAGCTACACCCTCGTGCTGGCCTGCCTGTTATTACCGGCGGGAGCACTCGGCGACCGTTACGGACGCCGCGGCGCCATGTTGGTGGGGCTCGCCGTGTTCGGCTTTGCGTCGGTAGTGCCGGCGGTCTGGTCTGACCCCACGATCGTCATCCTCGCCCGGGCGACTGCCGGAGTGGGCGCGGCGCTGGTCATGCCGGCCACCCTGTCGTTGATCACAGCGGCCCATCCAAAAGATCAGCGCAACAAGGCAGTCGGCATCTGGGCCGGGGTTGCCGGGGCCGGCGCAGTCGTCGGGATGCTCGGGTCCGGGGCCCTGCTGCATTTCTGGTCGTGGCATTCCATTTTCTGGGCCTTCACGGGCGGCGGGTTGACCTTGTTCGTCCTCACTTTGACGATCGCGAGCTCGAAGCAATCCGAGGCCCGGCCCCTGGATTGGCGGGGTGCCTTCGTCATCGGCGGCGCGGTGGCGGCACTCGTCTTCGGCATCCTCGAAGCGCCGGCGCGCGGATGGACGCACCCGTTGGTCCTCGGCAGCATCGGCGCCGGTTTGGCCATGGGCATCGCTTTCGGCTTTGTCGAGGTGCGGCAGAGTTATCCGCTACTGGACGTGCGGTTGTTCGCGGTTCCGGCGTTCGCCACCGGGGCTGCCACCATCACGGTGTTCTTCATTTCGATGTTCGGCTACATGTTCCTGCTGATGCAGTACATGCAGCTGATCTTCGGTTACAGCCCCATCAAGACCGCATTTGCACTGACTCCCATCATGGGACCGCTGCTCGTGCTGTCACTGCTGTCCTTCTGGTACCTACCCCGGTTCGGGCTGCGCGCGGTGGTTTTCTCTGGACTGATGCTGATCGCGTTCGGGTTGGTCTGCCTGCTCGGAGTAGAGCTGGGCTCGACCTACTGGAGGGCCGCATGGCCCATGCTGGTGCTGAGCACCGGCATCGGCCTGTGCACCGCACCGACGACGTCGGTCATCATGACAACTGTTCCGGACGACAAGCAGGGGGTCGCGTCGGCGGTCAACGACGCCACGCGGGAAATCGGCGCCGCGCTCGGCATCGCGCTGGCCGGGTCTATGCTGGCCGCCAACTATCCGAAGATGCTGGCTCCCAAGATGATCGGGTTCCCCCAGCAGGTCAGCGACGCCGCCTCGACTTCGGTGGGGCAAGCCCTCGAAGTTGCCCGGCGGCTAGGGCCCGCGGGTGACCGCCTGGCCGAGTTCAGCAAGGTCGCCTTCATCGACGCCATGAATAGCTCGCTATTGGTGCTTGCTGTGTTCGTGGCCGTCAGTGCCGTCCTGATCGGACTGTGGGCGCCCGGGCGCGACGACCGACAACTGCGGTTCGTATCCGCCCTCCGGGCCCGCTGGGCACAAGGCCGACAACGGCCGTGCGGAAACAGAGCACCGACGGGCGGAGCCTCGGTCGACCAGAAGACTTTGTAGGGCTGACGGTTCGTCGGTAGTGCGCCGACGCGGTGACCAGCGATCAGGCCGCGATACCGAGTTCACGGTTGATCTGCGGCCACCGCAGCCAATCCGCCAGAGCCCAGTCGTGGTGTTCGAAAGGTGCAGTGAGGAAGCTGAACGGGGCACCCTGGCTAATGGCCGCCTGCTGGAGGGCATTAGCGGAGATCACGAGGACATCCAGCCCACCCGAATAGACATACGTTGGCGGCAGTCCGGCAAGCGATCCATAGAGCGGACTAACCATGGGGTTGGTAACGGAAAGGTTGTCGCCCCACCACATGCCGACCTCGCGTCCAAGCGTCAGGTCCAGCCACGGCGACAGGAG
>NZ_LKTM01000305.1 GCF_001417955.2 Mycobacterium gordonae | reverse complement strand
GACGTGCACATCGGCCCGTCCGACCACGTCGGATGGCTCGACGATCGCAAATGGGCCTATGTCCGTCTTGAGGGCCGCGCCTTCGGAGATGTGCCGTTGAACCTGGAGTACAAGCTCGAGGTGTGGGACTCGCCAAACTCGGCCGGCGTCATCATCGACGCGGTGCGGGCGGCCAAGATCGCCAAGGACCGCGGCATCGGCGGACCGGTGATCCCGGCGTCGGCCTACCTGATGAAGAGCCCGCCCGAGCAGCTGCCCGACGACATCGCGCGCGCGCAACTCGAAGAGTTCATCATCGGTTAGCGTTGACTCTGCGCTCACCACGCGGGCCACTCGCACAATTGCCTGG
>NZ_LKTM01000304.1 GCF_001417955.2 Mycobacterium gordonae | reverse complement strand
CCACACCGGCCGCACCGCCGGTGCCACCGACTCCGCCAGCACCGCCGGTGCCGCCCGCAACCCCGGGATTGGCGCTGTTGTCGACGCCGACACCTCCGACACCGCCTCGGCCACCGACCCCACCGACACCGCCCTTACCGCCCGCGCCCTGCTGGCCGCCGCCGCCGGACCCAGCCGCCCCGCCGACACCACCACGCCCGCCGTCGCCGCCGGTTCCACCCTGAGCACCCTGCTGACCGACGGCCGCGACTGCCGAGCTGTCTGCGCCTTTACCGCCGGTCCCGCCGACACCACCGGAGCCGCCGTTGCCCGCGGTGCCCGTCGCACCCGTGCTCGATCCAGTACCGCCCA
>NZ_LKTM01000303.1 GCF_001417955.2 Mycobacterium gordonae | reverse complement strand
GATTTGCCGGTGTTGTCGGTGCCGTCGTTGACGATTCCGTCGGTGTCGATTCCGGCGGGGACGGCGTTGGGTGCGTTCGACTTGCCATCGTTGACGATTCCGTCGCTGAACATTCCGGCCGGAACCGCGTTGGGCGCCTTTGACTTACCGACTTTGACGGTGCCGTCTTTGACGATTCCGTCGCTGAACATTCCGGCCGGAACCGCGTTGGGTGCCTTTGATTTGCCGTCGTTGTCGGTGCCGTCGTTGTCGATTCCGTCGGTGTCGATTCCGGCGGGGACGGCGTTGGGTGCGTTCGACTTGCCGTCGTTGTCGGTGCCGTCGTTGAGCATTCCGGCCGGAACCGCGTTGGG
>NZ_LKTM01000302.1 GCF_001417955.2 Mycobacterium gordonae | reverse complement strand
CCGCACGCGGGTCATCGCGACTATGTGACGCCATTTACCGCTGAAGATTCACCGCCACTTACCTCTGAAAATCACAACCAGCGGAAACACCGGACCTTCAAGGCGCGAAAACGCTAGTCTCTTTTCTCTACATGCGAGACGCACGAACGACTTGTAGGAACCAAACAACTCATCCACGCCGACCCGCGCGAGGCCGCCGTCAGACGCAGCCCCCGCCGACCGGATGGAGAAGTTGGCAGCTACCTGGTGCTACACCACGTTTGTTGGGCGACTCGGTAAAAGTTGCCTCCGAGTACCCGTTGACTGAACTACGACACGCTTAACCACTGGTAGACACTCTTTTTCGGTGTTGTGGGTTAGCGTCTCGGCC
>NZ_LKTM01000301.1 GCF_001417955.2 Mycobacterium gordonae | reverse complement strand
GAGTCGGGAGTGCGACCGTCTCGGGCGGTTACGGCGGTACGGGCGGCGGTTGCGGGCTGTTCGGCAACGGTGGTGCCGGCGGAATGGGCGGTGCCGGCTCCGCCGGCGGCCACGGTGGCACCGGCGGCGTAGGTGGATGGGGCGGCGTGCTGTACGGCAACGGCGGCTCCGGCGGCGTTGGCGGGACGGGCGCAGCCGGGCAAGTGCCAGGACTGGGCGGCGCCGGCGGGGCCGGCGGAACCACCTTCCTCTTCGGCAACGGCGGCGCCGGCGGCGCCGGCGGAGCGGGTGGCGACGGCGCGACCAACGGGGGCCTCGGCGGAAGCGGTGGCGATGCCGGCCGCGGCGGAATGCTCTTCGGTGACGGCGGGGG
>NZ_LKTM01000300.1 GCF_001417955.2 Mycobacterium gordonae | reverse complement strand
CTACTGTCGAACACAGGCGGTAACGGCGGCGACGGCGGAAACGTCTTCTACAACTTTGATGCCGCAACCGGAGGCGCCGGCGGAAATGGCGGAAACGGCGGTGCCGGTGCGCCCGGTGGCACTGGCGGCAGCGGCGGCCTGAACTATACAGCGGACCCAGAGGGAGGTGCCCTTCAAGGTCCCGGTGGTGCGGGTGGTCGCGGTGGCGACGCCAATGGCCTGTTGAGTGCCGGCGGCAACGGTGTCGCGGGTGGTAACGGCGGCGCTGGTGGTCGGGGCGGGCTGTTGTTCGGCGACGGCGGTGCCGGCGGTGGCGGCGGTCTCGGGGGTGCCGGGGGCATCGGAGCCGCGGGTGGGCCCGGTGGTGCCGGTG
>NZ_LKTM01000299.1 GCF_001417955.2 Mycobacterium gordonae | reverse complement strand
CGGCGGTGTCGGTGCGCAGCCCGCCCTTGGTGCCCAGGTCCGAGATGCCGAAGGCCGCGGCGTGATACGGCGGCGTGTCCAGGGGCACCAGTGGTGAGGCACCTTGGGAGAAGGCCCGATCGAAGGCCTCGTCGCCGCGGCCGAAATCTTCGTCGGCGCCGGCGGCGGCAAACGCGTTGAATCGAGCGACGGTCGCGGCCAACCGGTCGCCGGGCACACCGATCCTGACCGCCAGATCTTCGAGCGTGTCGGCGGTGTGCCACAGCCCGGCGTCTACGTACTTCTGCGTCTCGACAATGGAGACGTTGGCGGCCTTGACCGGCGGCCGTTCGCCCTCTTTGTCGTCGTAGATCATCCAGTAGGGCAGGGTCAGCGAGCCGTCCTGCAACTGGGCGATGATCTCGCGGCCGGCCCGGTCGTAGGCCCGGGACTCGTTGACGAACCGGTTGCCGTCCTGGTTGACGAAGATGCCGCCGGTGAACCACAACGCGAAGGCGGAGCGCCCGTCGGGATGGTTCATGCCCGGCGACCACCACGCCTGGTCCAGCAGGTCGGTGTCCGCACCCGCCGCGATCCCCGCCTGCAGCGCCCGGCCCAGGCTGCCCGGCCCGCCCATGGTGTCGCGCGCGACTCCGGGCACGCCGTACCGGCTGCGCAGCTCATCGTTGCCCTCGAAACCGCCCGCGGCCAGCAGCACGCCGCGACGGGCGCGGATAGCCCTGCGCGTGCCCTCGCTCTCGACGATGGCGCCCTGCACGGCGCCGTCGGTGACGACGAGTTCGACGAGCTCGGTATCGCGCCGCAGCGACGCGTTGGGGTACTGGCCGATGGCCTTGAGGAACCGGGCGATCAGCGCCCGGCCGCCGATGTAGTAGTCGGGCGGGGTGGGCGCCCCGAGCCGGTCGGTATCCAACGGACCCCGGATCGCGTCGCGCAGCTCGGGGGCGGCGGCCACCTTCAGGGGCTTCGCCGCGATGTGACGCTGGCCGTCCAGGCGGGCCTTCGGCGCCTTGCCGTAGTAGTCCGGCCACGGCAGCGGCACGAACTTCAGGTCAGGGTCCTGCTCCAAGTATTCGATCAGCGGGGCGCCGCCGCGGACGAAGGTTTCCTGCAGTTCGCGGGGCGTCCGGTCCCCCACGACCGCGTGGTAGTAGGTGAGCGCGTCCTCGATGGTGTCGTCGGTGCCGGCGCGTTGCAGCACCGGATTGCAGGGAAACCACACTCCGCCGCCACCGGAGTACGCCGTGGTGCCTCCGAACCGGTCGGTCGCCTCAATGAGCAGCACGTCGAGACCTTCGCGGGCGGCGGTGTAGGCGCCGGTGACACCACCTCCGCCGGACCCGGCGACCAGGACATCGTGCTCCTCTGACCAGTCCATCGCACCAGGGCCACCCATGACCGGAGACTACTTAAGGGCTGCTTAAGGACCGGGCAGGGGGCTGCCGATAACATCGACTCCCATGACAAGCGTTGCGGACCACACGGCGGAACCCGCTGCCGAGCACACCATCGACATCCACACGACGGCGGGCAAGCTCGCCGAACTGCACAAGCGCCGGGAAGAGTCGCTGCATCCGGTCGGTGAGGCCGCCGTCGACAAGGTGCATGCCAAGGGCAAGCTGACGGCCCGCGAGCGCATCACCGCGCTGCTCGACGAGGACTCGTTCGTCGAGCTGGACGCGTTGGCCAAGCACCGCAGCACCAACTTCGGCCTGGAGAAGAACCGTCCGGTCGGCGACGGTGTGGTCACCGGTTACGGCACCATCGACGGGCGCGATGTGTGCATCTTCAGCCAGGACGCCACCGTGTTCGGCGGCAGCCTGGGTGAGGTCTACGGCGAGAAGATCGTCAAGGTGCAGGACCTGGCCATCAAGACGGGCCGGCCCCTGATCGGCATCAACGACGGCGCCGGCGCCCGCATCCAGGAAGGCGTCGTCTCCCTGGGCCTGTACAGCCGGATCTTCCGCAACAACATCCTGGCCTCGGGCGTCATCCCGCAGATCTCGCTGATCATGGGCGCCGCCGCCGGTGGGCACGTCTACTCCCCCGCCCTGACCGACTTCGTGATCATGGTCGACCAGACCAGCCAGATGTTCATCACCGGGCCCGACGTCATCAAGACCGTCACCGGCGAAGACGTCACCATGGAAGAACTCGGCGGCGCCCACACCCACATGGCGAAGTCGGGCACGCTGCACTATGTCGCGTCCGGCGAACAGGATGCCTTCGACTGGGTCCGTGACCTGCTGAGCTACCTGCCGCCCAACAACGCCACCGATGCCCCCCGCGAGCCGTTCCCGGTGCCCGTCGGCGCGATCGAGGACAACCTCACCGACGAGGACATCGAACTGGACACGCTGATCCCGGACTCGCCCAATCAGCCCTACGACATCCACGAAGTGATCACCCGCATCCTCGACGACGACGAATTCCTGGAGATCCAGGCGGGTTACGCGCAGAACATCGTGGTCGGGTTCGGCCGCATCGACGGCCGGCCGGTCGGGCTGGTGGCCAACCAGCCCACCCAGTTCGCGGGCTGCCTGGACATCAACGCCTCGGAGAAGGCCGCCCGGTTCGTCCGGACCTGCGACTGCTTCAACATCCCGATCGTCATGCTGGTGGACGTGCCGGGCTTCCTGCCGGGCACCGGCCAGGAATACAACGGCATCATCCGCCGCGGCGCCAAGCTGCTGTACGCCTACGGCGAGGCGACCGTCCCGAAGATCACCGTCATCACCCGCAAGGCCTACGGCGGCGCCTACTGCGTCATGGGTTCCAAGGACATGGGTTGCGACGTGAACCTGGCGTGGCCGACCGCGCAGATCGCGGTGATGGGCGCCTCGGGTGCCGTCGGCTTCGTCTACCGGCAGAAGCTGGCCGAAGCGGCGAAGAACGGCGAGGACGTCGACGCGCTGCGGCTGGAGTTGCAGCAGGAGTACGAGGACACGCTGGTCAACCCCTATATCGCAGCCGAGCGCGGATACGTCGACGCGGTGATCCCGCCGTCGCACACCCGCGGTTACATCGGGACGGCGCTGCGCTTGCTGGAACGCAAGATCGCAGTGCTGCCGCCGAAGAAGCATGGGAACATTCCGCTGTGAGCGACGACGTGAGCGACGTGAGCGAAGCCGTGGAGGCGCAGGCACCGCACCCGCACGAGCCGCACATCCAAGTGCTCCGGGGGCACCCTACCGACCAGGAGCTGGCCGCTCTGGTCGCCGTCCTGGGCACCATCGGCCACGCGCCGGAGCCGGCCCCGCCCGAGCCGTCTCGGTGGGGCCTGCCGGTGGACAAGTTGCGCTACCCGGTCTACAGCTGGCAGCGCATCACCCTGCAGGAAATGACACACATGCGCCAATGACGCGGCTGGTGCTCGGGTCGGCCTCGGCCGGCCGGCTCAAAGTGCTGCGTCAGGCCGGCGTCGACCCGCTGGTGCGCGTCTCCGGCATCGACGAGGACGCACTGATCGCGGCGCTGGGGCCCCGCGCCGCTGCCGACGAGGTGGTCCGCGCGCTGGCGCGCGCCAAGGCCGAACATGTGACGGCCACGCTCGAGGAGCGCGAGGTGACCGCCGACTGCGTCGTCCTCGGCTGCGATTCAATGCTCTATCTGGACGGCCGACTTTGCGGCAAGCCGGTCTCGACCGACGACGCGCGCCGGCAGTGGCGGGCGATGGCCGGGCGCACCGGGCGGTTGCACACCGGACACTGCCTGATTCAGCTGCGGGACCACGCCGTCGTCCGCGTGGAAGCCGAAACATCAATCACCACAGTGCATTTCGGCACTCCGGCGGATTCCGACCTGGAGGCCTACCTGGCCAGCGGCGAGCCGTTGCGGGTCGCCGGCGCGTTCACCCTGGACGGGCTGGGCGGGTGGTTCATCGACGGCGTCGGCGGCGATCCGTCGACCGTGATCGGCGTGAGCCTGCCGCTGCTGCGCGCTCTGCTGCTGCGGTGTGGGTTGTCGGTGGCCGAACTGTGGACGGGAAACGTCGGACCCTCGTCCTAGCGTGGTCAACCATGGCTACCTGGACCGAATTCACCGCGCAGGCACCGCAGATCTCCACCACCTTCAGCCGCCGCCATCGCGCCGCGCGCAACCTGTGCATGCTGGCCACGCTTCGCTCGGACGGCTTCCCGCGGATCAGCCCGATGGAGCCGCGGATATTCGAGGACACGCTGTGGATCTCCGGCATGCCGGACACTACGAAATACCGCGACCTGCAACGGGACCCGAGGTTGTGCCTGCACACCGCGACGGTCGACACCGAGGTCACCGACGGCGACGCGAAGCTGTGGGGCCGGGCCTACACGGTGCCCTACGGCGATCAGCATCAGCGCTTCGCCGACGCATTGTTCGACGACATAGGCCTGGATCTCCGCGGCCAGGAGTTCGACCTCATCGGCGTCGACCTCACCGGGGCGTCGGCGGTCCACGTCAGCGACGGCCACCTGGACGTCACCATCTGGAAGCCGGGACAGGCCGAGCGGGTGGTGCGCAAGCACTGAGTAGGCTTTGAAACGTGCCGCTTCCACCCGATCCCAGCCCCACCCTGCAGGCCTACGCCCATCCCGAACGGCTCGTCACCGCCGACTGGCTGTCCGCCAACCTGGGCTCGCCCGGTCTGGCGATCGTCGAATCCGACGAGGACGTGTTGCTCTACGACGTCGGCCACATCCCCGGCGCCGTCAAGATCGACTGGCACACCGACCTCAATGACCCGCGCGTGCGCGACTACATCAACGGCGAGCAGTTCGCCGCGCTGATGGACAGCAAGGGCATCGCCCGCGACGACACCGTGGTGATCTACGGGGACAAGAGCAACTGGTGGGCGGCCTACGCGTTGTGGGTCTTCACCTTGTTCGGTCACCCCGATGTGCGGTTGCTCAACGGTGGACGCGATCTCTGGCTGTCCGAGCGGCGCGACACCACGCTGGACGTCCCGCACCGGACCTCGTCCGGCTACCCGGTCGTACAGCGCAACGACGCACCGATTCGCGCCTACAAGGACGACGTGCTGCAGGCCCTGGGCAGCGAGCCGCTGATCGACGTACGCTCCCCCGACGAATACACCGGCAAGCGCACCCACATGCCCGACTACCCCGAAGAGGGGGCGCTGCGCGCCGGCCACATCCCCACCGCGCGCTCCATCCCGTGGGGCAAGGCGGCCGATGAGAACGGGCGCTTCCGCAGCCGCGAGGAATTGGACGAGCTGTACGGGTTCCTCGAGCCCGACGACAAGACCATCGTCTACTGCCGCATCGGCGAGCGATCCAGCCACACCTGGTTCGTGCTGACCCATCTGCTGGGCAAGCCGGACGTCCGCAACTACGACGGTTCGTGGACCGAGTGGGGCAACACCGTGCGGGTGCCGATCGTCGCGGGGTCCGACCCCGGAGCCGTCACCGGCTGATGAGCATGCCGGCGCCCCTGGCGGAAGTGGTGTCCGACTTCGCCGAGGTCCAGGGCCAGGACAAGCTGCAGCTGCTACTGGAGTTCGCCAACGAGCTTCCCCAGTTGCCGCCCGATCTGGCCGAGGCGGCGATGGAGCCGGTCCCCGAGTGTCAGTCGCCGCTGTTTCTGCATGTCGACGCCAGCGACCCGCAGCGGGTGCGACTGCACTTCAGCGCTCCCGCCGAAGCACCCACCACCCGCGGATTTGCCGCCATCCTGGCGGCGGGGCTGGACGAGCAACCGGCCGACGCGATCCTGGCGGTGCCGGAGGATTTCTACACAGAACTCGGTCTGGCCGCTCTGATCAGCCCACTTCGGCTGCGCGGGATGTCGGCGATGCTGGCGCGAATCAAGAGGCGGCTGCGCGAAGGCGCCTGAATAGGGAACCGCCTGCCCGGGTCCGCGGCGCGCCGCATAAACTTCCCCCGACAAGACTTGTAAGAAAATCTCTTAAAGAGAAATCTCTTCCAGAGACTCCCAGAAGACGTCGATACAGGAGGCGCCAGTGCCCAGTCACGCCAGCTCGAGGATCTCCAAAGTTCTGGTCGCAAACCGCGGTGAGATCGCGGTCCGGGTGATCCGGGCGGCCCGGGACGCCGGACTGGCCAGCGTGGCTGTTTACGCCGAACCCGACGCCGAGGCGCCGCACGTCAGCCTCGCCGACGAGGCGTTCGCGCTGGGCGGGCAGACCTCGGCCGAGTCCTACCTGGACTTCGGCAAGCTACTGGACGCGGCCGCCAAGTCCGGCGCCAACGCCGTGCACCCCGGCTACGGCTTCCTCTCGGAGAACGCCGACTTCGCCCAGGCGGTGATCGACGCCGGGCTGATCTGGATCGGGCCGAGCCCGCAGTCGATCCGCGACCTCGGCGACAAGGTCACCGCCCGCCACATCGCCGCGCGCGCCCAGGCCCCGCTGGTGCCCGGCACGCCGGATCCGGTCAAGGACGCCGACGAGGTGGTCGCCTTCGCGCAGGAGTACGGCGTGCCGATCGCCATCAAGGCCGCCTTCGGCGGCGGTGGACGCGGTATGAAGGTGGCCCGCACGATCGAGGAGATCCCTGAGCTGTTCGAATCGGCCACGCGTGAGGCCGTCGCCGCCTTCGGTCGCGGCGAGTGCTTCGTGGAGCGCTACCTCGACAAGCCCCGCCACGTCGAGGCGCAGGTGATCGCCGACCAGCACGGCAACGTCATCGTGGCCGGCACCCGCGACTGCTCGCTGCAGCGCCGCTTCCAGAAGCTGGTCGAGGAGGCTCCGGCGCCGTTCCTGACCGATGCGCAGCGCAAGGAGATCCACGAGTCGGCCAAGCGGATCTGCAAAGAGGCGCACTACTACGGCGCCGGGACCGTCGAGTACCTGGTGGGCCAGGACGGCCTGATCTCCTTCCTCGAGGTCAACACCCGTCTGCAGGTCGAGCATCCGGTCACCGAGGAGACCGCGGGCATCGACCTGGTGCTGCAGCAGTTCAAGATCGCCAACGGCGAGAAGCTGGACATCACCGAGGACCCGACGCCCCGTGGCCACGCCATCGAGTTCCGGATCAACGGCGAAGACGCCGGACGCGGCTTCCTGCCCGCCCCCGGTCCGGTCACCAAGTTCCACCCGCCGAGCGGCCCCGGCGTCCGACTGGACTCCGGCGTCGAGACCGGCTCGGTGATCGGCGGCCAGTTCGACTCGATGCTGGCCAAGCTCATCGTGTACGGCGCCGACCGTCACGAGGCCCTGGCGCGCGCCCGTCGCGCCCTGGACGAGTTCCAGGTCGAGGGGCTGGCAACGGTGATCCCGTTCCACCGCGCCGTGGTCTCCGACCCGGCGTTCATCGGCGACGACGACGGCTTCACCGTGCACACCCGCTGGATCGAGACCGAGTGGGACAACCAGATCGAGCCCTTCACCGGCGGCGAGCCCATCGACGAGGAGGAGAGCCGGCCGCGGCACAAGGTGGTTGTCGAGGTCGACGGCCGCCGGGTCGAGGTTTCGCTGCCCGGAGATCTGGCGCTGTCCAATGGCGCGCCCGACGCCGTGGGGGTGGTGCGCCGCAAGCCCAAGCCGCGCAAGCGGGGTGCGCACTCCGGTGCAACGGCCTCCGGTGACGCGGTGACGGCACCGATGCAGGGCACCGTCGTGAAGGTCGCCGTGGAGGAAGGCCAGGAGGTCGCCGCCGGAGACCTGGTGGTAGTCCTGGAGGCGATGAAGATGGAGAACCCGGTCACCGCGCACAAGGACGGTGTGATCACCGGCCTGGCCGTGGAACCCGGTGCCGCCATCACTCAGGGCACGGTGCTCGCCGAAATCAAGTAGCCGGGGCGCGTTGGGTGTGCGCCCACCGCGTTGGGTGTGCGCTCACCACGGCCGACACGCCGGTGCAGCCGCAGTGGCCGCACACTCAAGGCTGCGGAAGGCGGCGGTGGCCTGGCCGGCCTTTCTGTGAATCCGGCGCCTTCGTTTGTCGGCCTTCCGCATCGCGGGTAGGGTCGTAAATAGGTTGAGTTCACAGCCCCCCCGGAAACAACGTCCGGTAGGTGCGATTTCTAAAAGCGGCATCTCGCCCACTTGATGTGATCCACAGCAACGACCACCGTCGACTGATGGAGCTCACAAATGTCTATCTCCCAAACCTGGCTCAAATGCGAAAACGCCGAGTTCACCGCCCAGTGGGAACACGGTTCGGGCACGGTCAGCGCGTACGGCGAGCTTGATGCCGCCAACGCCGACCTGCTCGCCGAATACGTCGCGCGCTGCATCAAGCACTGCCGCTGGCTGACACTGGATCTGACCGGCCTGAAATTCATTGGCACAGCCGGTTTTTCGGCTTTGCACCGGATCAATGTGGGGTGCTCGGGCGCCGATGTGCGATGGGCAATGGTGCCCAGTGTGGCCGTGTCCCGGCTACTGCGCATCTGCGACCCGGACGGCGTGCTGCCGGTCAATGAGCCGAAGCGGTCCGCGCAGTCGCGGCTACTCCAACTGATCCCGGAGTCGAGCTAGCGATTTCGCCAGCAACCGGGACACATGCATCTGCGAGATGCCCACCCGCTCGGCGATCTGCGTCTGCGTCATCGACTCGAAGAACCGCAGTACCAACACCATTCGCTCCCGCTCCGGCAGCGCCTCCAGCAACGGGCGCAGCGCCTCGCGGTTCTCGATGCGATCGAGGCCCTGGTCGACGTCGCCCAGGGTGTCGGCGATGGCGCGCGCATCGTCGTCTTCATTGCCGCCACCACTGTCGATGGACAGCGTGTTGTAGGAGCTGCCGGCAACCAGGCCCTCGACCACCTCGGCCCGGTCCATACCCAGCTCGGCGGCGAGTTCGGTTGCGGTGGGCGCGCGGCCCAACCGCTGCGACAACTCGGCGGTGGCGGTGCCCAGCCGCAGGTGCAGTTCCTTCAGCCGGCGCGGAACCTTGACCGACCAGCTGTTGTCGCGGAAGTGGCGACGGACCTCGCCCATGATGGTGGGCACCGCGAAAGAGACGAAATCCGAACCGGTTTCGACGTCGAAGCGGACGACGGCATTGACCAGACCGACGCGTGCGACCTGGATCAAGTCATCGCGTGGCTCGCCACGCCCCTCGAACCGCCGAGCGATGTGATCGGCCAGCGGCAGGCAGCGCTCCACGATCTTGTCCTGGTGGCGCTGGAATTCCGCCGAGCCGGCGGTGAAGCCCGCCAGCTCGCGGAACATGTCCGGGACATCGGCGTATTCGTTGGGACGCGAATTGGAACCGCCGGCAGTTTGCTCTGTCAACTGGCAGTCACTTACTGGGGGCCGCCCGTCGCGCGGTCAACGAGATGCCGAAGACACTGCCCGCTGCATCGGGTTCGCGACCGTCATGGAAAGTCTGGACATCATCGGCCAGGGAGGTCAGGACATGCCAGCTGAAGCTGCCCGGCGCCACCACGTCGTGGGTGTCACAGGCCGCGGAGGCCTCGACCACGAGCTCGTCGTCCCGCGGGTCGACCACCAGGCTCAGGATCGCACCGGGTGTGGCCGAACGGATCAGACGCGTGCACGCTTCGTCGACCGCCAGCCGCAGGTCCGCCACGGCGTCGAAATCCAGGTCTTCGAAGGTGCCGATGGCACCGACCAACGTGCGCAGCATGGCCAGGTTCTCCAGGCGTGCAGCAACGTTCAATTCGACGGCGCGGTATCCGCGTTGGCGCCCGTCAGCGCGCTGATCCGCATCGGTCATCTGGCCTCCCGGCAATATTCGGCCGACACTACTCCTGGCAGGGGTCCCGGCAGGGGCGCCGGATTGCGGCCCGCCGTGGACCAAGGGGTCGAGCCGGTTGGTCATGATCGCCACCGGGTATCTAACCAGTTGCGGGCCACGCAGGCATAACCGGCACGGCCCTGGTTGCGATAAGGGTATGTGTCGGTGTCGTCGTGATTCTGTGCCCCATGATGGGGTGACCACGCTAACGCAGAATTGCCGGTACTCATCATGGTGCAAACTTGATACCCAGTTGTCGGTGGGTAAAAACGCCGCCGACCTGGTTTCCTGCTGTGACCTTCCCGACCCGGCCGCCTCGCGGGAGCGGGCAGACAATCCGTTAGCTCGCCAGCCTCTGACGCTGGACTTCCGGGTGCTGGGCGTACCAGCGGTCGGCGATCCTGCGGATCCGCGCGTGCTCGACAGCCAGCCATAGAGCGCCGATCACCGCGACGACGGCCGCCGCGATGCCGGAGGTCACGCCCTGCGAGTGGTGTCCGGTGGCGAAGGCCGCAAGCGAGCCGACACCGCCGATGATCCCGGCCACCACCAGGAAGTACCCCGGCCAGTGCAGGACGTCGATCAACGATTCGCCGGCAAGTGGCCGCGTCGTCCGCAAGTGGTCGACGGGGTCACGAAATGTGTCCCCCATGACTCCTCCTCATTCCATTCCGAAGAGCCTGTTCAACGGGCTCTACAACCAACGGTAGAACTACTGGAACGGGATTGGGAGGGCGCAGACGTGGCAAGTTTGCGACGGCGCAGACCTCAGAGAGCCAGCGCCAAGGCCGGGCCGGCGATGTGCGGCGCGCTCATCGACAACGTCACCAGCATCAGGGTCAGCAGGAACCACCCCGCGCCGTGCCAGCCCCACCAGGTGCCCTGGTCCCGCCACACCCGGTAGGTGCGCAGGAACGCCCACACCCCGGCGATCAGCAGAATCAGCGGACCACCGAACGCGAGGATGCCCCGCTCCGGCGGACCGCAGGCCACGGTGTCCGTGCTGACCCCTCCGCAGGTGCTGACCCACAGGGCCGCTATCACCACGAAACCCACCGCGGCGGCAGTGGCCAGGGCGGCGAAGCGGATGGCGGCGTGGACTTCTCTGTCGTCCTGATTTGCGCGATCGCCGCGTATTCTCTCGTCTGCTGTTCGCATCGGAGCACCTCTGTATCTCGCGAGTCGCTCGCGGCAGCTGCCGGTTTTCGTTAGCCGCGACGCGTTTTCGTCCAATACCCCGCGTGCCCCCCAGGCAAACCGGCAGGAGTCCGCGTCGGGCTCATTTCACAGCCCCGACCTGCGCCGGAAGACGAACGAAATCCGGCGGACCCATCCGCCGTGGCGGTCTTCATATCCACCGTGAGTAATATCTGTCCTTATGGCGACAGCCAGGAGGCGGTTATCCCCCGAGGATCGACGCGCCGAACTGCTCGCTCTGGGGGCGGAAGTCTTCGGTAAGCGACCCTACGACGAGGTGCGGATCGACGAGATTGCCGAGCGCGCCGGTGTTTCGCGTGCGCTCATGTATCACTACTTCCCTGACAAGCGGGCGTTCTTCGCCGCGGTGGTCAAGGACGAAGCGGACCGGCTCTACGCGGCGACCAACACCCAGCCTTCCCCGGGCATGACGATGTTCGAGGAGATCCGGATGGGCGTGCTGGCCTACATGGCCTACCACGAACAGAATCCGGAGGCCGCCTGGGCGGCATACGTGGGACTCGGCCGCTCCGACCCGGTCCTGCTCGGCATCGACGACGAGGCCAAGAACCGCCAGATGCAACACATCATGACCCGCATCGCGGAAGTGGTGGGTGGCATACCCGGACAGGCGGCGCTGGAGGCCGAGGTCGAACGCGACCTGCGGGTCATCCTGAACGGCTGGCTGGCGTTCACCTTCGAAACCTGCCGGCAGCGGATCATGGATCAGACGCTGGAAGCCGACCGGCTCGCCGACGCCTGCGCGCACACGCTGCTGGACGCGATCGCCCGCGTCAAAGACATCCCGCCGCAACTGGCCGAGGCGATGGCGACCGCACGCTTCAAGCCGCAGGTTTAGTCACTTGTCGGTGCCCCTTGGCACCATGGCAAGGTGAGCAGTTTTTCGCCGGCGCCGGGTCTGACGCGATTCAGCGCGATCACCCGTGACTGGTTCGCCAGCACCTTCGCCGCGCCCACCACCGCGCAGGCGCAAGCGTGGACGGCGATCGCCAACGGCGACAACACGCTCGTCATCGCCCCGACCGGCTCGGGCAAGACGCTGGCCGCCTTCCTGTGGGCACTCGATAGCCTGGCGGCTGCGCCGGATCGGCCGCGCGGCACCCGGGTGCTGTATGTGTCGCCGCTCAAAGCGCTCGCGGTGGACGTCGAACGCAACCTGCGCACTCCCCTGGCCGGGCTGACCCGACTCGCGCAGGCCCGCAGCCTGCCCGCGCCCGAGATCGGCGTGGGAGTCCGGTCCGGAGACACTCCGCCGGCGCTGCGCCGCCAGCTCATCAACTCACCGCCCGACGTGCTGATCACCACCCCCGAGTCGCTGTTCCTGATGCTGACCTCAGCGGCCCGCGAGACCCTGGCCGGCGTACAGACGGTCATCGTCGACGAAATCCACGCCATCGCGGCCACCAAGCGAGGCGCGCATCTTGCGCTCTCGCTGGAAAGGCTCGACGAACTGCGCGAGGGGCGGGGAGCCCAGCGCATCGGACTGTCGGCCACCGTGCGCCCCCCGGAGGAGCTGGCCCGGTTCCTGTCCGGGCAGTCCCCCACCACCATCGTGGCGCCGCCGTCGGCCAAGACGGTCGAGCTGTCGGTGCAGGTGCCGGTGCCCGACATGGCCAACCTGGCCAACAACTCCATCTGGCCCGATGTCGAGGCGCGCCTGGTCGACCTGATCGAATCCCACAACTCGACCATCGTGTTCGCCAACTCCCGGCGGCTGGCCGAGCGACTTACCGCGCGGCTCAACGAGATTCACGCTGAGCGCGCCGGAGTCGAGCTGCCGACGGGAGGCAACACACAGGTGGCCGGCGGCGCCCCGGCCTACGTGATGGGCAGCGGACAGAGCTTCGGCGCGCCCACGTTGTTGGCCCGCGCGCACCACGGATCGGTCAGCAAGGAACAGCGCGCGATCGTCGAGGAGGACCTCAAAAGCGGGCAGCTCAAAGCGGTCGTCGCGACCTCGAGCCTCGAGTTGGGCATCGACATGGGCGCGGTCGATCTGGTGATCCAGGTGGAGGCACCGCCGTCGGTGGCCAGCGGCCTGCAGCGGATCGGGCGCGCCGGCCACCAGGTCGGTGAGGTGTCGCGCGGTGTGTTGTTCCCGAAGCACCGCACCGACCTGATCGGCTGTGCGGTGAGCGTGCAGCGGATGCTCACCGGGCAGATCGAGACCATGCGGGTGCCGGCCAACCCGCTCGACATCCTGGCCCAGCACACCGTGGCCGCGGCCGCGCTGGAGCCCCTGGATGCCGACCGCTGGTTCGACACCGTGCGGCGCAGCGCGCCGTTCGCGACGTTGCCGCGCAGTGTGTTCGAGGCGACGCTGGACCTGCTGTCCGGCAAGTACCCGTCGACCGACTTCGCCGAGCTGCGGCCGCGGCTGGTGTACGACCGCGATAGCGGCACGCTCACCGCCCGGCCCGGCGCCCAACGGCTGGCCGTCACCTCCGGCGGCGCCATTCCCGACCGTGGGCTGTTCACCGTCTACCTCGCCACCGATTCCGAAAAGCCTTCGCGGGTAGGCGAACTCGATGAAGAGATGGTCTATGAGTCGCGGCCCGGCGACGTCATCTCGCTGGGTGCCACCAGTTGGCGCATCGTGGAGATCACCCACGACCGGGTGCTGGTCGTGCCCGCGCCCGGGCAGCCCGCGCGGTTGCCGTTCTGGCGCGGCGACGACGCGGGCCGCCCCGCCGAGCTCGGCGCCGCGCTCGGCGCGCTCACCGGCGAGCTGGCCGCCCTCACCCGCGACGAATTCGACAAGCGCTGTGCGGGTTGGGGTTTCGACGAGTACGCGCGGGACAACCTGTGGCGGCTGCTGGACGAGCAACGGACCGCGACCCAGGTGGTCCCCACCGATATGACGTTGCTGGTGGAGCGGTTCCGGGACGAGCTGGGCGACTGGCGGGTCGTCCTGCACTCGCCCTACGGGCTGCAGGTGCACGGCCCGCTCGCTCTGGCGGTCGGCCGGCGGCTGCGGGACCGCTACGGCCTCGACGAGAAGCCGACCGCATCCGACGACGGCATCGTGGTGCGGCTGCCCGATACCGGCTTTTCCACCGACGGCGATAGCCCGCCCGGAGCCGAGCTGTTCGTGTTCGACCCCGACGAGATCGACCCGATCGTCACCGCGGAAGTAGGCGAATCCGCGCTGTTCGCCTCGCGGTTCCGGGAGTCGGCCGCCCGCGCCCTGCTGCTGCCCCGACGCCATCCCGGACGCCGTTCGCCGTTGTGGCAGCAGCGACAACGCGCCGCGCAGCTGTTGGCGGTCGCGCGCAAGTATCCCGATTTCCCGATCGTGCTCGAGACCATCCGCGAATGTCTGCAGGACGTCTACGACGTGCCGACTTTGACCAACCTGATGGCGCAGATCGGCCAGCGCAAGGTGCGGGTGGTCGAGGTCGAGACGCCCCGTCCGTCCCCGTTCGCCGCGTCGCTGCTGTTCGGCTACGTCGGCGCGTTCATGTATGAGGGCGACGTGCCGCTGGCCGAGCGGCGGGCGGCGGCCCTGTCGCTGGACAGCTCCCTGTTGGCCGAACTGCTCGGCCGCGTCGAACTGCGCGAGCTGCTCGACCCCGACGTCATCGCCGGCACCGGGCGCCAGCTGCAGCACCTCTCCTCCGATCGGGCCGCGCGGGATGCCGAGGGCGTCGCCGACCTGCTCCGGCTACTGGGCCCGCTGACCGAGGAGGAAGTGGCAGCGCGGGCGAGCGCCGCGGACGTCGGAGGCTGGCTGGAAGGTCTGCGCGCAGCCCGCCGGGCGCTGACGGTGTCGTTCGCCGGGCGCAGCTGGTGGGTTGCCGTCGAGGACATTGGCAGGCTGCGCGACGGGGTCGGGGCGGCGGTTCCGGTGGGACTGCCGGCAGCGTTCACCGAATCGGTGGCCGACCCGCTGGGCGAGCTGCTCGGCCGTTACGCGCGCACCCACACCCCGTTCACTACCGCCGAAGCGGCCGGCCGCTTCGGCCTGGGATTGCGGGTGACCGCCGACGTGCTGGGCCGCCTGGCCGCCGACGGCCGGCTGGTGCGCGGGGAGTTCGTCGCCGCGCCCACCGGTGGCGCGGGATCCGAGCAGTGGTGCGACGCCGACGTGCTGCGGATTCTGCGGCGCCGTTCGCTGGCCGCGCTGCGCGCCCAGGTCGAGCCGGTCAGCACCGCCGCCTACGGGCGTTTCCTGCCGGCCTGGCATCAGGTGGGGACCTCCGAAACCGGGGTGGACCGGCTGGCGGCCGTGATAGACCAGCTGGCCGGGGTGCGGATACCCGCGTCGGCGCTGGAGCCGCTGGTGCTGGCACCGCGCGTGCGCGACTACTCCCCGGCCATGCTCGACGAGTTGCTCGCCACCGGCGAGGTCACCTGGTCGGGCGCGGGGTCGATCTCGGGCAGCGACGGCTGGGTCGCGCTGCACGTCACGGCTTCGGGGGCCGACTCCCTGCCGCTGACCCTGGCACCGGCCGCCGAGATCGAGTTCACCGACGTGCACCGGGGCATCCTGGACGCGCTGTCCGGTGGCGGCGCGTACTTCTTCCGTCAGCTTGCCGGGGCCGGCGGCTCCGAGGCCGAGTTGAAGGCGGCACTCTGGGAGCTCGTCTGGGCCGGTTGGGTCACCGGCGACACGTTCGCACCGGTGCGCGCGCTGCTGGGTGGCAGCACGGGCCCGCGTAAACGCTCGGCGCCCGCGCACCGCAGCCAGCGGGCGCCGCGGCTGAGCCGCTACAGCGTCGCGCACGCGCAGGTCCGCTCCGCCGAGCCGACGGTGGCCGGGCGGTGGTCGGCGTTGCCCGCGCCGGAGCCGGACTCCACGCTGCGGGCACATTTCCAGGCCGAGCTGCTGTTGAACCGGCACGGGGTGCTGACCAAGGGCGCGGTGGCCGCCGAGGGCGTACCTGGCGGATTCGCCACGCTGTACAAGGTGCTCAGCGGTTTCGAAGATGCCGGGCGCTGCCAGCGCGGCTACTTCGTCGAGTCCCTGGGCGGTGCGCAGTTCGCCGTCGCCTCGACGGTTGACCGGTTGCGCAGCTATCTCGACGGCATCGACCCGCAACGCCCGGACTACCGCGCCGTCGTCCTGGCGGCGACCGACCCGGCCAACCCTTACGGCGCGGCGCTGCCCTGGCCCAGTTCGCAGGCCGAGGGGTCGGCGCGGCCGGGCCGCAAGGCCGGGGCGCTGGTGGTCCTGGTGGACGGCGAGCTGTGCTGGTTCTCCGAACGCGGCGGACGGTCGCTGCTCACATTCACCGACGACCCGGATGCCAACCGCGCTGCGGCCGTGGCGCTGGCCGAACTCGTTTCGGCCCGGCGGGTGGCGTCCCTGCTGGTCGAGCGGGCCAACGGGGTGTCGGTGCTGACGCCCGACGGGCCGGCCGCGGTCGCGCTCGACGCGCTGGTCGAGGCCGGTTTCTCCCGGACGCCGCGCGGGTTGCGGCTGAGGTAACCATGCCCGAAGGCGACACCGTTTGGCATACCGCCGCGAACCTGCGCGAGCACCTCGTCGGTCGCACCCTCACCCGCTGCGACGTCCGGGTGCCCAAGTTCGCCACCGTGGACCTCACCGGGCAGGTGGTGGACGAGGTCCTCAGCAGGGGCAAGCACCTGTTCATCAGAGTTGGCCCGGCCAGCATCCATTCCCACCTGAAGATGGACGGCAGCTGGCGGATCGGCCGTCAGCGGGTGGATCACCGGGCACGAATCATCCTGGAAGCCGGTGATATTCGTGCCGTCGGAATCGATCTAGGTGTGCTCGAGATACTCGAGCGCGAGCACGACGGCGTCGTCGTCGCGCATCTGGGGCCGGATCTGCTCGGCCCGGACTGGGACCCTCAGCTCGCCGCCGCCAACCTGATGGCGCAGCCGGATCGCGCCATCGCCGCCGCGTTGCTGGACCAGCGCGTCATGGCCGGGGTCGGCAATGTCTACAGCAACGAGTTGTGTTTCATCAGCGGGCATCTGCCGACCGCGCCGGTGCGCGCCATCGCCGATCCGCTACGGCTGGTCTCGCGAGCGCGGGAGATGTTGTGGGCCAACCGCTCTCGCCGCAACCGCACCACCACCGGCGACACCCGGGCCGGTCGGCAGGTCTGGGTGTACGGGCGGGCGGGGCAACCGTGCCGGCGGTGTGGCACACCCATCGCCTACGACGGTGACGCCGAACGGGTGCAGTACTGGTGCCCGTCCTGCCAACGGTGAGGCTGCGCTCAGTCGCGGCCGTGCGTCAGGAAGAACTCGGCGATGACCTGGGAGCCGTCGAACACCCGGGTGGTGGCCCCGATGACCGTCTTCGGCAGGTACTGCTTGCCGCCCGGCCACGTGTGCCCGCCCTTCTCGATCTGGTACAGGACGACTTCGGTGCCGTCCGCGCACCCTTCCGAGTCGTACCGGCGCACCACGGTCCCGTCGTTGACCGGAGGCAGATCCTCGATTGTCGGCGGACCCTGGCAGCGGTCGACGGCCCGCCACCGGTCGAGCAGGCTGTTGACCGAGATGGCGTGGCTCAGCCCGCCGCGGCCGCGGACGTCGCCGCCGTTGTAGGGAACCACCGGATCTCCGGTGCCGTGCGCGTCCAGCACCGACACCGGCCGAGACGGGTTGCACGCCACGCCGACGCCCAGCGTGCCGGAGATCGGCGCGATCGCCGCGAACACATCGGCACGCTCGCAGGCCAGGCGATTGGACATGAACCCGCCGTTGGACATGCCGGTGGCGAAGACATGTCCCGTGGGGACCTTGAAGTCATCGCGCAGCTTGGTGACCAGTGAGACCAGGAAGCCGACGTCGTCGAGACGTTTGCGGTCGGCCGGCGCCGCGCCCCGGCCGTCGCCCCAGCTCTTGTCGTAGCCGTCGGGGTAGACCACCAGCAGGCCGTTGGCATCGGCGACGGAGTCGAAATCGGTCAGGCCGCGCTGCCCCGCGCCGGTGCCGCCGCCGCCGTGCAGGTTGAGCACCAGCCCGACCGGCGGACCGGGCGGCACGTGCACCAGATAGGTCCGGTTCAGTCCGCCGTAGGGGAAGATTCCCGCCTGATCCCGCGCGCGGGCCGCCGCAACCTGCCGCTCACCGCACCCGACCAGGCAGGCGAGCAGAACGGCCAGCAGGAGCAGTCGCGCCCAGGGCATGCCGTCAAACGTACCGACTTTGCTCACCCCGCTGAGGGGGGGCGGGTCATGAAGGTGCCCTTGAGCTCCAGGCCCATCGCGAGGTCCTCGTACTTCGGCTCCTTGCGCTTCTTCCAGCCGCTTCCCGCCGAGGGTGTGATGGGCGGCGCCATCAGCGGCGGCAGCATCGGGAAGTCGGAACCGGCATCCCCGGCGGGCAGCGGCGACGCCGCCGACGCGAGCTGCACCGGCATGTGCGCGCCGGTCAGCACCGCGGTGGCGGCCGGCGGCGCGGACAGGCTTCCCATCGAAACGGCGACGCCCATCGCGGCCGCCGGTTCGGCCGAACCCAGCGCCGTGGTCGCGCTCGTGAGTGATCCGATGGCCGACTCGCCCTCCGAGAGGCCTGCGGCGATGTCGGGGGCGACCGACTGCAGCGCCTGAGCCGAGGTGTTCTGCGCCAGGTAGCTGAGCATGTTGATCGGGAATCCGGACGACACGAACTGATTGGCGTAGGTGTTGGCCAGGCCGAACCACCCCTGGTTGGGGTCGAAGGTGACACCGATCGCCTGCAGCAGCGTGTCGACCGGAGACACCGGCGGCGGCACGGCGTCCGCCGGGGCGACTGCCGCGGCGGCATTGGCGAGCACCGACGACACGTTGCTCGACGTCGCCTGGGCAGTCGCCGTCTGCACCGCCTCGGCCTGAGCCGCCGGCCCCTCCGGCGTGGTGATCGACGGCGGGGAGGTGAACATCGGCAGCTGCAGGGCCTGCGCCGAGGCCGCCTGGTAGCGATACATGGCCGAGGCGTTGCTGACCCACATGCGTTCGTACTGCGCCTCGGTTTCGGCGATCGCCGTGACATTCTTGCCCAGCCCGTTGGTCGCGAGCAACCGCGCCAACTGGGCACGGTTGGCAGCCACTACCGAAGGATGCACGACCGCGGACTGCACGACCCCGAACGCACCCGCGGCGGCCTGCGCCGCGGACCCCAGTGCCAGACACTGCTGTGCGGTACCGCCCAGCCAGGTGAGGTAGGTGCCGACCGCCTCGATCATGGCCGCGGACGCCGGGCCGTTCCAGGCCTCGGCCACCGCCCCGAGCACCGGGGAATAGGCGCGAATCGACTCCTCCAAGTCGTAACCGAGCCGTTGCCACGCATACGAGGCATCGAGCAGCGGTTCCCCTCCGGGCCCCGAGTGGATCAGCGCCGAGGTGACCTCGGGCGGCAGTCCGATGAAATCCATGCCATACACAATGTCAAGTCAGGTAAATTTTTGCGAAACATTGCGTTGTCTTGGAGAGGAAATACCCAGGAACATTGCGCGTCAGGCCTCGTCGTCGGTCACGAGACGGCGCCGACGGCCGCCGCCAGGCGCGGCCGGAACTCCTCGGGCACCGGCGCGTATCCGTTGTCGGCCAGGCCGCTCTGACCGGCGCCGGTGGCACTTTCCAGGAACGCCTTCACAGCCGCACCGACCTGGGCGTCGGGGTACTTCGAGCAGACGATCTCGTAGGTCGCCAGCACGATCGGGTAGGCGCCGGCCTGATTGGGCCGGTAGAACGAAATCGTGTCGAAGGCAAGGTCGTTGCCCTGCCTGATGAACCAGGCGGACGAGATCGTCTTGCCTACCGAGGTGGTGTCGATGCCGACCGGATCCGGACCGGCCGAAGTGACGACCTTGGCCACGCTCAGCTGCCGGGCCAGGGCGAACGACCATTCCACGTAAGTGACCGACCCGTCGGCGCTCGCCACGGCCGCGGCGACGCCGTCGCTGCCCGCCGCGCCCTCCCCCACGCCGCCATGGAATTCCTTGGCGGCGCCCCTGCCCCACGCATCGTTACCGGCCGTGTCCAGATACCTCTGGAAGTTCTCCGACGTGCCGGACTGATCGCTGCGGAATACCACCCGGATCGGCTCCGCCGGCAGTGCGACGCCCGCGTTCAGCGCAGCGATCGCCGGATCGTTCCAGGTGGTGATGGCGCCGTTGAAGACCTTGGCCGCGGTCGGTCCGTCCAGGTTCAACGACGGGACGCCGCGTAGGTGGTAGGCGATGGCGATCGGGCCGAACACCACCGGCAGGTTCCAGACCGGCGACCCGCACCGCTGCTGTGCCCTGCCATACTCGTCTTTGCTCAACGGTGAATCCGAGCCGGCGAAATCGGTTTGGCCGCCCAGAAATTCGCTGATCCCGGCGCCGGAGCCATTGGCGGTGTAGTTCAACGAATGCCCCGGGCACGCCTGCTCGAAAGCCTTGGCAAAGCGGGTGATCGCATTCTCCTGGGCAGTGGAGCCACTGGCTTTGAGCGTCGGGTGGCCGCCGCAGGCTCTGACGCCGGTGTCACCGGCACACGCCGACACCATTCCCGCACCGATGGCCAACACCGTCAGCCCGGCGCCGAATCGATTGAGGTCCAATTCAATTCCTCGACGGATACCGACGCGTAGTCATGCGGAACACTAACAAGTTCGGAGCACCGAGATTTGTTCTGAAGCGGGCCGGCACCATGCCGATTCGACGATTTCAGCTCCAGTTCGCGACCGGTTCACGGTCTGGAAAACTCACCCGTTCACCGTCACGGATCGAGGGGATGGCACCCATCTCCCTTCGTAACGTGCAATGATCGCGATGTAAGCATCGTGTTACGTCGCACTTGTCCGCGGGGAGGTCCCAGTGATGGCGCTGTGCCGCTTACTCTCACGCGCTCTCGTGCCGGCAGCGGCGCTCACGCTGGTGACAGCGACGGTCTTGCCGACCGCCCACGCCGACGGTGTCGATAACCAATTCCTCAACGCGCTTCAATCGCACGGCATCAATTTCGGGACACCGCAGGCCGCGATACTCGCCGCGCACAAGGTATGCGACGAACTCGACGCTGGTCGACTGAAGGCCGATGTCGCTAATGAAGTGGCTGGTAGCAGCAACCTGGACGGTTATCACTCCGGGTATTTCGTGGGTGTCAGCATCGCCGCTTACTGCCCCAGGCATCACCAGACGAACTAGCCAACGTTAACTGAGTCGTAACCAGGCGCCGGCGCCGCAACACCTAGACTTTCGATACGCATATCACCGGGGAGTGATGAGTGATCAGGAAAGTGTTGGTCGGTTTGGTCGTCGTGACTACCGCGATAGCCACCGCCAGTCCAGTCGTCGCCGAACCCAGCCCGTTCAGTGTCCTGAACTGCAGCTGCGACGGCAGTGCCTCGTTCCAGCCTCGCGGCACGATGAACGAGCAGATCGACACCGGGATCGAGAACGGCCTGACCGACCTGCTGGGTCCTCAGGGCTAACCGGCGGCGCCGCGCCCCACGGCTTGCACCGAGGCGTGTTCGTGCAGCGCCATCTCGTTCTCGGGTGAGACCGGCATGAGGTCGAAGACGACCTCCTTGACGGTGCCCTTGAACGCATACGGCGCCTTGTCCTCGTAGTCGCGGTCGACGACGAGCCCGTTGTCGCGGCCGACGTCGAGGCCGGCGTATGACGTGAACGACAAGCTGACCGTTTGCGGCAGTTCACCTTCGCCGATCTGACGGTCGCCGGCCCACAACGTGACGCGGCCACCCGAGCCGACGACGGGCTGAGCCGAGTCGAACAGCATCCGGACGGTGACCTCCCCGGTCGGGATCGGTTCGGTGGACACCTGCCGGTAGGTCTCGACGCCCAGGAACGAGTAGGTGTGGTGCAGCCGGCGCTCACCGTCCACCCACAGCGCGAACCCGCCCATGAAGTCGGCGTTGGCGACGATCACGCCCTCCGCGTCCTCGGGCACCGTCAGCCGCGCCTCGATCGCATAGGAACGGCCGTAGATGCGCGGCACCATGCCGCGCTGGATGTTCTGGACGTCACCTTTGAACGCGAACCGGGTGGTGGTGGGCAGCGGCGGCAGATCACCGAACATCACCGCGAGCCCACCCAGCAGCGGCAACACCCGGTTGCGCTCGGCTTCCTGCCACCACAGCTCCTGCAGCTCGGCGAGCTTGTCGGGATGTTGGGCGACGAGGTTGTTGGCCTGCGAGAAATCGTCGGGCAGGTAGTACAGCTCCCAGACATCCTGGTCGGGGTCATAGGTGCCGGGCGCGAACCGCTGCATGGTTTCCGGCGAAAGATCCCACGGCGCCCGGTCCAGCCGGGCCGATGCCCACCATCCGTCCTTGTAAATGGCGCGGCTGCCGAACATCTCGAAGTACTGGACCGTTCGGTGCTCCGCAGCCGCCGCATCGTGGAAGCTCTGCAGGAAACTCGTGCCGTCCATCGGCTCCTGCTCGACCCCGTCGACGCTCGTCGGCACCGGTAAACCGATGGCCTCCAACACCGTTGGGGCGATGTCGATGCAGTGCGTGAACTGACAGCGCAGCTTGCCGTCCGGCCGGATGCGGCTCGGCCAGGCGATCACCATCGGGTCGCGGGTGCCACCGAGGTGGCTGGCCATCTGCTTGCCCCACTGGAACGGGGTGTTGTTGGCGTGCGCCCAACCCGAGGCGAAGTGCGGCGCGGTGAACTCGTCGCCGAGCGCCTCGATCCCGCCGTACTGCTCGATCAGCGCCAACTGCTGGTCGGCGTCGAGATCCAGGCCGTTGAGGAACGTCATCTCGTTGAAGGAGCCGGTGTTAGTGCCTTCCATGCTGGCGCCGTTGTCGCCCCAGATGTAGATCACCAGCGTGTTGTCGGCCTCGCCGAGCTCGTCGATGGCATCGAGCAGCCGGCCGACGTTGTAGTCCGCGTTCTCCGAGAACCCGGCGAACACCTCCATCTGCCGTGCGTACAGCTTGCGCTGACTGTCGGTGAGACTGTCCCAGGCCGGGAAGAGGTCCGGCCGCTCGGTCAGCTCGGCATCGGGCGGGATGATACCCAATTGTTTCTGGCGCTCGAACGTCTTCTGCCGGTAGACATCCCAGCCCTCGTCGAACTTACCATGGTACTTGTCCGCCCATTCCTTGAACACGTGGTGCGGCGCGTGGGTGGCGCCGGTCGCGTAGTACATCATCCAGGGCTTGGTGGCGTTCTGGGCACGCACGGTGTGCAACCACTCGACGGCCTTGTCGGTGAGGTCGTCGGGGAAGAAGTACGGCCGGTCGCCTGAGGGCGCATCCGGTATGCCGATGACCGTGTTGTCCTGGGTGATGATCGGGTCGTACTGGCCGGCGGCCCCGCTCGGGAAACCCCAGAAGTGGTCGAATCCCCAACCCAGCGGCCAGTTGTCGAACGGGCCGGCCGCACCCTGCACGTTGTCGGGAGTCAGATGCCATTTGCCGAAAGCGCCTGTCACATAACCGTTGTCGCGCAGGATCCGGGACAGCGCGGCGCAACTGCGGGGTTTGACGGTGGCATAGCCGGGGTAGGGGCCGGGAAACTCGCAGACCGACCCGAAACCCACCCGGTGGTGATTGCGCCCGGTCAACAGCGCCGCACGGGTCGGCGAGCACACCGCCGTGACATGAAAGCGGTTATACGCCAACCCGTTTTCGGCCACCCGGGACAGCGCCGGGGTGCTGATGCCGCCGCCGAAGGTGTCCGGACCACCGAATCCCGCGTCATCGATCAGCACGATCAGCACGTTGGGTGCGTTGTCCGGCGGCATGGCCCCTGGGACGATGGTCCAGTCACCGACCGACTCGGCGACGGTGCGCCCGATGGTGCCGCCGAAGTTGCGTTGCGGTATGGGCAGTTTGGTGCGGTCGGGGTTGAACTTGCCCATCGCCTCTTCCAGCGCCGAACCCAGTGACCGCAGCGTCGAACGACTCAGCTCCGCAACCGATTTCATCGGCGATCCGGCCATCGTCTGTTCCACCGGGAGCCGGCCCTGCGCCGGCGTCACGGCGATGATCAGGGCGCTGCCCGCCGACAGGGCCTCTCCGATCTTGTCGCCCAGTCCGCTGGTGATCCGGTGGTGGGCGAAGGTGCCGGCCAGCGCGCCGGCCGCGGCACCGAAAGCGGCGGTGGCCAGCAGTGCCGGCGAGAACAGGCCGACGGCCAGGCCCGCGCCCGCGCCCCACGCGGCGCCGCGGCGGCCGAGCTTGTTGCCGGTGTCCAGCAACACCCCATTGCCCTCGGCGTCCTTGCCTACCAGCACCGCGCCCTGCAGCGGCAGCGTCTTGGCATTGGCGCGTCCGGTCAGGTTCTCGAAGTCGCTGCGCGCGGTGTCGATGTCCTGATACCCGGCAACGATGACGAGCGCGTTGTCTTCACTCATAACCAGATTTCCTCTCGGCGGCTGACGAACTCGCGACGGGACCCGGTGAGCGGGTCATCGAACTCGATACGGTGGGCCAACAACTGCAGCGGCGTGCTGAAGTCGTCGTCTTCGGTGTGTAACACCCTGGGATACAACGGGTCTCCGTGTATCGGCACGCCCAGCTCGGCCATCTGCAGCCGGAGTTGGTGGGTACGGCCGGTCCGCGGTGTCAACCGGTAGAGGCCGTCGGGAGACAGGAGTTCGATCAGTGTCTCGGCATTGGGCTCGCCGGGTTCGATGACCGCCTGCAGGTTGCCGCGGCGCTTCACGATGCGGTTGCGCAGCACCCGCGGCAGCGCCAGCGCGGGGTCGACTGCAGCCCGCGCCAGGTACGTCTTGCGCACCAGCCCGCGCGCGAAAAGTGTTTGATACCTGCCCCGCAACTCCCGCCGGGTGGTGAACAGCAACACACCCGCGGTCAGCCGGTCCAGCCGGTGCGCCGGACTCAACTCGGGGAGGCCGAGGCTGCACCGCAACCGCACCAGCGCGGTCTGCGCAACGTGGCGCCCCCGCGGCATGGTGGCCAGAAAGTGCGGCTTGTCGATCACCACGATGTCGTCGTCGCCATGCAGCACCGGGACGTCGAAGGGCACCGGCACCTCGTCGGGCAGATCCCGGTAGAGATACACGCTGGCACCCGCGGGCAATACGGTGGCCTCGTCGACAACCCCGCCGTCGGCATCCACCACTTCGCCGGATCGCACCTTCGCACCGGCCCGGGCACCGAATCGGCCGACGAGTTCGGCCAGCACCGGACCGCCGTGCAGGCGCACCCGCACCGGCCCCAGGGCGTCCCGAACGCCGATCAGTGCAGGCTCCATCGCGAGCAGACTATCGACCGGGACGGGTGCATGCGGGGAAATTCGCTAGACCCGGTGGTGGTGGAAACGCGCCGCGCGTCGCCGGATCCGGTGGGCCCGTCCCCGGGTGCGATGCGGTTGATCGGCAAGACGCATCGGTTCGGCGTAGAACATCGCCTTGGCCAGTTCCACGAGAATCAGGTACACCACCACGAAGCCACCGAGCACGGCGAAGAACTGCCACGGCAACGTGGTGAAGCCCAGCTGGGAGGCCAGCGGAGACACCGTCAGACCGACCCCGACGGCCACCACCGTCAGGCTGGTCGCCGTCAGCAGCCCACTCGGTCTGCTGCGGAAGAAAGGGACCTTGCGGGTGCGGATCGCGAAGATGATGAGCGTCTGCGTCGCAAGCGATTCCACGAACCAGCCGGTGCGGAACTCGACAGCGCCGGCGTCGAGCACGCCCAGCATCAACCCGAAGGTCATGAAATCGAACAGCGAACTGATCGGGCCGAAAATCATCATGAACCGGCGGATGAACGCGACATTCCAGTGCGAGGGTGCGTGCAGTTGCTCTTCGTCCACCCGGTCGGTGGCAATCGGCAGCTGGGAGCTGTCGTAGAGCAGGTTGTTGAGCAAAATCTGGCTGGGCAGCATCGGCAGGAACGGCAGCAGCGCCGACGCCGCGGCCGCGCTGAACATGTTGCCGAAGTTGCTCGAGGTGCCCATCAGCACGTACTTGATGGTGTTGGCGAAGATCCGCCGTCCCTCCGCCACCCCGGTGGCCAGCACCCCCAGGTCCTTTTCCAGCAGCAGCACGTCGGCGGCATCCTTCGCGACGTCGGTGGCGCTGTCCACGGAGATACCGACGTCGGCGGCATGCAGAGCCAGCGCGTCGTTGACGCCGTCCCCGAGGAAGCCCACCGAGCGTCCGCTGCGCCGCAGTGCGGCGATCAACCGGGCCTTCTGCTCGGGCGAGATGCGGGCGAAGATGGTGTGCCGGCGCGCCGCGTCGGCGAATTCGTCATCGTTGTCCAGCGCTTCCAGCTCGGCGCCCGTGACGGTGCCCTTGGATGCCAGACCCAAATCCTTGCAGACTTTTTCGGCGACCCGCGGGTTGTCGCCAGTGGCGATCTTCAGTTCGATGCCGAGGCCGGCCAGGGCGGCCAGGGACTGGCGCGCGGCAGCCTTGGGTTCGTCGGCGAACACCAGAAATCCCGCCAGCGTCAGCCCGTGCTCGTCGTCGGCGGTGATCGCTGTCAGGTCGTCGGCGGGCCGGGTCGCCACCGCCACCACGCGGCGCCCGGCTGCGAACAGCGTCGCCAGAGTTTCCTGCGCCACCTGAGGCGTTTCCGGGCAGCGGCTCAGCACCTGCTCGGGAGCGCCCTTGACGATGAGCAGGCGGTTGCCGTCGAGGCCGTCGACCAGAGCGGAGGTTGCCCGGCGCTCATGGTCGAAGGGCGACATCGCGATACGGCGCACGCCGGCGACCAGCCGCGACGACTGCGGCGAGTCCCACAGCGCGGCATCGAGGGCGTTCGCGCTGGCCCCGCCGGATTCCGGGTCGACGTCGGTGGCCAGCAGCCCCAGCCGCAACACCGCATCGGCGGGTGCGCCGGCCGCGTCGATCGTCTCGACCAGCCGGATCCGCCCCTCGGTCAGCGTCCCGGTCTTGTCGGTGATCAGGATGTCGATGTCACCCAGGTCCTCGATGCAGACCAGCCGCTTCACCAGCACCTTCGCCTTGGCCAGCTGCCTCGACCCGGTCGCCAGGCTGGTGCTGACCACCGCGGGCAGCAGCTGCGGGGTGATACCCACCGCGATGGCCAGCGAGAAGAGCACCGAGTCGATCACCGGCTTATGCAGCAGGAGATTGCTGGCCAGGATGACCACCATCAGCGCTATCGCGACCTGCAGCAGCAGATAGGAGAACCGGCGCAATCCGACCTGGAACTCCGTCTCGGGCTGTCGGGTGTCCAAACCCGCTGCGATGCGCCCGAATTCGGCGTCGCGGCCGGTGGCGTACACCACCGCGGTGGCCTCGCCGGCGCTCACGATGGTGCCCATGAAGGCCAGGTCGGTCAGGTCGGCCAACGCGGTACCGGCCGGAACCGGCTGCGGCGACTTCTCCTCGCCCGTCGATTCTCCCGTCAGGATGCCCTCGTCACATTCCAGGCCGCTGACCTCGATCAGCCGGACATCGGCCGGGACGGCCTCGCCCAGCGAGAGCCGGATCACGTCACCTTGCACCAACGCGGTGACGTCGACGGTGACGTATTCACCGTCACGGCGGACCAGGGCGCTGTGGTGTACCCCGGCGTGCAGTCGCGCAGCGGCGTTCTCGGCACGGTATTCGTTGAAGAAACTCAGCCCGGTACTGGCCAGCAGGATCACGCCGATGATCAAGGCCTGCGTGCTGTCGCCGAGAAAGTACGACACGGCCGCGGTGACCGCCAGCAGGATGAGCACCGCATTGCGCAATTGCCGGGCCAGGATCGCCAGCGCACGGACGCGATGGATGCGCACCACGTTGGGGCCGTACCGCAGCAGCCGGGCCGCGGCCTCGGCCCCGGACAGGCCGACGGCCGAGCTGTCCAGCCGGCGCAGGACGTCGTCAATCGGAGCCGCGGCAACCTCATTCGCGGTCAATGCGGGCGGCACGGCAGGACTCTCGCGCATTTGACCGGATTGCACAAGTGACGAAGGGCATCTGAACGGCCACCCAAACGCTCCTGCGGCGCCCGCGTTGCGGGACTACTCTGCTGCCTATGCGTCTGCCCGGATGGGGCCTGGTGGCGGGCACCGCGCTGCTGGGAGGCGGCGCGGCAACACGGGTGGGCAGGTCGGTGGCGCATGCCACGCCCGACATTCCGGCGTTGGCGCGCACCGCCGCAGGCGTGGCGATCGAGGCGATCGGTGGCCCATCGGTGCGCCGTACCAGCAGCAACGGCGACCGGCGCTGGATCGAGGTGCGAGGGCTGCGCGACGAGCACGCCGCGCAGACGGCCGCCGACGTGCTGGCGGCGGTCCGCGCTACCGCGGGTGTGCGGGCGGCACACCTGAACCCGACGCTGGCCCGGGTGGTCGTCACGCTGGACACCGAGGCCGCCGCACCGTCCACGGCCCAGCTGTGCCGGATCGTCGGCGAGGCCGAACGCCGTGGCCGTCGGGGGTTGCCCCGGGAGCAACCGATCAGCCTGCCCGGGGACGACGCGGTCCTGCTGGGCAGAGTTGCCGCGGCCACCGCCGCCACTGTGGGCCTTGGCCTTTCGCTGACCGGCAGCCTGCTGCGGCTACCCCGACTGCCTGACCTGCTGGCGGTGCCGCCGACGCTGGCCGACCACCTGCCGCGGTTGCGCCGCGAGGTGGACCGCCGGCTCGGACCGGACGGCGCCGACCTGTTGTTCGGCGTCGTCAACGCGACCGCTGCGGCACTGACGGTGTCGCCCGCGGCGGCGGCCGCCGAAGCCGCTACCCGCGTGCTGCTGGCTGCCGAGGCGTGGAACGGCCGGCTGGCGTGGAACCGCCATGAACCCGCGCTGGCCAGTCACCCGGGTCCGGAGACCGGCGCGCCGAGGATCGCCCCGACGTTCCCCGACGGTCCCGCGGAGCGCTATGCGAACCGGGCCGGCGCGGCCGGCGTCGCCGCCGCCGCCGCGATAGGCCTGTTGTCGCGCAACGCCGATGCGGCCGGCGCGGCGGCGCTGGCCGCCGTGCCGAAGCCGCTGCGCGCCATCCGCGAGGGATTCGGCTGCGCGATGAGCCGGGGCCTGACGAACCGGCACGACGCCCTGGTGCTGCACCCACGCGCCCTGCGCCTACTCGACCGGGTCGACGCCGTCATGATCGACCCTCGGGCCCTGTACACCAACGACCTGACAGTGAGTCGCGTTCTGGGAGTGGCGGATTCGCAGCGCACCACCGCCTGGGACGCGGTCCGCGCCGCACTGGCGGAGGACGGGCTGACACCCGGATGGCACCGGCTGGCGGACATTCCCGGAGCCGGCGACGACGGTCAGGCGCTGATCAGTCCGGTTCGAGATCCGTACGCCGCGGCGGTCGTCACCGAGGCGCGCCGCTCGCGACCGCGGGTACTCTGCCTCGAAGACGACGGATTGCGTTCGCTGGCACAGGGATTCGACCATCTCTACCCCTTGGACGGGTCGGTCGACGAAGCGTTGGCCGCAGCCGTGGCGGAGCTGAAGGCCGGCGGGGCCACCGTGGCGTTGCTGACCACCTCGGCGATGCGGGCCGCCCATGACTCCGACGTCACTATCGGCGTGCTGCGGCAGGGGTACACCCTCCCCTGGGGCGCCGACGTCGTGGTCGCCGACCTCACCGGCGCCTGGCGGATGCTGCACGCGCTGCCCGCCGCCCGGGCTGCCACCGACAACGCGATCCGGCTGTCGGCGTCGGCCTCGGCCGTCGGTGCGCTGATGCTGATCCCGGGCGTCCCGGGGCGCAGCTCGGTGTCGGTGAACCTCGGCATGGCGGCCAGCCTGTGGTTCGGTTTACGTTCGGCTGCAAAGATTTTCGGGGACCCGATACCCGAGCCGGAGGCCGGACACGACTGGCACGGCCTGCCGGTGCGGGAGGTGCGGCGGCTGTTGCCGCGACCGCCCGACCAAGCCGCCGAAGCGGCGCTTGCCTGGTGGCGACGGTGGTTGCCGGTGCGGGTGCTGGGCGGCGCGACGACGAAATCGTGGCGCCTCGCGCGCGATTTCACCGACGAGATGCGCAACGACCTGTCCGATCCCATCACCCCGCTGCTGGCCACCGGTGCGGCGGCCAGTGCGCTGCTCGGCTCACCGCTGGACGCGTTCCTGGTGGGTAACGTGTTGCTGCTCAACGCGGCACTGTCGGCCGAGCAGCAGCTGCGCGCCCAACGCATTCTCAATCGCCTTCAGGCGGTGCAGGATCCGCCGGCGCGGCGGCGGGTGGGCCCGCTCGACGAGAGGCGCCGCGAGAAGGTGCCCGCCAAACGGCTGCGTCCGGGCGACATCATCGAAGTCCGTGCGGGGGAGGTGGTTCCGGCCGACGCGCGACTACTGCACGCCTCCAGCGTGGACGTCGACGAATCGACGCTGACGGGCGAGTCGCTGCCGGTGTCGAAGCAGACCGAGGCGACGCCGGGCGCGCCGCTGGCCGAACGGACCTGCATGCTCTACGCCGGCACCACGATGGTCGCGGGCACGGCGGTGGCCGTGGTGACCACGGTGGGTTCGCGGACCGAGATGCGCCGGGCGCTCGCGATGACGCCGAGAAAGTCCCGCGAGATCGGGCTGCAGCGGCAGCTGAGCCGAATCACCCAGCGCGCACTGCCGTTCAGCGTCGGCGGCGGGGCCATGGTCGGACTGCTGAGCGTCGCGCGGGGCACCCCCCTGCGGGAGGCGGTGGCCGGCGCGGTCACGTTGATCGTGGCAGCGATCCCGGAGGGGTTGACGCTGGTGGTGACGCTGGCCCAGCTGGCCGCCGCGCGCCGGCTCACCGGCGATTCGGTGCTGATCCGCAACGCCCACTCGGTCGAGGCGCTGGCCCGGTTGAACGTGGTGTGCTTCGACAAGACCGGCACGCTGAGCGAGAACCGGCTCACGGTCAAGGCGGTGCGTCCGGCGGCGGGCTTCGACGCCGACGAGGTGCTCGACGCGGCGCTGAGCACAACGTATTCCAGGCACGCGCACCGCGTCGAACACGCCACCGACGACGCGATCGTCCAGGCCGCCGACGGTTCGCGGCCGCGCCCGCGGCCGAACCGGGACGCGTTCCTGCCTTTCCAGTCCGGCCGCCCGTACGCGGCCGCGCTCGTCGGCACCCGGCTGACCATCAAAGGGTCACCGGAGGTGCTCGTGTCGGCGCTCGCCCACCGCGACGGTCCGTTGACTCGGGCGATCGAGGAGATGGCCGGCGACGGTTTCCGGGTGCTGGCGGTGGCCGAACGCCGGCTCACCCGCGACCAAGCCACGGCCGCCGCGGCGGATCCGGATCTGCTGGAGAGCCTGTGCGGCGCTGAACTCACCGCTGTCGGGCTGCTCGGGCTCGCCGATACGCCGCGGCCGTTGGCGCAGGCGGTGCTCACCGAGCTTGCCAAGCGCGATATCGAGGTCCGGTTGATCACCGGGGACCATCCCGCCACCGCGACCGCGATCGCCCGGGACCTGGGCATGGACGTCTCCGCTGGTCAGGTCATCACCGGAAGTGACTGGGAGTCGCTACATGCCAGGCAGCGCGCGGCCGCCGTGCAATCCAGGCTGGTGTTCGCCCGGATGTCGCCGGAACACAAGGTGGAGGTGGTCCAGGCGCTGGAGAAGGCCGGGCTGGTCACCGCGATGGTCGGGGACGGCGTCAACGACGCCGCCGCGATCAGGGCGGCCAGCGTGGGGATCGGGATGGCCGCGCGCGGCAGCGACGCCGCCCGCACCGCCGCCGACATGGTGCTGCTCGACGGGCGGATCGAAGGGCTGCTCGACGCGCTCGACGAAGGCCAGCAGCTGTGGCGGCGGGTGCACTCGGCGGTGTCGGTGCTGTTGGGCGGCAACACCGGGGAACTGTGCTTCGCATTGATCACCACGTTGCTGACCGGCCGATCGGTGCTCAACGCCCGGCAGATGCTTCTGGTCAACATGCTCACCGATGCGCTGCCGGCCGCCGCGCTCGCGGTCAGCCCGCAGAACCACGACGGCGCGGTCGACCGCGACGAGGCGGCGATGTGGCGCGCCATCGGCATCCGTGGGGTCGCCACCACGATCGGCGCCATGCTGGCGTGGGCGATGGGCCGCGCCACCGGCACCCGGCGCCGGGCGGCGACGGTGGCGCTGATCGGGCTGGTAGCCACCCAGCTCGTGCAGACGCTGGCCGATTCGCGCAGCGGGCTGGTGGTGGCCACCGCTGGTGGCTCCCTCGTCGTGCTCGCGGTGGTGATATCCACTCCTGGTCTGAGCCAGCTGTTCGGGTGCACCCCGGTGGGCCCGCTGGGGTGGGGTCAGGGGCTGCTGGCCGCGGCGGCTGCCTGCCTGGTGGCGGTGCTCGCACCCGGCCTGTTGGCTCGCGCGTCGTACGGCGCTCGCCAGATCATCGGCCGGGTCAACGATTTCGCGCCCGCTTAACCGAAAGTTCGCCCGCTGTTGGGCCGCTGCGCTCGCGAGCTGTTCACGACGACCGTATTTTTATGTGATGCAGCGTCCAACCCGGTTGGAAATCAAGCCTTTTCGGCGAATTTCTGAGCATGTTGACGGGGCCTGGTGGCCGCGGTCCAGACGACTGACCGACGAACTGCCCGGCCTGGTGACGTCGTTGGCCGAGGAACTGGGGCCGATCGCCATGGTCGGCTACCACCTCAGCAGCTGGGACGGCGCCGCGTCGGTGCTCGAGATCGGCGGACGCACCATCGAACTGCTGGGCTTCAGCGGCGACGAGCCGGCCGGCATCATCCTGATCGGACACGACGGACCCACCTGAGCCTGCAGGTCATCCCGCCGGACGCCAGCGAACAGAGTGGCGAGCAAGCCCTGCAGGAGGCACGCTCAGGCTCCGACGACGACGTCAACGCCGCGAGCCGTTCGCTGGTGGCACGATCGGTAGCTGACGTGGCAGAGAAACTGGCCCAGCATGAAGGCCGCGGCGACCAGCAGCGCACGGCGGCTCTGCGCCCACAGATCAGGCAATGGTGCGAAGACGCCGCTCAGCAGTTCGTCGACGCGCCGGTGCAGCAGTTCGTCCCGATCCTCGTCGAGCACATCGTGCGTGGCCGGTTGATGGAGTTGCGGGCAGCGGCGTCAGCTTCCTAGGGCGTTAGCCAGTGCGGTGATCGCCTCGACGTCGGCCGGCCCGGGCAGCCCCCAGTCTGGCTTGTAGTCGAACAAATCCTCGGCCCGCGCCGACTGCAGGTCGACGTCGAGCACCTCGATCGCGTTCAGCGGAACCAGGGCGGGGTGCACGTGGCCGCAGGCCCGGGCCAGGCACAGCAACTCGAAGCGCAGGGTGGCCAGATAGTTGGCGCAGCGCACCGACTTCAGGGCCGGGTCCAGGCCGTGCTGCAGCCAGGCCGACTGCGTCGCGACGCCGGTCGGGCAGCGGCCGGTGTGGCAGCGCTGCGCCTGAATGCACCCGATGGCGAACATCGCGGTACGGCCGACGTTGATCAGGTCGCAACCCAGCGCCAGGGCCAGCAGCGCGTTCTCCGGAATGCCCAACTTGCCCGACCCGATGAACACCACGTCGTGGTGCAGACCCTGCTCGGCGAAGGCGCGGTAGACCCTCGGAAACGCCCACTTGAAGGGCAGCGCGACATGGTCGCTGAACACCAGCGGCGCCGCGCCGGTGCCGCCCTCGCCGCCGTCGACCGTCACGAAGTCCACGCCGCGCCCGGTACGGGCCATCCGCGCCGCCAACTCCGGCCAGAACGCGTCTTCGCCGACCGCCGATTTGATGCCCACCGGCAGCCCCGTCGCGGCGGCGATCGTCTCGACGAACTCCAGCAGACCGTCGACGTCGCGGAAGGCCGAATGCCCGGCCGGGCTCTTGCAGTCCACCCCCACCGGGATACCGCGGATCTTGGCGATCTCGTCGGTGACCTTGGCGCCGGGCAGCATTCCGCCCAGCCCGGGCTTTGCGCCCTGGCTGAGCTTGATCTCGATGGCCCGGATCGACGGGGTCGCGGCCACCTGGTCGATCAACCGCGGCAGGCTGAAGGTGCCGTCGTCGTTGCGGCAGCCGAAATACCCGGTGCCGATCTGCCAGACCAGGTCGCCGCCGTGCAGGTGATACGGCGACACTCCGCCCTCGCCTGTGCTCTGCATGGCGCCGGCCATCGCGACGCCCTGGTTCAGCGCGGTGATCGCCGCACCGCCCAGCGCCCCGAAACTCATCCCCGATACGTTGACCAGCGATTCCGGCCGAAATGCCTTGGTGCGGTTGCGCGCTCCGCCGAGTACCTTGGCCGCCGGCAGCGGCACCTTCGGGTCGGGGTGGCCGGGATCGCCGTCCGGGGCCGACACCGGAAACGCCGCATGCTTGATGATCGGGTAGTTGTGGGCGCGCTCCAGGTCGTTGTCGGTGCCGAAACCGAAGTAACGGTTGCTCATCTTCGACGAGGTGTACACCCAGCGCCGTTGGTCGCGGCTGAACGGTTTCTCCGCGTTGTTGTCGGTGACGATGTACTGCCGCAGCTCCGGCCCGACGGCTTCCAGGATGAACCGCAGGTGGCCGACGATGGGGTAGTTGCGCAGGATGGTGTGCCGGCGTTGCCAGAGGTCCCAGCCGGCCAGCCCGGCGATGCCCGTTCCCAGCACAGCACTCACGGAGTGTCGTTTCACGCCCTCATGCTCACCCGGGCCACCGACACCTGGCTAGGGACATGAGTCCTCAGTTCAGCGGGACGGGCTCCAGGATCTCGGCGCGTGCCTCGGGTGCGCTGGCTCGCAGCTCGTCGGCGGAGACGTCGTCGGGCTGGGCCTGCGAGAGCACCTCGGCCTCCACCCGCGCCTTGTAGTTGGCGACCTCGCGGTTGACGTCGTCGGCGCTCCAGCCCAGCACCGGTGCGACCAGGTCTGCCACCTCGCGGGCACAGTCCACGCCGCGGTGCGAGTACTCGATGGAGATGCGCATCCGCCGGGCCAGGATGTCCTCGAGGTGCAGGGCCCCCTCGGCCGCGACGGCGTACACCGCTTCCACCTTCAGGTAGCCGGGCGCGTCCTTGATCGGGGTCAGCAGTTCGGGATGGTCGGCCGCCAGCGCCAGCACGTCGTCCATCATCGAGCCGTAGCGGTCCAGCAGATGGCGGACCCGGTAGGGGTGCAGTCCGACCCGCTCGCCGACGTGTTCGACCTGGTTGATCAGCGCGAAGTAGCCGTCGGCACCCAGCAGGCTCACCTTCTCGGTGATCGACGGCGCCACCCTGGTCGGGATGAACTGCACCGCGGCGTCGATCGCATCCTCGGCCATCACCCGGTAGGTGGTGTACTTGCCGCCGGCGATGGCGACCAGACCCGCCGACGGCACCGCCACCGCGTGTTCGCGGGACAGCTTGGAGGTCTCGTCGCTCTCCCCGGCCAGCAGCGGGCGCAGCCCGGCGTACACCCCGTCGATGTCGGCGTGCGTCAGCGGAGTGGCCAGCACGGCGTTGACCGTGGTCAGGATGTAGTCGATGTCGGCCTTGGTGGCGGCCGGATGGGCCAGGTCGAGGTTCCAGTCGGTGTCGGTGGTGCCGATGATCCAGTGGCTGCCCCACGGGATGATGAACATCACCGATTTCTCGGTGCGCAGGATCATCGCGACGTCGCTGACGATGCGGTCGCGCGGCACCACGACATGCACGCCCTTGGAGGCGCGCACCTGGAACCGTCCGCGCTGTTTGGACAGCGCCTGGATCTCATCCGTCCAGACCCCGGTCGCGTTGACCACGACATGCCCGCGCACCTCGGTGATCGAGCCGTCCTCGGAGTCGCGCACCCGCACGCCGGTGACCCGGTCGCCCTCGCGCAGCAGCGCGACCACCTGCGTGGAGCAGCGCACCACCGCGCCGTAGTGCGCGGCCGTACGCGCCACCGTCATGGTGTGACGGGCGTCGTCGACCACGGTGTCGTAGTAGCGGATGCCGCCGATCAGGGCGCTGCGCTTGAGGCCGGGGCTCAGCCGCAGTGCGCCCGCGCGGGTCAGATGCTTCTGCGCCGGAACGGATTTGGCGCCGCCGAGCTGGTCGTACAGGAAGATGCCGGCCGCGATGTAGGGACGCTCCCACCAGCGCTTGGTCAGCGGGAACAGGAACGGCAGCGGCTTGACCAGATGCGGCGCCAGCGTGGTCAGGGACAGTTCGCGTTCGAAGAGCGCCTCACGCACCAAACCGAACTCGAGTTGTTCCAGGTAGCGCAGGCCGCCGTGGAACATCTTCGACGAGCGACTGGACGTGCCAGAGGCCAGATCCCGGGCTTCGACGAGGGCGACCTTGAGTCCGCGGGTGGCGGCGTCCAGGGCGCACCCGGCGCCCACCACACCACCGCCGATCACCACCACGTCGAACTGCTCGGAGCCGAGGCGCTCCCAGGCCTGCGCGCGCTGCTGCGGTCCCAGCGACCCATCGGACCAGGTCTGCTCGCTGTCGGCTGCCTTGCTCGGGTTGCTCACGACGAAGGACTCCTGTCGGTTACTTGTCGGTAGGCGTTCGCCCAACCAGGCTAGTTCGTCGGCGGCCGTTGGGGCGGTCTTCAGTCCAGATCGTCGTGCGCCATCAGGCGCCGTGCCGCCTCGGTGATCGAACCGGACAACGACGGGTAAACGGCGAGCGTCTGGGCCAACTCGTTGACCGTGATGCGGTTGGTGACGGCCACCGCGATCGGCAGGATCAGCTCCGAGGCGATGGGCGCCACCACGACGCCGCCGATCACCACGCCGGTGGATTTGCGGCAGAAGATCTTGACGAAACCCTGTCTTAAGCCGGACATCTTCGCCCGCGCGTTGGTGTGCAGCGGCAGCATGATGGTCCGGGCGCTGAACTCGCCGTCGTCGATCGCCGACTGCGGCACCCCGACCGCGGCGATCTCGGGGCGGGTGAACACCGTCGCCGCCACCGTGCGCAGCCGGATCGGGTTCACTCCCTCGCCCAGCGCGTGGTACATCGCGATGCGGCCCTGCATGGCCGCGACCGAGGCCAGCAGCAGCAGACCGGTGCAGTCGCCGGCGGCGTAGATGCCCGGTACCGAGGTCCGCGACACCCGGTCCACCTTGAGGTAGTCACCGGGGCTCAGTTCGATACCGACGCGCTCGAGGCCCAGGCCGCTGGTGTTGGGGATCGAGCCGATCGTCATCAGGGCGTGGCTGCCCTCGATGGTGCGGCCGTCGGTCATCGTGACCAGCACCCCGTCCTCGGTGCGGGTGACCGACTCGGCGCGGGCGTTCTTGAACAGGTTGACGCCGCGTTCGGCGAACGACTCCTCCAGCACCGCGGCGGCGTCGGCGTCTTCGTAGGGCAGCACCCGGTCCCGGCTGGCCGCCACCGAGACCTGGACCCCGAGCTCGGTGTACGCGTGCACGAACTCGGCACCTGTGACGCCGGAGCCCACCACGATCAGGTGTTCCGGCAGGGTTTTCAGGTCGTAGAGCTGGCGCCAGGTGAGGATGCGTTCGCCGTCGGGCTGGGCCGACGGCAGCACCCGCGGGCTGGCCCCGGTGGCGATCAGCACGAAGTCGGCGTCGTGCTCGGTGACGGTGCCGTCGGGGGCGGTCGCCTTGAGCCGGTGGCGGGCCAGGCCGGGGGTGGGGTCGACGAGTTCCCCGCGACCGTGCACCAGCTTCACTCCGACGCTGCGTAGCTGCTCGGCGATGTCTGCCGACTGCTCGGAGGCGAGCCTGCGGACCCGGTCGTGGATCTGCGGCAGGTCGATTTTGGCGTCGTCGATGTCGATCTCGAAGCCCAGCCGCGGCGCGCGGCGCAGCTCGGTGCGCAGCCAGGTGGAGGCGATGAATGTCTTGGACGGCACGCAGTCGTCGAGGACCGCCGCGCCGCCGACACCATCGGAATCGATGATGGTGACTTCGACGTCGTCGGGTTTTGCGTTGGCGGCCACCAGGGCCGCTTCGTAGCCGGCCGGGCCTCCACCGAGGATCACGATGCGGGTCACCACAGCCCATAACCTAGTCCGGCGGTGCGGCCCCGCGCAGGGCGGAGTTTAAGCTTTCTCCGTGCCGCTCTACGCCGCCTACGGGTCGAACATGCATCCCGAGCAGATGCTCAAGCGTGCACCCCACTCGCCGATGGCGGGAACTGGCTGGTTACCGGGGTGGCGCCTGACGTTCGGCGGCGAGGACATCGGCTGGGAAGGCGCACTGGCCACCATCGTCGAGGACCCGGACTCGCGGGTGTTCGTGGTGCTGTACGACATGACGCCGGCCGACGAGATGAAGCTGGACCAGTGGGAGGGCTCCGAGTTCGGCGTCCACAAGAAGATCCGCTGCCGGGTGGAGCGGGAGTCGTCGGACACCGACATCGACCCGGTGCTGGCATGGCTCTATGTGCTGGACGGTTGGGAGGGCGGACTGCCGTCGGCGCAGTATCTGGGCGTGATGGCCGACGCCGCCGAAATAGCCGGGGCCCCGGCGGATTACGTGCATGACCTACGCACCCGGCCGGCCCGCAACATCGGCCCGGGGCCCGCCAGTCCGGAGTAGGGGCTCTTCACCCCGGGCGCGAGCGTGCACTCGCGTACATCGACACGCCGTCGGGGCCGGCATCAGCCGCACCCTCGTCGGGTGGGCCTGCTCAGGCGGCTCGCGCGTGCGCGAGTCGCGACTCGATCCGCCGGACGAGTTGCGCGGGTTGATGCCGGACATCCTCGGCGATGATCGGCACCACGACCCAGCCGAGGTCCTGCAACGCAGCGGCACGGGCGCGGTCTCGACGGAATGCGTCGGGTCCGCTGTGCCAGTCGACGCCGTCATACTCGGCGGCGACGCGGTATTCCGGCCAGGCGAAGTCCAGCCGCCAGAGCCGGCCGCTTAAATCTACGACTTCGTACTGCAACACTGGCGGTGGCAGTCCTCCGTCGAGCATGACCAGGCGGGCCTCGCTTTCCATTGGTGACTCAGCCAAAGGTGAAGCGAGGGAGACCATTTCACGAGCGATCACTATGCCGCGGCGCCCGGACTGCAGGTCGAGAACCCGCATAAGTTGCTCGCGGCCACACGTTCGGCTGCGCAACGCGGCGTCGAGTGTCGCCAGCGCACGAGGCCGACGGAGCCCGCGCGCGACCTCAATTGCCGTCCATGCCGGTGCTGTTGCAGTCCGTCCGCCGACCGTCGTCAGCGGAGCGCCGTCACGCCGATGCACAACCAGACCGTTGGTCGATCGCAGTTGTCGCCCATCGGGGTCCAGCACGTGCAGCGAGGCAGTCCGCTCGGTGTCGAAACCGTACGCTGCCGCGGCGGTGCCCATGCATGCAGCGACATTTGTGCCCGTCAACAGGTCCAGCCCGCGCAGCCGAAGTGCCACGGTCGGGTCGTCGCGGGAGTAAATCCCGCGCCAAACCCGCTGCAGAGCAGCGCATTTCACGTAGCGCTGCAGATCTCGGCGGGACAGGAAGGCCAGCGCCTGAGCGGTAGTCACAACGCCGCCTTGCGCGATAAGCAGCCGGTCGAGCTCTGCACTCACGGGGTTATCGTCTGGGCGTCCTGTCTGCGGCACAATTCACCCGCCGAGCGTGCACCAAATGCCACCTCCCGCGGCGTGTCGCCGTACCGCAGCGCACGCTCGCGCCCCGAAGGAGCCCCGGGGCCCGCCCTCAGAAAGCGGCGGACTGCTCGATGATGTTGACCATCACCCGCACGCCGATCGCCAGCGCCCGCTCGTCGAGGTCGAACGTCGGCTGGTGCAGATCGAGCTGCGGCCCATCCCCCGACCACACCCCCAGTCGCGCCATCGCCCCTGGAACCTCTTCGAGGTACCAGGAGAAATCCTCCCCACCCCCGGACTGCCGGGTATCGGCCAGCACGTCGGGGCCGACGGCTTCGATGGCGTGGGTCAGGATGCGCGTCGAGATGTCTTCGTTGACCACCGGCGGCACCCCACGCCGGTACTCGAGGGTGTGCTCGATGGCCAGCGGCGACAGCAGGCCGGTGACGGCCTCGCGGATGATCGCCTCCAGGTCGATCCAGGTCTGGCGGCTGGCCGTGCGCACGGTCCCGGCCAGCACCCCGGACTGCGGAATCGCGTTCGGCGCCACGCCCGCGTTGACCGCGCCCCACACCAGCACGGTGCTGTTGCGCGGGTCGATGCGGCGCGACAGCACACCGGGCAGCCCGGTGATCACGGTGCCCAGACCGTAGACCAGGTCGGCGGTCAGGTGGGGGCGCGAGGTGTGCCCGCCCGGCGAATACAGGGTGATCTCGAGCTGGTCGGCCGCCGAGGTGATGGGTCCCAGCCGGACGGCGACCTTGCCGACCTCCAGCCGGGGGTCGCAGTGCAGCGCGAAAATCCGCGACACCCCGGTCAACGCCCCGGCCGCGATCGCGTCGATCGCGCCACCGGGCATCAGCTCTTCGGCGGCCTGGAAGATCAACCGCACCCCGACGGGAAGTTCGGGCACCGAGGCCAGCGACAGCGCCGTCCCGAGCAGGATCGCGGTGTGCGCATCGTGGCCACAGGCGTGCGCGATATTGGGCATCGTCGAGGCGTACGGCGCCCCGGTCCGCTCGGCCATCGGCAGCGCGTCCATGTCGGCGCGCAACGCTATCCGGGGCGCATGCTCTGGCCCGAAATCACAGGTCAGACCCGTCCCGCCGGGCAGCACCTTGGGATTGAGCCCCGCGTCGGCCAGGCGCTCGGCGACGAACTGTGTGGTGGCGAACTCCTGGCGGCCCAACTCCGGGTAGCGGTGGATGTGCCGGCGCCAGTCCACGAGGTCGTCGTAGTGGGCGGCCAGCCACGACTCGGCGCTGTCGACCAGACTCACGATGCGGCCGCCCTGTGCTGTCGGGCCGCCAGCACCCGGTCCCGCTGAGCAGGGTCCGCGGCCAGCGCGACGACGGTGCGGGCCAGCATGATCGCGCCCTCGACCACCGCGCGGTCGGCACTGGGCCCCGCCGCCGCGGCCGCGAAGGCACGCTGGTGGACGGTCGCGCCCCCGGCGTCGACCCCGATCACCGGGTGGATACCGGGCAGCACGTGCGTCACGTTACCCATGTCGGTACTGCCCAACGGCAGCGCCGCCTCTACGGCGGCCGGCACCGGTTCGCGCCCGAGGCGGCGCATCTCCTCACGACATACATCCGCCAGCCACTGGTCGGGCCTCAGTTCGGCGTAGGCGGGGCCGGCCTCGTTGATCTCGTACTCGCAGCCCGCGGCCAGCGCACCGGCGGCGAAACAGGAGTACATCCTGCCTTCCAGCTCACGCAGCGAGTCGTACTCGACGGCGCGCATCGCGTACTTCAGCGCCGCCCGCCCGGGGATGACATTGACCGCCTGCCCGCCGTCGGTGATGATGCCGTGCATCATCTGACCGGGCGCCAGCTGCTGACGCAACAAACCGATGGCCACCTGCGCGACGGTCACCGCGTCGACGGCGTTGAGACCCAGATGCGGTGCGACGGCGGCGTGCGACTCCTTGCCTCGGTAGTCCACGGTGACCTCGGACAATGCCAGCGACCGCGCGCCGGCGATGTCGGTGGGCCCCGGGTGCACCATCACGGCCACTGCGACGTCGTCGAATGTGCCGGCCCGCAGCATCAGCGCTTTGCCGCCGCCGGACTCCTCGGCGGGAGTGCCCAGCAGCGCCACCGTCAGTCCCAGCTCGTCGGCGACCTCGGCCAGAGCCAGCGCGGTGCCCACTCCCGACGCCGCGATGATGTTATGGCCACAGGCGTGGCCGATCTCCGGCAGGGCGTCGTACTCCGCGCACACCCCGACGACCAGCGGCCCGCTGCCGAAATCGGCGCGGAAAGCGGTGTCCAGGCCGTCGACCGGGGCGATCTGGAAACCGCGTTGCGCCACCAGCTCTTTGGCCTTGGCGCAGCTGCGGTGTTCGTCGAACGCCAGCTCGGGTTGCGCGTGGATGGCGTGAGACAGCTCGACCAGGTCGCCGCCGCGGCGCCGCACTGTCGCCTCGACGGTGTCCAGCGGGCTAATGGCGGGCATCCACGCAGTATCTCACCGACGGTCAAACCCGCCCGGCGATGAACCCCGCCGCCTGGCCGGGGTACGGCGGGTCCGCGTATTCGCGGTGCGCGAGCCGGTCGCGCCCGCCGACCGTGCACACCGGGTCCCCGGGGCTGCACAGGTCGATCGCCCTGCCGGCGAACTGGCCGGTGGACGACAGCGGGACATTGAACCGGATGCCCGGATTCCCGAACACCGCGACCGCGGCGACCCGCTGGGCCAAGACTGGATCGAGCTCGGGGGCCGAACCGAATTCGCCGACGGTGTCTCCCAGCGGCGGCACCCCCGCCAGCATCGAGACCGCGGCGGCACCCTGCGAGAACCCGCCCAGCACAATCCTGGTCCGCGGGCACTGATCGGCCATGAAGGCGATGTGGTCGCGCGCGTCGTTGGCACCGTCGGCGGTCGTCAGGAAGTTGTAGCTGGCCGCGTAGTTGACCGGATAGACGCCCAGGCTGCGCGCGCCCAGTTTCGGCCGCAGCGCGGCTTCGAGGGCGTCGCCGACGACGCCCATCCCGGGCGGCTCGGCGGTCCCCCGGGCGAACACGAGCTCGACGTTGGGACAGTCGTCGGCGACCGCCCTGGGTATCGGGCCGCCGAACAGCGCGCTGACGGCCAACACGGCCGCCGCGGCGAGGACGTAAAGCGATTTGTGATGCCGCACAAGGCAGATCATCACATACGCCGGGCGCCGGTGCCCGAGCAAGTAGTCTCGCCGAGTGTGACCAGCGAACTCGCAGCCCAGGCGGCGGACGTCATCGCCGAACGCACCGGCATCGGCTCCCACGACGTCGCCGTGGTGCTGGGCTCGGGATGGTCGCCGGCGATCGCCGCGCTGGGCTCACCGACCGCCGTGCTGCCGCAGACCGAGATCCCCGGATTCACGCCACCCAGGGCGGAGGGGCATGCGGGTGAAGTCTTGTCGGTGCCGCTCGGCGCACGCAGGGTGCTGGTGCTCGCCGGCCGCATCCACGCCTACGAGGGCCATGACCTGCAACACGTCGTGCACCCGGTCCGGACGGCCTGCGCGGCGGGAGCGCGGATCGTCGTGCTCACCAACGCAGCAGGCGGACTGCGCACCGACATGGAGGTCGGACAACCGGTCCTGATCAGCGACCACCTCAACCTGACCGCACGGTCGCCGCTGGTGGGCGCGCAGTTCGTCGACCTGACCGATGCATACGCTCCGCGGTTGCGGGCGCTGGCGCGCGAGTGCGACCCGAGGCTGGCCGAAGGCGTGTACGCGGGCCTGCCGGGCCCGCACTACGAGACGCCCGCCGAGATCAGGATGCTGCGACTGTTGGGCGCCGACCTGGTGGGGATGTCGACGGTGCACGAGACCATCGCGGCGCGGGCGGCGGGCGCCGAAGTGCTCGGAGTGTCGCTGGTGACCAACCTGGCGGCCGGGATCACCGGTGAGCCGCTGAGCCACGCCGAGGTGCTGGCCGCCGGGGCGGCGTCGGCCGCCCGGATGGGTTCGTTGCTGGCCGACGTGATAGCCCGGTTCTGATCCGTGACGCCCGAGGACTGGATCGCCCACGACCCCGATCCACAGACGGCCGCCGAGCTTGCCGCCCTGGGTCCGGCCGAACTCGCCGCGCGGTTCGCCAGGCCACTGACGTTCGGCACCGCCGGCCTGCGTGGGCCGGTGCGCGGCGGACCGGACGCGATGAACCTGGCCGTGGTGTTGCGGGCCACCTGGGCGCTGGCGCAGGTGCTCGAGCGGTCCGGCACGGTGATCGTGGGCCGCGACGCCCGGCGCGGCTCGGCGGAATTCGCCACCGCTGCTGCCGAAGCCCTTGCTGCACAAGGACTTTCAGTGCTGCTGTTCCCCGGCACGGTGCCGACGCCGGTGCTGGCCTTCGCGGTGCGGGCCACCGGGGCCGTCGCGGGCATCCAGATCACGGCGTCACACAACCCCGCCACCGACAACGGCTACAAGGTCTATCTGGACGGCGGCATCCAGATCGTCTCCCCGACCGACCGCCAGATCGAAGCCGCAATAACCGACGCTCCCCCGGCCGACGAAATCCCGCGCCGCACTGTCACCCCCGCCGACACCGATCTGGTCGAGCAGTACATTCGCCGGGCGGCAGGAGTGCGGCGCGGCACCGGTTCGATACGGGTGGCGCTGACCCCGATGCACGGGGTGGGCGGCGCGGTGGCGGTCGAGACGCTGCGCCGGGCCGGCTTCGACGACGTGCACGTGGTCGACGCGCAGTTCGCACCGGACCCCGACTTCCCCACCGTCGCGTTCCCCAATCCCGAGGAGCCCGGCGCTGCCGATGCGCTGCTGGCACTGGCGGCCGGCGTCGGCGCCGACGTCGCGATCGCACTGGATCCCGACGCCGACCGGTGTGCGGTGGGGATCCCGGCGCCGTCCGGCTGGCGGATGCTCTCGGGCGACGAAACCGGTTGGCTGCTGGGCGATTACATCCTTTCGCAGCCCGCGACAGGACCCAGAACGGTGGCCAGCACGGTGGTGTCCTCGCGCATGCTGGCTGCGATCGCCGCTCACCACGGCGCGCAGCACGTCGAAACCCTCACCGGTTTCAAATGGCTGGCGCGCGCCGACGCCGAGCGTCCCGGGACATTGGTCTACGCCTACGAAGAAGCGATCGGCCACTGCGTCGATCCGCAGGCAGTGCGGGACAAGGACGGCATCAGCGCCGCGGTGTTGGTGTGTGATCTGGTTGCCTCGCTGCGCGGCCGTCCGGTGCCCGAACTGCTCGACGACCTCGCCCGCCGCTACGGCGTGCATGAGGTGGCCGCGGTGCCCCGCCGCGTCGCCGACAGTGCGGAAGCCGCCGCCCTGCTGGCCCGGTTGCGCGACGATCCGCCGGATCGGCTGGCCGGTTTCGTCGCGGCCCGCAAAGACATCGCCGACGCCCTGATCCTCGCCGGCGGCGACGGCGACACGTCGGTGCGGGTGGTGGTGCGGCCGTCGGGGACGGAGCCGAAACTGAAGTGCTACCTGGAAGTCCGGTGTGCGGTGCACGGTGACCTGGAGGCCGCGCGGCACCGGGCACGCGCGCTGTCCGGGGAGTTGGTCACACAGGTTCGAAGCTGGTAGTTCAGCCCGGTGGCGGCGACCCGCCGCGCCCGGCTCCGCTGCGCTTGCGATCGCCGCTAGCGCGGCCCGAACTGCCGGTCCCCCGCGTCACCCAGCCCGGGCACGATGAAGGCCGTCTCATTGAGCCCCTCGTCGATCGCGGCGGTGTACAGCCGCGCGTTCGGCGCCACCTTCTCGACCGCGGCGATGCCCTCCGGCGCCACGCACACGCACAGCACTTTGATGTCGGTCGCCCCGCGGGACAGCAACAGGCCGAGGGTGTAGACCATCGACCCTCCGGTGGCCAGCATCGGGTCCAGGATCATCACCGGCACGTCGGTCAGGTCGTCGGGCAGCGACTCGAGGTAGGGCACGGGTTGATGAGTTTTCTCATCGCGGGCCATGCCGACGAACCCGACATGCGCCTCGCTCAGCACACCGTGAGCCTCGTTGACCATGCCCAGCCCCGCCCGCAACACCGGCACCAGCAGTGGCGGTCTGGCCAAGCGGACCCCGACAGTGTCGCCGACCGGGGTGCGGATCTGCACCGGCTCGGTGGGTGCGTCGCGGGTGGCCTCGTAGACCAGCATCAGGGTCAGTTCGCGCAGCGCGGCCCGGAAGGCGGCGTTGTCGGTGCGCTCGTCACGCAGCACGGTCAGCCGGGCCGCGGCCAACGGATGGTCTATGACGTGGACGTCCACGGGGTGTGACCCTATATAACGATCGGGTTCAGGCCTGCTGACACGCGCGTTTCTGTCCCCGGAGCGGGGTCGGGCCGCCCATATACTCCCGGCATGCGAGCGCTCGGACGTCGTCTGACCAGGGGTTTCTGCGTCTTGGCGGCGTTGGGTGCGGTGATCGTGCCGGTTCCCCGGGTGGCGCTGGCCGCGGCGACGCTGCCGTCGTACGCGCACGTGGTGATCGTGATCGAGGAGAACCGCTCGCAAGCCAACATCATCGGCAACAAGGCGGCGCCGTGGATCAACGCGCTGGCGGCCGGCGGGGCGATGATGGCGCAGTCATTCGCCGAGACGCATCCCAGCGAACCGAACTACCTCGCGTTGTTCGCCGGGAACACCTTCGGGCTCACCAAGGACAGCTGCCCGGTGGATGTCGGTGCCCAACCGAACCTCGCGTCCGAGCTGCTGGCCACCGGGCACACCTTCGGTGGCTACTCGGAGGACCTGCCCGCGGTGGGCTCGACCGCCTGCAGCGCCGGCAAATATGCGCGCAAGCACGTGCCCTGGGTGAACTTCAGCAACGTCCCGGCTACCGTCTCCGTGCCGTTTTCCGCGTTCCCGGCCCCCGGGAACTACGCGAGCCTGCCCACGGTGTCGTTCGTCATTCCCAACAACGACAACAACATGCACGACGGCTCGATCGCCCAGGGCGACGCCTGGCTGAACAGCCGGATGTCGGCCTACGCCAACTGGGCACGGGCCAACAACAGCCTGCTGATACTGACTTGGGACGAAGACGACGGCGGACCGCGCAATCAGATCCCGACGGTGTTCTACGGAGCGCACGTGCAACCGGGCAGCTACAACGAGACCATCAGTCATTACAACGTGCTGTCCACGCTGGAGGAGATGTACGGCCTGCCGAAAACGGGTTATGCAGCAACCGCTCCGGTGATCACAACTATTTGGGGCGGGTAAGCGCCAACAGGCCGGGTCGCTATTGTGTGCCGCATGGCTGCTGACCTCGTGCCCATCCGCCTGAGCCTGTCCGAAGGCGACCGCTACACGTTGTGGGCGCCCCGCTGGCGCGACTCCGGGGACGAGTGGGAGGCGTTCCTGGGCAAGGACGACGACCTCTACGTTTTCGACAGCGTTGCGGATCTGGTCGCGTTCGTCCGCACCGATGAGGACAACGACCTGGTCGACCACCCGGGGTGGCAGGACATCACCGAAGCCCACGCGCAGAAGCTGGACCCGGCCGACGACAAGCGGTTCGATCTGGTGGCCGTCGAGGAACTGGTTGCCGAGAAGCCAACCGAGGAGTCGGTGGCCGCGCTGGCCGAAACGCTGGCGATCGTGTCGTCCATCGGGTCGGTCTGCGAGTTGCCGGCGATCTCGAAGTTCTTCAACGGCAATCCCACCCTGGGCACGGTGTCCGGGGGGATCGACCACTTCACCGGCAAAGCGGGCCAGAAGCGCTGGAACGCCATCGCCGAGATCATCGGCCGCAGCTGGGACGACGTGCTCAAGGCGATCGACGACGTGGTCAGCACGCCCGAGGTGGACGAGAAGCTGTCGGAACGGGCCGAGGAAGAACTCGAAGAGGAACTCGAGGAAGAAGAAGACGAGGCCGCCGAGGAGTCCGACGAGGCGACCGACGAGGCCGAAGAGAGCGCGCAGGAGTCCGCGGAAGAGGACGACGAGGACAGCGAGGAAGAAGACGAAGAAGACGACGAGCGCGCCGAAGGCGACACCGTCGTACTGGGCAGCGACGAGGACTTCTGGGCACAGGTAGGCATCGACCCGATCCGGATCATGACCGGCGCCGGCACGTTCTACACGCTGCGCTGCTACCTCGATGACCGCCCGATCTTCCTGGGCCGCAACGGTCGCATCAGTGTGTTCTCCTCGGAACGGGCCCTGGCCCGCTATCTCGCCGACGAGCACGACCATGACCTGTCGGACCTGGCGACCTACGACGACATCCGCACCGCGGCCACCGACGGCTCGCTGAAGATCGACATCACCGACGAGAACGTCTACGTGCTCAGCGGGCTGGCCGACGATTTCGCCGACGGGCCGGAGGCAGTGGATCGCGAACAACTCGACCTGGCCGTGGAGCTGCTGCGCGACATCGGCGACTACTCCGAGGAGAGCACGGTCGACAAGGCCCTGGACAAGGGCAAACCGCTGGGCAAACTGATCGCCTACGTGCTCGAGCCCGACTCGGCGAGCAAGCCCGCCGGGCCGTACGCGTCGGCGGTGCGGGCGTGGGAGAAACTCGAGAGCTTCGTCGAGTCGCGGCTGAGGCGCGAATAGCGCCGCGGATTAAGTAGTCGACTACCGAGGACGGCACGGTTCGCCCGGCCTGACACTGATCTCATGATCGCGAACCCGGCAACGATCGCCCAGGCGGCGACGGACCTCACGGCCATTGACTCGACGCTCATCGCGGCTCACCTGCAAGCGGCGGGCCCCACCCAGGCGCTGCTGCCGCCCGCTGCCGACGAGGTGTCGGCGGGCATCACCCAGCTGTTCTCCCAGTATGCCGAGGACTTCCAGCACGCGGCCGCGCAGGCGTCGGCTTACCACGACCAGTTCGTACAGACGATGACGGCGGCGGCGGGCTCCTACGCCGGCGCCGAGGCGGTCAACGCGAGTTCATTACAGCAGCTGGCCTTCGAAATCATCGGCCGGTTGGTCAACAGCGGATTCACCTCCTACTACCAATTGGCGGCATCGATTGCCGCTCTGCCGCAACCCTTTTCGCAAATATTCGGCGCGATGCTCGGGCTTCCCGTGCTGATCGTGATGCTTCCTCTAGATTTACTCTTCGCAATTTTCATTGTCGCGCTGCTCGCCTTTTTGGCTTTCAACAAGGTTTCACTGTTCCCGCCCTACAACTTGTGACGTCTCGGCGAGATATCGGTCGCACCACGACTTAACTGCTGACTCACGCGCCGCTTGCCCCGGGACCTCGGCACTGTTTCGATGATGGCCATGTCCGCGGTAGTCGCCGTGCCGGACCTGCTCGCCCAGGCCGCAACGCACGTGGCCACTATTGGCCAAACGCTCACCGCGGCCAACCAGACGACGGCGGTGTCGACCCGAGCGGTGCTTCCCGCGGCCGCCGACGAGGTTTCGGCGGCTGTCGCACAACTGTTTTCCGAGTTCGGGCAGGACTATCAAGCGGCGGCGGGACGGGCGGCGGCCTATCAGCAGCAGTTCGTCCAGCACCTCAACGCAGCGGCAAACTCCTACGCCGGCGCGGAAGCGGCCAACGCATCGTTGCTGCTGCCCGCGACCGCCGCCGCCGGCCTTCCCTCGCTCGACCAGGTGTTCTCGTCGTTGATCAGCACGGTAACGGGACTGTTCTGGCAGACGCTGGCTTATCTCTATTATCTGGGCTTTCTGCTACTCATCCCGATTTACGCCGCGCTGGCGCTGTGGCTGCCGGTCGCCTTCCTGGGCTCGCTTTTCGGGTTGACCTAAAGATCAGCCGCACAGGCCGCGAGGATTGCGTCCCAGTCCTCGACATTGAAGTGGTCCTCACCTTCAGACCAGTTCAGCTCCACGCCAGGAATCGTGCGCTCGAAATAATGCCCCATGGCCGACGGGACAAAGGAGTCGCGGTCGCCCTGCCAAATATGGGTGGGCACAGCGACCTCGCTGACCTCGAACCCCCACGGACGATAGAGCAGGAACGATTCGTACCCTCCGCCGCGACCACCCTGCCGGAAGCCTTCGAGCTGTGTCGCGAGGAAGTGCCGGAGGAACAGTTCGTCACCCAGGTGCCGGCGTTCCGCGGAAGGCACCCACGCCGTCAGCAAGCGGCAGAAAAGGCCGGGTCGGTACTTCGCGCACCAGCCCAGTGGGACGAACGCGGCGTCGAAGGTCCAGGCTCCGAGATTCGCGAGAGCGCTGTAGGCGCGGTCGGTCGCGTTCAGGGCACTCACGATCTCCGGCGTCGCCAACGGACCCCACGGCGCGAAAGCGCCGATGAAGCGGAGCCGCGTCGGCGGTATCACAGCGCCGCAGACAAACAGGTGCGGCCCGGCTCCGGAATGCCCGACCACGCCGAATTCCCGCAGACCCAGCGCGTCGGCCAAGTCACAGACGTCGGCCGGCCAATCGCGGAAATTGCGTCCGGGCTGGAAAGTCGAACGTCCGAATCCGGGGCGGTCGACCGCAATAAGCCGGAACCCGTGCCGCTTGGCTGCACCGTCGGCGAACACACCCTCGAGCCTGGAGCTTGGCGTTCCGTGAAAGTAGAAGGCGGGATAACCGGTGGCCTCGCCCCATTCCAGGTAGGCCAACTCGCGGCCGTCGGCCAGGCGATGAAGCTGCGCCTCGTCGGTGCGAAGTCGCTCGGGCAGCACGCCGACGATGCTAGTCAGAAACGGTCCATCGCGCGGGACATACTCATCGGCGAAATCGGTGTCCCTCCGAAAGTCACCAAATGCCAAGTTGCCGTTGCGAACTGGGCATAGCGAAATCTGATGAAACACAAATATTCCGGACGTGTGCGGCTATCATTCCGTTCTGCTTGATGCTCACTGTCGGGGGTGAGAGGTCGCTGATGCCATGTCGTTTCTTGTTGTGTCGTCGGAGGGTTTGACGGCAGCGGTTTCCGATTTCGCCAATATCGGATCGAGGATCGACGCGGCCAATGCCGCGGCGGCCGCGCCGACCTCGGGAGTGATCTCCGCCGCCGCGGACGAAGTGTCCGAACACATCGCGGCGTTGTTCTCCGCGCACTCGCAGGCCTATCGATCGCTCAGCGCCGAAGCCGCCGCATTCCACGCGCAATTCGTGCGGTCGTTGGCCCTGGGGGCGGGGGCGTACACCTCCGCAGAGGCCGCCAACGCATCGCCGCTGCAGCTGATCGAGGACCAGGTGCTCGGTGTGATCAATGCACCGACGCAGGCGCTGCTGGGGCGCCCGCTGATCGGCGACGGCGCGGCCGGGCAGACCGTCAACGGGGTCGGGCAGGCCGGCGGGGCCGGCGGCATCCTGTACGGCAACGGCGGCCGCGGGGGTGACTCGACGCTGGCCGGACATGCCGGCGGTGCGGGCGGCGCAGCGGGGATGTGGGGCAACGGCGGCGTCGGCGGAGCCGGCGGCGGCGGCGCCGCGGGCGGCAGCGGCGGGTCCGGCGGGCGGCTCTATGGCAACGGCGGGATGGGCGGCACCGGCGGGGTCGGCGTCGCCGGAGTCAACGGTGGCCTCGCCGGCATGGGCGGTCACGGCGGCAATGCCGTCGGCCTGGTCGGCGACGGCGGCGCCGGCGGGACAGGCGGGGCGGGTCTCGCCGGTGCCGACGCGGTCAACCCGAGCCCAGGTATTCAGGCCGGCACCGGTGCTGCCGGGCAAAACCAGACGGTCACGGTTACCGCCAACGCCGCTGGCGGTGACGGCGCGACCGGCGGGACTGGCGGGAGCAACGGCACCGGCGGCACCGGCGGCGCCGGCGGTACGGGCTCCTCAGACTTACCCGGCTTCGGCAATGCGACGGGCGGTAACGGCGGTGCCGGCGGTGCCGGCGGCTTCGGCGGCGCGGGCGGGGCCGGTGGGGCCGGGGGTAGCGACCAA
>NZ_LKTM01000298.1 GCF_001417955.2 Mycobacterium gordonae | reverse complement strand
CAACAGCACCAACCCCGGCGTGGCCGGCGGCGCGGGCGGCATCGGCGGTGTCGGCGGCACGGGTGGCGCGGCCGGCCTCGGCGGATCCGGATCGAGCACCGGCGCCTCCGGCACGGCCGGTGACGGCGGCCTTGGCGGTATCGGCGGGACCGGCGGCCAAGGCGGTACCGGCAGCACCGGCGCCACCGGTGGCGGGACCGGCGGGCAGGGAGCGGCCGGTGGTGACGGCGGCCAAGGTGGTGCTGGGGGCGCGGCTGGTGCCACCAACGGCGGCACCGCCGGCGGCCAGGGCGTCGGCGGTCAGGGTGGTGTCGGCGGGATCGGCGGCCAGGGCGGTCACGGCGGCATCGGTACCGACAACAGCGCCAACCCCGGC
>NZ_LKTM01000297.1 GCF_001417955.2 Mycobacterium gordonae | reverse complement strand
GCCGGGGGCGGCGAGTTTGGCCCAGGCGGCTTCGAGTAGTGCCCGTAGTTCGGGGGTGATCAGGCCGCTGAGCCGGGACATGCCGTCGTATTGCTGGGGGCCCAGGGTCAGGCCGCGTGTGCGGGCGCGTTCGTCGTCGGTGTAGTCGCCGTCGGGGTGCAGCAGGGCCATGAGTTCGTGGGCGTATGTGGCGACCTGGTCGGGGCGAAAGTCACAGGCCTTGCCGGCCAGGTCCTTTTCGGCGGCCTCCCAGGTCCCTACATCCACCGTGCTGGGCAGGTGGGCGATGAAGTCGCGGATCACTTTGATGTGCGCGTCACCGATCAGACCTTCGCGTTGGGCGGCGGCGGTCGCGCCCAACAGTGGCCCTAATGGTTCGCCTGTCAACGCCCG
>NZ_LKTM01000295.1 GCF_001417955.2 Mycobacterium gordonae | reverse complement strand
TTCGGGAGTGGCGGGGCGGGCGGCGCTGGTGGTAACGCCTCACTCGTCGGGTGGGGCGGAGCCGGTGGTGCCGGTGGTAACGCGGGCGGCGGAATCGGTGGAGCCGGCGGCGCCGGCGGTGCGGGTGGAAGGCTGGTCGCCATCGGAGGCGCTGGCGGTGCAGGCGGATATGGCTTTATCGGTGGGGGCACCGGCGGCGTCGGCGGCGATGCCGGCGGTGTGCTCCTTGGACTGGGCGGTGCCGGCGGTGCCGGCGGAACCAGCTTCACCTTGGGTGGTACCGGTGGTGGCGGTGGCGCCGGTGGCGGCTACCTCTTCGGACTCGGCGGTGCGGGCGGGGCCGGCGGAACGGCCTTCGATGCTACCGGCGTCGGCGGTGCTGGGGGTGGTGGTGGTGCCGCCGGTGTGCT
>NZ_LKTM01000293.1 GCF_001417955.2 Mycobacterium gordonae | reverse complement strand
CAATCAACGGCAGTTCATGTCGGCGCTGCTGCACCGGGCCGGCAGCCCGGCGGTGTGGCTCAACCCGTGGCGTTGGTGTGGGGCGGGGCGGCGGTTGGGCGGCGGCTCGTTGTGGTGTGCGTGATCCGCGTGGTGGCGGTGCGACCCGGCGAATGACCTGAGACGGTTCCGGCGGGACCGCCTGCCCCGGCGGGGGCTGGCTCGGCCGGCGCAATCGGGGCGGTTCGGGTGGTCGATCGCCGTTCACCCGGCTAACTTACGTCGCCGGCGGCGCTTTATCGGCGTGCGCGCAGTCCATTGACGAACGGACATCCCATCAGAACGCGGATGGCCTGGCGCAGGCCGTTCATGTCATCGACCGGCTTGTGGAACGGCAGCCGGATGTCGCGGTCGCCGTCGTTGCCCTCTACGCGGAAGCGCACGCCGTAGCGGTCCAGCCCGAGGGGGCGTACGTGACCGCGGCGCAGCGGCGTGGGCAGCCGGGACACCAGCCGGGCGATCACGTCGTCGTGCGCGGTGGCGAGGTGCCACAGCAACGTCGACTCAATTTCGCAGAACGGGTCGGGCCGAGCGGCGAGCAGGTCGCGGACCGAAACCGGCTCGGCGCCGGTCGCGTCGGTCACCACCACGGAGTCGATGATGAGGCGCAACAGGGTGTAGCGAGGTTCATCGACATCCGACGGCGTAGAACTGGGTCTGTCCACCTGGAGCAGCGTCGGGTCCGGGTCCTCGGTGGCGATCAGGTCCAGTATTTTGGCCACCGCGCCACGGGGAATCCGGTGCAGCCGACCGCGCACCCACACCAGCGAACGAACGGGTTCGCGCACCGGAAGCGGCGCGTAGTCGGTCAATTCCAGCAAACTCTGAGTCCCGCACTCCAGACCATCGGCGCCGGCGCGGGGGACGGCCACCGCGAAGGAGCCGTCGTACAGCAGGTGGTGCACGGGCGTGGCCACCGGCTCCCGGCCCTCGATCGCCAGCAGGGCGCCGTCGGCGCGTGAGCAGGCGCTGCGTATGCGCTCTGCGGTGGTGGGTGTCGGATGTGCGACTGCGAGCACCGGTACCTCCATGCTAGTTAGGTAAGCCTAAGATAACTTAGCGCGGCGGTCGGAGCAAGGGCGGGTGACGCGGCCGCGCCGTTAGGGTTGTGGGCGTGGCCCGCATCGCTTACCTCGGTCCGGAGGGGACGTTCACCGAGGCTGCACTGCTGAAGATGACCGCCGACGGGCTCGTCCCCGACCATGACCCGCAGCCGCTGCAGCCGTTGCCGGTGGACAGCACGCCCGCGGCCCTGGATGCCGTGCGCGACGGAAGTGCGGATTACGCCTGCGCACCGATCGAGAACTCGATCGACGGGTCGCTGGCACCCACCCTGGACAGCCTCGCCATCGGCTCACCGCTGCAGATCTACGCCGAGACAACCCTGGATGTGGCGTTCGACATCGTCGTCCGGCCCGGCCGCACCGCCGCAGACGTGCACACGCTGGCCGCCATCGGCGTGGCTGCGGCGCAGGTCCGCCGCTGGCTCACCGCCAATCTGCCCGGCGCCGAACTCAAGCCGGCCTACTCCAACGCCGACGCCGCGCAACAGGTGGCCGACGGACTGGTCGATGCCGCCGTCACCTCGCCGCTGGCCGCGGCCCAGCGCGGCCTGCAGGCGATCGCCGCGGGTGTGGTCGACGAATCCAACGCACGCACCCGGTTCGTGCTGATCGGCCGCCCCGGCCCGCCGCCGGCGCGCACCGGCGCCGATCGCACGGCAGCGGTGCTGCGGATCGAGAATGTCCCCGGCGCGCTGCTGCAGGCGCTGACCGAGTTCGCCATGCGCGGCATCGACCTGACCCGCATCGAGTCCCGGCCCACCCGAACCGGGCTGGGCACCTACATGTTCTTCGTGGACTGCGTCGGCCATGTCGACGACGATGCCGTCGCCCAGGCACTCATGGCGCTGCACCGACGTTGTGCCGATGTGCGTTACTTGGGTTCCTGGCCGACGGGCCAGGCTGCGGGGGTACTGCCGCCGTCGGCGGACGAGGCGTCGAGCTGGCTGGCGGGGCTGCGAAACGGGGAGATACAGCGATGAGCGGCCGGTTGGTGTTGGTGCGGCACGGGCAGTCCTTCGGCAACGTCGAACGCCGGTTGGACACCCTGCCGCCCGGAGCGGCCCTGACGCCGCTGGGTCGTGATCAGGCACGGGCGTTCGCCCGGGGCGGGCACAGTCGCCCGACCATCCTGGCGCACTCAGTGGCCGTCCGCGCGTCGCAAACGGCGGCCGTCATCGCCACGGAACTCGATCTGGCGGCGCAGGAGGTGGCCGGCATCCACGAGGTGCAGGTCGGTGAGCTGGAAAACCGCAACGACGACGAGGCGGTCGCCGAGTTTCAGTCCATCTACAAGCGGTGGCATCTCGGCGAAAGGGACGTGGCGCTACCCGGCGGTGAGACCGCCAACGACGTCTTGGAGCGGTACGTGCCCGTGCTCACCGAGCTGCGCATGCGCTACCTGGACGACGATCGCTTCGACGGCGACATCGTGGTGGTCAGCCACGGCGCTGCGATCCGGCTTGCGGCGGCGGTGCTGGCGGGAGTGGACGGTGCCTTCGTGCTGGACAACCCCTTGGACAACGCCGAATCGGTGGCGCTGGCGCCGATCACCGACGGACGGTGGAGTTGTGTGCGCTGGGGTGCGTTGACGCCGCCGTTCTACCCGGAACCCGGGCCCATGGACCTGGCGAAGGACGCCGGGAAAGACCCAGTCGCGTCAAGCACCGATCCCATGCGCTGACCTGATCACCTCGCCGGACGATTCCGCGCAGGCGCAACCGATCACGTCGCAGTCGACGACGAACTCGTGGGTGAACAACTCCGGGGCGACGCAGTCCGGGTCGGTGCATTCCGGCCTGCCCAGCCAGTGACGAATAACAGTGCCGTGGCAGTGATCTAAGCCTGCCCGGCAGTCGCGGCAGCCTGTGCTCATAAGCCGTTCATAGCACCGGGCGCCGACAGAACAGGGTTGCCGCGCCTGGTTCAGGCCCGGTAAAAGCCGGCGATCACGCCCAGCCCAGCTCGTCGAGCCGGTCGTCGTCGATGCCGAAGTGATGCGCGATCTCGTGGATCACCGTGATCGCGACCTGCTCGACCACGTCGGTGTCGGACTCGCAGACATCCAGCAGGGCGTCTCGGTAGATGGTGATGGTGTCCGGCAGTGCTCCGGCGTAGTCGGAGTCGCGCTCGGTCAGCGCCACCCCTTCGTAGAGCCCGAGCAGGTCGTCCTCGTGGGCATGACGGTCGGCGACCAGCACCACGACGTTGTCCATGGCGGCCGTCAGTTCCATCGGGATCAGGTCCAGTGCGTCGGAGACCAACTCGTCGAACCGCCGCGGGTCCATCCGCACGGCCACGGGCTAACCCGGTGGTGGCTCGTTGGCCGGTGCACCTTCGGGCGCCTGCGCCGGTGCCGGGGCACCGCCGTCAGCCGGTGGCGGCGCCTGGGCCGGCTGGGTTGCCGAAGGCGCCTGGCTCGCCGGGGACGACGGTGCGCGCGGGGGCGTCACCACCGGCTGTTGGTTGGGCAGGTGCTGATCGCCGGGCGGGGTCGCCGGCGTCTGCTGCTGAGGTTGTTGCTGCTGCGGCTGCTGGGCGGGCAGCTGCACCGGGATCTGCGGGAGCGTGAGCCGCTCCTGCGGGATGTCAGGTGGGGGGACCGGCGCCTGGCCGTTGATCAGCAACGGCCCCTTGGCGCTGTTGAGCAGCGTGGCCCAGCCCCCGTTGCCCAGAGTGGCGCCGATGTTGCATGCGACCTCGCGGCTGCCCGCCGACCAACTGGGCAGCGAGATCGTGGGGTAGATCAGGGTCAGCGTGGTCGTCCGCAGCTTGATGGGCGCGAGGTAGGCGTCCGTCATCTTCGTGCAGGCATCCTTGATGAAACCGTCCTGCTCGGCCTCCGGGGGCAGCGCGTTGGGGAACTTCTCGGCCAGGTTGACCGTGCCGGTGACCTCCATGGCATGCGGGGCCGAGCAGTCCACCGGCACGTCGACCGGCTGGTTGGTGGTCGGATCGATGCCCAGGCAGGTGCCCGCCGGCCAGACTTTGGACTGGTCGATGTCGGCGATCTTGCCCTTGAAGGCCACCTGTTCGTTGTTGGGGCCGGGCAACTGCAGGCCGCAGAGCATGCGGCGCTCGCCGTTCTGGCGCCAGGCCCGGTCGCCCGACCACAGCATGCTGACGGTGAACTTGCTGTTGGGGTCGAACTTCGGGCCGAGATATCGGCGCACGGCCGGATCGCACTGCTCGGCGTTGATCTGCTGGATGCGGGCCGGTGACGGGGGCGCGGCACTGGGGCCGTACTCCGAGCCGGGGAAGGTGCGCATGTCGACGGACTCGGCGACCTCGAAGCGGTGGTCGTCGGCGCAGTTCACGATGCTGGCCGACTCCGGCGTGCCGTCCGGCCAGTTCAGGCAGTCGCCGCTGGTGGCGCGGGCGAACGCGGCGTTGCCCTTGCTTCCGGTGCTGGGCACCGGGTTGCTGTCGATGAAGCCGGCCAACCGTCCGGGGCCGGTACCCACGGCGGGCAGCGCGGTCACCAGGCCGGCGATCAGCAGGCCACCCAGAGCGGTGAGCAGCAGGCCACGCCTGGTTGCGGAGGCCTGCAGAGAGCGCGGCCAGCGGAAACCCTCCGGCGACGGCTCGGACGCGTCGGCCGCCTGCGGTTCCTCGGCAGCCGACGACTCTGCCGCTTCGTCGGCGGCAGGCTCGGGTGCCGGTTCTTTCTCGGGCGCGTCCAACATCGGGTCCATTCTGACAGGACCGACTGTGAGGCGTGAAAATCGTTGCGCATGTGAGATCGGGCGGAGACCCGGGAAGTAGTCTTGCGGCCGTGATCGACCTCAAGCTCCTCCGGGAGGAGCCCGATGCCGTACGACGCTCGCAACTCAGCCGCGGTGAGGACCCGGCCCTGGTAGACGCGTTGTTGACCGCGGACACGGCGCGCCGCGCGGCGATCTCGGCCGCCGATTCGCTGCGTGCCGAACAGAAGACCGCGAGCAAGAGCGTGGGCAAGGCCTCCCCGGAGGAACGCCCGGCGCTGTTGCAGCGCGCCAAGGACCTCGCCGAGCAGGTCAAAGCCGCCGAGGCGGACCAGGCCGCGGCCGAGGCGGCGTTCACCGCGGCGCACATGGCGATCTCCAACGTCATCATCGAGGGGGTCCCGGCCGGGGGAGAGGACGACTACGCCGTCCTGGAAATCGTCGGTGAGCCGCCGACGCTTGCCGACCCGAAGGACCACCTGGAGCTCGGCGAATCGCTGGGCTTGATCGACATGCAGCGCGGCGCCAAGGTGTCGGGTTCCCGGTTCTACTTTCTGACCGGCCGCGGTGCGCTCCTGCAGTTGGGACTGCTGCAACTGGCGCTGCGGGTGGCCGTGGAGAACGGTTTCATCCCGATGATCCCGCCGGTCCTGGTGCGCCCCGAGGTGATGGCGGGCACCGGCTTCCTGGGCGCTCACGCCGACGAGGTGTACCGGCTCGAGGCGGACGACCTGTATCTGGTCGGCACTTCGGAGGTGCCGCTCGCCGGCTATCACTCGGGCGAAATCCTGGACCTGGCGGGCGGGCCGCTGCGGTACGCCGGCTGGTCGTCGTGCTTCCGTCGCGAAGCGGGCAGTTACGGCAAGGACACCCGCGGGATCATCCGGGTGCACCAGTTCGACAAGGTGGAGGGCTTCGTCTACAGCCGGCCGGAAGAGGCCGAGGCCGAACACCAGCGGCTGCTGGGCTGGCAGCGCGAAATGCTGGGGCTGATCGAGGTGCCGTACCGGGTGATCGATGTGGCCGCGGGCGATCTCGGCTCGTCGGCCGCGCGCAAGTTCGACTGCGAAGCCTGGGTGCCGACCCAGGCGACGTATCGCGAGCTGACCTCGACGTCGAATTGCACCACCTTCCAGGCACGCCGGCTGGCCACGCGCTACCGGGACGCCAACGGCAAGCCGCAGACCGCAGCCACGCTGAACGGCACGCTGGGCACCACGCGATGGCTGGTGTCGATCTTGGAGAACCACCAACAGCCCGACGGCAGCGTGCGCGTTCCGGCGGCGTTGGCGCCGTTCGTGGGCACCGAGTTACTGGAACCGGCCGGCTGAGCAATAACAAATGGCAAATTTGGGCATTCTGTCCCGACTGTCATTTGCTGAACCGGGCCGGCGGCGGCGCTGCGACTCCCCGGAGCCTTCAGTGGGGGGAGCGCGATGGGGAGGCTCGGCGTGTGGTGGCGGCAGCCTGATCACTTCGATCACCTGGCGTCACTGTTGCAGTCCCGCGGTATGGCAGGCCGGACCCGCGCCACGATCGCGCTGATCGGCGCCTCGCTGGCCGTCCTCATCCTGGCGACGATCTGGAGTCAGACCGGACCTCGCGGGCCTGCGCAGCTGGTCTGTGCGCTCGCCGCGGCCGCCGGAGCCGCGCTGGGCGCGCTGCTGTGGACGCTGCGCTGGCCCACCCGCGCGCAGGCCGTGGGGTTCTCGGTGCTCTCCTCGTCCAGCATCGGGCTGGCCGCGATGGCGCAGAGCGATCCCCTGGTGGCCATCCTCGCGTGCACGATCCTGGCAACGATGGCCGGATACATCGCGGTGTTCCACGGGCCGCCGCTGATGCTCTTCAACCTCGCCATCGCCGCACTGGCGGGAGCGGTACAGGCCATGCGCATCTCGGTCGGATCGGGCGTGGTCAGCGCGCTCTGCGCCTACACCGTGGTCCTGACGCTGAACCTGTCGGTGCCGTTCGGCATCCAGGCGGTGGCCCAGATGCTCGGCGTCGACGCCATGCGGGCCGAGCGGGACCAGCTCACCGGGTTGCTCAACCGTCGGGCCTTCCACCGGCGCGCATCGCGGCATCTGCAGCGCGACCCGGCCTTGCGGGATCAACTGGTGGTGACGGTGATCGATCTCGATCGCTTCAAGCAGCTCAACGATCGGCACGGCCATAGCACCGGCGACGCCGCGCTGGTGGCGGTTGCGCGGGCGCTGCGGGAGTGCACCGACGACACCGCACTGCTGGCCCGGGTGGGTGGGGAGGAGTTCGTCATCGCCGACGTCTGCGACCCCGACGAGGTCCGTCTGCGGGCGCAGCGGCTGTGCGACGCCATCGCCGCGCTGCCGTTCGACCTCACGGCCAGCGTCGGCACCGCCGTGATCGATCGGCAGCCGGGCTTTGCACTCGACGCTCGCACCTCACTCGACGAGCTGATCTGCGCGGCCGACGCCGCGATGTACGTCGCGAAACGCCGCGGCGGCAACCAGACCTGGCACCACGAGAGCGATTACCGCAGCGACGGCGTCAGCGCCTAGCTGTACCTAGCCGGTCGCTCAGGCCGCAACCTTCGGCGCCCTCACGGTGGCGGCCCGTTCGTGCCGGTGCTGGCGCTCGATGGTGGCGAAGTAGAACGCGAACGCGAACGCGAAGCTGGTGAACAGGCTGCTGACGAAGAACAGCCACGGCCGCTTGAAACCGCGCCGATAGCCGTCGGTGATGGAGAACAGCGGCAACAGGATCACGTTGGCGATCGTGTAGTCCTGGCTGGCCGAGCCGGCGGCCGGGTTGGTGAACATCAGCTGGATGTACTGCGTCCAGCTACCCGGACCCCAGAGTGGGTTGTGTACGCCCATGTGGGCGTACTCCTGCACGAAGCGGATGTTGAAGTACCAGCCGAGCGCGATCGACGCGATGCCGACGACGTAGTACACGACTTCCAGCGGTGAGAACGCCGGCCCGACGGCCGGCCGCGCATAGACCTGCCGGTTGGAGGAGACAATCCAGAAGACGACGGCGATACCGAGGACGGCGTGCGCGATGAGAGACACCATGGCCGCAGTCTGGTCCGGCAAGCGAAGTTTTGTCAATATTGTCATAACTAATTCTTGAGTTGCTGCGGTACCTTACTGCCATGGTCAGGCCGGCTCAGACGGCGCGCAGCGAACGCACGCGGGAGGCGCTGCGTCAGGCGGCGGTGGTGCGATTCCTGGCCCAGGGTGTGGAGGACACGTCGGCCGAGCAGATCGCTGCCGATGCCGGAGTTTCGCTGCGGACCTTCTACCGCCACTTCAGCTCCAAGCACGACCTGTTGTTCGCCGACTACACCGGATTGAACTGGTTCCGGGCCGCGCTGGACGCCCGTCCCGTCGACGAGGCGGTGATCGACTCGGTGCAGGCGGCGGTCTTCGCCTTCCCCTACGACGTCGAAGCCGTCACCAAGATCGCGACCTTGCGCGGCGGCGAACTGGATCCCGGCCGCATCGTCCGGCATATCCGCGACGTCCAGGCCGACCTGGCGGACGCCATCCAGGAACAGCTACTCCGTCGCGGCTGCACCAATGGCCATACGGGTGATGCGAGATTGCGCAGCACGGTGATCGCCCGGTGTATCGCGGCGGCGATCTTCGGGGCGATGGAGGCCTGGATGCTGGGTGCCGACCGGTCGCTCGGCGAGCTGGCGAGGATGAGTCACGTGGCTCTGGAGTCGCTGCGGTCCGGACTGAGCGATTGCTGGGCCACCTGGGCAACGGGTCAAGTTTCGTCATAATTGACAAAACTTCGCGAGCGTGCCAGCCTCCCACTCAGGAGGTCGGCATGTCTGAAACTGGGAACGAGTTCGACGCGATCGTCATCGGAGCGGGCCACAACGGGTTGACCGCGGCGGTGCTGCTGCAACGGGCGGGGCTGCGGACCGTCTGCCTGGACGGCAAGCTCTACGCGGGCGGCATGGCCTCCACCGTGGAACTGTTCGACGGCTACCACTTCGAGATCGCCGGCTCGGTGCAGTTCCCCACCTCGGCGGAGGTCATCAGCGAACTCGGCCTGGACGCGCTGCCGACGGTGGACCTCGAGGTGATGTCGGTGGCGCTGCGCGGAGTCGGCGACGATCCGCTGGTCCAGTACAGCGACCCGATGAAGATGTTCGCCCACCTCAACGAGGTGCACGGCGCCGATGCGGTGGCCGGGATGGGCGGTCTGCTGATGTGGGCCCAGGCACCCACCCGAGCGCTGGGCCGCTTCGAGGCGGGGACGCCGCCCAAGACCTTCGACGAGATGTATGCCTGCGCCACCAACGAATTCGAGCGCTCCGCGATCGACGACATGCTGTTCGGCTCGGTCACCGACGTGCTGGACCGCTACTTCCCGGACCGCGACAAGCACGGCGCGATACGGGGATCGATGACGGTGCTGGCCGTCAACACCCTCTACCGCGGTCCGTCCACGCCCGGTAGCGCCGCCGCGCTGGCGTTCGGGCTCGGCATCCCCGAAGGCGACTTCGTCCAGATGAAGAAGCTGCGCGGCGGCATCGGCGCGCTGACCGCACATCTGGCTCAGGTGCTGGAGGACAACGGCGGTGAGGTGCGGTTGCGGTCCAAGGTCACCGAGATCCTGGTGGCTGACGGCAAGGTGGCCGGGGTGCGCACCGAGGGCGGGGAGACCCTGACCGCACCGATCGTCGTCTCCTCCGTGGCACCCGACGTCACGGTCAACGACCTGATCGATCCGTCGGTGTTGCCCGCCGAGATCCGGGAACGCTACGGCCGCATCGACCACCGCGGCAGCTACCTGCAGATGCACTTCGCGCTGGAGGAGGCGCCGCAGTTCAGCGCTCCCTACGAGGCGCTCAACGACCCGACCATGCAGGCGTCGATCGGCATCTTCTGCACACCGGAGGAAGTCCAGCAGCAGTGGGAGGACTGCCGCCGCGGCATCGTGCCGGCGGACCCGACGCTGGTGCTGCAGATCCCGTCGGTGCACGATCCGGACCTCGCGCCCGAGGGCAAGCACGCCGCATCAGCGTTCGCGCTGTGGTTCCCCATCGAAGGGGGCGCCGACTACGGTCAGGCCAAAGTCGAGATGGGGCAACGGGTCATCGACAAGATCACCCGGCTGGCACCGAATTTCGAGCGCAGCATCATCCGGCACACCACCTTCACGCCCAAGCACATGGGCGTGATGTTCGGCGCCCCCGGCGGTGACTACTGCCACGGCCTGCTCAGCTCCGATCAGATCGGGCAGAATCGGCCGGGCCCCAAAGGCTATATCGGACAGCCGATTCCGGTGCAGGGTCTGTATCTGGGCAGCGCCGGATGTCACGGCGGCCCGGGAATCACGTTCACCCCGGGTTACAACGCCGGGCGCGCGGCGCTGGAAGACCGCTAGCCGTTCAGCCGTCGCGCCGAGCGTGAAGCTGGCCGCACGTTCGGCGACGAGCGTGAAGCTGGCCGCGCGTTCGGCGAAGGTCAGCCGCGCTTGTCGAGCAGTTCGTCCAGGCAGGCGAGGAACTCGTCGGGACGCGCCGGGGTGAAGGCGGGCTGCGAGCCCGGTATGTCGAGGGTGATCAACGTCGACTTCAGCGGCCGGTAGAGATCCAGCGGCAGCCAGCGGCGCAGGTCCGGGCTGCCCCAGACATTGAACCGGACGGTGAGCAGGCCGAGCGGCTCGGCCTTGTATCCGCGGATCTGGTCCAGCCCGATGACTTTCGCGGTGCCGGAGGGAAAGTGGTAGCGGCGCAACGTGATCGCCATCTGGTCCAGCTGGACGGCGCCGTCGTCGTAGCACAAATCCGAGACGGTGCTCATGCCCGGCTGCTCCGCAACTCGTGGCCACGGGTAGTCAGGCAGCGTCCATCCTCCAGTCGCCATTGCCAGCCATGCAGGTTGCACGTCAGCGTATTGCCTTCGACCACACCGAATTTCGATAGATCGGCCTTCAGGTGGGGGCAGCGCCGCTGAATCTCCCAGCCGTCCAGCGTGATCGAGGCCGAATCGTCGTGGCTCTCGGCGAACCAGCCGTCGGCGTAGGCGATCCGTTCATCGGTCAGGCACTTGAAGAACGTGTACAGGTATTCGTTGTAGCCACCGACGCGCCAGGCCCGGAACCGGGTCGACAGGAAGATGGTGTTGACCCAGTCCGGCTCGTTGTCGCGCAGCACCGTGCGCACCAGCTCCGGCGCGATCTCGAACCCGTAGCGGAACTTCTCGTCCGGGATGGCCTCCCGCACCGCCCGTTTGGGAAAGTCCAGGATCACCGTCTCCGGACCGATCACCAGTTCCACCGGATACCCGATGCCGTCACAGATCTCGTTGCTCTGCAACATGATCGGCTCGAACAACGCCCGCAACGGCTCCAGCAGCGGTTCGCCGGTGGCAGGCGCCCAGCCGGCTTTCTCGGCGGCCAGCACCGGCGCCATCCGCGCTGCATAGTCGGCGATGTAGTCGGCTTTGCCGGTCATGAAAATCGCCTCCACCTCTTCGGTGGGCAGCGGGTGCTGCAGCGAATTGAGTTGCGGGCCGGTGAAATCGGCGACCGACCCGGGCATCATCAACAGGCCGCGGTCGTGGCCGTGGCGGCGCATCTGGTCCAGGAACACCATCTGATCGGGGAAGATGTTGGCCGGGTCGTGGCGGTCGTCGTTGAGCTGACGCAGCGCCGGGTCCAGGAAGGCCGGCGGGCCGGCCGACGGCACCACCCACGTCGCGCCCACCTGCGAGATGTACTGCCGCGCCCGGTCCATGCCCCGCTGGCGCTTCTGGGTGGCGAACGCCTCCTTGGCGCGGGCCGGCATGTCGTAGACCATCGGGTACCAGATCGCACCCGAGTACTGCAGCAGGTGGACGTCGATGTGGCCGAAGTCGGCGGCGAGCACGTCCAGGTCGACCGGACGCGCGTCGTTCATGTTGAATACCGTGGTCTCACCGTCGGAGACCACCAGCGCCGAGTCACCGATCGGGCCGTCAGCCGGTGCCCGCAGCGCGATGATCATGATGTCGAGGTCGCCCTTGGGCCCGGACACCTGGTGAGACACCGAGTCCGTCGTCTCGAAGAACCGGTGGAATCCCAACTTCTCGAACTCGTGCCGCAGATCCGGCACCGGGAAGTCGGGCAGCAGCACGACCGCGTCCTTGTTGACGTGGGCATCCAGCAGCGCGGCGTCGAAGTGGTCCTTGTGCAGGTGCGAGACGTACAGGTAGTCACAGTCGCCCAAGGCGTCCCAGTCCAGGCCGCTATTGTCTGGGAACGGGAACCACGACCCGAAGTAGGCGGGGTTCACCCAGGGGTCGCACAGGACGTTGCCCGCCCGGGTCTGGATCAGAAAGCCGGCGTGGCCGACGCTGGTAACCTGCACAAATACCTTCCCGGACCGTATCGGAGACGCCTCGAGTTTAGCTTGCGTCAGAGGTCCGGGTCCTCCCACAAGCGCCGGTAGTAGTCGATGCGCAGGGGGTCCGGGTCGACGCCGTAGGCGGCGAAGAACTCCGCCTCCCAGTTCTGGCCGGGGTAGTTCCAGCCCAGCGACAGCGTTGCCACGGCCAGGTCGGCCCACCGGTCGGCGACCCCGAGTTCGCCCAGGTCCACATGCCCGCAATAGCGGCCGACGTCGTCGATCAGGGTGTTGGGGGCGCAGGCGTCACCGTGGCAGACCACCAGCCGGTCGATCGGCGGCGGATCCCCGAGGTTGGCCCGGTGAGCGGGATGCAGCACCGGCAGCCGGGCGGCCACCGACCAGTCGAACGGGCACGAGGTAACCGGCAGGCGGTCGTGCATTGTGCGCAACCCCACAGCGATCGCGGCGACCGCGGTGGCGGGGTCGGCCTGCCAGCGGGGGTGCACGGCGGACACCCCGGGCAGCCCGGCGGTGCGCAGCCAGGCGGCACCCTCGTCGACCCCGAAATCGATCACGGCCGGCACCGGGAGGTAGGGCGCGGCCCAGCGCAACCGCCGCACCTCGCTGGTGAAATCGGCCGAGTGGACACCACCCACTTTGATGAACTCGGCGCCGTCGGCCACCCGGAAGGTGAGGTCGCCGAGCTCGTTGCGCCACACCGCGCGCACCCGCCGACCGGCCGCGAGTCGGCGCACCAACCCGGGGACCGGTGGCGGCGACAACGGAAAGGACAACGCTCACCTCTCTGTCTGTGCATTCGCCGGAGCACTAGGCTGAATTGCTGTGGAACCTGCATACGGCACAGCCATCACCCTCGCCCGAATGATCTTCCGCCTGCAGGGTCTCAAGATCACCGTGACCGGCGTGGAGAACTTGCCGACAAGTGGTGGCGCCGTCGTCGCAATCAACCACACGGGTTATCTCGACTTCACTCTGGCGGGTTTGCCGGCCTACAAGCAGGGCCTGGGCCGCAAAGTGCGATTCATGGCCAAGCAGGAGGTGTTCGACCACAAGATCTCGGGCCCGCTGATGCGGTCCTTCCGGCATATCCCGGTGGACCGGGACAGCGGCGCCGCGTCGTACGCGGCGGCCGTGGATAACCTCAAGGCCGGCGAGCTGGTGGGCGTGTACCCAGAGGCGACGATCAGCCGCAGCTTCGAGATCAAGGAATTCAAGACCGGCGCCGCGCGGATGGCGATCGAAGCCGGCGTGCCGATCGTTCCGCACATCGTCTGGGGCGCTCAGCGGATCTGGACCAAGGGCCACCCCAAGAAGATCTTCCGGCCCAAGGTGCCGATTCAGGTGATCGTCGGTGAGCCGATCGAACCGACGCTGTCCACCAATGAACTGACCACCCTGTTGCACTCCCGGATGCAGCACCTGCTGATTCGCGCTCAGGAGCAGTACGGGCCGCACCCGGCCGGGGAATTCTGGGTGCCGCGGCGGCTGGGCGGCGGCGCGCCGTCGCTGGCCGAGGCGGCCCGTATGGACGCGGAGGAGGCGGCGGCAAAGGCGGCGCGTCGCGCGGAGCGGGCCCACCCCACCGGGGCCGCGGAGCAGTGATCGATGGCGGAGCCCATTTACCGCGCCTGCGAGGTCCTGGCCCAGTTCCTGGTCCGGGCCACCGGGACGCGGATCACGTTCATGGGCGAGCAGAACATTCCTGCGCAGGGCGGCGCCGTGGTCGCCATCAACCACACCAGTTACGTCGACTTTCTGCCGGCCGGCCTGGCCATGCGCCGGCGGCACCGTCGGCTGCGGTTCATGATCAAGGCCGAGATGCAGCGGGTGAAGGTCGTCAACTTCCTCATCAAGCAGAACGGTGCGATTCCGGTGGATCGGAGCTCCGGCGCCGATGCCTACGTCTCAGCGGTGCACGCGTTGCAGGAGGGCGAGCTGGTCGCGGTCTATCCGGAAGCCACGATCAGCCGCAGCTTCGAACTCAAGGACTTCAAGACGGGTGCCGCCCGGATGGCCATCGAGGCCGGCGTGCCGATCGTCCCGCTGATCGTCTGGGGCGCGCAACGCATCTGGACCAAGGGACTGCCAAGACAATTGGGGCGCAAGAAGGTGCCGGTCACCGTAGCCGTCGGCCCACCGCTGCAGGCCGCCCCGGACGTCGCGCGCACCAACGATGTGTTGCGCGAGTCGATGACCGTCCTGCTGGAAGAGGTGCAGCAGGATTATCCTCGTCCGGCCGGCGAGCTTTGGCTGCCGCGCCGGCTTGGCGGCGGGGCGCCAACATTGGACGAGGCCGCGCGAATGGACGCTGAGGAGACGGCGGCGAGGGCCGCACGCCGGACACCGCGTCAGTCACGGTAGGGAAAAAGGAGACCCAAAGATGGCCGAGCCAGTCTTCCGGATGCTGGAGTATCTCGTTCCGACCGCTATGGCGTTGAACGGAAACAAGATTACGTACCACGGTCTGGAGAACATCCCGTCGCAGGGCGGCGGCATCATCGCGCTCAACCACACCAGTTATGTGGACTGGATCCCCGCGTCGCTTGCGGCCAAGGAACGCAAGCGCCGGTTGCGGTTCATGATCAAGGCCGAAATGCAGGAGGTGAAGGCGGTCAACTATGTGATCAAGCACATCCAGCTGATCCCGGTGGACCGCAGTATGGGTGCCGATGCCTACGCGGTCGCCGTGCAGCGGCTGCGGGAGGGCGAACTGATCGGGGTGCATCCTGAGGCGACGATCAGCCGAAGCTTCGAACTCCGGGAGTTCAAGACCGGCGCCGCGCGGATGGCGGTGGAGGCGCAGGTGCCGATCATTCCGATGATCGTCTGGGGCGCACACCGGATCTGGCCCAAGGACCATCCGAAAAAGCTGGTGCGCAGCAAGATTCCCATCACCGCGGCAATCGGGCCGCCGTTGGCTCCGGGAGGCGACCACGAAGCGCTCAATGCCACTCTCCGCCAGGCGATGCAGGCGATGCTCTATTGGGCGCAGGAGAATTATCCGCACCCGCCGGGGGAGCCCTGGGTGCCACGCCGGTTGGGCGGGAGCGCGCCGACCCCGGACGAGTCCAAAGAATTCCGCATCGCCGAGCTCGCCGAACGAGCCCGCAAGCGGGCGCAGTACGACGATGCGGCGAAGAAGCGACAGAAGGCGGGACCCACTGACAACGCCGGCCGCCCGTAACCACGCCCCGGCCCAGGGATCCGATGCCTGAGCCGACCTCGCCCTCATCGCCGAACAAACCCGCGCTCATCGGGTGCGACGTCGACGGCACCCTGCTCAATGAGGAAGAAGCGCTCAGCGCGCGCACGCGTGCCGCGGTTCAGGCCGCGGTGGCCGGGGGCACCCACTTCGTGCTGGCCACCGGCCGTCCGCCGCGCTGGATCAGGCCGGTGGTGGAGGCCCTCGGGTTCGCGCCGATGGCGGTCTGCGCGAACGGCGCGGTCATCTACGACCCCGAACACGACAAGGTGTTGTCGGCGCAGACGCTGTCCGTAGACACCCTGGCGGCCCTGGCTGACATCGCGCGGCGGGTCATCCCGGGGGTAGGGCTTGCGGTCGAGCGGATCGGCGAGCGCGCCCACGACACCGCCACCCCGCAATTCATCAGCTCGCCCGGCTACGAGCACGCCTGGCTGAACCCGGACAACACCGAGGTGTCGTTCGACGACCTGCTGAGTGCGCCGGCGATCAAGTTGCTGATCCGTAAGGCCGGAGCCGTCAGCGCGGATATGGCTGCGGCGCTGGCCGGGCACCTCGGCGAGGAAGGCGATCTGACCTACTCCACCAACAACGGCCTGCTGGAGATCCTGCCGAGGGGCATCAGCAAGGCCACCGGCCTGCGCGAGGTCGCCGAACCGCTGGGCATCACCGAGGCGGAGGTGATCGCGTTCGGTGACATGCCGAACGACGTGCCGATGCTGCTGCAGGCCGGGCTCGGCGTGGCCATGGGGAACGCGCACCCCGAAGCGCTGGCCGCTGCCGATGAGGTGACGACGCCCAACAGCGAGGACGGTGTGGCGCGCGTGCTGGAGCGCTGGTGGTCTTAGTCACGGCGGCCGGGAAGATGTGGGAGACTGCCCGCGTGTTCAGGAATGCGGGCGGCCGGAGGGGACGCTAATGGATTCCGAATCAGACCCGCCCGAGGACGGCGGGGCCGAGGAGACCAAGCCCGAAGAGACCAAGCCCGAGCCGAGCGAACCGGCTCCGGATCGTCCGCGCCGGAGTTCGTTGGGTGCGAACCGTCCGTTCAAGGAGCCGCCTGACAAGGTGCCGGACGGCACGCCGCTGCTGAAACCGCTGGGCAGCATCCAGTTCCAGGACGCGGCGACGACCAAGCCGAGGCCCCCGACGCCGGCCGAGTTGCGCGCCCGGAAGAAGCACGAAGAAAAGCAGCGCGAGCTCGAAGAGGCGCGTGAGGCCGCGGAAGCCAAGCGACAGAAGCAGAAGCGCATCCTGATGGGTTCCGCGGCCGCCGTCGGGGTGGTGGGTCTGGTGGCCGGCGTCGGGTACTGGCTGTTGAGGCCCGACAACGTGACGGCGCAGTGCGTCCAGGATGACCCCAATGGCCAGCCGGTGATCGTCCCGGACAGCTACTGCACCGGCCATACGCCGGGCATGAACGGCTTCTTCTTCTGGGGCGGGCATTCCTACCGCTACTACTACGGCAGCTCGGGTTCGGTCGGTCAGCGCCCGATCGGTGGATCGACCAGCATCCCGAAGGGCGCGAACGTCACCACGAAGTCGGGCACCACCATCCAGCGCGGCGGCATCGGGGGCAGTGGCGGCAAGGGCGGGAGCGGCGGCTCGTGAAACGCGCCAGGTCCCAGCCGCGGCCGAATTGGCAGTCGATCGTCGAATCACAGGGGCTGGTCTACGGGACTCCGGCGCGCGACGCCCGCGGCGCCGACCGGCCGTACTGGGACGAGTCGGTCTATTACGAGTTCGAGATGGACGAGATCCTGGCGCTGGAGGCCGACGTCGAGCTGCTGCACTCGATGTGCCTGAATGCCGTCGAACAAGTGGTCTTGATGGAGCGGTACGCGGATTTCGGTCTGCCGGAATGGAGTTGGCCGCACGTCGCCGAATCATGGCGCCGCTCGGATCCACATGTGTACGGCCGCTTCGACTTACGCTATGACGGCCGGCGCCCCGCGGTGCTGCTGGAATACAACGCCGATACGCCGACCACGCTGTTGGAAGCCGCGATCCTGCAATGGTATTGGCTGAAGGACAAGTTCCCCGACGACGATCAGTGGAACTCGTTGCACGAACAGCTGGTCGATCGCTGGAAGATGGTGCGGGATCTGTTGCCCAGCAACGAGTTACACTTCGCCTGGTCGGGCGTGGAGGCCACCGGCGAGGACCAGATCACGACCACCTATCTGCAGGAGACCGCGGCCGAGGCCGGTTTTCAGACGGTCGGGTTGTTGATCGAGGACGTCGGCTGGGACTCCGCGCTGGAGCGTTTCGTCGATCTCGAGGAAGACCCGATCCGGGCGATCTTCAAGCTGCACCCGTGGGAGTGGGTGCTCGACGATCAGTTCGGCAAGTACGTGGTGCAGACGCTGCCGCAGACCATGTGGATCGAACCGTTGTGGAAGACGTTGCTGTCCAACAAGGCGATCCTGGCCGTGCTGTGGGAGATGTATCCGGGGCACCCGAACCTGTTGCCCGCCTATCTGGACGACCCGCACGAACTCACCGAGTACGTGCGCAAGCCGAAGCTCGGACGTGAAGGTGCGAACGTCACCGTCGTCGGCGCCGGCATGGAGACCGCGACCGGCGGCTTCTACGGCGAAGAGGGATTCGTCTATCAGTTGTTGGACCCGTTGCCCGAGTTCGACGACATGCGGCCGGCTCTGGGGGCCTGGGTGGTCGGCGACACCGCTGCGGGGCTTGGCATCCGCGAGACGGCCGGACTCATCACCGATGATGGCGCGGCGTTCGTTCCACACCGAATTCCCCTGAGATGAACCTTCCTTTTGAGATGAACGGAGCTGATCTGCGATGACGACGACGATTGTTGCGCTGCCGCATTCGGATTACTGGAGTTGGTTGGGGCGGGGCGCCGGCGCCATCGTGCTCTACTCGATCCTGGGCCTGGTGCTGATGATCATCGGCTTCTACGCCATCGATCTGACCACGCCGGGCCCGCTGCGCAAGATGGTCAACGCGGGCAAGCCGAACGCCATCCTGGTGGCCGCGGCCGGGATGGTCAGCATGGCTTTCATTGTGGTGATTGCGATCTACTCGTCGTCGGGCAACTTGCGGGAGGGGCTGTTGGCGTCGGCGGTCTTCGGGCTGGTCGGCATCGCCGCCCAGGTGGTGATGATGCGGATCGCGACCGTGGTGATCGGCATCGACATGGATACGCTGTTCCACTCCGACGAATTCAGCTACGACGCATTGATGGTGGCGGCGGCGCAGTTCGCGCTCGGGATCGTGGTGTCGGTAGCGATTCTCTGAGCGGGTGGCCTGTCACAGGAGCCACTTTGGTACCTGGAAGCCGGGCGCACATGGCTCGGAAATGTGATACCGCGGGCGATATCAGATTCGAGGGGATGTCATGCCGCGGGTTTGATCGCCAGGGCCAGCTGCTGGGGCGTGTAGTTCACCAGCAAGGGCGCGAGTCCCATGAATGGCGTGCCGAAGACGGTGACATCGAACGGGTTGACGATGCCCGGTAGATGGGGGTCGACCGTGGCTGTAACCGGGTGTGGTGCGACGAGAATTCCGTCGACCGGCAGATGCAGTGTGATTGTCACGCTCTGGGGGGGCAGCCCGAATGGAAGGTTCGTCGGGACCTGGATCACGCTGTCAACGGTACTGTGCGCGTTGAAGAATCCATTCAGTATGTTGGCGGGGGCATCGATGAGGGTGCTGGCCGCCCCCACGAAATCGCCTGTCGCTAAAGCGCCTTCGAAGGTCTGAAAGCTGCTCGCCATTGCGTTCAGGGCTGAGAACGGCGCACCGGCCGCCGCATAGGTGAACACCAGCGGCAACCCGAAGTACGCGCTCAGCGTTCCGGTTGCGGTCAGCGGTTGGTTGAGAATTGCCGTAATGCTCGGCAATGTCAGGGTATTGAGTACGTTGGTGAAATTCTGCCCTATGTGACGCAGCAACGGTGGGCTGGTCAGGTTGGTCAGGAACTGCGCCTCTTGGCTGGGCAGGTTCATGATGGTGAAAAAGTCGCCGAGCGGGCCCAGCACCTTCGGACTCAGGGTCGCGGTGAACCCGATGGGTAGGTTCGCGGTGACGGTCACCGGGCCGGGGTCGAATCCGGTCACCAAGAGGTGTTCAAACGCCAGCCCTACGTCGGATACCGCACCGGTGTAATCGCCGGCCAATAGCGCACCGAAGGCGACCTGCATTTCGGCGCCGAATCGCGGCAGACCGGCCACCAGCGTGCCCATCCCGTTCACCGCAGAGGTCACGAATGTCTGCGCGAAGCCGATCTGGGTGGCGATGAACTGCTGGATGTACTGCGCCGCGGGGAAGGTCGCGAACTGCTGGATAGCCGCTTCGATCGCCGCCGGCAGGTTCGGCAGGTTGGCGGGGATGTTCGCGACAGCAGTCGCGATCTGCTGCGCATAGCCCACTTGGTTGGCCAGGAATTGGCGGAAGAACGGGAACGGGTTCGCCGCCCAAGCGCTGCCGAGGGCTTGCAGGTTGGCGGTGGTATTGGCGATGAGCTGCCCGTAGGCGCCACCCGGAACGGCCGGGGCCGCGCTGGGCGCGTTCCCGAGAACGGCTGCAGCGTTTGCTATTTCGGCGCTCACGTACGCCGACGCGCTACCGTTCAGCAGGCGCAGGAAGTCGGCGTGATACGAGGACACCTGCGCGCTGACGGCTTGAAACTCCTGACCGAAACCGCCGAACGCTTGCGCGATGGCCGCCGAAACCTCGTCTGCGGCGGCGGCCGCGATCCCGGTGGTGGGCATCGTTGCGGTCGTCGTCGCCGTCTGCAGTGACGAGCCGATACCCGCCAGATCTTCGGCGGCAGCCGTGACCCAGTCCGGCGTAGTGACCAAGTAAGACATGGCCGAATCCCCTCGAATGACTTCCCCGCCGATCCGAGCGTAATCCCAGGCGAAGCCCGAGCGCGGGAGATTCGCCGAACTCAGCGGCGGGTCAGCCGCACCGGCACCGAAACGGGTCCTCGCAGCGACGGCGTGATGCTCCACCTGACGGGCCCGGCCAGTTCCAATCCGTCCACCTCGTCCAGGAGGCAATCGATGGCCGTGGCCGTTTCGAGCCGCGCCAGATGAGCTCCCAGGCAGAAGTGCAGTCCGTGCCCGAACGCGAGATGTCCGGTGGTGTTGCGGTGGATGTCGAAGCGGTCCGGGTCGCCGAACTTGGCGGGATCCCGGTTGGCCGCCCCGTAGAACAGCAAAGCCCTTGCGCCCTTGGGGATTACCGTGCCGCCGACTGGGTAGTCAGCGGTAGCCGTCCGGGTCACCCACTGCACCGGCGAACCCCACCGCGCCGTCTCTTCGACCGCTGCGTACAGACGGCGGCGGTCGGCCTTCAGTTCGGCGAACAACTCCGGGTCCTCGGCGAGCCGGATCAGCAGCATGCCCAGCAGGTTGGTGGTCGTCTCGTTGCCTGCCACCAGCAGGACGAGCACATAGAGAAACGCCTCATTATCGGTGAGTTCGCCCGCAGCAACGGCCACCTGCAGGCGAGTTAGCAGGTCATCAGCGGGTTCTGTTGCACGCGTCCGGATTTCGGTGTCGGAGAAACTGCGCAGTCGCAGGTAGGCCTGCATCGCCGAGCCCATCATGCGCACGATCTGTGGCAGCGACCGCGGGGCGAATACCTGCGCGAACTTCTCTGACACCGCGCGAAACCCCGGCCACTGATCCCGCGGTATACCCAGGATGTTGGCGATGACGTTGATGGGCATCGGGATGGTCAGCGCCGGAACGAGATCCACGACGTCACCTCGCCTGAGCCCCGCGATTGCCTCGTCGGCCAGCGCGCGGATGTCCGTCGTCCACGCCTGGACTGCACGCTTGGTGAACACGGGTGCCACGATGTGGCGCAGCCGAGTGTGATCCGGCGGGTCGGTGAAGACCACCATGTTCGCCACGAACGATCGCAGCGCGATGCCGTCTCGCGAGGTGAAGGTGGCGTTGTCGCGGACCGCGGAATGCACATCGTCGTAGCGCCCCAACATCCAGACGCCGAGACGTTCGTTGATCACCACGGGGTGCTCCCGAATTCGCCGATAGTCGGGAAAGGGATCGGCGATGTTGCGGACGAGTGTGGGGTCGAACGTCGTGCGCGGTATCGAGGCGGGGGCGGAGTTGGGGCGGGGCCGGCGCAGATCCCGGTACCCCCCGGTGGCGACTGGACGCCACAGGTCGGCCACCGAACTGCGGGCCGCCGAGACGAGCGCCAGTGGTGCGGGCCGGAGCAAGTCGGTCGCCATGCAACGACGCTAAAGCCCGGGTCGCAGCCTGATAATGGCCGATCCAGACAGACATTTGATATTTTCGGACGCATGCCTGGCGCCGTCGCCCCCATGTGGGACGTCGCGCTGTCCTCGGCAACCGGCCGGCACATTCTGGAAACCGCCCGGCGGCGTGGCCTCGACCCGACGGTGTGCCTGGCAGGAACCGGAATGACGGCGGAGCAACTGCAGGACCCGGCCACCGAGATCTACGCCAGCCAGGAGCTGACGATGATCCGCAACCTGATCGGCCGCCTCGGCGACCAACCGGGGCTGGGTATGGAAACCGGGATGCAGTACAACCTCGCCGACACCGGGATTTTCGGATACGCGCTGATGGCCAGCCCCACCTTCGGTGACGCCATCGACGTCGCCTGCCGTTACGCCGCCCTGGCGGACTCCTATGTGTGCCTGGAAGCTCCCGAAGTGACCGCCCCCGAAGCCGTCATCATCTTCGACGACAGTCAGATTCCACGGGACATCCGGCGGTTCGTCAGCGAACGCGATTTCGCGATCATGCTGCGGCTGCTGCCGCTGCTGTTGGGGGCCAACACCACGCCGGTGACGGTGCGGATGGAGTTGGCGGACCTGGAAATGCCGGTCGACACGGTGACGTTGGACAACTTGACCGTCGTCGTCGGCACCGGGCCGCGCAACGCGCTGATCCTGCCGTCCGACCTCGTCGAGCGGAGCATGCCGGCAGCCGACGCGCAGACGGCGGCGATCTGCATCCGCCAGTGCGAAGAGTTGCTGAACCGGCGACGCACCCGGCGCGGGTTCTCGGCGACCGTCCGGACCCGGTTGATCCAGGACTCGGCGGAGATTCCGTCGATGACGACGGTCGCGAAAGAGCTGTGTATCACCGAGCGCACCCTGCACCGCCGGCTGGCCGGCGAAGGCACCAGCTATCGCGCACTGCTCGACGAGGTGCGCGCCGCACTGGCCGGCGAACTCTTGAAATCCGGGCTCACCGTCGAGGAGACCGCACAACGGCTCGGATACTCCGAAACGGCCGCCTTCACCCGCGCCCACATCCGGTGGAACGGGCATCCGCCCAGCCGGCGCCGATGACTTAAGCCTCTGCCCGGCTGCCGCGGGCGTGACTAGCCTCAGCATCCATGGGTAACCGCAGGCCGCTGCTCGGCGCGCTGATGGCGGCGGGCGGCGTCGCGGGCTTGTACAACTGGCTGGGCCGCCCGGTGATGTACAACTGGGGCGCCACCGACGAGGAAGTCGTTGCCGAACTCCCCGGCGACGAACTCGTCCAGCCGGGGGCCGTGCGCACCACCCGCGGGATCACCGTGGCCGCGCCGCCGGCGGCGATCTGGCCGTGGCTGGCACAGATCGGCGAGGACCGCGGCGGCTTCTACAGCTACGACTGGCTGGAACGCCTGGTGGGCACCCGGATCCACAACGCCGACACCGTCCACCCGGAGTGGCAGAACGTGAAAGTCGGCGACCCGGTCTGGCTGGCCCGCCGCTACGGCAGCAACGGGTGCCAAGTGGTCGCGGCGGTGGAACCCGAGTCGCATCTGGTGTTGATGTCGCGTGCGGACTTCGAGCGGGTGCAGCGCGGCGAGAAGGCCGTCGCGTCCTGGGCGTTCTATCTGCGCCCGCAGAATGGCGCCACCCGCCTGCTAGCCCGTGGCACCGGGGGCGTGGCCGGGATGGCCTTCTTCGACATCCCGCACTTCGTGATGGAACGCGGGATGCTGCGCGGTATCGGCAAGCGCGCCGCTTGTGTGCGCTGATACGTTGTCCCGCAGTGTCTTTGGCGGGACGGTATTCGCGATCAGCGAGGTGCCGTCGATGGTGCGCGGGCGGTAGGTGAGGGTGGGCAGCCGTTCGGTCATGATGGCCACCGGGTCGGCGAGGCATTCCGGAAGCCCGGACAGGAATGCCCACTCGTGCTCGTCACTGCCGAAATAGACCACGGTGTCGAAAGTTTCGTGGAATCGATGCCAGGACGAAAGCAACGTCGCATTACGCCACAGCGTGGGGCAACCCGCCTGGTCGACCACCACGCGACCGATCTCGCGGCACTTCCGCAGGAAGCCGGTGTCGTACAGGCGGTTGTGCTGCGCGGGCTCCGAGCGCTCGTCGGGCAGGTCCACCACCACGATGTCGTAGGGCGTCGTGGCCCGGTCCACGAAGTCCCAACCGTCCCGGTAATGCATGGTGATCGGTCCGAGTCCCTCTTCTGCCCTGCGCAATTCGTCGGGGGAGTACCCGTAGGGCAGGTGCTCGGCGCACAACCGCACCGCATCGCGATCGATGTCGACGTGGTCGACGTGGGTGGCGCCGGCGGCGACGGCCATCTGACTCACCACGCCCTCCCCGGAGCCGATGATCAGGACCCGCTCGATGTGACCGGCGAGCAACAACGCGGGCACCAGCAGTGCTTCGTGGTAGACCAGCTGACTGAACTCAGTGCTCTGGCGTTCGCCGTCGCTGAACAGCGCCATGCCCTGCTCGGTGCGGCCGATCACCAGCTCCTGGTAAGGGGTTCGCACGTCACAGATCACCTCGGACAGCGTCCAGTTCCGGGTGAGCCCCGGTGCCAGCGGTTCCACTATCGTGCGGCCCAGACCGCAACGCGGATCGAAATACGTTGGCAGCGGCGGGAACCCGTTGAACCAGACGGAGGCATAACTTCCGGTGTACGCGCCGGTGTCGCAGATCTCGACCTCGTCACCCGCGCGCAGCGTGACCGGCAGCGCACAGCGCTGATACAGCACGTCGTCACCGTCGCACGTCGGCCCGGCCAGCACGGCGTCTGCGACCGCATCACCGTCGCGCCGGGTCCGCAGTCGGTAACGGATGTACTCGTTCTCGGTTTCGGCGAGACCGCTGTAGCGGCCGACGTCGAGGTACACCCAGCGCCGACCGTCGGTTCCGGTCCGAACGGCCACCACCTCGCACGCAATGGTGCCGGCGGAGCCGACGATCACCCGACCCGGTTCCAGGACCAATCGTGGTGGCTGCGAACCGAAATGCCGACTCATCGCCGATGAGATGAGCTCGGCGACCACCTGGAGATCCGGTGCGGCGCCGGCGTACGGAAGGGGGAAACCGCCGCCGGCGTTGACCGTCGCCAGCCCGCCGACCGCGTCGAATACCGAAGCGGCACTCGCGATACCAAGTTCCCACGCGGAGACGTCGAGTTGCTGCGAGCCGACGTGAAAGCTGACGCCCTCGGCGACCAGACCCCAGGACCGGGCGCGGTTGAGCAGTTGGGCGGCATGGGCGGGAGCGCATCCGAATTTGTGGCCGAACGGAGTCACCGACGATGGAAACGCCGGGGCTATCCGGCATTCCACCCCGGCTCCGGGCGCATGTTCGGCCAGTACGGCAAGGTCGTGTTCGGTGTCGAAGGCGAACAGTCGCACCCCTCGCGCATAGGCTGTCGCCACCGCTTCCGGTTTCTTGACGGTATTGCCGAATGCCAGCCGATCACCGTCGATCTCCGCGGCGAGGCAGGCATCGGCCTCGCCCACCGAGGCGACGTCGAAAGCGGATCCCTCGGCGGCCAACAGTCGCAGGATGGGTTCGGCGGGGTTCGCCTTGACCGCATAGCGGATGCTCGCATCCGGCAGCGCCGACCGCAGCGTCCGGAAATTGTCGCGCACCCGATCGAGATCGATCCTCAGATAGGGCGTTTCGGGCACCCCAGCAGACTAGTTGGGCGGGTGCGACGGCAACGAGAAGTGTTCCGGCGGCACGTTCGGGCCGCTGGGGGGCTGCGTCGAGAGTGGCGTCGTGACACCGTCGAGAACCTGGGTCATGTTGCCGGTCAGCCGTTCGAAGTTCAGCGTCCCGTGCACGAAGTTCTGGCTGATCCGCAGCGGCTCCTGGATCTCCGCGCTGGTCGGCAGCCCGAGCGGGCCGTGCTCGTAGCTCTGCGCCGCCCAGGCGTCATAGATGGCGCCGGTGATGGGTTGCACGCCGGTGGCCGGCGACCAGTACATGGCACCCTTGGCGAAGGTGACGAATCGCGATCCGTCTGCGCCGTCGGCCTCCGGCGATGTGGGGGCACCCAGCACGCTGGTCATCCCGCCCATCGCCTGCCAGTGCTCGTAGATCGCGCCGCCCTCCAGCGCCTTGATCAACTCTTCCGGGGGGTCGTTGAAATGCGCTGCGATGTCCCGGATCTCGTCCATCAGCGCGTAGGCGGCGTTGCCCGGGCAGTCGGTGTTGCCGACGTCGCGGTGGGTGAAGATGGTCGGCAACTTGGCTATCGCGCCGCCCGGGTAGGTGGTGTAGGAGCTGCCGGCGGAGACCAGTTCCACCATGCCCTTCGGGTCGACCTCGGCCAGCCCGAGACGCCACCCCAACAGCCGTCCGACGGTGCGGATCTGCACCGGGGTGGGCGCCACGTCGTCGAAGTTGCCGAGCATGGCCACGCCCCAGGTCTCCCGGTTGAATCCGCCGGTGTGGAACGCCTCGACCGGCTTGGTGAGCCCGCCGGCGCTGCCTTCGAATACCTGTCCGTACTTGTCGACCAGGGCGTTGTACGCGATGTCGCACCAGCCCAGGGTCTTGCTGTGGTAGGTGTAGATCGCCTTGACGATGCCGGCCGACTCCAGCGGCGAGTAGTCGTTGCTGCCCGCGGTGTGGTGGATCACCGCCGCCCGCACACTGCGGTCGTATTCCGGGCTGCCGCAGCGCAGCGACTCGTCGGCACCCCACTCCGCCCGGCTGATGATCTGCGGCGCCTGGCCCGGCATGGTGACCCCGGTCGGCGGCGTCCAGTGGGTCTCCGCGGGCGCCTGCGGCGGCGAGATGAGGATCGCGTTGATGTTCTGGCCGAACGGCTGTTCCTTGGTGGCCGGCCGGTAGCCCAGATCACCGGCGTGCGACGGAGTCGGAGGCGCCTGCGTCACCGGGGCGTCGACCGGCCTGGTGACGGCGATTTCCACCGCCGTCGTGGTGCCGACGAACACCGGGTCGGTACTGCGCGGCTCCGCCGCCACACCGTTGGGTGCGGACGTCTGGTATTCGGTCTGGTACCACGGCCCCCACGACCCGTCGGGCTTCTTGGCGCGCACGCGGGCCGACGTGCCGGCCAGGTCGCCGGTGAGTGCGACCAGCGAGAACGGCGTGTCCTGGGTCAGTTCACGGACGGTGACGCCGCCACCGAGGCCGACCAGCGGCTGCTCGGCGAGTTGAGTGTCGCGCGCCGGGGGCGGGACGTGGCTCGCGGCGGGCGGGCGCATCAGCACCCATGACACGATGACGACCGTCGCCAGGGCGGCGGTGAGCAACATCGTGGGTGCGCGACCGCGGGACACCAGGCGATGTTACGTGTGTGCCTGATGTTTCTTCTGAGGCGACACGGCCTTTCCGACGAGCAGACGCGAAATCACCCCGGAGCGTGCGCTCCAAGGGCGATTTTGTGTCTGCTCGCGGGGGGAAAGCGGGGGGAAAGTGCTCCAAGCTGTCGACGACACCGCAGAGGATTTGGGACTGGGCGGGTTGCCGGGACCCGATCCAGAGCCGACTCTGCGGTGCCGTCACGTGACAGGCTTCGTTAAACCGGTGGCGCCCCCGCCACCGCTGCCGCCGGTATTGCCGGCACCGCGGCGGCGGGTGCCCCCGCCGCGGGTAGGGCCGGCACGGCGGGTACCCCGGGCACGCCCGCGGTAGGCAGGACCGGCGCCAGGCCGGCTGCGCCGGGCAGCGCCGGTGCCGCACCGGCGGCCGCCGGAGCACCGGCTGCGCCACCCTGCACCTGCTGCATGATCGCCGGCATGATCAGACCCTTCAGCAGGTCGATCGCCTGGCTCGCGCCCAGCTGGTTGGCCGCCTGCATCAGGTCGCTGACCAGGCCGCCGCCACCGCTGCTTCCGCCGGCCGGCGAGACCGGCGACAGGCCGGTGCCGCCACCGCCGAGTCCGGAGGTGTCTCCCAGGATCGGGTACGTGCCGTCAGCGCCCGGGTCCAGCCCGACTGGCGCGCTGATCGGGACCTCACCGGTGGCGGTGGCCGGGCTCAGCGCCGACGGGCTCGTCAGGCCGGGGGCCACACCGGTGGGGCTGGTCAGCGCAGGGTTGACACCCGTGCCGGTGGCAGCCGTCGGAGGGGTCAGCCCCGGCAGGGCGCCGGGCGTCGTCGGCGTCAGGCCCGGGCTGGCCAGGCCGGGAGTCGTACCCAGCCCGGTGGTGCCCAGGCCCGGGCTGGCCAGCCCGGGAGTGGTGCCCAATCCGGTGGTGCCCAGGCCGGTGCTCGCTCCGCCGGTACCGCCGAGCGCGGGGACCGGCGGCAGGTTGACTCCGAACTGCGACAGGCCCTGGGACAGGGCGGAGATCAGCTCGTTGGGCAGGTCGGCGACACTGGCCGCCCGCTTGAACTCGTGGTGCTCCACCGGCTTGACGTCGGCGGTCGATTCGTAGACAAGAAAGTAAGCACACGGACTTGCGACGGCCAGGGCGGCGACCGCGCTCATAGTCTTCGAGAGCTTGCGTCGGCGTCGGTTCGGCACGGAAGTCTCCTCAATCTGGATTATGTGGAGCGGGGTCGGAGACCCACATGACCGATGGTACGAGTGAGAATGGTGTGACTACTGTGGCGATATCGAATCGTGAGGTGAGTGGTTCGAAGGTGTGACGTTGACCCGACGGCACGCCGCTCTTCTGGCCGGCACCTGGGAAAACCCGGGCCGGGCCGACCCGCCAAGTCGGGTTTTGGCAGCAAGGTCGGATACCCTAGGCAACCGATGACCGCACGTTATGACCTATATGTCGTCGGCTCCGGATTTTTCGGCCTGACGATCGCCGAGCGCGTGGCCACCCAACTCGACAAGCGCGTTCTTGTTGTCGAGCGGCGCCCGCACCTCGGCGGTAACGCCTATTCCGAACCGGAACCGCAGACCGGGATCGAAGTCCACAAGTACGGCGCGCACCTGTTCCACACCTCCAATAAGAAGGTGTGGGACTACGTGCGGCAGTTCACCGACTTCACCGGCTACCAGCACCGGGTGTTCGCCATGCACAACGGCCAGGCCTATCAGTTCCCGATGGGCCTGGGCCTGGTGTCGCAGTTCTTCGGAAGGTATTTCACCCCTGAAGAGGCACGCGCCCTCATCGCCGAGCAGGCGTCGGAGATCGACACGGCCGATGCGCAGAACCTGGAAGAGAAGGCCATCTCACTGATCGGCCGGCCGCTGTACGAGGCCTTCGTCAAGGGCTACACCGCCAAGCAGTGGCAGACCGACCCCAAAGAGTTGCCCGCGGCCAACATCACCCGCCTGCCGGTGCGCTACACCTTCGACAACCGCTACTTCAGCGACACCTATGAGGGCCTGCCGGTCGACGGCTACACCACCTGGTTGCAGAACATGGCCGCCGACGACCGCATCGAGGTGCGGCTGGACACCGACTGGTTCGACGTCCGCGACGAGCTGCGTGCGGCCAACCCAGACGCTCCGGTGGTCTACACCGGACCGCTGGACCGCTACTTCGACTACGCCGAAGGGCGGCTGGGCTGGCGGACACTGGACTTCGAACTCGAAGTTCTTCCGTTCGGGGATTTCCAGGGCACCCCGGTGATGAATTACAACGACCCCGACGTGCCCTACACCCGCATTCACGAGTTCCGCCACTTCCACACCGAGCGCGACTACCCGACCGACAAGACGGTGATCATGCGCGAGTACTCCCGGTTCGCCGAAGACGACGACGAGCCCTACTATCCGATCAATACCGAGGCCGACCGCGCCCTGTTGGCCGCCTACCGGAACAGGGCGAAGTCCGAGACCGCGACAGCCAAGGTGCTGTTCGGCGGACGCTTGGGCACCTACCAGTATCTGGATATGCATATGGCCATTGCCAGCGCTTTGAGCATGTACGACAACGTCCTCGCGCCGCACCTGCGCGACGGCGCCCCCCTGGTGGCGGAGGCTGCTTCATGACCGCCGTCAGCCTGCTGTCGCGCATCATCCTGCCGCGTCCCGGCGAGCCCCTCGACGTGCGAAAGCTGTACCTCGAGGAGTCGACCACCAACGCCCGCCGGGCCCACGCCACCAGCCGCACCTCGCTGCAGATCGGCGGCGAGTCCGAGGTGTCGTTCGCGACCTACTTCAACGCGTTCCCGGCCAGCTACTGGCGGCGCTGGTCGACCTGCACGTCGGTGGTGCTGCGCGTCGAGCTGGCCGGCACCGGGCGCATCGACCTCTACCGGACCAAGGCCACCGGGGCCCGGATCTTCATCGAGGGACGCGGATTCAGCGGCTCCGATGACAACCCCGCCGCGCTCGAGATCGAGGTCAGCCTGCAGCCGTTCGAGGACGGCGGCTGGATCTGGTTCGACATCACCACCGACTCCAAGGGCACGCTGCTCAACGGCGGCTGGTACGCGCCCACCCCGGCACCGGGGACGGCCAACGTCGCCGTCGGCATCCCGACCTTCAACCGGCCCGCGGACTGCGTCAACGCGCTGCGCGAACTCACCGCCGACCCGTTGGTCGACGAGGTGATCGGTGCGGTGATCGTGCCGGATCAGGGTGCCCGCAAGGTGCGTGACCACCCGGATTTCGCGGCCGCGGCCGAGGGACTGGGTGCGCGGCTGTCCATCCATGACCAGCCCAACCTGGGTGGTTCCGGCGGTTACAGCCGGGTGATGTATGAGGCGCTGAAAAACACCGACTGCCAACAGATCCTGTTCATGGACGACGACATCCGCATCGAGCCGGACTCGATCCTGCGGGTGCTGGCGATGAGCCGGTTCGCCAGAACCCCGATGCTGGTCGGCGGGCAGATGCTCAATCTGCAGGAGCCGTCACACCTGCACATCATGGGCGAGGTGGTGGACCGGTCGAACTTCATGTGGACCGCCGCGCCGCACGCCGAGTACGACCACGACTTCGCCGAGTACCCGCTCTACGACAGCGAGGACAAGAGCAAGCTGCTGCACCGGCGCATCGACGTCGACTACAACGGCTGGTGGACGTGCATGATCCCGCGGCAGGTCGCCGAGGAGCTGGGTCAGCCGCTGCCGCTGTTCATCAAGTGGGACGACGCCGACTACGGCCTGCGGGCCGCCGAGCACGGCTATCCGACCGTCACGCTGCCCGGCGCCGCGATCTGGCATATGGCCTGGAGCGACAAGGACGACGCCATCGACTGGCAGGCCTACTTCCATCTGCGCAACCGGTTGGTGGTCGCCGCGATGCACTGGGACGGTGACGTCTCCGGGCTGGTCCGCAGCCACCTCAAGGCGACGCTCAAACACCTTGCCTGCCTTGAATATTCGACGGTCGAGATTCAGAACCGGGCGATCGACGACTTCCTGGCCGGCCCCGAGCACATCTTCTCGATCCTGGAATCTGCGCTGCCGGAAATCCGCCAGATGCGGACCGCCTACCCGGATGCGGTGGTGCTGCCGGCGGCCAGCGAGCTGCCCGCGCCCCTGCACAAGAACAAGGTGATGAAGCCGCCGGTGAACCCGGTGGTGATCAGCTACCGGCTCGCCCGGGGCATCCTGCACAACCTCAAGGCCGCCGACCCGGCCCACCACGAGCGCCCCGAGTTCAACGTGCCCACCCAGGACGCGCGCTGGTTCCGGCTCTGCACGGTCGACGGCGTCACCGTCACCACCGCCGACGGCTGCGGCGTGGTCTACCGGCAGCGCGACCGGGCCAAGATGTTCTCGCTGCTGCTCGCGTCGTTGCGCCGCCAGCGCCAGTTGGCGCGCCGCTTCGACGAGATGCGCCGGGTCTACCGCGAGGCGTTGCCCGTGCTGTCCAGCAAGCAGAAGTGGGAGATGGTGCTGCCCGTGAACGCCTCGGCCGACGCCACCGCCCGCCATGGATGAACCGGCCGAGCCGCCGCGCGGTGAAGTCGCAGCGATGGTGGCCGTCCAGTCGGCGCTGACGCAGCGCCCCGGAGTACTCCCGACCACCCGCGCGATGTCGCATTTCGGTGAGCACAGCATCGGCTGGCTGGCGATCGCGCTGCTCGGGGCCGTCCTCGACCCGCGCCGGCGCCGCGACTGGGTGGTGGCCGGCATCGGCACCTTCGCCGCGCACGCCGCCGCCGTGGTGGTCAAGCGGGTGGTACGGCGCGAACGGCCGCATCACCCGGCCGTCATGGTCAATGTCGGCACCCCCAGCAAGCTCAGTTTCCCGTCGGCGCACGCGACGTCGACGACGGCCGCGGCGATCCTGCTGGGCCGGGTTACCGGCCTGCCGCTGCCGGTGCTGTTGGTACCGCCCATGGCGCTGTCGCGAATACTGCTGGGTGTGCACTATCCCAGCGACGTCGCCGCCGGCGTTGCTCTCGGTGCCGGGGTTGCCGCCGCAGCCGTCCGGGTGGACAGCGCGGCCCGACGAAGGTTGGTTCGATGAGCGACGATCTGATGGAAGTCAGCGGGGCCCCGAAAAACCTGGTGACCGGGGTGATCAAGGCGATCCGCCCGCGGCAGTGGGTCAAGAACGTGCTGGTGCTGGCGGCACCGCTGGCCGCGGCGGGCAGCGGCGACCACACCCGCCGACGCGACGCGGCCGGACACGTCGTCCCCTACGACTGGGGCGCCATGGGCGTCAAGGTCGCGATCGCCTTCGTGGTGTTCAGCCTGGCGGCCTCGGCCATCTACCTGATCAACGATGTGCGCGACGTCGAGGCCGACCGGGAGCACCCCACCAAGCGGTTCCGGCCCATCGCCGCCGGCGTCGTGCCGCCGTGGCTGGCCTACACGCTGGCCGTGGTGCTGGGCGCCGCCTCGCTCGGACTGTCCTGGTGGCTGACGCCCAACCTGGCCGTGGTCATGGCGGTCTACCTGGTGATGCAACTCGGGTACTGCTTCGGCCTCAAACACCAAGCGGTGATTGACATCTGCATCGTGTCCTCGGCGTACCTGATCCGTGCCATCGCGGGCGGCGCGGCGACCGGCATCCCGCTGTCCCAGTGGTTCCTGCTGACGGCGGCGTTCGGGTCGCTGTTCATGGTGGCCGGCAAGCGGTACGCCGAGCTGCAACTGTCCGAACGCACCGGCGCCCAGATCCGCAAGTCGCTGGAGAGCTACACCAGCACTTATCTGCGGTTCGTCTGGACGCTGTCGGCGACCGCGGTGGTGATGTCCTACGGCTTGTGGGCATTCGAGCGCGACCGCTACTCGGGTTCCTGGTTCGCGGTCTCGATGATCCCGTTCACCATCGCGATCCTGCGCTACGCCGTGGACGTCGACGGAGGGCTCGCCGGGGAGCCCGAGGACATAGCGCTGCGCGACCGCGTGCTGCAGCTTCTGGCCCTGGCGTGGATCGCAACAGTTGGTGCTGCTGTTGCTTTCGGCTAGCGAAAGATTCAAGGCCCTCCAGGCGGCGGCCCTGGCCCGGCGTCCGTCCGTCCGCCGGGTCAAGTGGCCGGTGTTCCCCTACACCACCACGGTGCGCGTCAGCCTGTGGGTGAGTGTCGCGCTGGTCGCGCTGTTGTTCGGCTGGGGTGCCTGGCAGCGCCGCTGGATCGCCGACGACGGGCTGATCGTGCTGCGCACCGTGCGAAACCTGTTGGCCGGCAACGGACCGGTGTTCAACGCGGGTGAGCGGGTGGAGGCCAACACCTCGACCGTCTGGACCTACCTGCTCTATGTGTGCAGCTGGGTGGGCGGGCCGGTCCGGCTGGAGTACGTGGCGCTGGCGGTGGCGCTGACGCTGTCGGTGCTGGGCATCGTGCTGTTGATGCTGGGGACGGGGCGGCTGTACGCGCCCAGTCTGCGTGGCCGCCGCGCGATCGTGCTGCCGGCCGGCGCGCTCGTCTACATCGCCGTGCCCCCGGCGCGTGACTTCGCGACGTCCGGCCTGGAGAGCGGGCTGGTGATGGCCTACGTCGGCCTGTTGTGGTGGATGATGGTTTGCTGGGCGCAGCCGCTGCGGGTGCGCCCGCAAAGCCCGTGGTTCCTCGGTGCGCTGGCGTTCGTCGCCGGCTGCAGCGTGCTGGTACGCCCCGAGTTGGCGCTGATCGGCGGCGCCGCGCTGATCATGATGATGATCGCGGCCCGCACCTGGGCACGCCGCGGGCTGATCGTGCTGGCCGGTGGGCTGCTGCCGGTCGCCTATCAGATCTTCCGGATGGGGTACTACGGGCTGCTGGTCCCGGGCACCGCCCTGGCCAAGGACGCGGCCGGGGACAAGTGGTCGCAGGGGTTGATCTACCTCGCCAACTTCAACGCGCCGTATTCCATCTGGATACCGGTCGTGCTGCTGGTGCCGCTGGGCATCGTGTTGCTGGTGGCCCGGCGCCGGCCCTCGTTCATGCGCCCGACGCTGGCACCTGGCTACGGGCGGGTGGCCCGTGCGGTGCAGAGTCCCGCCGCGGTGGTGACGTGGATGGTGGTCAGTGGACTGCTGCAGGCCCTCTACTGGATCCGTCAGGGCGGCGACTTCATGCACGGACGCGTGTTGTTGACTCCGCTGTTCTGTTTGCTGGCGCCGGTGGCCGTCATCCCGGTGGTGATTCCCGACGGCAAGGATTACTCGAGGGAGGCCGGCTTCTGGCTGGCCGGCGGCGTGAGCGCGCTCTGGCTGGCGGTGGCCGGGTGGTCGCTGTGGGCGGCGAACTCACCCGGCATGGGTGACGACGCCACGCACGTCAGCTACTCGGGCATCGTCGACGAGCGGCGCTTCTACGCGCAGGCGACCGGCCGCGCGCATCCGCTGACCGCCGCGGACTACCTCGACTACCCGCGGATGGCGGCGGTGCTGGTGGCGCTCAACAACACCCCCGACGGTGCGCTGCTGCTGCCGTCGGGCAACTACACGCAGTGGGACCTGGTGCCGATGATCCCGCCGGGCAGCGCGCCCGGCATCCCCGCGGACCAGAAGCCGCAGCACACGGTGTTTTTCACGAACCTGGGGATGCTGGGCATGAACGTCGGGCTGGACGTCAGGGTGATCGACCAGATCGGATTGGCGAACCCGCTGGCGGCGCACACCGAGCGGCTCAAGCACGGCCGCATCGGCCACGACAAGAACCTGTTCCCGGACTGGGTGGTGGCCGACGGGCCGTGGGTGAAGTGGCCGCCGGGCATTCCTGCCTACCTCGACCAGCAGTGGGTCGCCGAGGCCGAGGCCGCGCTGAAGTGCCCCGCGACACAGGCCGTGCTCAATTCGGTGCGAGCCCCGATGACCGTGCGCCGGTTCGTGTCCAATTTCCTGCACGCCTATGAGTTCACGCAGTACCGCATCGACCGGGTGCCGCTCTATGAACTGGTCAAGTGCGGGCTCGAGGTGCCCAAGGTGCCGCCGACGCCGCCACGCGAGTGAACGGTGGTCTCTGAGGCGAAACCGGCATCCACGCGACGCCGCCGGTCAGAATTTTTCTAAGAATCCTTAATCGGCGCGTCGGCGCGGTCGACCCGGCGCTCGGCGAAGACGTACAGCAACATCACATGTGAGCCGTTACCAGCGTGCACCCGGCGATTGGCACATGCGAAAACACGATTTCCGGGCGCCGATCGCGGCTCCGGTAACACCGCGAATCGCCGTCGGATACCGCCGTGCGGGGCGTCCCGGAGGAGAGCGGGAGCCTCAAGGTGTGGTTGACTACGGGTGCACTGCAGCGCCGCGTGCGTGCAGTCTGACCCAATTCGGGACGCTCCCCAGGCACAGCGATGCGTAAGGGTGTGCCCACAAGGATGAGGATGAGGAAGCAAGGATGAAGCTTGTTGACAGGTTTCGTGGCGCCGTGACGGGTATGCCGCGCCGCCTGATGGTGGGTGCCGTTGGTGCGGCGCTGCTGTCTGGGCTGGTGGGCTTCGTCGGTGGCTCCGCGACCGCGAGTGCGTTCTCGCGTCCGGGGCTGCCGGTGGAATACCTGCAGGTGCCCTCGGCGGCGATGGGACGCAGCATCAAGATCCAGTTCCAGAGCGGTGGAGCCAACTCGCCGGCGCTGTACCTGCTCGACGGCATGCGCGCCCAGGACGACTACAACGGTTGGGACATCAACACCCCGGCATTCGAGTGGTACAACCAGTCGGGCATTTCCGTGGTCATGCCGGTCGGCGGCCAGTCCAGCTTCTACAGCGACTGGTACAACCCGGCCTGCGGTAAGGCCGGCTGCACCACCTACAAGTGGGAGACCTTCCTGACCAGCGAGCTGCCCGCCTACCTGGCCAGCAACAAGCAGGTCAAGCCGACCGGCAGCGCCGCGGTTGGTCTGTCGATGGCCGGTTCGTCGGCGCTGATCCTGGCGGCCTACCACCCCGACCAGTTCATCTACGCCGGCTCGCTGTCGGCGCTGCTGGACCCGTCGCAGGCCATGGGCCCGTCGCTGATCGGCCTGGCCATGGGTGACGCCGGTGGCTACAAGGCGTCCGACATGTGGGGCCCCAAGGAGGACCCGGCGTGGCAGCGCAACGACCCGTCGCTGCAGGTCGGCAAGCTGGTCGCCAACAACACCCGCCTGTGGATCTACTGCGGCGACGGTAAGCCGTCGGACCTCGGTGGCAACAACCTGCCCGCCAAGTTCCTGGAGGGCTTCGTGCGGACCAGCAACCTGAAGTTCCAGGAGGCCTACAACGGCGCTGGTGGCCACAACGCGGTGTTCAACTTCGACGCCAACGGCACGCACGACTGGCCGTACTGGGGCGCGCAGCTCAACGCCATGAAGGGTGACCTGCAGAGCACGCTGGGTGCGACCCCCGGCGCTGGTCCCGCCACCGCGGCCGCGGTCGGTGTGAACCAGGGCGCCGGCAACTAATCGCGACTGCGATAAACAACCGTCTGAGGGCGGCGACCCATCCGGGTCGCCGCCCTCAGCGTTAGCTCCCCTTTGTCCGCCTCCCCCTTATCCTGCTGAGCCGGGTGTGGTTAGCTACCTTGCGGGCTAGGTTCTGTCGTGCGCAGCGTCACACCATGGAGGGTGGACATGAGGGGTCTGTCGTTAGTGCTACGGCTGGTGTGCGTTGCCGTGCTGTCGGTGGCGTTCGGGGCCGTGACGGCGTCGCTGGGTTCGGCGGGCACGGCCCGGGCGGCCGGTTTCGAGACGCTGATGGTGCCTTCGGGCGCGATGGGCCGCGACATCCCGGTGGCCTTCCTGGCGGGCGGGCCGCACGCGGTCTACCTGCTCGACGCGGCCGACGCCAATCCGGACGTCAGCAACTGGGTGACCGCGGGCAACGCGATGAACACCCTGGCCGGCAAGGGCGTTTCGGTGGCCGCACCGGCGGGTGGGGCGTTCAGCATGTACACCAACTGGGAGCAGGACGGCAGCAAGCAGTGGGACACCTTCCTGTCCAGTGAGCTGCCCGACTGGCTGGCCGCCAACAAGGGCCTGGCGCCGGGCGGGCACGGCGTGGTCGGTGCGTCGCAGGGCGGCTATGCCGCGCTGGCGCTGGCCGCCTTCCACCCGGACCGCTTCGGGTTCGCCGGTTCGATGTCCGGCTTCCTCTACCCGTCGAACACCTTCACCAACGGCGCGATCCTGGCCGGTCTGCAGCAGTTCGGCGGGGTGGACGGCAACGGCATGTGGGGAGCGCCGCAGCTGGGCCGCTGGAAGTGGCACGACCCGTTCGTGCACGCCGCGCTGCTGGCCCAGAACAACACCCGCGTCTGGGTCTGGGCCCCCACCAACCCGGGCGCCAGCAACCCCGCCGCCATGCTCGGCGCCGGCGGTGAGGCGATGGGCAACAGCAAGGCCTTCTACCAGCAGTACCGCGACGTGGGCGGGCACAACGGCCACTTCGACTTCCCGGGCGGCGGCGACAACGGCTGGGGCTCGTGGGCCGGGGTGCTGGGCGCCATGTCGGGCGACATCTCCGGCGCCATTCGCTGACCACATTTGCTCGACGCTCGGCCCGGTACCCTCTAGGGAGTGCAGCAGAGGGCGGTACGTCCGCATCACCACGCTGCGCGGGTGAGTAGGGCGCGAAGGTGCGTTACCTGGTAAAGCACTTGCCCGACCCATTCGCCGGGACCCGATGAGGGTCCTACCGGACTCTGTTAGCGGGAGAAGATGGCCAAGAACAGCGCGCGTCGCAAACGCCACCGACGGCTTGCCTGGGCGGCGGCCGGCTCGATGGCCCTGGTGGTGGCCCTCGTCATCATCGGCGGGGTGATGCTGTTGCGTCACCAGGACGTCCCGCCCAGCGCGGTGCCCCCGGGCGTGCTGCCCCCCGGGCCGACGACCTCGCACCCCAAGAAGCCGCGGCCGGCCTCTCAGGACGCCTCCTGCCCCGACGTGCAACTGATCTCGGTGCCGGGCACCTGGGAGTCCTGGCCGACCGACGACCCGTTGAACCCGACCCAGTTCCCGAAGGCACTGCTGCTCAACGTGACCGGCCCGATCGGCCAGCAGTTCGGCGGCGGCCGGGTGCAGACGTACACCGTGCCCTACACGGCCCAGTTCCGTAACCCGCTGAGCGCCGACGGCCAGATGAGCTACAACGACAGCCGCGCCGAAGGCACCCGGGCGACGGTCAAGGCGATCACCGACATGAACAACCGCTGCCCGCTGACCAGTTATGTGATCGTCGGGTTCTCCCAGGGCGCGGTGATCGGCGGCGACGTGGCCAGTGACATCGGCAACGGCCTGGGTCCCGTCGACGAAGACCTGGTGCTGGGTGTGACGTTGATCGCCGACGGCCGGCGCCAGGAGAGCGTGGGCAACAACATCCCGCCGACTCCGCCGGGCGTGGGCGCCGAGATCACGCTGCACGAGGTGCCGGTGCTGTCCGGACTCGGCCTGACGATGACCGGCGCCCGTCCGGGCGGCTTCGGCGACCTCGACAGCCGGACCAACGAGATCTGCGCCGAGGGCGATCTGATCTGTGCCGCCCCCAAAGAGGCGTTCAGTCCCGCCAACCTTCCGACCACGTTGAACACGCTGGCCGGAGGTGCCGGGCAGCCCATCCATGCGATGTACGCCACCACCGACTTCTGGAATTCCAACGGCCTGTCCGCGACCCAATGGACGCTGAATTGGGCCCAGGGCGTGCTGGATAAGGCGCCGCACCCCAAGCACGGCTGATTGTGCTCGGGCCGATTCGATAGCTCGGCTATCAGACACGGCCTCGGTGTGAGGGTGGTGGCCGCGATCAGGCGTACCTTGTGATTTGGTCTGCCGCCCCCGGCCCCTTAACATTAAGAGAAAATTAAGAGCATGTGGTTGACCCGGGTGGGTCAAAGTTGGCTGCGACAGGCGCCGGTGCGAAGCGGGCGCGGGTCGCAGCTGGGCCGCGCGCAGATATTTCAGCCGGCATGGCCGGCGACCAGAGGACTACCGTCGGCGCACGCCGGCACGTGGAGAGAGACCGTCGGCGCGAGCCGGCACCTAGAGAGACCGTCGGCGCCAGCCGGCACTTAGAGAGACCGTCGGCGCCAGCCGGCACCTAGAGAGTTTGTGACAGGAGAGGCGTCATGGCGTACCACAACCCGTTCATCGTGAACGGCAAGATCAGGTTCCCGTCCAACACCAACCTGGTTCGTCACGTCGAGAAGTGGGCGAAGGTGCGCGGCGACAAGCTGGCGTACCGCTTCCTGGACTACTCCACCGAGCGCGACGGTATCGAACGCGACATCCTGTGGTCGGAGTTCAGCGCCCGCAACCGCGCCGTCGGCGCCCGCCTGCAGCAGGTCACCCAGCCGGGTGACCGCATCGCCATCCTCTGCCCGCAGAACCTGGACTACATGGTGTCCTTCTTCGGCGCCCTGTACTCCGGCCGGATCGCCGTCCCGTTGTTCGACCCCTCCGAGCCGGGTCACGTCGGCCGCCTGCATGCGGTGCTCGACGACTGCACCCCCTCGACGATCCTGACCACCACCGAGTCCGCCGAGGGTGTCCGCAAGTTCATCCGCGCGCGTTCGGCCAAGGAACGCCCCCGCGTCATCGCCGTGGACGCCGTGCCCACCGAGGTGGCCTCCACCTGGCAGGAGCCGGATGCCGACGAGACCACCACCGCGTATCTGCAGTACACCTCGGGTTCCACCCGCACCCCGACGGGCGTGCAGATCACGCACCTGAACCTGCCTACCAACGTGGTGCAGGTGCTCAACGCGCTGGAGGGACAGGAAGGCGACCGCGGGGTCAGCTGGCTGCCGTTCTTCCACGACATGGGCCTGATCACGGTGCTGCTCACCTCGGTGCTCGGCCAGAGCTTCACCTTCATGACGCCGGCCGCATTTGTGCGCCGCCCCGGCCGCTGGATCCGCGAGCTGGCGCGCAAGCCCGGGGAAACCGGCGGGACGTTCTCCGCCGCGCCGAACTTCGCCTTCGAGCACGCCGCGGTGCGCGGTCTGCCCCGCGACGACGAGCCGCCCCTGGACCTGAGCAACGTCAAGGGCATCCTCAACGGCAGCGAGCCGGTGTCGCCGTCGTCGCTGCGCAAGTTCTTCAAGGCCTTCGAGCCGTACGGCCTGAAGCCCGAGGCGGTCAAACCGTCCTACGGTCTGGCAGAGGCGACGCTGTTCGTCTCGACCACCCCGATGGACGAGTCGCCCACCGTCATCCACGTCGACCGCGACGAACTGAACAAGCAGCACTTCGTCGAGGTGTCCGCCGACTCACCGAAAGCTGTCGCGCAGGTCAGCGCGGGCAAGATCGGTGTCGACGAGTGGGCCGTCATCGTGGACCCCGAGACGGCCAGCGAGTTGCCGGACGGGCAGATCGGCGAGATCTGGCTGCACGGCAACAACCTGGGCATCGGCTACTGGGGCAAGGAAGAAGAGACCGCCAACATCTTCAAGAACATCCTGAAGTCGCGGGTCAGCGAGTCGCACGCCGAGGGTGCTCCCGACGACGGCCTCTGGGTGCGCACCGGTGACTACGGCACCTACCACAACGGGCACCTCTACATTGCGGGCCGGATCAAGGACCTCGTCATCATCGACGGCCGCAACCACTACCCGCAGGACCTCGAGTTCACGGCGCAGGAATCCACCAAGGCGTTGCGGGTGGGCTATGTCGCCGCGTTCTCGGTGCCGGCCAACGAGTTGCCGCAGAAGGTCTACGACGACCCGCACGCCGGGCTGAAGTTCGACGCCGAAGACACCTCCGAGCAGCTGGTGATCGTCGGCGAGCGTGCCGCGGGCACGCACAAGCTCGAGTACCAGCCGATCGCCGACGACATCCGTGCGGCCATCGCCGTCGGGCACGGGGTGACCGTGCGCGATGTGCTGCTGGTCCAGGCCGGCTCGATTCCCCGTACCTCCAGTGGCAAGATCGGCCGCCGCGCCTGCCGCACGGCCTACCTGGACGGCAGTTTGCGCAGTGGCGTCAACTCCGCGACAACCTTCGCCACTTCTGAATGATCGACTGAACAAGGTAGCTGATGTCTGACGTAAGCCAGGAGAACTCACCCTCGCAGAACGCCGCAATGACGGTCCCCGAGATGCGCAAATGGCTGCGCGAGTGGGTCGGCAAGGCCGTCGGGAAGTCGCCGGACTCCATCGACGAATCGGTACCGATGGTGGAGCTCGGTCTGGCCTCGCGCGACGCCGTCGCGATGGCCGCCGACATCGAGGACCTGACCGGCGTCACGCTGTCGGTGGCGGTGGCGTTCCAGCACCCGACCATCGAGTCGCTGGCGACCCGGATCATCGAGGGCGAGCCGGAAGCGGCTGAGGACGACTCGGATGGTGTCGACTGGACGCGCACGGGCCCCGCCGAGCGGGTCGACATCGCGATCGTCGGCCTGTCGACCCGACTGCCGGGCGACATGAACACCCCGGACGAGACATGGGCGGCGCTGATGGAAGGCCGCGACGCCATCACCGACCTGCCCGAAGGGCGCTGGTCGGAATTCCTGGAAGAGCCGCGACTGGCCGAGCGCGTCGCCAAGGCCCGCACCCGCGGCGGCTACCTCAAGGACATCAAGGGCTTCGACTCCGAGTTCTTCGCGGTGGCCAAGACCGAGGCCGACAACATCGACCCGCAGCAGCGGATGGCGCTGGAGCTGACCTGGGAGGCGCTCGAGAACGCCCGCATCCCGGCGTCCAGCCTGCGCGGCGAGGCCGTCGGCGTCTACGTCGGTGTCACCAATAACGACTACGGCTTCCTGGCCATCTCCGACCCGACCGTCGCGCACCCGTACGCGATCACCGGTAACTCGGGTGCCATCATCCCCAACCGGGTGTCGTACTTCTTCGACTTCCGCGGTCCGTCGGTCATGGTCGACACCGCATGCTCGAGTTCGCTGGTGGCGATCCACCAGGGCGTGCAGGCGCTGCGCAACGGCGAGGCCGACGTCGTGGTGGCCGGCGGCGTCAACGCGCTGGTCACCCCCGCGGTGACGCTCGGGTTCGACGAGATCGGCGCCGTGCTGGCGCCGGACGGCCGGATCAAGTCGTTCTCCGCCGACGCCGACGGCTACACCCGCTCCGAAGGCGCCGGCATGCTGGTGCTCAAGCGGGTCGACGACGCCCGCCGCGACGGCGACCAGATCCTGGCCGTCATCGCCGGCAGCGCGGTCAACCACGACGGCCGCTCCAACGGCCTGATCGCCCCCAACCAGGACGCGCAGGCCGAGGTGTTGCGCCGGGCCTACAAGGACGCCGGGATCGACCCGCGCAACGTCGACTACATCGAGGCGCACGGCACCGGCACCATCCTCGGTGACCCGATCGAGGCGGAGGCGTTGGGCCGCGTCGTCGGCAGGGGACGTCCCGCCGACCGGCCCGCGTTGCTCGGTGCGATCAAAACCAACATCGGGCACCTGGAGTCGGCCGCCGGCGTGGCCAGCATGGCCAAGGTGGTGCTGGCGCTGCAGCATGACAAGTTGCCGCCGTCCATCAACTTCGCCGGCCCCAGCCCCTACATCGACTTCGACGCGATGCGGCTGAAGGTGGTCGACCAAGCCACCGACTGGCCCCGTTACGGCGGCTACGCGCTGGCCGGTGTGTCGAGCTTCGGTTTCGGCGGCGCCAACGCGCACCTGGTGGTGCGTGAGGTCTTGCCGCGTGACGTGATCGAGCGCGAACCGGAGGAGCCGGCCGCCGCGCCGCAGGCCGCCGTGGTGTCCGCCGGGGGCGAGCTCACCGAAGGGGTCGGGCACTCGCTGCGCTTCGACGAGTACGGCGAGATCATCGACGACGACGCCGCGCCCGCCGCCGAGGGCGAATACGAACTGCCGGGTGTCACCGACGAGGCGCTGGCGCTCAAGGAAGCAGCGCTGGAAGAGCTTGCGGCACAGGAACTTCCGGCGCCCACGATCCCGCTGGTGATCTCGGCGTTCCTGACCTCGCGCAAGAAGGCCGCCGCCGCCGAACTGGCGGACTGGATGGAAAGCCCCGAAGGACAGGCGTCGTCGCTGGAGTCGATCGGCCGCTCGCTGTCGCGCCGCAACCACGGCCGCTCCCGTGCGGTCGTGCTGGCTCACGACCACGAAGAGGCCATCAAGGGCCTGCGCGCGATCGCCGAGGGCAAGCAGCGGCCGAACGTGTTCAGCACCGACGGCCCGGTGACCAACGGCCCGGTCTGGGTGCTCGCCGGTTTCGGCGCGCAGCACCGCAAGATGGGCAAGAGCCTCTATCTGCGCAACCCGGTGTTCGCCGAGTGGATCGAGAAGGTCGACGCGCTGGTTCAGGACGAACTGGGCTACTCGGTGCTCGAGCTGATCCTGGACGACTCGCAGGACTACGGCATCGAGACCACCCAGGTCACCATCTTCGCGATCCAGATCGCCCTCGGCGAGCTGCTCAAGCATCACGGCGCCAAGCCCGGCGCGGTGGTCGGACAGTCGCTCGGTGAGGCGGCGTCGGCGTACTTCGCCGGCGGTCTGTCGCTGCGCGACGCGACCCGGACCATCTGCTCGCGCTCGCACCTGATGGGCGAGGGCGAGGCGATGCTGTTCGGCGAGTACATCCGGTTGATGGCGCTGGTGGAGTACTCCGCCGACGAGATCAAGACGGTGTTCTCGGACTTCCCGGATCTTGAAGTGTGCGTCTACGCCGCACCCACCCAGACCGTCATCGGCGGCCCGCCCGAGCAGGTGGACGCGATCATCGCCCGCGCGGAATCCGAGGGCAAGTTCGCCCGGAAGTTCCAGACCAAGGGCGCCAGCCACACCCAGCAGATGGACCCGCTGCTGGGCGAACTGGCCGCCGAGTTGCAGGGCATCAAGGCGATGAGCCCGACCTGCGGCATCTACTCCACCGTGCACGAGGGCCGCTACATCAAGCCCGGCAGCGAGCCGATCCACGACGTGGACTACTGGAAGAAGGGGCTGCGGCACAGCGTCTACTTCACCCACGGCATCCGCAACGCCGTCGACAGCGGGCACACCACCTTCCTGGAACTGGCGCCCAACCCGGTGGCGCTGATGCAGGTCGGTTTGACGACGGCCAGCGCTGGGCTTCACGATGCCCAGCTCATCCCGACGCTGGCCCGCAAGCAGGACGAGGTCGAGTCGATGATCTCGACCATGGCGCAGCTGTACGTGCACGGCCACGACCTGGACGTGCGCACGCTGTTCACTCGGGCCAGTGGCCCCGAGGATTACGCCAACATTCCGCCGACCCGGTTCAAGCGCAAAGAGCACTGGCTCGACGCGCATTTCGCCGGGGACGGCTCGATACTGATGCCGGGCGCGCACGTTGCCCTGCCCGACGGTCGCCACGTGTGGGAGTACTCCCCGCGGGAAAAGACGCCGGATCTGGTCGCGCTGGTCAAAGCCGCCGCTGCGGCGGTGCTGCCGGACGCTGTCCTGACGGCGTCCGAGCAGCGCGCGGTGCCCGGCGAGGGCGCCCGGTTGGTGACGACGCTGACGCGTCATCCCGGCGGTGCTTCGGTGCAGGTGCACGCCCGCATCGAGGAGTCCTTCACGCTGGTCTACGACGCGCTGGTCGCTCGCGGTGGCTCCGAGGCGGTACTGCCGGTGGCTGTGGGCGCCGGCACCGCGATCGCGGCTTCCGAGTCCACGTCGGTGGCGGTCGTCGAAGAGGACGACGCCGAGACGCTGACCGACAGCCTGACCAACCGGTACCTGCCGTCGGACGTCGGCCGGTGGTCTGCCGATTCCGGTGAGACGATCGCCGAGCGGCTGGGCACCATCGTGGCGGCGGCCATGGGATACGAGCCCGAGGACCTGCCCTGGGAGGTGCCGCTGATCGAGCTCGGCCTGGACTCGCTGATGGCGGTGCGGATCAAGAACCGCGTCGAATATGACTTCGACCTGCCACCGATTCAGCTGACCGCGGTGCGCGACGCCAATCTCTACGCCGTGGAGAAGCTGATCGAGTACGCGATCGAGCACCGCGACGAGGTTGAGCAGCTGCACGAGTACCAGAAGACGCAGACCGCCGAGGAGATCGCGCGGGCGCAGGCCGAGTTGCTCAGCGGCGCGTCGCCGGCCAGCCTGGTGGCGCCGGCGCCCGACCCGCAGGCGGAGCCCCAGACGCAGGCCGAGCCCGTGTCCGAGGCACCCCCGCCGTCGGACGTGCCGATCCCGCCGCCGCCGACCAATCCCACCGGGCCCGGCACCAACGGCGCCGCCGGCAACGGGGAGAAGCCGACGGCAGGTGCACTCAGCCAGGAGGCCGTCGCCAAGGCGCTCAACTCCGACGTCCCGCCGCGGGACGCCGCCGAGCGCGTCGTCTTCGCGACCTGGGCGATCGTCACCGGCAAATCCGCGGGGGGCATCTTCAACCCGTTGCCCAAGCTCGACGACGAGAAGGCCGCCAAGATGGCCGAGCGGCTCTCCGAGCGCGCTGAAGGGCCGATCACGGTTGAGGACGTGCAGAGCTCGGAGAACATCGAGGCGCTGGCGGAGAAGGTGCGCAACTACCTGGAGGCCGGCGTGATCGACGGCTTCGTGCGCACCTTGCGGCCGCGCCAGGAGGGCAGCTCGCGGACACCGGTCTTCGTGTTCCACCCGGCCGGCGGCTCCACGGTGGTGTACGAGCCGTTGTTGAACCGGTTGCCGGCGGACACGCCGATGTACGGCTTCGAACGTGTCGAGGGGTCGATCGAAGAACGTGCCGCGCAGTACGTTCCGAAACTGGTCGAACTGCAGGGCGACGGACCCTACATCCTGGCCGGCTGGTCGCTGGGCGGGGTGTTGGCCTACGCCTGCGCGATCGGGCTCAAACGCCTCGGCAAGGACGTGCGCTGGGTCGGCCTGATCGACGCGGTGCGTGCCGGCGAGGAGATCCCGCAGACCAAGGAAGAGGTCCGCAAGCGCTGGGACCGCTACGCCAAGTTCGCCGAGAAGACGTTCAACGTCACCATCCCGGCGATCCCCTACGAGCAGCTCGAGGAACTCGACGACGACGGCCAGGTGCGGTTCGTGCTGGACGCCGTCAGCCAGAGCGGCGTGCAGATCCCGGCCGGGATCATCGAGCATCAGCGCACGTCGTACCTGGACAACCGGGCGATCGACACCGCCGAGATCCAGCCGTTCGATGGCCACGTCACCCTCTACATGGCCGATCGATACCATGACGACGCGATCATGTTCGAGCCGCGGTACGGCATCCGCAAACCGGATGGCGGCTGGGGTGAGTACGTCGCCGACCTCGAGGTCGTGCCGATCGGTGGTGAGCACATCCAGGCCATCGACGAGCCGATCATCGCCAAGGTGGGCGAACACATGAGCCGCGCGCTGGACGACATCGAAGCTGAACGCGGTAGTGAGGTGGGGAAGTAAGTGACTGAAGTGGCTCCGGAGCCGGCTCCGATCGTCGTGCATTCCACCGCCGAGAAGCTGGCCGAGCTACGAGCTCGCCTGGAGGTGGCGAAGGAGCCGGGCGGCGAGAAGGCGGCCGCCAAGCGCGACAAGAAGGGCATCCCCAGCGCACGGGCCCGCGTGCACGCACTGGTCGACCCGGGCACCTTCTTCGAGATCGGGGCGCTGTGCAAGACCCCGGGTGACCCCAACGCGCTCTACGGCGACGGGGTGGTCACCGGTCACGCGCTGATCGACGGCCGTCCGGTCGGGGTGTTCTCGCACGACCAGACGGTCTTCCAGGGCACCGTCGGCGAGATGTTCGGCCGCAAGGTCGCCCGTCTGATGGAATGGTGCGCCATGGTCGGCTGCCCGATCGTGGGCATCCAGGACTCCGGCGGGGCCCGTATCCAGGACGCGGTCACCTCGCTGGCGTGGTACGCGGAGCTGGGCCAGCGGCACGAGGCACTGTCCGGCGTGGTGCCGCAGATCTCCCTGATTTTCGGCAAATGTGCCGGGGGAGCGGTCTATTCGCCGATCCAGGACGACTTGCTGGTCTCGGTGCGCGACCAGGGCTACTTCTTCGTCACCGGTCCCGACGTGATCCGCGAGGTCACCGGCGAGGACGTCACCCTCGACGAACTCGGCGGCTCCGACGCGCAGGCCCGCTACGGCAACATCCACCAGGTGGTGAACTCCGAGGCCGAGGCCTTCCAGTACGTGCGGGACTTCTTGTCGTTCCTGCCGTCGAACTGCTTCACCAAGCCGCCGGTCATCAACCCCGGATTAGAACCCGAGGTCACCCCGACCGACCTGGAGCTGGACACGATCATCCCGGACTCCGACAACGCGGCCTATGACATGCACGAGATCCTGCTGCGCATCTTCGACGACGGCGACTTCCTGGAAGTCGCCGCGCAGCACGGGCCGGCCATCATCACCGGTTACGCCCGGGTCGACGGGCGTCCGGTGGGCGTGATCGCCAACCAGCCCATGCATCTTTCCGGGGCGATCGACAACGAGGCCTCCGACAAGGCGGCCCGGTTCATCCGGTTCTGCGACTCCTTCCAGATCCCGCTGGTGTTCGTGGTGGACACCCCCGGATTCCTGCCGGGCGCCGAGGAGGAGAAGCGCGGCATCATCAAGCGCGGCGGCCGGTTCCTGTACTCCGTGGTCGAGGCCGACGTGCCCAAGGTGACCATCACGATCCGCAAGTCCTACGGCGGCGCGTACGCGGTGATGGGGTCGCGGCAGCTGACCGCCGACTTCAACTTCGCCTGGCCCACCGCGCGCATCGCGGTGATCGGCGCCGAGGGTGCGGCGCAGTTGTTGGTGAAGCGCTTCCCGGACCCCACCGCGCCCGAGGTGCAGCAGATCAAAAAGGACTTCATCGAGGGCTACAACCTGAACATGGCGATTCCGTGGATCGCCGCCGAGCGGGGCTTCATCGACGCGGTGATCGACCCGCACCAGACCCGGTTGCTGCTGCGCAGGTCGATGCACCTGCTGCGGGACAAGCAGAACTGGTCGCGGCTGGCCCGTAAGCACGGGCTGATTCCGGTCTAGTCGGGCGGGGCTTGCGGGAGGCGCCCGCCGCTAGCTGCTCCTGATGAACACCAGCCGGTACTTTCCGATCTGGATCTCGTCGCCGTTGCTGAGCACCGCTGACTCCACCGGTTGGCCGTTGACGTAGCTACTGTTGAAGCTGCCGCAGTCGACGATGTGGAATTCGCCTTTCTCCCTTCGGAATTCGGCGTGTCTGCGGCTGACGGTGATGTCATCGAGATAGATGTCGCTGAGCTGATGCCGACCGGCCGACATGACGGGGCGGTCCAGCCGGATCTGCGATCCGGTGTTGGGACCCCGTGTCACGACGAGCATGCCGTAGCCCGGCGGCAGCGACTCGACATCCTCGGCTGAGAGCACATCGGCGACGGACGCCGACGCGCCTCCGAGGTCGGCGCGCCACGATGTGGTGGTGATATCCCCCGGAGCCTGGGGCGTGTTGTCCCGTGCGGCCTGAACGGTCAGCTGTCTGTTCATCGCCGTACCTCCAACACCATTGGCGAATTCCGATTCATCGGACCATTGGAACCGTGCGGCGCAATAGGGACCGAAGTCCCACGTTGGCGGGGATTTCGGCAATCGACGCGGGCTCGCGCCGGGCCAAGGCGCAACCACCGGCGACTGTGAATGCGCCGACGCGCCACGCCGGTGTAGCGTCGGGCAGTTCCCGGTCGGGGCCGGAGTTCAGCCGGCCGGCTCGCGAAGGTGGAGGGCCCCCTCGGCCAGTTCGTCGAAGCGGTCCAGCGCCTCGTCCCCCTCGACGTCGATGCCACGCAGCGGCCCCCGATCGGCGAGGTAGCGCTGGGCATACAGCCGCGCCACCAGTGCCTTGCGCTCACCGCCAACCGTCTCGCGTTCCCAGGCCGCCTGTTCCGTCAGCAGCGCGCCGGCGTACACATCACCCATGAACTGGGCGAGTGGAAACAGTCGCGCCTCGGCCACCGCGCCGTCCAGCTTCTCCCACGCGGTGACGGCCGCCTCCAGGTCGTCGATCCGGTCGGCCACCAGCCCCGTCGTCGGGTCGTCGTCGGAGACCGACACCGCGTCACGCAACCGGGTCAACAACGCCTCGTGAGCCCGGCTCTGCAGGATGCCGCGGCGCACGTCCAGACACAGGATGTTGTCCGGCCCCTCCCAGATGGTATTGACCTGACCGTCCCGCAAAAGCCTTGCCACCGGCCATGTTTCGATGTAGCCGTTGCCGCCGTGGATCTCGATCGCGTCGGATGCCGCGGTGATCCCGAGGCGGGCGACCTTGAGCTTGGTGACCGGCACCGCGATGCGTTGCCGGGTGCCGCGCGGCTGCCGGTGGTTCACCGCTCCGGTGCCGTCGAACACCAGTGCCTGGGCGGCTTCGACGTCGAAGATCAGCTCGGCGAGCTTGCGACGCATCAGCGGCTTGTCGATCAGCGCCCCACCGAAGGCGCGCCGCTGCCGCGCGTAGCAGAGCGACTCGACCAATGCGCGCCGCGCGTTCGCCAGCCCGAACAGCGCGATGCCGAGCCGCGCCGCGTTGGTCAGCTCCATCATCCGGCCCAGCCCCTTGCCGTCGGACGGGCCCGACTCGCCGGACGGCTCGCCGGAGAGCAGAAAGGCTTCCGCGTCCACGAATTCGACCTCTCCGGAGGCGACCGAGCGGGTGCCGAGTTTGTCCTTCAGCCGTCGCACCCGCACGCCATTGCGGGAGCCGTCCCGACGGGTGCGCAGCACCAGGAAGTTGGCCACCCCGCGACTCGAGTCCGGTGCGCCCTCGGGCTTGGCCAGGACGACGAACGCCTCCCCGGCGCAGTTCGACGCGAACCACTTGAAGCCGTTGAGCACCCACGCGTCTCCGGTCCGCCGCGCGGTCGTCTCCAGTGCGCCCAGATCCGACCCACCCGTGCGTTCGGTCAGCAATTGTGCCGTCTCGCCGGCCCACTCGCCCGAGTCGAACTTGGCGAGCACATGGTCGCGCACGTCGGCCGGCGCGTACGCGGCCACCAGAGACTGCACCATGCCGCCGCCGGTCCCCAGCGCGCAGCCCATCCCGATGTCGGCCTGGTTCAGCAGGTAGTTCGACGCGAACATGGACAGCGACGACCGGAAACCCGCAACTCGGCACGAATCCCGTAGCGCGCCCTGGGCATCCAGCACCGCCCGTTTGGCCGCGGTGAACGACGGCGGCATCACCACCCGGCTTACGTCGTGACCCCAGCGGTCGTACCGCTCCAGCCGCGGCGGGTTGCGGTCGGTTTCCTCGGCCCAGCGGGCGACCGGGCCGCCCATCAGGTCGCCGATCCCGTTCAAGTGGGGTTCGACCACGGCCAATTGGTCGGGCTTGAGGTAGTAGGACATCGTGAATTGCAGCGTGGGATCCGTGCGGTACCAATTGAGGCCGACGGCGCCGGCGTAGTCCTCGGTTCGATAGCGCTGCGACTTTTCCGGGGTGGAGAAGGGCAGCCGATCCACGGCCTCCGGCTCGTAATCGGTCATGCCGCGACGGTATTACAGGTTCGCCCGATTCAGACGGGAGCCACGAACTCCGAGGTGTAGTACTCGCCTGGGGCCTGGTTGTGCGGGTTCGGGGTGGTGACCATGACCCAGACTCCGGTGGTGCCCTGTTGCAGCGGGGCGTTGATGGTCACGTTCGCCTGACCCATCGGGTCGGTGTCGACGCCGGTGAAAGTCGTGCCCGGGTCACCGGGGCCGCAGGTCGCCGACGTCGGCCGCGGCACCTGGATGAGGCCGACGTCGTAGTGCATTCCGGGCTGGTTGGAGATCACCAGGTTGACGTCCGCGCTAACCGTCGAACCCGATGGGCGGAAGATGACGACGCCACGCCCCAGCGCCACCCGCGGCGCCTGGACCGCGGTCTTGACGGGGCTGCCGTCGCAGTTCCGCAATGTCGAACTGATCGGCACCGGGCCGGTGGCGGCGGCCATGCCCGTACCCAGCGTCAGTGTCGCAGCGCTCAGCACGGTCAATGTCGAAACAGCAGTCTTGAACCCGGTGAGTATTCGCATATGCCCGTCCATTCCACTCTGAATGCCGTTGCCGGAATGGATATTGACGATCGTTTGCGCAGCTAAACCTGCATTACCGTCAATTTGCTGGGCGTGGTCGCGGTGCGGGCGATCAGCCGGGCACCGGGATGCCCCCGGGGCCCGGATCGCCCCCGGTTCCCCCGGTTCCTCCTGCCGTGGTCCTGCCGCCCCTGCCCGTCTCGCCGAGGCCCCCATTGCCG
>NZ_LKTM01000292.1 GCF_001417955.2 Mycobacterium gordonae | reverse complement strand
TTCGGTCAGCGGTGCCCTGGGTCAGGCCGGGACCGGCGGTGTCGGTGGTGCTGGGGGTGACGGCGGTGCCGGCGGGTTCGGCTGGGCCGGGACCAACCCCGGTGACACCGGCGGGCTCGGTGCTGGCGGTGGCGACGGCGGTGCCGGTGGCGCTGGGGGTGCGGCCGGCACCGGGACCGGCGGGGTCCAGGGTGTCGGCGGTGCCGGCGGTGGTGGCGGCACCGGTGGTGTCGGTGGCGCGGGGGCTAAGGGTGTCGATAACAGTGCTTTGCAGGGTGTGGCTGGCGGGGCCGGCGGCGATGGTGGTGTCGGTGGTCTGGGCGGTAACGCCGGGGCCGGGGGCCTGGGTTCGGTCAGCGGTGCCCTGGGTCAGGCCGGGACCGGCGGTGTCGGTGGTGCTGGGGGTGACGGCGGTGCCGGCGGGT
>NZ_LKTM01000291.1 GCF_001417955.2 Mycobacterium gordonae | reverse complement strand
TCGACGGCCGCTCCCGCGGACAAGTCATGGCCGACACCGCCTTCGAACGCATCACCGCCACCCCCGCCACCACCCCGGCCTCCCTCGCCCTGAATGTGGTCATCTCCGACCGGGCCCTGCTCGGCCACACCGACGACGCCGCGACCCTCGAGGGCTACGGGCCCATCCCCGCCGAAGTCGCCCGCCGATGGCTCAACGCCGCGCTGGCCGAGAAGAACTCCCTGGCCACCCTGCGCCGCCTCTACGCCAGCCCCACCACCGGCGCCCTGGTCGCCATGGAATCACGCGCCCGCACCTTCCCCCGCGGGCTGGCCGAGTTCATCAACCTGCGCGACCAAACCTGCCGCACCCCCTACTGCGACGCCCCCATCCGCCACCGCGACCACATCACCCCCGCCCAACACGGCGGACCCACCACCGCCACCAACGGC
>NZ_LKTM01000290.1 GCF_001417955.2 Mycobacterium gordonae | reverse complement strand
CGCGGTGACCGCCAGGGCCTGATCCAGGCCGACTACACCCTGACCATCCCCGACATCCCCCTGACCCTTGGCGGCGGCGGTATCCTCAACATCCCCATCACCGGCACCATCACCGGACTCACCGTCAACCCGTTCTCGGTTCACGGTGTCGGCGGCGGCGGGATCCCGGTCGTCGGCCACCTGACCCTGCTCGGGCAGACCCCGAACATCACCATCGGCATCGATCTTCCCGACCCGGTAGGGCACGTCGGCGTCGACGTGCCGGGCCTGCCGATCAGGCTGGAGATTGGAGTTGCCAACAACTTCCTGCAGCCGATCACGACACCGGCCATCCGGATAAACACCATCGCGTTCAACAATGTGGTGTTGGGGGGTGTGGGGACGCCGTTGACGGTGAATGTGGGTGGGAGTGCCGGGCCGGTGGTGGTGCAGTTGCTG
>NZ_LKTM01000289.1 GCF_001417955.2 Mycobacterium gordonae | reverse complement strand
GTGGTAAGGCCGTGTTGCTGGGGCTGGGCGGGACCGGTGGGATCGGCGGACTCGGCGCCCCGGCGGGTGCCAACGGCGCGGGCGGCGCCAACGGGTTGCTGCTACCCGCGGCGGCGCTCAATGTGATCAACGCTCCGAGCGTGGCGCTGACCGGGCGCCCGCTGATCGGCAACGGCGCCCCGGGCGCGGCGGGCAGCGGCGCCGCCGGCGGCCCGGGTGGCTGGCTGTTGGGTGACGGCGGGGCCGGTGGGTCCGGCGCCAACGGCGTCCCCGGTGGTCCCGGCGGGGCCGCCGGATTGTTGGGCACCGGCGGTACCGGCGGCTCCGGCGGATTCGGCGCCACCGGTGTCGGACGGGCGGGCGGACAGGGCGGTAACGGTGGCTTGTTCTTCGGCAACGGCGGGACAGGCGGGGCCGGCGGAGTCGGCGCCGCGGCGG
>NZ_LKTM01000288.1 GCF_001417955.2 Mycobacterium gordonae | reverse complement strand
ACGGGCTCCCCGGCCGCAACTGACGAGCGATTTCCTTGCGCGAGCAGACACAAACTCACCGCGGAGCACTCGCTCCGGGGCGATTTTGCGTCTGCTCGGAACTGGGCCGAAACATGCCGTGAGCGCGTACGATTGAGCTTCCCTGAAGTTGGGGAGGTGGCCACATGTCATTCGTCACCACGGCGCCCGATACGGTCGCGGCAGCCGCGTCAGATCTCGCGTCCATCCAGACGGCGGTCACCCGGGCCAATTCCGCGGCCCTGCCAACGACCGCCAACCTCTTGGCCGC
>NZ_LKTM01000287.1 GCF_001417955.2 Mycobacterium gordonae | reverse complement strand
TCAACACCGGTATCGGCAACTCCGGCAACATGAATGTCGGGATGTTCGTGCGCGGCGACGCCCAGGGCCTGACCGGGTTTTCCTACTCGGTGCGCATCGACCAGATTCCCGTGGACTTCGGTTTGCGAGTGCCGATCAACATGACGCTGTCCGGTGGCACATTCGACATCACCACGCAGCCTTACACCATCGGGGCGATCAATGTCGGCACTCTGAGCTCCGTCACGGACTCGTCCAGGATCGGTCCCATCAACGTTCCGTCCATCACGGTCAGCGGACCACGGCTGAATCTCGTCATCGGCGGTCCGGGATACACGTTGTTCGGCGGCATCGTCGGAACCGTCGGCCCGATCGACATTCCGATCTCGCTGCCGGTGGGCATGGGCTTCGGCAACACGACGGCTACCCCGTCGTCGGGATTCTTCAACAGCGGCTCGGGCGGTTCCTC
>NZ_LKTM01000286.1 GCF_001417955.2 Mycobacterium gordonae | reverse complement strand
AGATGTGTATAAGAGAACAGGGCCGGCGGTGCCGGAGGTGACGGCGGGCGCTATGGCAACGGCGGTGCCGGAGGGGCTGGCGGCAATGGCGGCAACGCCATCGCGCCGGGTGCCTCCGGCGGAACCGGGGGTGCCGGCGGAGCCGGCGGCCTAGGCGGGACCCTTGCCGGCAATGGTGGCGACGGTGGCGCCGGTGGTGCCGGGGGCCAGGGGCAGGCCGGGCAAGCCGGCGGCGCCGGGCGGCAGGGTTCTGCCGGAACCGGCAATGGCGGCGACGGCGGCAACGGGGGAGCCGGACTCCAAGGCAGCGCCGGCGGAGACGGCGGTAACGGCGGAGACGGCGGCCTCGGCGGCAGAACGCAGGCGGGCGGGTCATTCAGCGACGGGCGTGCCGGCGCCGGTGGTGACGGCGGGAACGGCGGCCGAGGTGGTGATGGCGGTGACGGCGGTCGTGGTGGGAATGGCGCTGACTACACATCCCGCTTCTCCCCTGAGGGTGGCGCGGCTGGCGGGAACGGCGGCCGTGGCGGTGACGGTGGTCTGGGTGGCGATGGCGGACGAGGCGGTGCCGGCTCCTCCACGGGCCGGGACGGCGCGACCGGCAGCGACGGGGACGGCGGTAACGGCGGCCGGGGCGGCAACGGCGGCAGCGCCGTGATCAACGGTCCGCAAGCGGGCCTGGGCGGCAATGGCGGCATCGGTGGGACTGGTGCCAACGGCGGCGACGGCGGTAATGGCGGCACCGGAGGAGTCTCGGCTGCCAGCCGTTTTGAAACGAGCGCCACCGGGGGCGCGGGGGGTCGCGGCGGTAACGGGACGTCCGGTGCGGGCGGCGACGGAGGCGCCGGCGGAACGGGAGGGGCCGGGAACGGCGCGACCGGCGATCCCAGCAACGGTGGGGACGGCGGTCGCGGCGGCACCGGCGGTACCGGCAATGGTGGTCCCGGCGGCAACGGTGGCGCCGGTGGTAACGGTGGCGCGGGCGCCAACGCGAGCGGCAATTTCAACAACGGCGGCGCCGGCGGAGGCGGCGGCCAGGGCGGTATCGGTGGCGTCGGCAACGACGGTCCCGGCGGGGACGGTGGCGTCGGTGGCCGCGGGGGCAATGGCGGTAGCTCCGTGGCCATAAGCACCAGCGGCGGTGACGGCGGCGCCGGTGGCCAGGGCGGTGTCGGTGGCGCAGGTCGCGACGCCCCCGGCGGCGACGGCGGCGGTGGTGGCGCGGGTGGCACCGGCGGTGACGGCGGCGGTGGCCGCGGGTCCTTCGGAGGCACCGGCGGTTCCGGCGGCAGCGGGGCTGCCGGCGGGTCCGGATACACCGGGCAGTACCTGGGCGGCTCCGGGTCGGCGGGTGCTGCCGGTGTCTCGCCCGAGACAGACCGGGGCGGGCGGGGCGGCGGCGGCGGCGCCGGTGGTGACGGCGGCGCTCCGTGAACCGGTCGCGTGCGCTGCCGCATGTCAGACTGGACGGGTTATGGCTCAACAACTGGTATTCGAGGCGCCACGCCGCGGCAAGCCGCCGCGGCATCTGGCCGACCTCGATGCGGCCGGCCGCGCGGACGCCGTCGCGGCACTGGGGCTGCCCGCTTTTCGTGCCAAGCAGCTCGCCCATCAGTACTACGGGCGGCTGATCGCCGACCCGCGGCAGATGACCGACCTTCCCGCGGCGGTACGCGACGCCGTTGCGGCGAACATCTTCCCGGTACTGCTCACCGCGGCTCGCGAGGTGACCTGCGATGCCGGTCAGACCCGAAAGACGTTGTGGCGGGCGGGTGATGGCGCGACCGTCGAATCGGTGCTGATGCGCTACCCGCAACGCAATACCGTCTGCATCTCCTCGCAGGCCGGCTGCGGCATGGCGTGCCCGTTCTGCGCCACCGGCCAGGGCGGGCTGACCCGCAACCTGTCGACGGCTGAGATCCTCGAGCAGGTGCGGGCTGCGGCGGTCGCCCTGCGCGACGACTTCGGCGACCGGTTGTCCAACGTGGTGTTCATGGGCATGGGGGAGCCGCTGGCCAACTATTCGCGGGTGGTGGCCGCGGTGCGACGCATCACCGAGGCGCCGCCGTCCGGCTTCGGGATCTCGGCGCGCTCGGTGACGGTGTCGACGGTGGGCCTGGCCCCGGCGATCCGCAAGCTGGCCGACGAGCGCCTCGGGGTGACGTTGGCGCTGTCGCTGCACACGCCCGACGATGAGTTGCGCGACACCCTGGTGCCGGTCAACAACCGGTGGAAGGTCAGCGAGGTGCTGGAGGCGGCCCGCTACTACGCCGACGTGACCGGCCGGCGGGTGTCAATCGAATATGCGCTGATCCGCGACGTCAACGACCAACCGTGGCGGGCCGACCTGCTGGGCAAGCTGCTGCATCGCGCGCTGGGCGCACTGGCGCACGTGAACTTGATTCCGCTGAACCCCACCCCGGGCAGCGACTGGGACGCCAGCCCCAAGCCGGTAGAGCGGGAGTTCGTCAGACGCGTTCGCGCACAGGGTGTTTCGTGCACCGTGCGGGATACCCGCGGCCGCGAGATCGCAGCGGCGTGCGGACAGCTGGCCGCCGACGGCGGGTAGCGCGCGCCATTCGGCCTGCGCGTAAATCTGCAGCGAAAACGCGAGTGGGGGCCACCAATTCTGCAGGCTCGGCGACATAGTCAACCGAGGTGTTGAACCTTTCCCCAGCGTCAATACGTCGTCATAGCAAAGCCGGCGAACAGAGGTGTGCCATGAAACTGCTTTCCCCGCTCAAAATCTTCACGGCCGCTGTCGCGGTCGCTCTGACGCTCGGCCTGGCGGCCGCTCCGCGCGCAACGGCCGCGGATGACCGCCTGAACTTCACCGGGACCACCCTCAGCGGTGCCCCGTTCAACGGCGCCACCCTGCAGGGCAAGCCGGCCGTGCTGTGGTTCTGGACGCCGTTCTGCCCGTTCTGCAATGCCGAGGCCCCCAGCCTCAGCCAGGTTGCCGCAGCCAATCCGGGCGTCACGTTCGTCGGCATCGCGGCCCATTCGGACGTCGGCCAGATGCAGGGCTTCGTGTCGAAGTACGGCCTGAACTTCACCAACCTCAATGACGCGGATGGCGCGATCTGGGCGCGCTACAACGTGCCGTGGCAGCCCGCCTGGGTCTTCTACCGCCCCGACGGCTCCTCCACGTTCGTCAACAACACCACCTCGGCCATGTCGCAGCAGGACCTGCAGGGCCGGGTCGCCGCCCTGACGTCTTAAGGGTGAACCACGCCCTGATCGGCTTGGCCTTCGCCGCCGGACTGGTGGCCGCGCTGAATCCGTGTGGATTCGCCATGCTGCCCGCATACCTGCTGCTGGTCGTACGCGGTTGCCAATCGGCAAGCCCGCTCTCGGCCGTCGGCCGGGCACTGGCCGCGACGCTGGGAATGGCGCTCGGGTTCATGACGGTCTTCGGCGTCTTCGGCGTGCTGACCATCGCTGCGGCGTCCACGGTGCAGCGCTACCTGCCGTATGTGACCGTGGTGATCGGGGTTGCGCTGACCGTGCTCGGCGCCTGGTTGTTGTCGGGCCGGGAATTGACCGGGCCGGCGCCTTTCGGCCCGCGCTGGGCGCCGACCGCGCGGCTGGGTTCCTTCTACGGATACGGCGTCAGCTACGCGATCGCCTCGTTGTCGTGCACGGTCGGGCCTTTCCTGGCTGTCACCGGAGCCGGGCTGCGCAGCGGGTCGGCGCTCAATGGAGTGGGGGTCTACGGCGCCTACATCGCGGGGTTGACGCTGGTCGTCGGCGCACTGGCGATCCTGACGGCAACCGCCCGCTCGACGGTGGTCGCCAGGATGCGTGCGGTCCTGCCGTTCGTCAACCGGCTCAGCGGTGTCCTCTTGATCCTCGTGGGCGCCTATGTCAGCTATTACGGCGTGTACGAGGTGCGGCTGTTCGGCGCGAACGCCAACCCGGAGGACGCGGTGATCGCCGCCGCGGGCCGCCTGCAGGGCACGGTCGCCGGTTGGGTGCACAGTCACGGCGGCTGGCCCTGGGTGTTCGTGTTGGCGATCGCGCTGGTCGGCGCGCTGGCAGGCACCTGGCGCCGCAGGCGCCGGGGCCATGACACCACAAACGGTTGTACATGACACCAAAATAGTGTCATCATGACACTGTGGATTTGCAGCCGTACATCGACACTGTCCGCAACGAGCTGCACGCGGCCGCCTCGGCGGCGGGCGCAGAGGCGCAGGAGCTGGCCGAGCGGCTGACCGCTCCGCTGGAATCCGCGCTGCGGCTGGCGCTGCTGGAAGCCCTGTCGGCGGCCGGCGAGGAGATCACCGGCGAACTGGCCCCGGGTTCGGTCGAACTCCGACTGCGGGGCCGGGATCCGGAGTTCGTCGTCACCACGCCACCCGACAGCTTCGACGACGCCCAAAACGCCCCGCCGGTCCCGTCCTTCGACGACGACGATGACCACGGAGCCACCTGGCGGGTCACCCTCCGGTTGCCGGAGCGGTTACGGGCCTCCGTGGAAGCGGCCGCCCGCCGCGACGGTGCCTCGCTGAACAGCTGGTTGGTACGGGCCGCGGCCACCGCGGCGGCGGGCGAACGGAACACCGCCCGGCCGCCCCTTCGCAATGCGCACCGCCTCACCGGCTGGGCGCGCTGAACACTCACCAAGGAGAACGCAATGTCGTTATTCACCACCCCGGATCCGATCAGCGTCCGAGTCGAGGCCGGCGCGGGATCGGTCCGGCTCAGTGCGACCGAGCGCACGGACACCGCCGTGCAGGTGCGCCCGGACGATGAAACCTGCGACGCCGACGTCTGGGCTGCCGAGCACGTCCGCGTCGAGTTCCGTGACGGCCGGCTGACGGTCTCGACCCCCAGACGCGCGCGGCACCGCGCCGGGGCCGTGCAGATCGAGGTCGCACTGCCATCCCGGTCGCGGCTCTATGCGACGCTGGGATCAGCGGATCTGCACGCCGAGGGCGAGTACAGCGATGTGCGGCTCGCGACCGCCACCGGAGACGTGGAACTCGAGGTGGTACGCGGAAAGCTGAAGGCGACCAACGCATCTGGATCCCTGGCTGCCCAGGCGATCGAGGGCTATGCGTCGATCGCGACGTCCTCGGGTTCGGTGCGTGTGGAAAAGCTCGATGGCGAGCTGAAGTTCAAGGGCGCCAGCGGAACGCTGTCCATCGACGCCATGTGCGGTGCCGTTAAGTCACGCACCGCCTCGGGATCGGTGATCATCGAATCCGGCGTCCGGGGCGTCGTAGATGCGCACACCAGCAGCGGAGAAGTGGCCGTCGGCGTTCCGGAGGGCACCGCCGTCCGGTTCGACATCGTCACCGGGTCCGGTGTGGTCACCAACCGGCTGCAACCGGCCGACGGACCCGAGGGCGATGACGAGACCCTCGTCCTGCAAGTCCGCAGCGGGTCCGGCGACGTTCACATCCACCGGGACCCGGTTACCGCGCCGGCTACCTGAGCCAGCCGCGCCGGCGACCCCAGATGTCGCGGACCAGCACGAACAGCGACAGCGCGGCGAATCCGATCAGGAACCAGTCCTCGACGTGGCCGACGTGGTTACCGCGCAGCATCGCCAGCAGGAAGATGACGATGAAGATCCCGACGGCATGCCACGTGCGGTAGTTGATACGGCTCCAACCCCAGCGCGCGGACGGCACCTCGGCCTCGTCGACGCCGGCGTACGGCTCCACCTCAGTACTGGCCACGGCGATCCCTCCGGTTGTCACTCGGACTGACACTGCCTGAACATTCTGGCACAGGCCGTTCGTCCGCGGTCAGGTCTCCACCCAAAGGGATCGCCGCGACGCAGCTGCCGCTGTCACGCAGGCGGCATCAGCACCGTGTCGATCATGTAGACCTGCGCGTTCGCCGTCGACACACCGCCGCAGACCACGCCGGCGTTGTTGACCCGCAGGTTGTTACCCATGCCGGTGACCGTGACGTTGGCGCCCTGCAAGGTCTTGTGGGTGCCGATCACCCGGTTGGGGCTGGCCTGCCCACTGACCACGTGGTAGGTCAGGATGCTGGTCAGCAGATTCGAGTCGGTCTTGAGCTGCTCGATGGTGGCCGGCGGCAGCTTGCCGAACGCGGCGTCGGTCGGCGCGAACACCGTGTACTGACCGCTGTTGAGGGTGTCGACCAGGTTCACCTGCGGGTTGAGCTGGCCGGACAGCGCCGACGTCAGCGTGGTCAGCATCGGGTTGTTGGCCGCCGCCTCGGTGACGGGGACCATCGACATGCCCTGGACCGACGCGGGGCCGGTGGGGTTGGCCGCGGCGTAGTCCGCGCATCCCGGACCGACCAGGTCGCTGGCCGCCGCGGTCGGAGCCAGCGCTACGCCGCAGGCCATCAGCGCAACCGTGAAACCGGTTGCCGCCATTGAGGTTTTGGTCTTCATGGTTAGTTCGCTCCTCGTGGTGAGTGTTACAGACCCCTGACATCAAGGATTCGGAGCCAACGAGGGTCCGGATGGGTGTCAGCCGTAAGTGAAGGAGAAAACCTGCAGCCCCTTGCTGGGGTGCACCTCGATGGTTCCCGACGACTGGCGGGGGTCGGCGACGATCTGATGCGACGTCGGCGGGCCGTCGACCGTCACACTGGTGGGCTTGCCGTTGCGGGTCACCGTGAGCGTGCCGGTGCCGCCGACCACGACGTAGATGTCCTTGGCGTGGTAATTGAGCCTGATGGCCGAGTCGTCGCCGGTTGCCGTGGCGCCCTGGTAGTCCAGCGCCCACGGGCCGCTCAGGGCGAAGCTGTCGGCGGCGAGGTTGGGCGGATAGCGGAACGTCTGGGCGCCCTCGTCGTACTCGCCGCCACCGCCGTAATTGACGGCCTTGCCGACGGCGAAGTAGGTCTCGGCAGTGGTGATCGCTTTCGGTGTGAGGTCGGGCGCGCCGACGGGGCCGGGCAGCGTGACGCCGGGTCTGGCATCGGCGAGCAACTGCCTGATCAGCTGTTCGGTGTCGTCGTAGCCGCCCTCGCCGAACTTGAGATGCCGCACTGTGCCGTTGGCGTCGATCAGGTACTCGGCCGGCCAGTAGCGATTGCGGTAATTGGTCCACGTCGAGTAGTTGTTGTCCAGTGCCACCGGGTATTTGATGCCCAGATCGGCCGCGCCCTTGGTGACGTTCTCCGGCACCTTCTCGAACGCGTACTCCGGGGTATGGACACCGATGACCTCGAGGCCGGCGTCCTTGTAGGCCTGATACCAGCCGACCACGTGCGGGATGGCCCGTTGGCAGTTGATGCACGAGTAGGCCCAGAAGTCGATCAGGACGACCTTGCCGCGCAACGATTTCAGTGCGATGGGCTGGTTGCCCGGCGTGTTGAGCCAATTGGTGATGCCCCGCAGATCCGGTGCGGGGCCGCAGTTCTCGAGCTTGGTGCCGCCCTGGGTGCAGTTCGACAGGGCCACGTTCTGGTCGGTGACGATGCCACCGAGCTTCTCCTGAACCTGGCTGGATCCGCCGACCTTCTCCTGCAGGGATGCGGTGTAGTCGGGAATGGCGCGCTGCAGCACGGCCGGAAGGTCGAACACCAGCGCCACCGCCAGCAGTATCGTCACGATGCCCGCGCCGACCCGGATCTCACGCTGGCGTCGCCGAAACGCGCTGACCCGCTGCGCGATTCGTTGGCCGGCCAGCGCGAAGAACAGCAGCGGCAACGCGGCGCCGACGGCGAACGCGGCGGTGAGCACCACGGTGCCGGCGCCGATCCGCGCGGTCGCCCCGGCCACCACGATCGCCGCCAGGACCGGTCCCGCGCACGGCACGTACAGCACCCCCAGTGCCAGGCCGAGACCGAAACCGTTTCCGCGCGTGGCGATCTGCTTCTGCGGGATGCGGGAGAAGGGCCGCTCGAGCAGCTGCTCGAAACGGGGGAAGATCAGACCGGCCCCGATGGCCACCAGCGCGACGAGCGCCACCCAGCGGATGGCGTCCTGCGGCAGGTGCAGTGCCGAGAGCAACGCCGAGCCGAGCAGCGTCACCACACTGAAACTGAGCACCAGGCCGCCGATCACCCGATATGGGCGTGACGCCTCTGACCGGGTCGGTTTGGCTTTGACAGCGACCCCGACCGCGCCGTCAGCCGGCGCCTCGCGGGCGGTGCTGTTCGCACCCGAGAAAAAGATCACCGGCAGCACCGGCAGGATGCACGGTGAGATGCCGGTGATCAGACCGCCGAGAAAGCCGATCAGCGCCAAGGTCCACATGTCAGTTATTCGTCACGGCGGCGGTCCCGGATTGGTTCAACGCCAAAGAAGAAGGCAGCCCACCTCGGGTGGGCTGCCTTCGTCCGGAGAGATGTCACTGACCAGGGGGCATCAGCACGGTGTCGATCATGTAGACCGTGGCGTTCGCGGTGTGCACCCCGCCGCACACCAGGCCCGAGGTGTTGACCTTCAGGTCATTACCGGCCCCGGTCACCGTGACCTCGGCGCCCTGCAGCGTCTTGTGGGTGCCGGCCACCTTGGCCGGGCTCGCCTGCCCGTTGACCACGTGGTAGGTCAAGATGCTGTTGAGCAGCTTGGCGTCGGTCTTGAGCTGGTCGAGGGTGGCCGCCGGCAGCTTGTCGAAGGCGGCGTTGGTGGGCGCGAACACGGTGTACTGCCCGCTGTTCAGCGTGTCCACCAGGTTCACCTGCGGGTTGAGCTTGCCCGACAACGCCGACGTCAGCGTGGTCAGCATCGGATTGTTCGACGCCGCCGTCGCGACCGGGTCCTGGGCCATGCCGGCTACCGACCCGGGGCCGGTGGGGTTCTGCGCCGCGTATTCCGAGCAGCCGGGACCGATCAGGTCGGCGGCGGGGTCGGCCTTGGCGGACGACGGCGCGGAGCTCGGCGCGGCAGAGACGCTCGCGGAGGTTGCGCCGCTGCTGGTGCCCTGCGACGCAGGCTTGCTGCTGGAACATCCCGCGAGCCCCGTGATCGCGATCGCCGCGAGAGCCGCTGCTGCCACTGACCTGGCCTGAGTATTCATCACGTGTCAATTCCTTTGCTAGGGAACGCTTTTGTGGTGACGACGGACGCCGCCATTCGTGCCGTACATGAAGTCATTCGGAGTGGGCGCGATCACGGATGGGTGCGATTTTGAAAAGGGCGGCACAATAGGTGGGTGACTTTCTCGGGTGACGGGCAGGACGGGCAGGCTCCCGTCGAGCGGGTGCGCGTACTGGTGCTCGGCAGCACCGGCTCCATCGGTACCCAGGCCCTGGAGGTCATCGCCGCCAACCCCGACCGGTTCGAGATCGTCGGCCTGGCCGCCGGCGGCGGGAACCTCGACACGCTGCTGCGCCAACGCGCCGAGACCGGGGTCACCAACATCGCCGTCGCCGACGCTGCGGCCGCCGAGCGGGCCGGGGACATCCCGTTTCGCGGCCCCGACGCCGTCACCCGGTTGGTGCAGGACACTGAGGCCGACGTCGTCCTCAACGCCCTGGTCGGTGCGCTGGGCCTGCGCCCGACGCTGGCCGCGCTGGAGTCCGGCGCCCGGCTGGCCCTGGCCAACAAGGAGTCCCTGGTAGCCGGCGGCCCGCTGGTGCTGCGGGCGGCCCGGCCCGGCCAGATCGTGCCGGTGGACTCCGAGCACTCCGCGCTGGCGCAGTGCCTGCGCGGCGGGACGCCCGACGAGGTCGCCAAGCTGATCCTGACCGCCTCCGGGGGTCCGTTCCGGGGCTGGCCGGCCGCCGACCTCGAGGACGTCACGCCCGAGCAGGCCGGCGCGCATCCCACCTGGTCGATGGGCCCGATGAACACGCTGAACTCGGCGTCGCTGGTCAACAAGGGCCTCGAACTCATCGAGACCCACCTGCTGTTCGGCATTCCCTACGACCGGATCGAGGTCGTCGTCCATCCGCAGTCGATCATTCACTCGATGGTGACCTTCACCGACGGCTCCACGATCGCTCAGGCCAGCCCGCCGGACATGAAGCTGCCCATCTCCCTGGCCCTGGGCTGGCCGCACCGGGTGCCCGGAGCGGCCACCTGCTGCGACTTCTCCACCGCCTCTACCTGGGAATTCGAGCCGCTGGACAGCGAGGTGTTCCCGGCGGTGGAGCTGGCGCGTCAGGCCGGGGGAACCGGAGGCTGCATGACCGCCGTTTACAACGCGGCCAACGAAGAAGCGGCGGAAGCGTTCCTGACCGGACGGATCCGATTCCCTGCCATCGTCGCCACCATTGCCGACGTGCTGCACGCTGCCGACCAATGGGCCGCGTCACCAGCTACCGTGGATGACGTACTCGAGGCGCAGCGCTGGGCCCGCGAGCGGGCTCAACAGGCGATGGCAACACCGGCGTCGGTCAGAGTCTCGGGCATGGCGTGAGAAAGGTCGTCACAGACAGATGATGTTCGTTATCGGCATTGTGCTGTTCGCACTCGCCATCCTCATCTCGGTCGCCCTGCACGAGTGCGGCCACATGTGGGCCGCCCGCGCCACCGGCATGAAGGTGCGTCGTTACTTCGTCGGCTTCGGCCCGACGCTGTGGTCCACCCAGCGGGGCGAGACCCAATACGGCTTCAAGGCCATCCCGGCGGGCGGCTTCTGTGACATCGCCGGCATGACGCCGGTCGAGGAGCTGGCTCCCGACGAGCAGGACCGCGCGATGTACAAGCAGGCCACCTGGAAGCGGGTCGCGGTGCTGTTCGCCGGTCCGGGCATGAACTTCGTCATCTGCCTGGTGCTGCTCTACGCCATCGCGCTGGTCTGGGGCCTGCCCAACCTGCACCCGTCCAACAAGGCGATCGTCGGGGAAACCGGTTGTGTCGCTCAGGAAATCAGCCAGGGCAAGCTCGACAAGTGCGACGGTCCCGGACCCGCGGCGCTGGCGGGCCTGCGTCCCGGTGACGTCGTCGTCAAGGTCGGCGACACCCCGGTGAGCACGTTCGAGGACATGGCTACCGCGGTGCGCAAGATGCACGGCTCGGTGCCGATCGTCGTCGACCGCGACGGCAAGACCATCACCACCAACGTCACCGTCGAGTCCACCCGCCGCTATGTCCCCACCGGGCAGGGCAACCAGTTGGAGCCGGCCAACGTCGGAGCCATCGGTGTCGGCGCTCCCCGCAACGAACCCACCCGCTACAACGTGCTGTCGGCCGCGCCGGCCACCGTGGTCTTCGCCGGCCAGTTGACCGTCGAGGTCGGCAAGTCGCTGGCCGCCATCCCGACCAAGGTCGGCGCGCTGTTCCACGCGATCGGCGGTGGGCAGCGCGACCCGCAGACGCCGATGAGCGTGGTCGGCGCCAGCATCGTCGGAGGCGACACCGTCGACCACGGACTGTGGGTGGCGTTCTGGTTCTTCCTGGCGCAGCTGAACCTGGTGCTGGGTGCCATCAACCTGCTGCCGTTACTGCCATTTGACGGCGGCCACATCGCGGTGGCGGTGTTCGAGAAGATCCGCAACGCCATCCGCACCGCCCGCGGCAAGGTGGCCGCGGCGCCGGTGAACTATCTCAAGCTGATGCCGGCGACCTACGTGGTGCTGATCTTCGTAGTCGGCTACATGCTGCTGACCGTCACCGCTGACCTGGTCAACCCGATCCGGCTCTTCCAGTAACAGAGAGAAGGCGAACAGACAGTGACCATTGGCCTGGGCATGCCGCAACCCCCGGCGCCCACGCTCGCTCCCCGGCGTGCCACTCGTCAGCTCATGGTCCGCGACGTCGGCGTCGGCAGCGACTACCCGATATCCGTGCAGTCGATGTGCACGACCAAGACCCACGACGTCAACTCGACGCTGCAGCAGATCGCGGAGCTGACCGCCGCCGGCTGCGACATCGTGCGCGTGGCCTGCCCGCGGCAGGAGGACGCCGACGCGCTGGCCGAGATCGCCCGGCACAGCCAGATTCCGGTGATCGCCGACATCCATTTCCAGCCGAAGTACATCTTCGCCGCCATCGACGCCGGATGCGCCGCGGTGCGGGTGAACCCGGGCAATATCAAGGAGTTCGACGGCCGGGTCGGCGAAGTCGCCAAGGCGGCCGGCGCCGCGGGCATCCCGATCCGTATCGGTGTCAACGCGGGCTCGCTGGACAAGCGGTTCATGCAGAAGTACGGCAAGGCCACCCCGGAGGCGCTGGTCGAGTCGGCGCTGTGGGAGGCCTCGCTGTTCGAGGAGCACGGGTTCGGCAACATCAAGATCAGCGTCAAGCACAACGACCCGGTGGTGATGGTCGCCGCCTACGAGCAGTTGGCCGCCCAGTGTGACTACCCGCTGCACCTGGGCGTCACCGAGGCCGGCCCGGCGTTCCAGGGCACCATCAAGTCCGCGGTGGCCTTCGGAGCGCTGCTCTCGCGCGGCATCGGCGACACCATCCGGGTGTCGTTGTCGGCGCCGCCGGTGGAGGAAGTCAAGGTCGGCACCCAGATTCTGGAGTCGCTCAACCTGCGGCCGCGCAAGCTGGAGATCGTGTCGTGTCCGTCGTGCGGACGGGCCCAGGTCGACGTCTACACGCTGGCCAACGAGGTGAGCGCCGGTCTGGACGGTCTGGAGGTGCCACTGCGGGTCGCGGTGATGGGCTGCGTGGTCAACGGGCCGGGGGAAGCCCGCGAAGCCGACCTCGGAGTGGCGTCGGGCAACGGCAAGGGGCAGATCTTCGTCAAGGGCGAGGTGATCAAGACCGTGCCCGAAGCGCAGATCGTCGAGACGCTGATCGAGGAAGCGATGCGGCTCGCCGAGGAAATGGGCCTGGAAACCGAGGACGATCCCGGGACGGCAGCGAGCGGTTCGCCTATTGTGACCGTAAGCTGATAGGGGCCAACCCAACTGGCCCTCAGTTCGCACCACAGAGAGTTATGAGATGTCGGCTCCGCCCATCTTGCGCCTCGTCGGCGAGAGACGGGTTTCGGTGGTGCGCGACGCCGCGGCCGTGTGGCGGGTCCTGGGTGACAACCCGGTCGAATCCTGCATGGTGGCCGCGCGGGTCGCGGACTACGGCGTCGAACCCAATTCCATCGGCGGAGAACTCTGGACCCGGCGCGCCCCGGAGGAATCGCTGTGTTTCGCCGGCGCCAACCTGATCCCGCTGCGGGGCAATCTGATTGACCTCAACGCATTCGCCGATGAAGCCAAGAGCACGGCTCGCCGGTGCTCGTCTCTGGTCGGCCGGGCCGACCTGGTGTTGCCGATGTGGCAGCGCCTCGAGTCCGCCTGGGGCCCGGCACGCGATGTGCGCGACCGGCAGCCGCTGATGGCGCTCGACAGTCATCCCAACTGCGCGCTCGATTTCGAGGTGCGCCAGGTGCGGCCCGAGGAGATCGACGCCTACCTGGTCGCTGCCGTCGACATGTTCATCGGCGAGGTCGGGGTGGACCCCCGGCTGGGTGACGGTGGCCGCGGCTACCGGCGCCGGGTGGCCAGTCTGATCGCCGCCGGACGGGCCTGGGCCCGCTTCGAGCACGGGCAGGTCATCTTCAAGGCCGAGGTGGGATCGCAGTCGCCGTCGGTCGGCCAGATCCAGGGAGTCTGGGTCCATCCGGAGCGGCGCGGCCTGGGCCTCGGCACCACCGGCACCGCGACGCTGGCCGCCGTGATCGTGGGCAGCGGACGCGTCGCCAGCCTGTACGTCAACGACTTCAACACGGTGGCCCGGGCCGCCTACGCGCGCGTCGGGTTCAAAGAAGTCGGCACGTTCGCCACGGTGCTGCTGGATTAATGGCGGGTTGGCGGTTCGTTTCCGCGAGTGGAACCGCACTGCGAAAATCGGCGCTCGAAATCGCAGCCTCGTTCCCCTCGCAATCGCACGAGGCGGATAACGGTCCGGTCTCGGTGTGTCGGCACCGACGCGGCGGCCACGGTCCATAACATCAGTACCGATGGTCACAATCTTCTCACGAACAACACTGGCAACATCCGTCGCAGGCCTGTTGCTGGCTCTGGTCGTGTTGCCGGGCTGCACACCGAAGCCCGAAGGACCAGCCCCGGCCGCCGAGAGATTCCTGGCGGCGCTGTCCGTCGGTGACACCGTGACCGCCGCCCAGCTCAGCGACAACCCCAACGAGGCGCGCGAGGCGCTCAACGCCGCCTGGGCCGGCCTGCAGGCCACTCATCTGGACGCGCAGGTGCTGAGCTCGAAGTACGCCGAGGACACCGGGACCGTCGTGTACCGCTTCACCTGGCACCTGCCGAAGGACCGGACCTGGAGCTACGACGGGCAACTGAAGATGGCCCGCGACGAGGGGCACTGGCAGGTCCGCTGGGCCACCACCGGCCTGCACCCGAAGCTGGGGGAGCACCAGACGTTCGCGCTGCGGGCCGACCAGCCGCGGCGGGCCTCGGTGAACGAGCTGGGCGGCTCCGATGTGCTGGCGCCCGGTTACATCTACAACTACTCGCTGGACGCCACCAAGGCCGGACCCGACCTGATCGGGACGGCCCACGCCGTCATCGATGCGCTGCATCCGTTCAACGACACGCTCAACGATCCCCAGTTGCTGGCCGAAACGGCCAGCTCGGCGACCAAGCCGATCGACCTGGCCACGCTGCTGCCCGACGACAGCAACCGGGTGTTCCCGGCGATCGGCCAGCTGCCCGGCGTCGTGATCACCCCGCATGCCGAGCTGTTGGCGACCGATCCGCACTTCGCGCCGGCGGTCATGGCCGAGGTCAAGAAGTCGGTCGTCGATCAGCTCGACGGCCAGGCCGGATGGCGGATCGTCAGCACCAACCAGAACGGTGTCGACGTCGCGGTGCTGCACGAGGTCGAAGGCTCGCCCGCGCCGTCGGTGTCGATCACCCTGGACCGGGCCGTGCAGAACGCCGCTCAGCACGCAGTGGACACCCGCGGCGGCAAAGCGATGCTGGTCGTGATCAAGCCCTCGACGGGGGAGATCCTGGCGGTCGCGCAGAATGCCGGCGCGGACGCCGAGGGTCTGTTGGCGACCACCGGCCTCTACCCGCCCGGGTCGACTTTCAAGATGGTCACCGCGGGCGCCGCCGTCGACCGCGACATGGCCACCCCCAACACGATGGTCGGCTGCCCGGGGCACATCGACATCGGCCACCGCACCATTCCCAACTACGGCGGCTTCGATCTCGGCGTGGTGCCCATGTCGCGCGCCTTCGCCAGTTCCTGTAACACCACGTTCGCCGAACTGAGCGCCAAACTGCCGCCGCGCGGGTTGACGCAGGCCGCCACCCGTTACGGGATCGGGCTGGATTACCAGGTCGAGGGCATCACCACCGTGACCGGCTCGGTGCCGCCGACGGTCGACCTGACCGAACGCACTGAGGACGGATTCGGCCAGGGCCGGGTGCTGGCCAGCCCGTTCGGGATGGCGCTGGTGGCGGCCACCGTCGCCGCCGGCAAGACGCCGGTGCCGCAGTTGATCGCGGGCCGGCCGACCACCGTCGCCGGCGACAACACCCCGATCAGCCCGAAGATGGTCGATGCGCTGCGCCCGATGATGCGGTTGGTCGTCACCAACGGCACCGCCAAGGAGATCGCGGGCTGCGGCGAGATCTACGGCAAGACCGGGGAAGCCGAATTCGCGGGCGGGTCGCACTCCTGGTTCGCCGGGTACCGCGGTGACCTGGCCTTCGCCGCCCTGATCGTCGGCGGCGGCAGTTCCGAATACGCCGTTCGGATGACCAAAGTGATGTTCGACTCGCTGCCGCCGGGCTACCTGGCCTAACGCGATCGCCGACCCGCAACAGCGGTAAGTTGCGAAGGTGAGCATGACGGGGCCGGGCGGCGACATGGCGCCGATGCGGGTGTCGGACGCCGACCGCAACGGCACCATGCGCCGCCTGCAAAACGCCCTGGCGCTCGGCCTGATCAACATCGACGAATTCGAACAGCGCACCCGCCAGGTGTCCTACGCGCGCACCCGCGACGAGTTGGACAGGCTGGTGGGCGACCTGCCCGCGCCGGGGGAGATCGTCACCTCGGCGACCGACCGGGTGGAACTGCGGGGGTGGGCCGGCTCCCTGAAGCGCCACGGGGAGTGGACGGTGCCCACCCGGCTTTCGCTGGTGCGCCGGTTCGGGTCGATCGACCTGGACCTGACCAAGGCACGCTTTGCGGGTCCGGTCGTGGTCATTGAAATCGACATGAAGTTCGGCTCGCTGAACCTGTGGCTGCCCGAAGGCGCCAGCGCGTCGATCGACAACGTCGAGGCCTACGTGGGCAGCGCCTCGGATCGCCGCAAGGACCCGCCGGCGGAGGGCAATCCGCACGTCGTCCTGAGCGGTCAGTTGGTGTTCGGCTCGGTGGTCATCCGCGGGCCGCGGCGGACGTTGCTGCGCCGTCCGCGGTTCTGAGTGGCGGGGCGGTGCGCCGCCTGCGCTCGGCGGCACTACCGCCGCGGCATCGTTAAGCTAGCTGCCATGCCTGTTCGAACTGCGCTGTCTCCCGGCGTGCTGTCCCCGACGCTGCCGGTGCCCAAGTGGATCGCGCGCCCGGAATACGTCGGCAAGTCCACCGCCAAAGAGGGCTCCGAGCCGTGGGTGCAGGAACCCGAGGTCATCGAGAAGATGCGGGTGGCCGGTCAGATCGCGGCCCGGGCGCTCCAAGAGGCGGGCAAGGCCGTCGCACCGGGCGTCACGACCGACCAACTCGACCGCATCGCGCACGAGTACATGGTCGACAACGGCGCCTACCCCTCGACGCTGGGCTACAAGCATTTCCCCAAGTCGTGCTGCACCTCCCTCAACGAGGTGATCTGCCACGGCATCCCGGACTCGACGGTGATCGAGGACGGCGACATCGTCAACATCGATGTCACCGCCTACATCAACGGAGTGCACGGCGACACCAACGCGACGTTCCTGGCCGGTGACGTGTCCGAGGAGCACCGGCTGCTGGTCGAGCGGACCCACGAGGCGACCATGCGGGCGATCAAGGCCGTCAAACCGGGACGGCAGTTGTCGGTGGTCGGCCGGGTGATCGAGTCGTATGCAAATCGGTTCGGCTACAACGTGGTTCGCGACTTCACCGGCCACGGCATCGGCACCACGTTCCACAACGGGCTGGTGGTGCTGCACTACGACCAGCCCGCCGTGGAGACGGTCATCCAGCCGGGCATGACGTTCACGATCGAGCCGATGATCAACCTCGGCGCTCTGGATTACGAGATCTGGGACGACGGCTGGACCGTGGTTACCCGCGACCGCAAGTGGACGGCGCAGTTCGAGCACACGCTGCTGGTCACCGACACCGGCGCCGAAATCCTCACCCTGCCGTGACCCCGGTGGCGCGAGCAGACGCAAAATCGCCCCTTTTCGGCACGAAAAGGGCGATTTTGCGTCTGCTCGCCGCACCACGGTGAGCGGGGCGCTGCTGGTTGCGGGCACCAGCTCGGATGCCGGGAAGTCCATGGTGGTCGCCGGGCTGTGCCGCCTGTTGGCGCGCCGCGGAGTTCGGGTCGCCCCGTTCAAGGCGCAGAACATGTCCAACAATTCCGCCGTCACCGTCGAAGGCGGCGAGATCGGGCGCGCCCAGGCGATCCAGGCACGCGCGGCCGGCCTGGAGCCCAGCGTGCGGTTCAATCCAGTGCTGCTCAAACCCGGCGGCGACGGCACCTCGCAATTGGTCGTCCGCGGCAAAGCCACCGAGTACGTCAGTGCGGCAAGCTATTTCCGGCATCGCGACCAGGTGGCCGGCGTCGTACTCGACGAATTGCGGGGTTTGCGCGACGAATTCGACTCGGTGATCTGCGAGGGCGCCGGATCGCCCGCCGAAATCAACTTGAGGGCAACCGACATCGCGAACATGGGCTTGGCCAGGGCCGCGGATCTGCCGGTTGTGCTGGTCGGCGACATCGACCGCGGCGGCCTGCTGGCGCACCTGTTCGGGACGGTCGCGGTCCTCGACCGCGAGGACCAGGCACTCATTGCGGGCTTTATCGTCAACAAGTTCCGTGGTGACCGCGCGCTGCTGGAACCGGGTCTGGTGCAGCTGGCGGAACTGACCGGCCGGCCCACCTACGGCGTGCTGCCGTACAGCGAGCGACTCTGGCTCGACGCCGAGGACTCTCTTTCGGTCGTAGCGCACCGCGTGGTCGGCACCCCGGAACCGCCGCGCGGCGAGCAGTGGTTGAGAGTGGCGGCCGTCCGCCTGCCACGCATCTCGAATTCGACCGATGTCGAAGCTCTGGCTTGTGAGCCCGGTGTCCTGGTGCGGTGGGTCACCGAGGCGGCCGACGTAGCCGCCGCCGACCTGATCGTGCTACCGGGCAGCAAGGCCACCGTCGCCGACCTGTCCTGGCTGCGGGAACGCGGTCTGGCCGCGGGAATCGCCGACCACGCCGCGGCTGGTAAGCCGGTGTTGGGCATCTGCGGTGGCTTCCAGATGCTGTGCCGCAGCATCGACGACACGGTGGAGTCGCGGGCCGGGGCGGTGCGCGGCCTGGGGTTGTTGGACGCCGACATCGAGTTCGCCCCGGCCAAGACGCTGCGTCGCTGGCGAGAGCCCCTGTCCGGCTACGAGATTCACCACGGACAGCTGGCCCGTTGCGCCGAGACGCCGTGGTTCGGGGCCGATTCCGAAACTGGGATCCGCCGCGGACAGGTTTTCGGCACCCACTGGCACGGCCTGCTCGACAACGACGATTTCCGCCGGAGCTTTCTGAGCGGTGTCGCCGGCGCCGCCGGCCGCGCCGGGTTCACGGTCGCCGACGACACGAATGTCGCTGCCCGCCGCGACGGCCAATTGGACCTGATCGCCGATCTGCTGGCCACCCACCTCGACGTAGAGGCGGTGCTGGGCCTGCTCACCGGTCCGGCGCCGCGGCGACCGCATCTCGTCAGCGAGCTACGTTCCTAGCTGCCGCCGAAATACCGGAGCTCAGCACCGCGTCGCATGAATTCAAATTCAAATGCGCGCATTTGCTCCGGCTAATTTAGAAGTCCGTTCGACGAATTCGGATATCGGATAGCTGTATTTGTTGTAGCTTGACGGCTCGGGCTGAAATCTGGAGGCGGTATGGTGCGACCTTTGCACACCTGGACGATCCAAGCGGCGGGTGCGCTCGGTTGCCCCCGGGATTTGTCGTGAGCTTCCTGACCTTCCCGCCGGAGATCAACTCCGCGCGAATCTTCACTGGTGCCGGGCCGGGGCCGATGCTGGCCGCGGCGACGGCGTGGGGTGGTTTGGCGGACGAATTAGTCTCTGCCGCAGCATCTTTCGGTTCGGTCACGGTAGGGCTGGCGGGCGCCTGGCAAGGCCCGTCGGCGGCGGCGATGGCGAACGCCGCAGCACCTTACGTGGGCTGGCTCAACGCGGCGGCGGCCGGGGCAGAGGAAGTCGCCGGGCAGGCGCGGGTTGCCGCCGGAGCCTTCGAGGCGGCCAGGGCCGCGACGGTGCATCCCGCCGCCCTGGTGGCCCATCGAAGCCAATTGTTGTCGCTCGTTTTCTCGAACTTGTTCGGGCAGAACGCCCCGGCCATCGCGGCCGCCGAAGCCGCCTATGAGCAAATGTGGGCGCAGGACGTGGCGGCGATGTCGGATTACTATTCGTCGGTTTCGGCCGCCGTTGCTCAATTGATGCCCTGGCAGAGTTCGTTGCAGGACGTGGCCGGCCGGGTCGCCGGGTTGCTGGGGATCGGAGGAAAAGCGTCGGCGGCGAGTCCCGTGGCGGACAGCAGCGCTGAACAGACCCCCGCCGCTGCCGCGCAGGGTGGCGCCGCCAGTGACCCGGTCGCGGCGCCGAGGCTCGCCGCCGCTCCGCTGGCCGCCGGCATCGGCAATCAAGGCAGTGGCAACAGCGGCAACGGTAACAGAGGCCACAACAACGTCGGCAACGGCAACCGGGGCGACGGCAACGGGGGCAGTGGCAACATCGGTTCGAACAACGTGGGCAGCGGTAACCAGGGCACCGACAACGGCGGCAACGGCAACATCGGTGTAGCCAACAACGGGGGCGGCAACACGGGAAGCGGCAACGACGGCAACGGGAACCGGGGCAACAACAACCCCGGCGACGGCAACCGCGGCGGAAATAACGCCGGAGCCGGCAACAACGGCAACGGCAACGTCGGTAACGGCAACGTGGGCAGCGTCAACGCCGGCGATGGCAACAAAGGCAGCTTCAATCCTGGCAACGGCAACACCGGCGCCAGCAACCAGGGCAACGGCAACCAGGGCAGCACCAACACCGGTGACGGCAATCGCGGCATCTTGAACGCCGGCAGCGGCAACACCGGCAGCAACAACGCCGGAAACGGCAACACCGGGAACATCAACAGTGGCGACGGCAACAACAACACCAGCGACATCACCCACGGCAACGCCGGCGACGGCAACCTGGGCGGCGGCAACGCCGGGGACGGCAACAAGGGCGGCAACAACCAGGGCAGCGGCAACATCGGCGACGGCAACATCGGCGACGGCAACCACGGCAACGGCAATCAGGGCAACGGCAACCTGGGCAACAGCAATGCCGGAATCGGCAACGAAGGCAACAACAACGCCGGAAACGGCAACCTGGGCAACGGCAACACCGGCGACGCCAACAAGGGCGACAACAACTTCGGCAAGGGCAATCTGGGTAACACCAACGCCGGCGACGGCAACAAGGGCAACGCCAACGGCGGCTCGGGGAACCTGGGCGACCTGAATGTCGGCAACGGAAACAAGGGCTCCAACAATGCCGGCCAGGGCAACGCAGGCACCAACAACACCGGCGACGGGAACCTGGGCAGCGGCAACACCGGCCTGGGCAACGCCGGTGACAACAACACCGGCGACGGGAACAAGGGCAACACCAACGCCGGGTTCGGCAACACCGGCAACAACAACCAGGGCAGCGGCAACCGGGGCAATGACAACGTCGGCAACGGCAACTTCGGCAACGCCAACACCGGCCTGGGTAACCGTGGCGACAACAACGCCGGAAACGGCAACCTGGGCAACGGAAATTCCGGCTTCGGCAACAAGGGCAACGGCAACCAGGGCTCCGGCAACCAGGGCAACAACAACGTCGGCCACGGCGACATCGGCAGTAACAACATCGGGAACGGCAACATCGGCAGCGGCAACGCCGGCAGCGGCAATCGTGGTTTCGGGTTGGGGACCGGTGACAACAACCAGGGCAGCGGCAACCAGGGCAGCAACAACGTCGGCAGCGGCAACATCGGCAACGGCAACGCCGGCAGCGGCAACCGCGGCATCGGGTTGGGGACCGGTGACAACAACCAGGGCAGCGGCAACCAGGGCAGCAACAACGTCGGCAACGGCAATATCGGCAACGGCAACGCCGGCAATGGCAACACCGGCAGCGGCAACGCCGGGAGTGGCAACGCGGGCAGCAACAACCAGGGCGGCGGCAACTACGGCAGCGGCAACGCCGGAGAGGGCAACCGCGGCAACGGCAATGCCGGCAGCGGCAACGTCGGCAACAACAACCCCGGAATGGGCAACACCGGCACCGGCAACCAGGGCGGCGGTAACAACGGGACCAGCAACCAGGGTTGGGGCAACACCGGCACCAACAACATCGGCTTCGGCAACACCGGGAACAACAATTTCGGGCTCGGACTCACCGGCGACAACCAGGTCGGCATCGGCCGTCTCAACTCGGGGTGGTTCAACCTCGGCCTGGGCAACTCCGGAAACTTCAATATCGGCTTCGGGAACTCCGGCAGCGGCAACATCGGCTTCGGAAACTCGGGCAACTACAACATCGGCTTCGGAAACGCCGGCAGCGGAAACCTGGGCTGGTGGAATGGCGGCAACGGCAACACGTTTGCGATGAACGCCGGCAACTACAACACCGGACTCTGGAACGCGGGGAACCTGAACACCGGGCTGTGGAACTCCGGCAGCAACAACACCGGGTTGTACAACGCGGGCAGCACCAACACCGGTCTGTTCAACTCGGGCAGCACCAACACCGGAATGTACAACTCCGGCAGCACGAACAGCGGAAACTACAACTCCGGCAGCACCAATACCGGGCGGTACAACTCGGGCGGCACCAACACGGGCAATTACAACTCGGGTGGCACCAACACCGGTGACTTCAATGCCGGCGGCACCAACACCGGCAACTACAACGCGGGCGGCACCAACACCGGCAACTTCAACTCGGGCGGCACCAACACCGGTGATTTCAATGCCGGCGGCACCAATTACGGCAGCTACAACGCCGGTGGCACCAACACGGGCAACTTCAATGCCGGCGGCACGAACACCGGCGACTTCAACTCGGGCGGCACCAACGCGGGCTACTACAACTCCGGCGGCACCAACACGGGCAACTACAACTCCGGCGGCACCAACACCGGCCACTACAACGCGGGCGGCACGAACACCGGTAACTACAACTCCGGCGGCACCAACACGGGCAACTACAACTCCGGTGGCACCAACACCGGTGACTACAACTCCGGTGGCACCAATACCGGTAACTACAACTCCGGCAACACCAACACCGGCAACCTGAATTCCGGCAACACCAACACGGGCAATCAGAACTCGGGCAACACCAACACCGGAAACCTCAACTCCGGCAACACCAATACCGGCAATCAGAACTCGGGCAACACCAATACCGGGAACCTGAACTCGGGCAACACCAACACCTACGGTGACGCAAGTCGGCCCGACGGCTACAACTCGGGCGACACCAACACCGGCAGCTACAACTCCGGCAACACCAACACCGGTAACTCCAACTCGGGCAACACCAATACCGGCGACCTCAACTCGGGCAACACCAACACCGGTGCGCGCAACGCGGGCAACACGAACACCGGAAACCTCAACTCCGGCAACACCAACACCGGCAACGCCAACTCGGGCAACACCAACACCGGCAACTTCAACTCCGGGAACACCAACACCTACTTCAACCCCAGCTCGCCGGACGGATTCAACTCCGGCGACACCAACACCGGCAGCTACAACTCCGGTGACACCAACACCGGGTTCCGCAACTCGGGCAACACCAACACCGGCACCGGCAACTCCGGCAACACCAACTCCGGCGACTTCAACTCCGGCTTCACCAACACCGGCGACCGCAACTCCGGCAACACCAACACGGGCAACGCCAACTCCGGTAACACCAACACCGGCAACAACAACTCCGGCTTCACCAACACCGGCAACGGAAACTCGGGCAATACCAACAGATTCGACTTCAACTCCGGCAACACCAACACCGGCAACAAGAACGCCGGCTTCACCAACACCGGTGACGGCAACTCGGGCAGCACCAACACGGGCAACAACAACGCCGGCAACACCAACACCGGCAACGGCAACAGCGGCAACACCAACACCTACGGCGACCCGAGCCGCCCCGACGGCTTCAACTCGGGCAACACCAACACCGGCACGGGTAACTCGGGGAACACCAACACCGGCAACTACAACTCCGGCAACACCAACACCGGTGACCGCAACTCGGGCAGCACCAACACCGGCAACGACAACTCCGGCAGCACCAACACCGGTGACAGGAACCGTGGCAACACCAACACCGGCAACGACAACTCCGGCAACACCAACACCGGCGACCGGAACTCCGGTAGCTGGAACGTGGGTAACGACAACACCGGCAACGGCGCGCCGGTCGCAGCGTCGGGCACCAACAACGGTGCCGGCTCTTCGGGATCCAACAATGTCGCGGCCTCAGGCACCTCGGGCAGTAACAACTCCCTCAGCGCGGGCACCTCAGGACACGACAACACGGGAGTCGGCGGCGGCAACTCGGGCAGCAACAACGGCGGCGCCAACGGCGGCAACTCGGGGTCGGGCAACGCCGGCGTCAACGGCGGAAACTCCGGCACCAGCAACGGCGGTGCCGCCAACGGTGGAAACTCCGGTGACCACAACAACAGCCCGGCGGGGGCAACTCCGGCTCCGGCAACAACGTGGCGGGCGGGGGCAATTCCGGTACCAACAACAGAGGAGCCGGCGGCGGCAACTCTGGTACCAACAACAGCGGCGTCGGTGGCGGCAACGCCGGTTCCAACAACTCGGGCAGCAACGGCAGCTCCGGCGAGGGCAACCAGGGCAGCGGCGGAAACTCCGGCTTCAGCAACAGCGGCTCCGCCGGACAATCCGGGACCGGCAACAGCGGCGGCGCCGGCAATTCGGGCACCAACAACAACGGTTCGCTCGGCAGTTCGGGACAGGCCAACAGCGGCGCGGGCGGCAACTCGGGAACCGGCAACAACGGCAGCGCCGGCAACTCCGGCAACGGCAATTCCGGCAGTGCCGGAAACTCAGGTTTCAGCAACAGTGGCGGCGGCGGTAACTCCGGCACCAACAACACCGGCGCCACCTTCGGCAGCTCGGGCGCCAACAACTTTGCCGCAGGCGGCAATTCGGGGACCAGCAACTCCGGCAGCGGCGGTAATTCCGGCACTGGCAACTCCGGCAGCGCCGGCAACTCCGGACTGAACAACCAAGGTAGCGGCGGCAACTCCGGCACCAGCAACATCGGCGCAACCTTCGGGAGCTCGGGGCTGAACAACTCAGCGGCCGGCGGCAGCTCGGGCACCGGCAACAACGGGTCCGCCGGCAACTCGGGCTTCAACAACAACGGCAGCGGCGGACAGTCCGGCACCGGCAACAACGGCGGCGCCGGCACCTCCGGTTCCGGCAACAACGCGGCAGGCGGCAGCTCCGGCTCCAACAACAATGGCACCGCGGGCAATTCGGGCACCGGGAACAACGGCAGCGCGGGCAACTCGGGCTCGGGCAACAACGGCAGCGCGGGCAGTTCGGGTGCCAACAACAACGCCATCAGCTTCGGCAGTTCCGGAACCGGGAACATCGCCGCCTCCGGTAGCTCCGGCTCAGGCAACTCCGGCAGCGGCGGAGACTCGGGCACCGACAACGCCGGCAGCGCGGGCAGCTCCGGCAACAACAACAACGGCACCGCCGGCAGCTCGGGCAGCGGCAACGTCGGCGGCGGCAACGCCGGTTCGGGCAACATCGGCTTCGGCAGCTCGGGCGGCACCAACATCGGCGCCGGCAGTTCCGGCACCAGCAACCCCGGTGCGGGCAACGCGGGCACCGGCAACGTCGGTGCCGGGACGTCCGGCATCAACAACCCCGGCACGGGAAGCTCTGGAAACCAGAACTTCGGCTTCGGCACGTCCGGGAACTACAACGCCGGCGCCGGCAACTCCGGCACCTTCAACCCGGGCGCGGGCAGTTCCGGGCTGTTCAACATCTACGCGGGCGACTCCGGCTATCTGGCGTCCGGACTGGGCAACTCGGGCCTGCTCACGCTGGGCGCCGGAAACTCCGGCGCCGTGACCCCGGGTGCCGGGAACTCGGGCTGGCTGCTGGCGGGGCTGGGGAATTCGGGAACGCTGAATCTGGGCGCGGCGCTGTCCGGCCTGACCAACCTCGGCGCCGCCAACTCGGGACTGCTCAATGCCGGCACGACCCTGTCCGGCTTCGTCAACGTCGGCATCTACAACGCCGGTCTGCTGGACATCGGTTATCTGCCGCGGGCGCTCTATGTCGGCAATCTGGCATTCGAGGTTGCCACTTTCCTTCTCCGGCAACTGACGGGTCTGCTTCCCGGCGTGTAAACCAGGGGCATTGGGCGTAGTTTGGCGGGGTGTCCAGGATGATGACCACCCTCGACGGGTTCTCTGTGCACGTGGGTATCGCCGGTCCGGAAAAGGGCGTCGTGGTGGTGATACTCGGCGCCGAGCAACGCGCGGTGTCGGCCTATGACGCGATCTGCGAGCGCCTGCACACCGCCTCGCTGCGAACGGTCGTCATCGCCGCGGACCCGCGCTTGACCGTCAAGTCGGTGATCGGCATCCTCGACGCTCTCGGGATCGGCTGGGCCGTGGTGGTGGGTGACCGGGACGGGGCCGAGCTGGCCTGGGAATTGGCGGCCACCCGACTGGGCCGGTTCGCCGGCCTGGTCGTCATCGATCGCGGGCACCCGGCCGTGGCCGGCGCTGACGGGGCGGTTCGCGACGACCAATGTCCGCCGGTGGAGATCGGCACCACCATGCTGGTGAGTTCACCCGCCGCGCGATCCGCGGCCCGCGACAGTCAGCGGCTGGTGCTCTCCGACTATCGCGTCGTGGACCTGGCCGGTCGCCGCAACGCCCAGGAGTCGACAGCGCAGTTGGCCACCGAGATCGTGCTGCGCACCAGCGCCTGGTAGGCGCGGGGGTTAAGCTAAGTGCCACAACATGATTCGTCACGACTGCCGCTGACTGAGCTGGTGCAGCTGGTGGGCACCGGCGACATCGACACGGTCATCGTCGCGTTCACCGACATGCAGGGCAGGCTGGCCGGCAAACGGGTGGCCGGCCGGTTCTTCGTCGACGAGGTGGCCGCCCACGGGGCCGAGTGCTGCAGCTATCTGGTGGCCGTCGACGTCGACCTCAACACCGTGCCCGGCTATGCCATGTCGAGCTGGGAAACCGGTTACGGCGACATGGTGATGACACCCGACCTGTCCACGTTGCGGCTGGTGCCGTGGCTGCCTGGCACGGCGCTGGTGATCGCGGACCTGAGCTGGGCCGACGGCAGCCCGGTGGCCGTGTCGCCGCGCGCGATCCTGCGCCGCCAGCTCGACCGGCTGGCGGAGCGCGATCTGATCGCCGACGTCGCCACCGAGCTGGAGTTCATCGTGTTCGACCAGTCCTACCGTGCGGCGTGGGCCGGCGGCTACCGGGACCTGACACCGGCCAGCGATTACAACATCGACTACGCGATCATGGCGTCTTCGCGGATGGAGCCGCTGCTGCGCGATATCCGGCTGGGCATGCAGGGCGCGGGTCTGCGGGTCGAGGCCATCAAAGGCGAATGCAACAACGGACAGCAGGAAATCGGCTTCCGCTACGACGAGGCGCTGGTCACCTGCGACAACCACGCCATCTACAAGAACGGCGCCAAGGAGATTGCCGACCAGCACGGCAAGAGCCTGACGTTCATGGCCAAATACGATGAGCGCGAAGGCAACAGCTGCCACATTCACCTGTCGTTGCGCGGCCCGGATGACGGTGCGGCGTTCGCCGACGGCAGCGGCGGGATGTCGGCCACCTTCCGCAGCTTCGTTGCCGGACTGCTCGCCACGATTCGCGAACTCACGTTGTTTTTCGCGCCGAACATCAACTCGTACAAGCGTTTTGCCGACGGCAGCTTCGCCCCGACGGCGGTGGCCTGGGGGATGGACAACCGTACCTGCGCGCTGCGCGTGGTGGGGCACGGGCGCAGTATCCGGGTGGAATGCCGAGTGCCGGGCGGCGACGTCAACCAGTATCTGGCGGTCGCCGCGCTGATCGCCGGTGGGCTGTACGGTATCGACCGGGGCCTCGAGCTTGGTGAGCCCTACGCGGGCAACGCCTACGACGCGAGGGATGTCCAGCGGCTGCCGGCCACGCTGGGCGAGGCTGCGACGCTGTTCGGGGATTCGGCGCTGGCGCGGGAGGCCTTCGGCGACGACGTGGTCGCGCACTACCTGAACAACGCGCACGTGGAGCTGAAGGCGTTCAACGCCGCGGTCACCGACTGGGAGAGGATTCGTGGCTTTGAACGGCTTTAGCTTCGACGGTGGCGACCCGCCACGGGAGTCCCCCGTCGTGGGCCTGTCGATGTATCTCGAGCAGGTGCGCACGGGAGTCTGGGATATCCCCGCCGCCTACCTGCCTGCCGACTACTTCGAGGGCGTGACGCTGGCCGGTGGGATACCGGTGTTGCTGCCGCCGCAACCGGTGAACTCCGGGGCGGTGAACCGCCTGCTCGACAGCCTGGACGCGTTGGTGATCACCGGCGGCTACGACCTGGACCCCGCGGCCTACGGACAGCAACCGCACGAGACCACCGACGAGCCCCGCACCGATCGCGACGCCTGGGAGTTCGCGTTGCTGCGCGCGGCGCTGGACCGGCGGTTGCCCGTGCTGGGCATCTGCCGCGGCGCCCAACTGCTCAACGTGGCGTTCGGCGGCACCCTGCACCAGCATCTGCCCGAGGTGATCGGTCACTCCGGCCATCGTGCGGGCAACGGTGTGTTCAGCCGGCTGCCGGTTCGCACGGTGCCCGGCACCAAGGTGGCGGCGGTGCTCGGCGAGACCGCCGACGTGCCGTGCTACCACCATCAGGCCATCGACACGGTGGGGGATCAACTGGTGGTCGGCGCGTGGGACACCGACGGCGTCGTCGAGGCGGTGGAACTGCCCGGGGACGCGTTTGCCCTTGCCGTGCAATGGCATCCGGAGAAGTCGTTGGACGACCTGCGATTGTTCACCGCCTTGGTCGACGCCGCGCGATCGTACGCCGCGGCATGACCTCCACCCAGCTGGTCAACCCCGCCACCGAGGAGATATTGCGCTCGGTCGAGCACGTCGATGCCGCCGCCGTGGACGACGCGGTGGCTCGGGCGACCGCAGCGCAGCGGCGGTGGGCGCGGCTGGCGCCGGCCGAACGCGCCGCCGGACTGCGCGCGTTCGCGGACGCCGTCGACACGCACCTGGACGAACTGGCCGCGCTGGAGGTGGCCAACTCCGGACACCCCGTCGGCTCGGCGCGGTGGGAGGCGGGCAACGTCCGCGATGTGCTGCGGTACTATGCCGCGGCGCCGGAACGGTTGTCCGGCAAGCAGATTCCGGTAGCCGGCGGCATCGACGTCACCTTCAACGAGCCGATGGGCGTGGTGGGGGTGATCACGCCGTGGAACTTCCCGATGGTGATCGCGACCTGGGGCATCGCGCCGGCGCTGGCCGCGGGCAACGCGGTTCTGGTCAAGCCCGCCGAGTGGACACCGCTGACCACCCTGCGGCTCGGTGAACTGGCAGTCGAGGCGGGACTGGACGCGGACCTGCTGCAGGTGCTGCCGGGACAGGGCTCGGTGGTGGGGGAGCGGTTCGTCACCCACCCCGGCGTCCGCAAGATCGTGTTCACCGGGTCGACCGCGGTGGGCAAGAAGGTGATGGCCGGTGCGGCGGCGCATGTCAAACGCGTGACGCTGGAACTGGGTGGCAAGAGCGCCAACATCGTGTTCGCCGACTGCGATCTGGAGCAGGCCGCCGCGACGGCGCCGGGCGGGGTGTTCGACAACGCCGGTCAGGACTGCTGTGCGCGCAGCCGAATCCTGGTGCAGCGCAGCGTCTACGACCGGTTCATGGAGCTGCTCGAACCGGCGGTACATGCCGTGGCGGTCGGGGACCCCACCTCGGACCAGACCGAGATGGGCCCGCTGGTGTCGCGTGCCCACTGGAACAAGGTGGCTTCCTACGTGCCCCCGAATGCGCCTGTCGCCTTTCGCGGCAGCGCGCCCACGGGTCCCGGATTCTGGTTCCCGCCAACGGTTCTCACCCCGCAGCGCACCGACCGCAGCGTCACCGACGAGATCTTCGGGCCGGTTGTCACGGTCCTGGCCTTCGACGACGAGCACGATGCGATCGCACTTGCCAACGACACCGAATACGGTCTGTCCGGTTCCATCTGGACCGACGACCTGTCGCGCGCCTTGCGGGTGTCGCGCGCGGTCGAAGCCGGCAACCTGTCCGTGAATTCGCATTCCTCGGTGCGCTACAACACCCCGTTCGGCGGGTTCAAACAATCCGGTGTGGGCCGTGAACTCGGGCCCGACGCCCCACTGCATTTCACCGAGACCAAGAACGTGTTCATCGCCATCAAGGAGGAGCAGTGATCGACCTGAGTCGGCGGCTGGCGGGCCGGGTGGCGGTCATCACCGGCGGCGGCAGCGGCATCGGCCTGGCCGCGGCGCGGCGCATGCACGCCGAGGGCGCGACCGTCGTCATCGGCGACATCGACGCCGAGGCCGGTGGCGCCGCCGCCGAGGAACTCTCCGGATTGTATGTGGCCGTTGATGTTTCCGATGAAGAGTCGGTGAACAAGCTGTTCGACGGCGCCGCACACGCCTGTGGGTCGATCGACATCGCATTCAACAACGCCGGTATCTCGCCGCCGGAGGACGACCTGATCGAGAGCACCGAACTGCCGGCGTGGCAGCACGTCCAGGACGTCAACCTGAAATCGGTGTACCTGTGCTGCCGGGCCGCGTTGCGGCACATGGTGCCCGCCGGCAAGGGTTCGATCATCAACACCGCGTCCTTCGTCGCGGTGCTGGGCTCGGCGACCTCGCAGATCTCCTACACCGCCTCCAAGGGCGGCGTGCTGGCCATGTCGCGGGAACTCGGCGTGCAGTTCGCCCGCAAGGGCATCCGCGTCAACGCGCTGTGCCCCGGCCCGGTCAACACACCGCTGCTGCAGGAGCTCTTCGCCAAGGACCCGGAACGGGCCGCCCGCCGGCTGGTGCACGTGCCGCTGGGCCGTTTCGCCGACCCTGACGAAATCGCCGCCGCCGTGGCATTTCTGGCCAGTGACGACGCGTCGTTCATCACCGCCTCGACGTTCCTGGTGGACGGCGGCATCAGTTCCGCCTACGTGACGCCGCTGTAGCGGCTCAGGAATAGACCAGCCGACCGTTGACGGCCAGGCCTCCGATCGTGCGCATCCGCCGGGCCGAGCAGTAGAGGTCGACGACGGCCGCCTTGGGCGGCTCCGCGGCGCCCCATTCCGGTGGCACCGACAGCCGGCCGATGGACATTCCCTTGCCCCAGGTCGCCCGGACCGGCGGGGGGGTCTTGCGCACCGCCACCATGGCCGGACCCCTGCCGAGGAAGTTGAGCAGGTGCATCGGGAACTTGACCGGCACGGCAAGGCCACTCAGCCTGGCCAGTGACGAAGACACTGCCGCAAGGGCGGTACCGACGGACGTCAGCGGGGAGGCCGACAGAGACTGCAACACCTGCGGTATCGCGGAAATCAGTTGCGATCCGGCGGACATCATCTCCGGATCGCCGGCCGCACCGAGCTGGGCCGGTACCGGCAGATCGAGGGCCAGCGGGCCGGAGGTGAACGGCGTCACCCGCGAGGCTTCGGCAGCGGCTGCTGCGTAGGTGTACATCGCCTCGACGTCGCGGGCCCACATCTGCTCGTAGCGCGCGTCCATCGCGGCGATATTCTGGGTGTCCTGACTCAACGCGTTGCCGGCGGCCAGCGACGCCCGGTGGGACCGGTTGGCCGCGATCACCGGCGGGGGCACCACCGCGGCGTGGGCTTCCTGATAGGCGGTCGCGGCCGCCCGCGCGTGCTCGGCGGTCTGCCTGCTTTTCGCTGCAGCGGCGTTGAGCCACCCCAGGTAGGGAGTCGCGGCCTGGGTCATGGCGATGGCCGCGGTGCCCTGCCAGCCGCAGTTCAGCTTCGCGGTCACGCGGCGGAACCCGTCCGCTGCCTCGTCCAGCCCGTCGGCGACGTTGCTCCAGGCGGTGCCGGCGGCCAGCAGTGACTCGGCGCCGGGTCCCGAATGCATGCGCGCCGAATGGACTTCCGGCGGCACCTGGCCGTAGTCCATCGCTACATCTCCCGCCCACGGAACGTCCTCCGGGCAGCGATCACGGCCCGCGGTTCCACCATGTCGAACCTATCGCGGTGGACATCGGACGATCAGGCAAATGAGATTTGAGTTTGATTAGAGCAATTCGATCAGCGGGATGGCCATCTCGGCCGGGGTGGCCGCACCGTGAAAGCCCACCAGGCGCGCCGATTCCGGAGGTTCATGGCCGGTCGCCAGCACCGCCGACCCGCCGGTGCACACCACCACGACATCGCCGATCCGGGGTAGATGACCGGGGCTGACCGGTCCGAACAGCCCCGCGGCGACGGCTTGGTCGCGGGTGTAGACGTCCGCGCGGCCGGCCAGGCGTTCTGACCAGGTGGCCACCACATCGGCGGTGGCGCCGGGCTCGGTGTGCAGATAGCGCACTCGCGGTTCGCCGGCGACCACCCTGATTCCGGCGGCCAGCAGCGGGTCGGCGTCCATGTCGATGCGGGCGTCCGCGGCGACATTCAGGCCGCCATGGTCGGCGGTCACCAGCAGCGCCGCGTTGGCGGGCAGCGACTCGGCCAGGCGGGTCAGCAGCGCATCGACGCGCGACGCGGCTTCGTGCCACTCGGGTGACCCGACGCCGAATACGTGCGCCATGGTGTCCAGGTCTGCGGTGTAGCCGTAGACCAGTCCGGGTGTCGCGCGCAGTTCGTCGAGCAACCGCCCGGCGTAGTCGTCGTCGGCGTGCGTGGGTACGAAGAGGGCGCCGTGGTAGGCGGCTTCGGTCAGTCCACTGCCGATGAACCATTCCGGCAGCAGGGCGCGGGCCTTGACCCCGGCATGCGTCAGGCGGTCGAACCACGTTGGGAGAGGCTGCCATTCGTCGACCGGCGGTTCGTCGCGCCACCTGATGTGGTTGAGCACTCGGTCGGTGCCCGGGATGTTGAGGGTGAAGCCGAGGATGCCGTGCTGCCCGGGCAGGGCGCCGGTGCCCAGCGACACCAGGCTCGTCGGGGTGGTGGACGGAAAGGTGCAGGTCAATTGCCGCAACCGTCCTGTGCCACCGCTCAGCACGGAAGCCAGCAGCGGAGCGTCGTGTACGAGATCCGGCAGCAGGTGAAAGCCGAGCCCGTCGATTAGCACGAGCATGACCCGGTCGACGTCCCCGACCGACTCCACCAGGCCGAGCGTGTCTACCGCGCCGGATACTCCGAGCAGGGCCGCGGCACTGGGCAGCACGTCGCAGATGGAACCGGGCACGAGGGCAAGTTTGACATGGAATCAGCTACCGAGACGATCGTTGGTCACCCGCAGCTGCCGGTCTGTGCTCTCGGCCAGCGCGCACACCTGGTCGGGCTGCAGCCTCCCGCACAGCCGGCCCCAGTGCACGGCGACATCGTCGCCGGCGGCCACGTCCGGCACCGCGCAGTACCCGTCGGCCCATACGTCGAGGATCCGGGGGGCGGGCTGGGCCAACGCGAGTGTTCGGCCGTCCCACGCCAGCCGCCGGCACAGCACTTCGATCGCGTCACCGGAACGCGACAGTACGGTGCCCCAGGTGATCCGGCAACTGTCCAGCACATGCAGCGGATGCTGATCCATGCCGCGTCCCAGGAAGCGCGTCCAGGGATATACACCGAAGACGTGGAAGCAGTGATTGCCGGCCGCCTCGTTCGCCAGGTCGGGGGTCAGATGCGACCAGTACCGGCCGGCCTGGGGGCCGATGATGGCCAGCAACGCCTCGAAGAACCGGGTACCGGACAGCGCGGCGCCGACACCGCCACCGAGCCAATACGCTTCGACCAGCCGATAGTCCAGCGGATCGGCGATACCGGTCAGCTGCGAGAGCACCCGCAGATAGGGCCAGGCCCCGGAGAAGCCGCGCGCCGCGCGCAGCACCTCCTCGACCGCCCCGTCGCGTAGGGTGGCGCCCAGCGGGGGACCGCAATAGCCGAGTGCGTTGGGGGCGTAGGCGTATCGGGCGAACATCTCGGCGCCGGTGGCGTCGGTCACGTCTGGGCGGACCCCACCAGCTTGGCGGCGTCACGGTGCATGCGGCCGAAGTTGTAGTAGGCGGCACACGCCCCCTCGGGGGACACCATGCAGGTGCCGATCGGTGTCTCCGGAGTGCATGCGGTGCCGAAAACCTTGCACTCCCAGGGCTTGAGCACGCCCTTGAGCACTTCGCCGCACTGGCACGCCTTCGGGTCCGCGACCCGCACCCCGGGCATCGAGAAGCGTTGTTCGGCATCGAAATCCGCGAAGTCGTCGTGCAGGCGCAGCGCGCTCTGCGAGATGAAACCGAGCCCGCGCCATTCGAAGTGCGGGCGCAACGCGAACACGGTGCCCATCAGCTTCAGCGCGGCGGGGTTGCCGTTCTCCGGCACCACCCGCTTGTACTGGTTCTCCACCTCGCACCGGCCCTCGCGGATCTGCCGAAGCAGCATCGCGACCGACGCCAGGATGTCCAGCGGTTCGAAACCCGCCACCACCAACGGCTTTCGATAGACGTCCGGGACGAACCGGTAGGGCCGGTTGCCCACCACCGTCGACACGTGGCCCGGGCCGATGAACCCGGACAGGCGCAGGTCCGGTGATTCCAGGATCGCCTTGATCGGCGGCACGATCGTGACGTGGTTGCAGAACACGCTGAAGTTGGACAACTGCAGCTCGCGTGCGCGCACCAGCGTCACCGCGGTGGACGGAGCAGTGGTTTCGAAGCCGATGGCGAAGAACACCACCTGGCGGCCGGGGTTGTCGAGCGCGATCTTCAGCGCGTCCAGGGGGGAGTAGACGAACCGTACGTCGGCGCCTCGTGCTTTCGCGTCGAGCAGGCTGCCCGCCGAACCGGGAACCCGCATCATGTCGCCGAAGCAGGTGAAGATCACGCCGGGTTGGCCGGCCAGCCACATCGCGTCGTCGATGCGGCCCATCGGAATCACACAGACCGGGCAGCCCGGCCCGTGCACCAGTTCGACGTTGTCGGGCAACAGGTGTTCGATGCCGTGCCGGTAGATGGTATGGGTGTGCCCGCCGCACACTTCCATGAACTTGAAGTGCCCGGGACCGGTTCCGGCGAGATGTTCGATCGCCGTCAGCAGCGTGCGGGCCGCCGCGGGATCCCGGAATTCGTCGACGAATTTCATTGCGCCCCCTAGACGATCGCGGAAGAGTCGAAGGCTTCCAGCTCGGTGGTGTAGGCCTCGCCGAGCTTCTTGATGGCCGCGAGCGTCATCAGTGCTTCGGTCTCGTCGATCTTGGCCATCGCGAAGCCGACGTGCACCAGTACCCAGTCGTCGGGCTGCGGCGGGTCACCTTCCAGCAGGCGCACGCTGATGGTGCGCTGCACGCCGCTGACGTCGACCTTGGCCAACTGGTTTGCCGGATCGGTGATTGCCACGATCCGCCCCGGAATACCCAGGCACATCGGCCGTCTCCTTTCTGGTTTCAGCAGATTCGGGGCAGCGGGTCGCCGACCAGCATGTCGACGATCCGGGTACCGCCGAATCCGGTACGTAGCAGTACGCTTTCGCGCGGTTCGGTCACGATCTCCCCGACGTCGGCGGCATCGACTCCCAGGGGGTGCGAGCGCAGGGCTGCCAGACCCGCCGCCGCTTCCCCGGCCGCGACGACGGCGATGAACTTTCCCTCGTTGGCGACATACAGCGGGTCGATGCCCAGGAGTTCACACGCGCCGTTGACCGTCGGGTGCACCGGCAGGCGTTGCTCGTCCAGCAACACCCCGAGCCCGCAGGACTGCGCGAGCTCGTTGCAGACGGTGCCCACCCCACCCCGCGTCGCGTCGCGCAGCCACCGGGTGTTCGGCGCGGCGGCCATCAGCAGTTCGACGAGTGGGCTCAGTGACGCTGTGTCCGAGGCGATGTCGGCCTCGATGGCCAGATCGCCCCGGGCCAGCAGAACCGCCATGCCGTGATCGCCCATCGACCCCGACAGCAGCACTCTGTCGCCGGCCCGCACCGCGGTGGCCGTCAGGGTGCGCTCCGCGGGTATGACGCCGGCGCCCGTGGTGGTGATGAACACGCCGTCGGCCGCACCGTTGGGCACCACCTTGGTGTCACCGGTGACGATCTGCACACCGGCGTCGGCGGCCGCGGCCGCCATGTCCGCCACGATCTCCCGCAGCTCCGTGATCGGGAAACCCTCTTCGAGCACGAACGCCGCCGAGATCCAGGACGGCACCGCGCCGGCCATCGCGAGGTCGTTGCAGGTGCCGTGCACGGCCAGGGCCCCGATCGAGCCGCCCGGAAACCGTCTGGGCTGCACGACGAATGAGTCGGTGGACATCGCGACCCGCTGGCCGCCGGGCAGGGTGAGCACCGCGCCATCACCGAGCGACTCGAGCAGCGGGTTGCGAAAGGCCTCCAGGAACACGGCGTCCACCAGTGCCGCCGAGGCTTTGCCGCCGGCTCCGTGTGCCAGCGTGATGTGGTCGTCGAGCAGGCGGGGACGTCGCCGGCGGAACGATTCGATGCGTTCGATCACCTGGCCCTCGGCGAACCGCGGTCCCGATGAAAGGTATTCGCCTGCCGTGTTTTTCATGCCACCCCCACCGTCTGATCACACTTGTCCTGAACTGCCAGCCAGAGCCGGTAACCGAGCAGGGCCTGGGCTTCCTGGATCCGGTGCACGCTCTGGGACGCAACGGTGAAGCAGGCGTCCACATCCGGGTTGTCGGCGAACGCGCCGCCGTCGTAGCCGGCGAATCCGACGGTGTAGAGATCGCGTCGGCGGGCCTCGGCGAGCGCGGTGAGCAGGTTCGGTGAGTTGCCGCTGGTGGACATGGCAACCGCGATGTCGCCGGGCTGCGCCCGAGCGATCAGCTGACGGGCGAATACCAACTCGAACCCGACGTCGTTGCCCAGCGCGGTGACGATGGCCTGGTCGGTGGTCAAAGACCAGGCGGGCAAGGGTTTTCCGGTGGGTGGCCGGGCGAACAAGCCGGCCAGCGTGGTGCAGTCGGTGCTGCTGCCGCCGTTGCCGAAGGTGAACATCCGTCCGCCCGTGCTGAACCGGCGGGCCAGTTCGCGTGTGACCCGGGCCAGCAGGTCGGCATTGGCGGCCAGCGTGGCGCGCCGTACCGCGAGGCTCTCGGCGGCTTTGGCCCGGGCGGACGCGGCCAGGTCCGCCAACAGCGATTCGGGGTTGTCCTCCTGCGCGTCGATGAACGGGTACAGGAAGTCGGTGGGCTCGTGCTGCATGATCAGACCTCCGGTCCGGTGCGCGAGATCGCCGTTCCCGCATGCACCAGCACCAGGTCGCCGGCGGCGACCGGTCCGATCAGGGTGGTGAGCACCGTCTCGGTGCCGCGAGCCGTACGCACGGCGGCGTGGTCGCGGTCCGTCGCGGCCAGCACCTCTGCGAGTCGTCCCTCGTCGCTGCAGGTGACGCAAACATCCTCGGGGGATTCTGTTTTCAACAGTCCGGGGTGTTCGAAACACACGTGTGTCAGTTCCCAGAGCAGGTGGTAGAACAACACGAAGCCGCCCGTCGCGGGCACCCGGGGATCGGGATCGTCCGACCACAGCACATGGTCGGCGGCGCCGGGTTCGGGCCGGGCGCCGCTGCCGATCCAGATCGTGGTGGCACCCCAGGCCGGGCCGCGGCGCATCACCGATCGCACGTCGGGATCGTCGGCGCCGGCGACCGCTATCACCAGGTCGCCGGGGCGTACCGAGATTCGCACCAGGTCCACCAGGTCCGGCCCCGTGAGCGCGACCGCCGGCAGTGCCCGCTTGCCCACGATCACCGGATGCACGAATTCGACCGCGATGTGCCTGGCGTGCGGTTCCCACGACGGCGCGATCGACCACATGGTGGCGCCCGCCGCGAACCGCCTGGCGACGGTGAAAGCGGCTCCCGCCAGGTCGGCGGCCAGATCGGCGCCGAGTTCGCGATCCATGGCGGTGCTCATCGGTGTTCCTCCTCTCGCGCGATCAGCATGGCGACCGCGGCCTGGCCCAGCGCCAGCCCGCCGTCGTTCGGCGGCACGAGGCGGTGGGTCAGGACCTCGAAATCTCTGTCGTGCAGGCGGTTCAGGCACTGTTGAAGTAACAGCACGTTCTGAAACACGCCACCGGTGAGGCCGACCAACCGGGTCGGCCCAGCCACCTGGTACACCAACTCGGCAACGGCATCGGCCAGTGCCCGGTGAAAGCCCGCGGCCAGCGCTGCCGGTGGCACGCCGTCGCGCAGGGCCGCCACCATCGCCCGCACCATCGGAGCCGGGTCGATCATCGCGTCGGCGCCGATGGCGAATTCCAGCGGCGCGGAGGCCGGCGCAGTCTGCGCCAGAGCCTCCAGTTCGACGGCGGCCTGTCCCTCGTAGTCGATCCGGTGCCGCAAGCCCAACAGGGAGGCGACCGCGTCGAACAACCGGCCCATGCTCGAGCACGGCACGCAAGCCGTGCCGGTGTCCAGAAGAGAACGCAGCAGCCGCAGTTCATCGGTCGTGGCGGCGATGACGGGCGCCAGGTCGCGATCCCAGCCGACCCCGGCCTGCCGCAGCTGGGACAGGGCCATCCGCCACGGATTGCGCACCGCCGCGTCGCCGCCGGGCAGCGGCACCGGACGCAGCTGCCCGGCCCGCCGGAACCGGTGACTGTCGCGGCCCAGGGTGAGAATCTCCCCGCCCCAGACCGTGCCGTCGCATCCGTAGCCGGTGCCGTCGAAGGCCACGCCGACGATCGGCTCACCGAGTCGCCCGTGCTCGGCGAGCAGCGAGACGACGTGTGCGTGGTGGTGCTGGACGAGGTCCAGTGGCCGGCCCTCCCGGTGGCGTTCGGCCCAGGCGCGGGTGTGGTATCCGGGGTGCAGATCGGCGGCCAGTCGTGCCGGGCGGCCGCGCATCTCGCTGAGTTGGCCCACCGCCTGCTCGAAGGCTCGCAGGGTCTCGTAGCGGGCCATGTCGCCGATGTGCCCGGACAGGAAGGCGCGCGAACCGTCGGTGAGGCAACAGGTGTTCTTCAATTCTCCGCCCACGGCGAGCACCGGGGGGCCGTCGATGCCGAGAGCGACGGGCAGCGGCGCATAGCCACGCGAACGCCGGATGGGTAGTTCGCCCCCCTTGCGCACGCGCACCACCGAGTCGTCGCAGGGCACGTGAATGGGCCGATCGTGGTCGAGGACGGCGTCGCACAATTGCGGAAGGCGTTGCGCAGCATCCTCTTCGGTGAAGCAGATGGGCTCCTCGGACCGGTTGGCGCTGGTCATGACCAGGGTATCCGGCGGCCCGTCAAGCAACAGATGATGAACGGGGGAGTAGGGCAGCATCAGGCCGATCAACGGATTGCCGGGCGCGACGGCCTCGGCCACCGGAGCGTCCGGCCGGCGGCGCAGCAACACGATCGGCCGCGCCGGACCGGTCAACACCGCGGCCTCGGTGTCGTCGACGAACGCATACCGCCGCGCCACCGCCAGGTCGCGCACCAGGACGGCAAAAGGTTTGCTGCCGCGTGACTTTCGGGCCCGTAGCCTGCGGACCGCCGATTCGTCGTCGACCACACAGGCCAGGTGGTAGCCGCCGATACCCTTGACGGCGACCAGGGCTCCGTCAGCCAGCGCCAGCCGGGCTGCCGCCACGGCGCCGGGTCCGTGGGTGTGCCCGGCGGGTGAGTCGAACCACAACGAAGGTCCGCAGTCCGGACAGGCGATGGGCTGGGCGTGGAACCGCCGGTCGGTGGGGTCGTGGTACTCGGCGGCGCACCGTCGGCACATGGCGAAGCCCGACATGGTGGTGGCGGGGCGGTCGTAGGGCAGTGACCGGATGATCGTGAAGCGCGGGCCGCAGTTGGTGCAGCTGATGAACGGGTGCCGGTGGCGGCGGTCGCGCGGGTCGAACATCTCGGCCACACAGTCGTCGCACACCGCGACATCGGGTGGGATCGGTGTTGCCGGGCCGCGCACGGCCTGGCTGTCCACGATGCGGAACGCGAGTGCGGGGCCGTCGCGGACTCCGATGTCGGTCACCGACACGGAACCGACCCGGGACAGTGGCGGCGCTTGATCACGCAACCGGCGGGCGAACTCGTCCACCCGAGGGGGCTCACCTTGCACTTCGAGAAACACCGCGCCCGAATCGTTTCCGACGAAGCCTGTCAACCGCAGCTCGGTCGCGAGCCGGTGTACGAACGGGCGGAAGCCGACCCCCTGAACCACCCCGGTCACCGTGATGCGTCGCCGTACGTCCTCGGGCCGGGTCAGGGGGGCGGTGGTCACCTCAGCTGCCCTCCGGATCGGGTCCCGAGCCCATCATCTGCAGGCCGGCCAGCGCCTGCGCGGCGCCGGCGCGGTCGGTCTTCTCGACGGCGAAGCCCATATGGATGATCACCCAGTCGCCGGGCTCGAAGGTCTCCTCCGGCAGCATCCCGATGTTGACCTTGCGCCGGCGGCCGGTGACGTCGACCAGGGCCAGCTGTCCCTCGTAGCCCTCCAGCATCCCGATCACCTGGCCGGGAATCCCGAGACACATCAGCACTCCTGCTCCGCCGGCGCCGAAGTCTGCAGCGCGGCAACGATTCTGTGCACCGCGCGGACCGCACGGGGCACCGCGGCAGCGACCGGTTCGCTCAGGCCCAGGTGTTCCTCGACGCTGCCGGCCTCGCAGCCGACGATCACGGTGTAGGGCGGGTTGCCGCCCAACGCCCGCAGGCTGGTGAACACGGTCTGCGGGTCCATGCTGTGCGCGTCCAAACCCGTTGCACCGCAATCGCCGTCGTGGTCGGCCTGGAAGACGTGCAACATGCCCGGGGTGCCGCGGCCGGGTATCGCGTCGACCAGGACGAGCGCGTCCCACGCGTCGAGCAGGTCGTAGGCCAGATGCATGCCGCCGATGCCGTAGTCGACGACGCGCACGTCATCGTGCTGGATCTGGGTCAGTCGTGCCACCTCGGAGCCGAAGCCGTCGTCACCGAGGAAGATGTTGCCGATGCCGGCTACCAGGATTCGCGCTGTCATAGGCCTGACCTACATGCGCCGCAATCGCAGGTACCGCTTGGCATCCGGCAGCGAGGCCACACCCAGGCCCACCGCGGCCGCGACGACCAACGCGATCAGAGCGAGGAAAATCCAGCCTAAGACGTCCATGACGGGTTCCTTTCAGTGAGCGGTTCGATTTCGTCGGGGGAGAAGTACAGGTAGCGGCCATACCAGTCGTGCAGTTCGGCAGCCGGGTCGTCCTCCACCACCACGGCCACATGTTTGTTGCCCTCGACGTCCTCGTGCACCGACGTGACGCGCGCGGTCTTGCCGGCCACGAAGATGTCCTGCGCGTCGGCGTTGCGCCGCGGCCGGAGTACGACCCGGCTGCCCCGGGCGACCCGAACTCCGTGTACCAGGACGGCGTCGACTTCAGGGCGAACCGCATTGTCGGCCAGTGGGTCCCACCAGTCGACCCCGTCGGGTATCTCGGGGACGAGCCCGGCGGCGCGGTGTGGGTCGCGCAGCACACCGTGCAGGCGGCCCATGTCCTCGGCCGACATCGCATCACACCGGTCGATGATCTGTGCCGCCCGCGCATCGGTGGCGCGGGCCTGGGCTTTCTCTTCGTCGGTCATCGTCATCACGCGCAGCGTGAGGATCTCGTCGATCTCGGTGCAGTCGTAGAGTGCGGTGCCGCTCTGTTCGGCCACTTCGGGGTGGTCGTAGAGGATGATCGGCGAGATCAGCAACATGTCGTGTACGCCCGGCGGGCCGGCCAGCACCGGGAAACACCGATGCTGGGTGCACCGCGAGGCCGCGCCGGCCGCGCCGGCCGTGGGCTCCAGCAGTGAAATGAACTCGCCGCCAACGGCTTCGGCGATCACATGGGTGCCGATCATCGAGCGCGCCAGGGCATCGTTCTTGTCCGTGGCCGCCGCCCCGGTATTGGCCAGGTGCACGGAGATCCGCACCAGGTCGCCGTCGGGCTCGGCGGAGACGGTGAGCCGGCCCCGTACCTCGTGCCGCTCGCGAACCAGGCGGCCACCGTCGACCGCTTCGATATCGGTTGCGGGCGCGGCTGTTACGGGCAGCGTCCAGGGCGCGTCGTTGAGGGGCAACGGGCCGAAACATGTTTCGCACTCCACCGCTTCGTCCCAGGTCAGCCATGACCCGGCCGGGGTGGTCAGTTCGTCGACCGCCTCGAAGCCGCCGGCAACCGCGCGTTGCGCGTGGCGGCGCTGCAGTTGCAGGAAACGCACCACCAGGGTGATCGCGTCGGCGGAGCGGACCAGAAACTGCGCTGCCAGGGCGTCGTCCTCGCCGTGTCCGTCCGCGGCCGCGCCCGGCGGGCCGAGCACGCCGAATTGCCAACGGGATTGATTCTTGCTGGATGTCCCGCGGTAGGGGTACAGCAGGTAGCCCTCGTACAGCACGGCGTCGGCGACGGCGCGGGCCCGGTCCCGGCTCATGGGGCCACCTCCCGCTGCTCGGCGTCTGCCAACAGTGCCGCCACCGCGTGGTCGAGGTCCAGCAGCCCGCGCGCGGACTTGTATCCGGCCAGCGCCAAGACGGTCTCGTGTCTCAGGCGGACCCATCCGGTGCTGGGGTAATGCAGGGCGATGAGGTCGCGCCAGACGCCGACCGGCATGTCGTAGCGATCCTCGCAGTCCCACGAGACCTGTTGCACCGAGAATCCGCGCGGTGATGTCACGAAAATGGTTCCGCTGAACAGGAATTGCAGGGGCAGGGTGCCGTGGCAGAGTGCGTGCAGGTATTTCGCGGCCGCGACCTCGAAGTCGTACGTGCACTCCAGTGGCAACGCCACCGTGGTGGTGCCGGAGAATCCGGGCACCATGGCGCCACAGTGTTGCCACAGGAAGGTGCGCTGGGTGGTCGCCCAGCGGTCCCGGGTGCCGAACAGGTCGGTGAGGCCGGCCGCCTCCTCGTCGTTGTAGGACCGCCGCAGGGGTTCGATGCGCACCTGGCAACGCAGCGCGATCGCGTGCACGGGATCGTGCGGGCTGGCCACGACGCGGACGCGTGCGGTCAGCATCGGTGTGACGGCATACGGTTCGGGTGCCACGTCCAGCACCGCGAAGGACAGGTCCAGGTGTTCGGTCATGGCGGTGTCTGACGAGCGCGCGCCGCGATCCGCACGAAGAAACCGTCGATGAAGTCCCGCGCCTCCTGCCCCCCGTCGAATCCGCGCCACAGCATGCGCAGCCGGCCGACGAACTCATAGCAGGCGTCGATCGGCACCAGGAACGTCTGCGGCACTCCGGTTTCGGGCACCCGCACCAGGAGTGCCTCGACGTCGTCGGCCAGCAGGTCGACGCGGCGATCGGCGGCCCGGACGGCGTTCCACATGTCCAGGTCCAGCTCGGACTCGCACGCCCCCGCCGGCCCGGGATAGAACGCGACGGTGCGGCCCAGCGCCGAGTTGGTGAAGAAGAACGCCACCCCGACGGGAATCTGCATCGCCTCCCAGGCGCGCCGGTCCAGCGCGAAGTCGGGGAACGCCAGATACCGGTCGGGCACCGCGCGGTAGCGCAGTTCGGCGTGCGGGTCGGTGAACAACAGATAGCAGCCGCGGCAGACGCACATCAGTTGCCGGCCTGCCACGTTGACCACGTGCTGGTGCTCGTCGGCTATCGACTCCGCACACATCTCGCACCGCTCCCCGGCCTGCTCTTGACGTCGCGGGCTGCTGATGCGGGACAACACGTCGTAGGGGCTGGTCATGCCAAAACCCCCAGCATTGCGCGCGGCAGCGCCACCGACAGCGCCCCGTCCCGGGTCAGCAGCGGCAACGGCTCGAGGTGGCAGCCGGGGCCTGCCCCGGCCTGGGTGACGTCGAATTCCGTTCCACAGCGCGGGCATTGGAGCAGCTCTCGGTGCAGCTGCGCACCCGCCAGCGTGTCGTCGCACACCGGGCAGCGGTCCCGGTAGGCCAGGAGCTGTCCGTCCACTCGGCACGCCAGCACCGTGGCGTCGGCGACCAGGAAGCCGGCGACCTCGCCGGGTGCCAGGTCGGCCAACTCCGGCACCGGATGCCACTCCGTGCCGCCGTCAGGGTGCAGGTGGGCCAGAAGTGATTGTGCCGGAATGACATCGGGGTGCTCAGCGGTCACCACCTCGATGTCGATGATCTCCGGCGCGGCGGCCCTTATCGCGTCCTGCACCGCCAGCTCCAAGGTGACCGCCGAGGAGGGACAGCTCTTGCAGCTGCCCTGAAAGCGCAGCCGCGCCGTCCCGCCGGCGACCTCGACCAGCTCGACGTCGCCGCCGTGCGAGCCCAGGTAGGGCCGTACCCGGTACAGCGCGTCACCCACCCGGCGTCGCACGTCGTGCGGATGCAGGCCGTGGACCAGGAGCAGGCTGGCCACCAGGTCGTCGGTGGCCAGCCGCTCGGCCAACTGCGGACCCGCCTGGGCCATGATCCGTTGCAGCCCGGCCCCGTACAGCCCGGCCACCTCCCGGACCAACTGCTGCGCGCGGTCATGGGCGGCGGGTCCGCTCGTCGCGCAGGAATCCAGCAGCGTCTGGATCCGATCACCCGCAGCGCGCCACTGTGTCTCGTCCGCAGGGGATTCCGGGCGATCCACCATCTCTCACTCCGTTGCGGGTGACTGGGTGGGGGTATGCAGTCTCTCCAGCGTCTTGCCCTTGCCCAGATACATGTGCACGCCGCAGGGCAGGCACGGATCGAAGCTGCGCACCGTGCGCATCACGTCGATGCCTTTGAAGTTCTCCCGGTCGTTCTCCTCGAAGATCGGCTGTCCCTGCACCGCGTCCTCGTAGGGGCCCGGCGTGCCGTAGCTGTCGCGCGGGTTGGCGTTCCACGGGGTGGGCGGATAGGGGTGGTAGTTGGCGATCTTGCCGTCGCGGATCACCATGTGGTGGCTCAGCACGCCGCGCACCGCCTCGGTGAAGCCGCAGCCGATGCCCTCGTCGGGAACGTCGAACTTCTCCCAGGTTTTCGTTCGGCCGGCGCGGATCTCGGCCAGCGCCTGCTCGGCGAAGTAGAGTCCGCACGCCGCCGCGTATGCCTGGAAGTAGGTGCGCGCCCGGTTGCGTTCGAGGGTGTTGGAGCCGTGCCTGGGCACCTTCCACTCGAACTCCACCGGGCCCTTCAGCGCCGTCTTGGGCAGGTTGATCTTGACGCTGTTGCCGGTGGCCTTGACGTAGCCGATGTCGACCAGTCCGGCCAGCGCGGTCGACCACAACCGGGCCAACGGGCCGCCGCCGGTGTCCAGCGCCAGGTGGTCCTTGCCGTCGAACCAGCGCGGCGACATCACCCAGCTGTAGTTGCCGCCGTCCATCTCGCGCTTCTGCGGATGCGGGTTGGTGTGCTGGTTCCACGGGTGCCGCCGGTCGATCGGGTTGCCCAGCGGGTCGGTCTTGACGAACATCTCCTGGTCGGTCCAGTCGTCGTAATACGAACTGCCCAAAAGGATCCGGATGCCCAGGTTGATGTCGACCAGGGAATGGGTGACCAGCTTGCCGTCGACGACGACGCCGGGGGTGACGTACATCGCGTTACCCCAGCGCTCCATGTCCTTGTATTCGAAGTTGCACACCTCCGGGTCCTGGAACGAGCCCCAGCAACCCAGCAGGGTGCGGCGCAGACCGACCTTCTCGTAACCGGGCAGCGCCTCGTAGAAGAAGTCGAACAGATCGTCGTGCATCGGAACGACCTTCTTCATGAACTCGACATAGCGCATCAACCGGGTCATGTAGTCGGTCATCAGCTGGATGGTCGCCACCGTGCCGACCCCGCCGGGGTACAGCGTGGAGGGATGCACGTGACGACCTTCCATGAGACAGAACATCTCCCGGGTCCAGCGGCTGACTTGCAGCGCCTCGCGGTAGAACTCGCCGCTGAACGGGTTCAGCGAGCGCATGATGTCGGCGATCGTCTTGTACCCGTGCGCGTCGGCGTGCGGGGCCTGGGTCTTCTCCGCCTTGGCCAGCACACCTGGGTTGGTCTCGGCGACCATCTTCTCGCAGAAGTCCACGCCCACCAGGTTCTCCTGGAAGATGTTGTGGTCGAACATGTATTCCGCGGCCTCGCCCAGGTTGACGATCCATTCGCCGATGTGCGGCGGCTTGACGCCGTAGGCCATGTTCTGCGCGTAGCAGGAGCAGGTGGCGTGGTTGTCGCCGCAGATGCCGCAGATGCGGCTGGTGATGAAGTGGGCGTCGCGGGGGTCCTTGCCCTTCATGAAGATCGAGTAGCCGCGGAAGATCGACGACGTGCTGTGGCACTCGACCACTTCCCGGTTCTCGAAGTCGATCTTGGTGTAGATGCCGAGGCTGCCGACGATCCGGGTGATGGGATCCCAGGCCATCTCGACGAGCTGACCGGGTTCCCGCTTGGAAGTTGACGGTTCGGGAATGATGGTTGTCATAGCGAATACTGCTCTCCGCCCTGCGGGCTGTGTGGAGGATGAGGCCGGCCGCGACCGGCCCGGCGCTCACCAGGTTCGGCGGGCTCCGGTGACCAGTTCGGTGCCCTTGTGGCGCCAGCGAGGTTCCTTGTCGACCGTCTTTGCGGTGATATGGCGCAGGCTCCGGATCACGGTCCCGTACAGACCCGATGCGGTGCTGGACAGCTTGCCGCCCGGCGGTTCGTCCATGAACGGCATGAACTTGTCCGGGAATCCGGGCATGGTGCAGCCGATGCAGATGCCGCCGACGTTGGGGCAACCGCCGATGCCGTTGATCCAGCCTCGCTTGGGCACGTTGCACTTCACCACGGGGCCCCAACAGCCAAGTTTGACAATGCATTTCGGTGACCCGTATTCGGTGGCGAAGTCACCCTGCTCGTAGTAGCCGGCCCGGTCACAGCCTTCGTGCACGGTCTGGCCGAACAGCCACTTGGGGCGCAGTGCGTCGTCGAGCGGGATCATCGGCGCCTGGCCGGTGGCCATGTACAGCAGGTACGTCAGCGTCTCGGACAGGTTGTCGGGATGGATCGGGCACCCGGGCACGCAGACGATCGGTATGCCGGCCTTGCTCTTCCAGTCCCAGCCGAGGTAGTCGGGGACCCCCATCGCCCCGGTCGGGTTACCCGCCATCGCGTGGATTCCGCCATAGGTGGCGCAGGTACCGACGGCGACGATCGCGGTGGCCTTGGGTGCCAGCCGATCCAGCCACTCGCTGGTCGTCATCGGCTGGCCGGTGGCCGGGTCGTTGCCGAACCCGCACCAGTAGCCTTCGCTCTTGATCTGCTCGTTGGGGATGGATCCCTCGACGACCAGCACGAAGGGTTCCAGCTCACCCCGGTCAGCCTTGAAGAACCACGCGAGGAAGTCGTCGGCCCCGCCGGTGGGTCCGCATTCGAAGTCGATCAGCGGCCAGTGCACGGCGACTTGAGGAAGTCCGGGCAAGGCACCCAAGGCGATTTCTTCGACACTGGGCTGGGTGGCGGCAGTCAACGCCACCGAATCGCCGTCACAACTGAGGCCGGCGTTGATCCACAGAACGTGAATCAACGTTTGTTCTGCTTTGACTGCTGCTTCTGTTGGCATACTGCAGCTTTCCGGGGCCCGGGCTGCGGCCCCTACGCCGCCGGAGTCGACCGTCGGCCCACTTGCGCGGCGCTAATCTCAGGCCTACTCGCGCTGTCCGGCATTGTCAACGGTTCGTGGCCGGATTGGCGTCGGACAGAGGTCGGTCGGGGCCTGCCACGGCACCAAAACAGCTGTCGGGCTGCAAGATTCAGCACTGTCGCGATTGCTCGACGCAGGCGCTGCGGGCAAACTTATTGTCGTTTCCGTTATTTCTGTCATGCACATCGTTGGCAAGAAATATCCGATTGCGAAATGCCGCCATCCTGAGTCACTTTCATGACACATCCAGCGATGCCACCAGGAACTCGTTGCCTTGCAGTATCCGGACGTCTGGGCTTTCGCACCGCGGACACCAGATGGACCATTGCGAAGCGATTTCCGACCGACTGCCGCAGGCGGCGCAACGCACTTCGGCCGGGACGTGCTCGAGCTCCAGCTCGGCGTCGGGCATGCCCTCGGCATCGCGCACCAGAGCCCAACAGAACGATAAGGATTCGGGCACCACTTGCCGCAGTGCGCCGACCCGCACCCGCACCCGCTCGACGTGACGCCCCGCGGCGTGGGACTTGACCACCCCGGCGATCGCCTGGCACAGCGAGAGCTCATGCACCGTCGCCAACGTTAGCACTCCGAAAAGCGCTGCGGGTCAGAACAACTGGCGGAAGAATCCGGTGACGTTGGCGCCGATATTGGCGATGCCGGTGATGAGGTCGGGGGTTTGGAAGTTGTTGGTGCCGGTGTTGTAGAGGCCGGTGATGTAGGTGCCGGTGTTGAGGATGCCGGCGAGGTTTTGGCCGTAGTTTTGCCAGCCGCTGGTGAAGCCGGTGGTGATGGGGTCTAGGACGGCGGTGTTGAGGAAGCCGCTGGTTCCGTAGCCGGTGTTGAAGAAGCCGCTGCTGTTGCCGCCGCCGGTGTTGCCGAAGCCGCTGCTGGGGTGGGTGGTGGTGTTTCCCAGTCCGGAGAATTGCAGCAGTGTGTAGGTGTCGGTGTAGTCGACCAGGAAAGCCGAAGCCAATTCGTCCGGCACATAGGGGTTACCGGAGAACCACTGGATGCTCGTCCGCAGGGGTATGTCGAGGCTGAAGTTGATGCCGATGTTGTCGGCGCGCCAGAACAGGCCGATGTTTTGGTTGCCGGCGATGAAGGCGCCGGTGTTGAGGTTGCCGGTGTTGCCCAGGCCGGTGTTGGTGTTGCCGATGTTGTCGGCGCCGGTGTTGGTGTTGCCGATGTTGTGGGCGCCGGTGTTGTAGTTGCCGATGTTGAGGTGGCCGGTGTTGAAGGTGCCGATGTTGTGGTTGCCGAAGTTGTAGTTGCCGGGGTTGTAGTTGCCGGTGTTGTAGTTGCCGGTGTTGAAGGATCCGGTGTTGTGGTTGCCGGAGTTGAAGAAGCCGGTGTTGCCGGTGCCGGAGTTGAAGAGGCCGGTGTTGCCGGTGCCGGAGTTGAAGCCGCCGAAGCCGATTTGGTTGTCGCCGGTCAGGCCGATGCCGATGTTGCCGGTGCCGGTGTTGGCTAGGCCGATGTTGTGGTTGCCGGTGTTGGCCAGGCCGAAGTTGAAGTCGCCGAGGTTGGCTAGGCCCCAGTTGTTGTTGCCGGTGTTGGCGCTGCCGAAGTTGTTTGAGCCCCAGTTGGCGTTGCCGATGTTGGTGCTGCCCAGGTTGCCGCTGCCGACGTTGGTGTTGCCTTCGTTGCCCAGGCCGAAGTTGAAGTTGCCCCAGTTGCCGTTGCCGACGTTGCCGCCGCCGAGGTTGCCCCAGCCCAGGTTGGCGGGGCTGGTGTAGGTGATGCCGAACAGGCCGGCCAGGTTGTGTCCGCTCATGCCGATGCCGGAGAGGATGTCGAGGTTGGCGGGGTTGAGGGTGGAGAGGTCTCCGGCGTTGAAGATCCCGGAGATGGCGTTGCCGACGTTGCCCAGGCCGGAGGCGAATGCGTCGGAGTCGGCGGTGAAGTTGAGCATGCCGGAGGTGCCGCTGCCGGTGTTGCCGAAGCCGGAGATGCCGCCGCCGAAGCCGTAGTTGAAGAAGCCGGAGGAGGGGGAGGTGGTGGCGTTGAAGAAGCCGGTGCCGGCGGGGATGGTGAACAAGGTGATGGAGTTGGACACGGTGATGCCGGTGTCGCCGAGGATGGTTTGGGGCAGGGGGATGGTGGCGGAGAAGCCGGCGGTGCCGTTGTGGTCGGCGGTGTTGAAGAAGCCGTTGTTGGAGCTGCCGGTGTTGAAGGCGCCGGTGTTGAGGTCGCCGGGGTTGGCGATGCCGGTGTTGAGGTTTCCGGTGTTGTAGGCGCCGGTGTTGGAGTCACCGGCGTTGCCGAAGCCGGTGTTGAGGTTTCCGGAGTTGTTCCAGCCGGTGTTGTAGTCCCCGGAGTTGGCGAAGCCGCTGTTGGCTTGGCCGGAGTTGTACCAGCCGGTGTTGTAGTGCCCGGAGTTGGCCCAGCCCCAGTTGCCGTCGCCGGTGTTGGCCATGCCGTAGTTGTGGGTGCCGGCGTTGAGTAGGCCGAAGTTGTAGTCACCGGCGTTGAGCAGGCCGACGTTGGCTTGGCCGGCGTTGAGTAGGCCGACGTTGCTGGAGCCGGCCAGCAGCAGGCCGAGGTTGGCGTCGCCGGTGGTGAGCAGGCCGACGTTGTTGGTGCCGGCGTTGAACAGGCCGGTGTTGTTGGTGCCGGAGTTGAATAGGCCGGTGTTGCCGGTGCCGGAGTTGAGGCCGCCGATGCCGATCTGGTGGTCGCCGGTCAGGCCGATGCCGATGTTGCCGGTGCCGGTGTTGGCCAGGCCGAAGTTGTAGTCGCCGGTGTTGGCCAACCCGAGGTTGTAGCTGCCGTTGTTGGCCCAGCCCAGGTTGAGGTTGCCCAGGTTGGCCAGCCCGAAGTTGTCCGAGCCCCAGTTGGCGATGCCCAGGGGGTTGGCGTCGCCGAGGTTGGCCACGGCCAGGAAGTTGTGGTCGCCGATGTTGGCGGTGGCCAAGATGTTGTAGCTGCCTTGGTTGGCGTTGGCGAAGAAGTTCCAGGCCCCGATGTTGGCGTCGCCGAAGTAGTTGCGGTAGCCGATGTTGGCGTTGCCGGCGTTGTTGTGGCCGATGTTGGCGCTGCCTACGGCCCAGTTGCCGGTGTTGCCGCCGCCGGTGAGGAAGTCGCCGGTGTTGCCGCTGCTGGAGAAGGGGTTCAGGAACGGGGGCAGGAAGGAGAAGCCCAGGCCGTCGTAGTTGCCCAGGTTGCCGTTGCCGTAGTTGAAGTTGCCGACGTTGCCGTTGCCGATGTTCCAGAACCCGACATCGGCGAAGCCGATGTTGTGGGGCAGGGCGGTGAAGATGTCGATGCCGGACAGGTTGGCCCCGATGTTGCCGAACCCGGAGACCACCGCCAGGGCACCCTGACCCGCGTTGTAGATACCCGAGACGCCGACTCCGGTGTTCAGCGCCCCCGAGAGCAGCCCGCCGATGTTGCCCAGCCCTGAGCTCAACCCGCTGCCACCGGAGGCGATGTTGAACAGCCCTGAGCTGCCCGACCCGTAATTGCCGAACCCCGAGGAATTCCCCGCCCCGGTATTGAAAAAGCCTGACGACTCCGACGTCGTCACATTCCCGAACCCCGGCTCCCCACCAACAGAGAACAACGTATGCAACGTCGTCTGCACCGTATACGGCATGTTGTAGTAAGCCTGTAATTGTTGTTCGTAGAAATTGGGGGCGTTGTACGAGGCAAAAAATGTATTTTTATACATTGTCGTCTCGATCACCGAGTAGTTCAGGGTGATGAGGCCCTGGCCGTTGCCGCGCCAGAAGAGGCCGTTGTTGCGGTCGCCGGAGATGAAGGCGCCGGTGTTCAGATCCCCGGTGTTGGCGTATCCGGTGTTGATGTTGCCGGGGTTGTAGTCGCCGGTGTTGGTGTCTCCGACGTTGAAGCTGCCGGTGTTGTAGTTACCGGGGTTGGCGAAGCCGGTGTTGTGATCGCCGGTGTTGTGGCCGCCGGTGTTGAAGTTGCCCGAGTTCCACCAACCCGAGTTGGCCACACCGGAATTGGCCCAGCCGGTGTTGTAGTTGCCGGAGTTGGTGAAGCCCCAGTTGCCGGTGCCGGAGTTCAGCCAGCCGGTGTTGCCGGTGCCGGCGTTGAGGAATCCGTTGTTGCCGCTGCCGGAGTTGAACAACCCGGTGTTGGCGGTGCCCGAGTTCCAGCCGCCGAAGCCGAACTGGTTGTCCCCGGTCAACCCGATCCCGATGTTGCCGCTGCCGGTATTGGCCAACCCGATGTTGCCGTCTCCGGTATTGGCGAACCCGAAATTCAGACTCCCCGCGTTGCCGCTGCCGATATTCAGACTGCCCAGGTTCCCGGAGCCGAAGTTCACACTGCCCAGGTTCCCGAAACCCAGATTCGACGACCCCAGATTGCCCCACCCGAAATTCAGACTCCCCAGATTCCC
>NZ_LKTM01000285.1 GCF_001417955.2 Mycobacterium gordonae | reverse complement strand
CCCGACTAGCGGGTCAGCAACCACATCACGATGACCAGGACAAGCAGCAGAATCAAGATCAACGTGACACGTGAGCGCGGCATACCGTTCACTCGGATTCCACCTCGTCCGCCGGGGCGTGGCGCAGCCGGTGCAACCCGGTGATTCCCCAGCCCAGCGCGCCGTCGAGCACCACTGCGCTGCCATAGGCCAACGCCAGCACCACCGGCATCACCACCGCGGTCTGCACGACGAACGGCAGCCCGGTCAGCCACAGTTCGACGCCGTCCCACCAGTTCAGGATTGCCGTCATGGGGCCAGCCTAGGCGATCGGCGAGAATCATCCCGTCACGCCAGTAACGTTCGACACGCACGGCTTGGGTAGACGACACCTGTATCCGCAGATGATGATGTGCGGATGGTTCTGCAACACAC
>NZ_LKTM01000284.1 GCF_001417955.2 Mycobacterium gordonae | reverse complement strand
CGGGTGGCCTCGGCGGTGCGGGCGGGCCGGCCGGATTGTTCGGCACTGCCGGTCAGACGGGCGCCACCGGCGCTACCGGCGCGACCGGAAGCGGAGGGAGTGGCGGAGGTGGCGGCGGTGGCTTCACCACCATTTGGCGTGACGACTTCACCGGCGCCGCAGGCTCCCCGGTCAACGGCGCGAACTGGCTCTACGACCTGGGCCACGGCTATCCCGGTGGCGCCAACAACTGGGGCACCGGCGAAATCGAGTCGATGACCAACAGCACCAACAACGTCTACCTCGACGGCAACGGCCACCTCGCCATCAAGCCGATCCGAGA
>NZ_LKTM01000283.1 GCF_001417955.2 Mycobacterium gordonae | reverse complement strand
CCCACGGCACGGCCGGGGTCAACGGCAACGGCGGAGCCGGCGGCCACGGCGGCAACGCGGGCACCCCCGGTGACGGTGGAGCGGGCGCGGCCGGCACGGACCTGTTCGTCAACGGCGGCGCCGGCGGCAATGGCGGCAACGCCGGAGCGGTCGGGACCGGTGGGACCGGCGGTGACCCCGGCATCGGCGGCACCGGCGGCAGCAAAGGACTGGACGGCGGATCTGGGGCGGCGGTCACCGCCGGCGGCAACGGCGGCGCCGGAGGGGCCGGGTTCAACGCCGTCGCCGCCGGTGTTTCCGGTGGCAGCGGCGGTGCCGGCGGCAACGGCGGTTCGGTCGGCAACGGTGGGGCCGGGGGTGTCGGCGGCAACGGCGCCGCCGGCACCGCCGGTCCCAGCGGGGTCAATCCCGGCGACTCCGGCAGTCCGGGCGTCGCCGGCGGGGCAGGCGGTCACGGCGGATCCGGCGGCCTGGGCGGG
>NZ_LKTM01000282.1 GCF_001417955.2 Mycobacterium gordonae | reverse complement strand
ACCCCGGCGGCGCCGTCGGCACCCGCCGCACCGTTACCGCCGGCACCTCCTGCTCCACCGTTGCCATGGCTACCGCCCGCACCACCAGCACCCCCGGCGGTGCCTGACGCGCCTGATTGAGTAGCGCTGAAGCCGGCTCCGCCGGCCCCGCCGTTGCCGCCGGCCACCAATGTCCCCGCCGCACCGACAGCGCCCGCGGCGGCACCCGGGCCGCCCGCCGAACCGCCCATCCCGCCAGCGCCGACACCGCCGGTGTCGCCTCCACCACCACCGGCACCACCGGCGGTCAGCGCGTCTCCGGCACCCCCGGCCCCACCGTTACCGGCAGCCCCCGCGTTACCGCCGGCACCTCCGGTTCCCCCGGAACCATTGACGCCCGCGCGTCCCAACAAGCCGTGACCCTGCCCACCGACTCCTCCGGCACCACCGCTACCGCCATGCCCGCCGGTACCGCTATCGCCACCGTCACCGCCGTTAGCAC
>NZ_LKTM01000280.1 GCF_001417955.2 Mycobacterium gordonae | reverse complement strand
GTGCGGATCCCCTCGGCAGCGGCGGGCACGGTGGCAGTGGTGGCAGGGCTGGGACGTTCTTCGGTGTCGGCGGCGCCGGGGGTGCCGGCGGGGTCGGCGCGGTAGGGGGTACCGGCGGAGACGGCGGCACGGCCGCCCTGATCGGCGTCGGTGGCGCCGGTGGTACTGGTGGCGCCGGAGCGGCGGGTGCGGGTGGCACGCCCGGCGGTACGGGCGGGATCGGCGGTGCGGGCGGCACCGGAGGCGTGTTCGGGTTCGGTGGTCACGGCGGCGCCGGCGGTGACGGCGGAGCCGGTGGCGCGGGCGTCGCTGGTCATCAGGGCAGCGCCGGAGCTGGCGGCGGCGCGGCGGGCGCCGGCGGAGCCGGCGGCCAGGCGCTGATCGGCATCGGCGGCCACGGTGGAACCGGTGGCACCGGAGGCATGGGCGGAGCCGGCGGCGCCGCGGTGGGCGCGGGGGCACAGGCCGGGCAGGGCGGCACGGGAGGCG
>NZ_LKTM01000279.1 GCF_001417955.2 Mycobacterium gordonae | reverse complement strand
CGCCGCCGTGGCCACCGGCGTAGCCCGCACCGCCTGCGGTGACGCCGTCGGCACCCCCGCCGCCCTTACCGCCCTGGCCGCCCGCACCGCCGTCACCGGCGTGACCCGCGGTGCCCGCAGCGCCCGCACCGGCACCGGCCGCGCCGCCCAGGCCCGCGTCACCGCCCCGGCCGCCGGCACCACCGACACCGCCATCGCTGCCGGCCACCGTCGCGCCATCACCCCCGACGCCGCCGGCACCGCCGCTACCGCCCACACCGCCGGCGCCGTTGACGCCGCCCGCACCGGCCGAGCCGCCCTGACCGCCGTGTCCGCCAGCCCCGCCGTCGTATCCGGCGGCTCCGGCCGTGAGGTTCGCAGCGCCGGCGCCACCGGCGCCACCCTGGCCGCCGACGCCGCCGATCCCTGCGCCGCCCGCCGCGCCGGCGCCACCGGCGCCACCCTGGCCGCCGACGCCGCCGATCCCTGCGCCGCCCGCCGCGCCGCCGCCGTTGCCGAAC
>NZ_LKTM01000278.1 GCF_001417955.2 Mycobacterium gordonae | reverse complement strand
CCGATCAGCGGACGACCGGTGGCGGCCTGGACCGGGGCATTGATGCCATCGAGGAGGCTCTGCAGCGGGTTGAGGTTGGCAGCCTCCGCGCTCGCATACATGGCGCCGCCGGCGTTCAGCAGTTGGACGAATTGCTGGTGGAACAACTCGGCCTCGGCGCTGAGCGCCTGATAGACCTGCGCGTGGCCGGAGAACAGGGTGGCGATGGCCGCCGACACCTCGTCGGCCCCGGCCGCCACTATGCCGACCGTCGGGGCTGCTGCCGCCGCGCTGGCGGTACTCAGTGTGGTTCCGATGCTCTGCACATCCGCGGCCGCTGCCGCCACCATTTCGGGCGCTACCGATAC
>NZ_LKTM01000277.1 GCF_001417955.2 Mycobacterium gordonae | reverse complement strand
TCAACACCGGTATCGGCAACTCCGGCAACATGAATGTCGGGATGTTCGTGCGCGGCGACGCCCAGGGCCTGACCGGGCTTTCCTACTCGGTGCGCATCGACCAGATTCCCGTGGACTTCGGCATGCGGGTCCCGTTGAATCTGACGGTGTCCGGTGGCACATTCGACATCACCACGCAGCCGTTCACCGTCCCCCAGTTCCCTACCACTATCAGCGGCGGCGGCATCAACGGCACCTTCGGTCCCATCAACGTTCCGGTTATCACGGTCAGCGGACCACAGCTGAGCTTGGTCATCGGCGGTCCGGGATACACGTTGTTCGGCGGCATCACCGGCACCGTCGGCCCGATCGACATAGCTTTCTCGCTGCCGGTGGGCCCGGGCGTCGGCAACACGACGGCGACCCCGTCGTCGGGATTCTTCAATAGCGGCTCGGGCGGTTCCTCGGGGTTCTTCAACACCGGTGCGGGCAGTTCGGGGTGGCAGAACATGGGGCTGGGTGC
>NZ_LKTM01000276.1 GCF_001417955.2 Mycobacterium gordonae | reverse complement strand
CAACCCGCCCGGCACCGGTGGCGCCGGTGGGGCCGGCGGTCGCGCCGGGTACCTGTCGGGCGACGGAGGGGCCGGCGGCGCCGGGGGGTCAGGCGGCGAAAACCAGGTGAACGGCGCCGCCGGTGACGGCGGTCTCGGCGGCAACGGAGGCAACGCCGGGTTGTTCGGCACCGGGGGTCACGGCGGCCAGGGTGGGCTCGCCGGCAACGAATCCGGGGGCAACGGCCGCGGCGGCAACGGCGGCAACGGCGGCAACGGCGGGACCGGCGGCTGGCTGTATGGCAACGGTGGGGACGCCGGTGCCGGCGGAAACGGTGGAAGCCATACCGCCTCGAGCATCGGGAGCGGCGGCCTCGGCGGCCAAGGCGGCACCGGCGGCAGTGCCGGGTTGCTCGGCGCCGGCGGCGCAGGTGGCAGCGGCGGGGCCGGTGGCAGCACGAACGGCCCGAACAACGGCACGACCGGCACCAATGGCGGTGACGGTGGCACCGGAGGCGGCGGCGGAACCGGCGGGCTCTTCTACGGCAACGGCGGCAGCGGCGGGACCGGCGGGGCGGGCGGCGTCAACACCGGCAAGAGCGGCACCGCCAACCGCGTCGGAGGCAACGGCGGCGGCGGCGGAGTGGGCGGTTCCGCCCAGTACATCGGAAATGGCGGGATCGGCGGAAACGGGGGCGCGGCGGGAACCGGCCCGTCAGCCAACGGCACCGCGGGCAACGGCGCTGCCGGTGGCGCCGGCGGGATCCTGTTCGGCGCGCACGGCGGCACCGGACTCGACGGCGCGCCCTGACCCGGGGGGCTGCAACGCCCGCTCGTCGGCAATGACATGGTGGACGCGAAAATCCCACCGGCCGACAGAAGGGCGTCGCGATCAGCAAGCTCGGTTTCTGGAGCATCGTCATGCTCGGGGTCAACGCGGTCATCGGAGCCGGCATCTTCCTGACCCCCGGCGCGGTGATCAGGCTCGCCGGCACCTGGGCGCCGGTCGCCTACATCCTGGCGGGGCTGTTCGCCGGCATCATGGCGCTCGTCTTCGCCACCGCCGCCCGCTACGTCAGGACCAACGGCGCCTCGTATGCCTACACCACCGCGGCATTCGGCCAGCGGATCGGCATCTACGTGGGTGTCACCCACGCCATCGTCGCCTCCATCGCCTGGGGCGTGCTGGCCTCACTCTTCGTCTCGACACTGCTCAATGTTCTTTTCCCACAACGTCATTGGGCTCAGGAAACGCACCTGTTCAGCGTGAAGACGTTGACCTTCCTGCTGTTCATCGCCGTGCTCCTGATGATCAATCTGTTCGGCAACCGGGCGATCAAGTGGGCCAACGGAATCTCCACCGCCGGCAAGATTTTCGCCCTGACTGTCTTCATCGGGGGCGGTCTGTGGGTGATCACGAGCCAGCACGTGGACCACTACGACACAGCGGGCGCCCCCGGCATCTACCAACCGGCTCCGTACGCCTTATTCGGGTTCGTCCAACTCGGACAGAGCACGCTGACGGGCGTGGTCCTGGCCACCGTGGCCGCGCTCTACGCGTTCACCGGCTTCGAGTCGATCGCCAATGCCGCCGAGGAGATGGAAGAACCAGACCGCAACCTGCCCCGGGCCATCCCGCTGTCGATTCTGGCGGTCGGCACCGTCTACGTACTCGCCGTCACGGTCGCGATGTTGTTGGGGTCGGACAAGATCGTCCAATCGCCGGACACGGTGAAACTGGCGGCGGCCATCGGCAACGACGCCTTCCGCGGCATCGTCATCCTGGGCGCACTGGTATCGATGTTCGGCATCAACGTGGCGGCGTCGTTCGGCGCACCGCGGCTGTGGACCGCACTGGCGGACACCCACACCCTGCCCGCCCGCCTGTCCGGCAAGAACCGGTTCGGCGTCCCCATGCTGGCTTTCGCCATCACCGCGGCGCTGGCGCTCGCCTTCCCGCTGGCACTGCGCTTCGACAACGAAACCCTGACCGGCCTGGCCGTCATCGCGCGCTTCATCCAGTTCATCATCGTCCCGATCGCACTGATCGCCCTGGCCCGCGACCGCACCGGCCCGCATTCAGAGATCAGGCGAAATACCTTCACCGACAAGGTGTTACCGATAGCTGCGGTGGCAATCTCGGTGGCTCTCGCGGTGTCTTTCGACTACCGGACCCTGATTCTCAGCCCGCACGGCGGCCCCAACTACTACTCGATCGTGTTGATCGTGCTCACCTTTGTCGTGGTGCCGGCGATCGCCTATGTGCACTACTACCGAACGGCCGGCGGCACGTACTCCACCTCACCGTCGTCGAGCACCAACCGCGGTCCCTGACCCTCCGCGCCGGACGCCTCGGTGCGAAAGACCGCCTTGCCCGGTTCGGTCTTCCAGATCAGCGTCGACAGCGTCTCGCCGGGAAACACCGGCTTGGTGAAGCGCGCGGCGATCGAGGTGATGTTGGCCGCGACACCCTGCCCCAGTTCGGCCACCAGCGCACGGCCGGTGACGCCATAGGTGCACAGCCCGTGCAGGATCGGCTTGGGGAATCCGGCCAGGTTGGTGGCGAACCAGGGATCGCTGTGCAGCGGGTTGCGGTCGCCGGACAACCGGTAGATCAGCGCCTGATCCTCCCGGGTGGGCAGTTCGATACGAACGTCGGGATCGCGGTCGGGGAATTCCGGGGCCACCGGCCGCTCCCCTTTCTCACCGCCGAAGCCGCCCTCACCGCGGATGACGAGGGTGGTCAGCGTTTCGGCGATCAGGTCGCCGGTCTCGGGATCGGTCCCCTTGCCGCGCAGCATCAGGATCGCGTTCTTGCCCTCGCCCTTGTCCTGGATGTCGACCACCTCCGAGACCACGGACAGCTTGCCGGCCGGTGGCAGCGGCGCGTGCAGCCGGACGGTCTGCGATCCGTGTAAAAGCATGGCCCAGTTGAACGTTCCGACTTTGCCCGCCGCGCCGAAAGCCGGGCAGCAGATCACCGCGTAGGTCGGCAGTACCTGCTGTGGGATGTCGTGGCTGTTCTCGGTGGTGAAGGACAGGTCCTCGAGCCCGGCGCCCACTCCGAGCGCGTACAACAACGTGTCGCGGTCGGTCCACTCGAACAGGTGCGGCTTGGTCACCGCGCCGACGGCACTCGGGTCAATCGCCATGCGAGTCTCCTCTGAGATTTCAATTCCGCAATTTCGGTGACGTAACCATCGCAAACCCTTCCCACCGACGGTGTCGGCAGGGCAGGCTATCGCCATGGCGAAGCGCATATTGATCCGGAGGGCCTCCCAATTCGTAGCTGTGGCCGCCGTGGCGGTGATCGTGGGGGCCTGCAGCAGCAGCCCGCAGGCCCGCAGCATCACCCTGACGTTCATCCGCAACGCTCAGTCCCAGGCCAACGCCGACGGCGTCATCGACACCGCGGTGCCCGGTCCCAGCCTTACTGCCGACGGCAAGGGTCAGGCGCAGCAACTCGCCCATCAGGTCGGCCACACCGAGTTCGACGCGCTGTACTCCTCCCCCATGGCCGCGGATCAGCAAACCGCCGGACCACTGGCCACCGAGGTCGGCCGGCAGGTCGAGGTCCTGCAGGGCCTGCAGTCCATCAACGCCGGCTGGTACAACGGCAAGCCCGAGTCGATGGCCAACTCGACCTACATGCTGGCGCCGGTGCGCTGGGTGGACGGCGACGTGGACACCAGCATCCCGGGCTCGTTGAGCGGCAGCGACTTCAATTCGCAGTTCAGCGCCGCGATTCGCAAGATCTACGACAGTGGCCACAACAAGCCCGCGGTCTTCTCCCAGGGCACGGCGATCATGGTGTGGACGCTGATGAACGTCAAGAACCCCAAGCTGAGCCTGCTGAACAGCCACTCGCTGCCCAACGTCGGGCGTGTGGTGATCACCGGCAACCCGGTAGCCGGCTGGACATTGGTCGACTGGGACGGCGTGCGCAGCTTCAACTGAACTCGGCCGCGCGTCGAGGTTGACGCGGGCAGCCGTATGCCGCCACGATGGGCTGCATGCGGTATGTCGTTACCGGCGGTACCGGGTTTATTGGCCGCCGAATCGTTTCCCGTCTACTCGACCGCGAACCCGATGCGCAGGTGTGGGTGTTGGTCCGCCGCGCGTCGCTGGGCCGCTTCGAGCGCCTCGCCCTGGACTGGGACGAGCGCGCGAAACCGCTGGTCGGCGAGTTGCCCGAGCTGGACCTAGCCGATCCGGTGATCGCCGAACTCGGGCACGTCGACCATCTGGTGCACTGCGCGGCGATCTACGACATCACCGTCGGCGAGGCCGAACAACGCGCGGCCAACGTCGAGGGCACCCGCGCCGTCATCGCCCTGGCGCAACAACTCGGCGCCACGTTCCACCACGTTTCCTCGATCGCGGTGGCCGGCGACTTCCGGGGCGAGTACACCGAGGATGACTTCGACGTCGGCCAAGGCCTGCCGACGCCGTACCACCGGACCAAATTCGAGGCCGAGGCGCTGGTACGGAACGCGACCGGGCTGCGCTACCGCATCTACCGCCCGGCGGTAGTGGTGGGTGACTCCCGCACCGGCGAGATGGACAAGATCGACGGGCCCTACTACTTCTTCGGCGTGCTGGCCAGGCTGGCCGTCCTGCCGTCGTTCACCCCGATGATGCTGCCGGACACCGGGCGCACCAATATCGTCCCGGTCGACTACGTGGCCGACGCGCTGGTGGCGCTGATGCATGCCGACGGCTCGGCTTCTCCAGACGGGCGGACGTTCCACCTGACCGCTCCCACCACTGTGGGGCTGCGCGGCATCTACCGCGGCATCGCGCGGGCCGCCGGACTGCCCCCGCTGCGCGGGACGCTGCCCCGCTCGATGGCCACCTCGGTGCTGAAGGTGAGCGGACGCGCGAAAGTGCTGCGCAACATGGCGGCCACCCAATTGGGCGTGCCGGCCGAGGTTCTCGACGTGATCGACCTGGCTCCGACGTTCGTCAGCGACGAGACGCAGAAGGCGTTGCGCGGCACCGGTATCGAGGTCCCCGAGTTCGCGTCGTACGCGCCGAAACTGTGGCAATACTGGGCCGAGCACCTGGATCCCGATCGGGCCCGGCGCGACGACCCGAACGGGGCGCTGGTGGGCCGCCACGTCATCATCACCGGCGCGTCCAGTGGTATCGGGCGGGCCTCGGCGCTGGCCGTGGCGCGGCGCGGCGCCACCGTGTTCGCCCTGGCCCGCAACGGTGCGGCTCTAGACGATCTGGTCGACGAGATCCGCGCGGGCGGTGGGCAGGCGTACGCCTTCACCTGCGACATCACCGATTCGGCGTCGGTGGAGCACACCGTCAAAGACATCCTGGGCCGCTTCGACCACGTCGACTACCTGGTCAACAACGCCGGCCGGTCGATCCGCCGCTCGGTGGTCAACTCCACCGACCGGTTGCACGACTACGAGCGGGTCATGGCGGTCAACTACTTCGGTGCGGTGCGGATGGTGTTGGCGCTGCTGCCGCACTGGCGGGAGCGCCGGTTCGGCCATGTCGTCAACGTCTCCAGCGCCGGCGTGCAGGCCCGCAACCCGAAGTACAGCTCGTACCTGCCCACCAAGGCGGCGCTGGACGCGTTCGCCGACGTGGTCTCCACCGAGACGCTGTCCGACCACATCACCTTCACCAATATCCACATGCCGTTGGTAGCGACCCCGATGATCGCGCCGTCGAAGCGGCTGAACCCGGTGCCTGCGATCAGCGCCGAGCGCGCGGCGGCCATGGTGGTGCGCGGCCTGGTGGAGAAGCCGGTGCGCATCGACACCCCGATGGGCACCCTGGCCGAGGCCGGTCACCAGTTCGCGCCCAGGCTGTCCCGCCGCATTCTGCATCAGCTCTATCTGGGGTATCCCGACTCAGCTGCCGCGCGCGGGATTGCCGAACCCGCCGAACCCGTTGCCGCACAACCCCGTCGGCCCAGGCGCCCGAGTCGGGCTGGACGCGCGGTGCCGCGGGTGGGGGTGCCCAGGCCCGTCAAGCAGATGGCCCGGCTGGTGCCGGGCGTGCACTGGTGATCACTTTTCGCAGGTGAACTGGTTGACGTCGATGTAGCCCATGCGGAACATCTCGGCGCAACCGGTGAGGTACTTGATGTAACGCTCATAGACTTCCTCGGACTGCAGGGCGATGGCCTGGTCCTTGTGCGCCGCCAGTGCGGCCGACCAGATGTCGAGGGTCTTGGCGTAGTGCGGCTGCAGCGACTGCACGCGGGTCACGTTGAATCCGTTCGCGGTGGCCCGCTCCTGCACCATCGGTATCGACGGCAACCGCCCGCCCGGAAAGATCTCGGTGACAATGAATTTGACGAATCGGGCGAACTCGAAAGTCAGCGGCAGCCCGCGCTCCTTCATCTCCAGGGGGTGCAGCCCGGTGATGGTGTGCAGCAGCATGATTCCGTCATCCGGCAGCAGGCGGTGCGCGAGTGTAAAGAACGCGTCGTAGCGCTCGTGCCCGAAGTGCTCGAACGCGCCGATGCTGACGATCCGGTCGATCGGTTCGTCAAACTGTTCCCAGCCTTGCAGCAGAACGCGTTTCGTGCGAGGGCTGTCGGATTTCGCGAACAGCTGCTCGACGTGGTTGGCCTGGTTCCTGCTCAGGGTGAGCCCGACGACGTTGACGTCGTAGCGCTCCACCGCGCGCATCATGGTGGCGCCCCAGCCGCAGCCGACGTCGAGCAGGGTCATTCCGGGCTGCAACCCGAGTTTGCCCAGCGCCAGATCGATCTTCGCGATCTGCGCCTGTTCGAGAGTCATGTCGTCGCGCTCGAAGTACGCGCAGCTGTAGGTCTGGGTGGGGTCCAGGAACAGCCGGAAGAAGTCGTCGGACAGGTCGTAATGCGCCTGAACTTCGTCGAAGTGCGGGGTCAGATCATCGGGCATCCGCACAGCGTAACGTGGCCCCGGTGAGCGCCGTGTTCGTCGACGTCGACACCGGCATCGACGACGCGCTTGCCATGATCTATTTGCTGGCCAGCGACACCGACCTGATAGGTATCGCCTCCACGGGGGGCAATATCGCCGTCGACCAGGTGTGTGCGAACAATCTCGGCCTGCTCGATCTGTGCCGGGCCGCCCCCATCCCTGTCTCTCGCGGAGCCGATCGGCCGTTGAACGGTGAGCGTCCCCGGCGCGGGGACTTCCACGGCCCCAACGGAGTGGGATACGCCGAACTGGCGCCCAGCACCCGGCGGCTCACCGACCACGATGCCGCGACGGCCTGGGTGCGCGCGGCACACGCCCACCCCGGTGAGCTGGTGGGGTTGGCGACCGCGCCGCTGACGAACCTGGCGCTGGCGCTGCGCATCGAACCGGAGCTGCCGGCACTGTTGCGGCGACTGGTCATCATGGGCGGGGTCTTCGATGGCCAGGGGCCGCCGGAGTGGAACGTGCGGGTGGACGCGGAGGCGGCGGCCGAGGTATTCGCGGCCTGGGCGGGCCGACCACGACTACCCGTGGTGTGCGGGCTGGACCTGACCCGCAAGGTGGTCATGACGCCGGACATGCTCGACGGCCTGCCGGGGCCCGCACCGGTGACCCGGTTCGTCGAGGATGCGATGCGGTTCTACTTCGAGGTGTACCGCGACCGCGGCCTCGGATACCTGGCGCACCTGCACGATCCACTGGCCGCGGCCGTGGCACTGGACCCGCAGCTGGTCAGGACCCGGCCCGCCACGGTGGACGTCGAGGTGTCGGGCAACCCCGGGATGACCACCGCCGATTGGTCGGGTGCGCGAAAGCCGAACGCACAGATAGGCATTGATGTTGACGCGACTGAGTTCTTCGATCGGTTCACGCAGCGGGTGGCGGCCTTCGCGCGCCGGACGAAATGACCCGGGTCGGCGTCTTCGGGGTCTGGTCAAAGCCACCCAGTACTGGCCTGAAGACCGAAAGTCAAGGTCAAACAGCTGAAACCATACCGACCGTATGGCACATGCGTCCCAAAAATTACCGTTGAACTGTTGCGCAATTGGCCCCCGACCCCCTAACTTATAAGCACGGTGAGATTCAGATCACGTATGAGGCGACAAAGCAACGGAGCGTTGGTCACAACTTGGTCTGCACCGCGGGGAGGCGGCCGCACATCGCGGCCGGATAGTTAAGGGGAGCACTTCGTGTCAGGAACACGCCCGGCCGCTCGGCGGCTGAACCTTGTCGCCGTCAGCAGCACCCAGCACGCCGAAGACGGCGGGGATCGAGCCTGGGTATCGCAGGGTCTGTGCAGGACGAAGGACCCCGACGAACTGTTCGTGACCGGGGCGGCGCAACGTCAGGCAGCAGCCATCTGCAGGCACTGCCCGGTGCTGCGGGAGTGCGGCGCGGACGCGCTCGACAACAAGGTCGAATTCGGCGTGTGGGGTGGCATGACCGAACGTCAGCGCAGGGCCCTGCTCAAGGAGAACCCCGACGTGGTGTCGTGGTCGAGCTTCTTGAACAAGCGCAAGTCCCGCTCCGTCGGGTAGACCGAGCCAGCGGTCATCATTACTTTTCTGTTACAGACGCGGCCGACGCTACGGCTCTGTTCGATGAATCTCTCACCAACGCAACGGATTTGCCGCATCGGCGAGTCCGGCCCGAACCGCTGATTTTTTACCCGGCGGTAAATCCCCGGCATTTCCGCTGATCAGCGCGCGAATTACTCGTAGATGCCTTCCAGGAACCACCTCCTCTGCCGGTAACACAGCAACAGCGCACGCTCGCTCTCCAGCAGCACCTGGGCGCGAGCGACGCGACCGGCCCGCTGACCGGCTTCAGACCGGTCGTCCCACCACCGCTCGTCGACGGGCCACGGCCCGGCCCACCAGCGCAGCCGGTCGTCCCGTCCCCGGACGGCGAGAAGGGCAGGGTCGGCCGAGAACACCCCCCGGCTGGTCACCCGAATCGGATTACCTTGAGCATCAAGCAATTCCACCGGATCGTCGACCAGCACCGCCGGCGACGGGTCAGGCAGTTGACCGGGCCACGGCTGAGCGGGATCGGCCCGCGGCACCGGTTCGTCACCCAGCGGGGTCATCGTGATCCGCTCGGCCGGCCCCCGACCTCCGGACAGCACCGGCACCTGCACCGCCTCCGGGCCCAGCAATCCCTGAACCCGCACCAGCGCCCGTCGGGCCCGTAGCCTGTCCTCCTCCCCCAGACCACCCCAGAGCGGTAGCTGCAGCGCCCCGGCCGAAACCACCTCGACGGCCTGCAACCGCAACAGCGTCACCGGCGCGTCCAAGGGGCGGCCTCGCGCCATCCGATGACTCAGCCACCCGTCGAGTTGCCAGCGCACCCGGTCGGCGGTGGCGTCCTCGGTCAACGGTTCGGCACACCGCCACACCCGGCTCAACTCTTCACCGGTGGCGGTGACGGCGTGGATGGCCAGCCGGGTGCACCCCACGCCGGCGGCCAGCAGCGCCTGATGCAGCGCGGCAGCCAGTGAGCGCCCGGCGAATGCCGCGGCGTCGACCCGGTCGATCGGTGGATCGCAGTCCAGCACAGCGCCGAGTTCTGGTGGCGGTTCCCGCCCGGAAGGCCCCCGTTCCGATTCACCGCGGGCGAACCGGTGCGCAGTCACCGCATCCGCTCCGAACCGGGAAGCGACGTCGGTGCGGGACAGCGCGGCGAACTGTCCGATGGTACGAATTCCCATCCGCCACAACAGATCTGCCAGCTCGTCCCGGCCCGGTCCGGACAGGCTGGGCTCGGTGGCAAGCTGGCGGATCGACAGTGCCGACAAGAACCGCGCATCCCCTCCCGGCTCCACCACGCGACCCGCGCGGGCGGCGAAGACCGCAGTGGACAACCCGTCGGCAATGCCGATCTGGCATTCGGCTCCGGCGGCGGCCACCGCATCGATCAGCCGCTCAGCAGCCTGCTGCTCAGATCCGAAGAATCGGGCCGCGCCGCGCACCGGCAACACCAGAAGACCGGGTCGCAACACCTCCGGGCGGGGCACCAGATCCTCCACTGCGGCGATCACCCCTTCGAAGAAGCGGGCGTCGCGGTCCACATCGGCGGCCACGATGTGCAGTTCCGGACACCGTGCCGCGGCCTCCCGCCGCCGCAGCCCGCGCCGGACCCCGGCCGCCCGGGCAGTCGCCGAACAGGCGATCACCCGGTTCGCCAGGGTGACCGCGACCGGATCCGTCGCCGACCGGTCCGCGGCCGCCGCCGCCGCGACCGCGGGCCAGTCCATGCACCAGATCGCCAAAACGCGGGAAGACATCAGACTCAGCCGGTTCGTGACCGGTCGGCCGACCGTCCGCACCGGCTGATCTGCAGCCGGACCCCGCTGATGCGCCCAACCCCGGGACGGCCACCACCGGCGAACTCATAGCCGCAGACGCGGGCCTCCAGGCGCGTCGACGCTCCTTCCCAGTCGCCGTCGGTGACCAGCACCGTGCACCCCTTCTGACGGGCGCGAGCCACCACCGCCCGCGCCCGGGTCCGCGTCACCCGCCGGCCCCCTAGGCCGAGAACCACCAGATCCATGCCGTCGATGAGCACCGCGGCCACCTCCACCGGATCGTTTCCCGGATCCGGCACCACCGCGATCCGGCTCAGGTCCGCCCCCATTTCGACAGCGGCCAGCAACCCGATGTCCGGCTGCCCGACGATCACCGCATTGCCCCCGTCCGCCGTCACCGTGGCCACCATGCGCAGCACCAGCGACCGCGCTCCAGACAGCACCGCCACCGTCCCGCGGGGCAGCAGCGCCGGACCCGACGGCACCAGCTCTTCGGCGGGGGCGGTATCCTTGCCAGATAATGCGGCGATCTTCTGACGCAGCTGTTTAAGCTGCTCAACACGGTTTTCCTGGCGTAGATCGGAGGCAAAAGCCGCAGTCATGACCAGCCTCCCAACCAGATTTTTTCGAAAGTATGTTCGATTCGATTCGAGTAAACACCCACCCCCCGACAGCGTCAAGGCGCGGGCGGGGACGCCCGGTTCGCGACCGCCGAAATGCCCTGGTGCTGATGTGGCTGCTGATAGCCGGTGGCACTGCTGTGGCACCTGGGTCAGCAAACGCCGACTCAGCCGCGTGCCACCCGGCGGAGCTGTTCGCCACCGACAACAGTGACTCGAGCGGAATCGACGAGCTACGACTGTTCGAGATCCAGGCCGATGCCACGCTCGCCCTCAACAGCGCACCGGCCACGGGTTCGGTTCTCCTGGACGGAGTGTTCTGGTCCGACGAGGGCCAGCAGGTCACCGTCGAACGCGCACGCCAGTTCCATCTGTGCGTCGTCGACGAACCCACCTTGCACACCGCCGCCGAGGCACTGCGCCGTCAATTCGACCAGCAAGCGGTGCTGACCTTCGACTACCCGGCCGAGGCTGCGCGCGACTCGCAGGCGGCCATCATCACGGTGTCCGGCATCGACTTCGCCCGCTTCCGCGACGCGTTCACCGCCGACGGGACCGCACACCGCCGACTGCTCGGCGGATCGGTCACCACAGCCGAGCCCACGCTGATCCTGGTCGCGCGCAAAGCCGATCTGGACATCGCCCAGCGGCTGGTCGAGGCGTCCGGCGGCGACTGGGCCACCGCCGTCATCGCGTTCGGCGACCGCGAGATCGTCCGGTAGCAGCTAGTTGGCCGCGACGCCCGTCGGCACCGGAAACGGGGTCGGGATCGGCACGCCCGGCATGAACCGCTGAAAAAGCGAGGTGGCGATCCCCGAGACCTCATCGCTGAGCGGATACATATGGCGGTACTGCAGCACCTGCTTGCCGATCAGCCCGAGCCGCTCCTGGAAGGTCGGCATCCGGGCCGGATCCAGCAGCGGGTTGTTGAACGGCGGCCGGTCGGCCCGCTGAAACTCGAAGGCGGCACTGATCCGCGGCGCGGATCCCAGCCGGCTGCCGCGCCCGCCCCAGTGCAGCACGGCCTGGTTCCAGGCCAGCACCGATCCGGCCGTCGCCGGCAACGCCCGGATGTCCTGCGGGTTGTAGACGACGGTGTTGTTCTCACCGTCCCACCGGCGTTGCCGGAACCGGTCGTCGAGGTGGGCGGGCAGCATGTACATGCACCCGTTGAGCGGGGTGGCGTCGGTGAACGGCAGCCAGACCGTCAGCGTGTGCGGCGAGTTGTCGGCATCGAGGGTCGGGATCACCCGATCCCGGTGCGGGCCCCAGCCCAGCGCGTTCTCGTTGGGGTTGACGTGCCAGACCCAGAAGTCGGGCAGCGCCTGGTAACCCTCGCCCAGGACGGACGTCAGGAATCGCGAAAGGCCTTGGAACGCAAGCCACGGCTCGTCGTAGACGAACGCGAAAGCCAGTGGGATGCCGCGCTGGAACAGTGTCGACACGGCATAGCGGATCGGTGCGATGGCCCCTTCCGACAACGCATCGGGTATCTGGACGTAACCCTCGCGCTTCAAATTGGCCAGTAGTGGGTCGATCTCGCCGACCGCGGCCGGTCTGGCATAACCGCCACCTTCGATCGACATTCCCGGGCACAGCTCGCCCCAGAACTCGCGACGCTCCGCCTGAACAGCGGAAAGGCTCCCGATCATCGCGCTATCGTATCCCGGGTCAGCGGCGTTCGGGGCCGATCAGAATCACTCCCACTCGATGGTGCCGGGCGGTTTGCTGGTGACGTCCAGCACCACCCGGTTGACCTCGCGGACCTCATTGGTGATGCGGGTCGAGATGCGCTCCAGCACCTCATAGGGCACCCGGGTCCAGTCGGCGGTCATGGCGTCCTCGCTGGAGACCGGCCGCAACACGATCGGGTGCCCGTAGGTACGCCCATCACCCTGCACGCCCACCGAGCGGACGTCGGCCAGCAGCACCACCGGGCACTGCCAGATCTGGTTGTCCAGACCCGCCGCCGTCAGCTCTTCCCGTGCGATCAGGTCCGCGCGCCGCAGCGTGTCCAGACGCGAAGCGGTGACCTCGCCGACGATTCTGATGCCCAGCCCCGGCCCCGGGAACGGCTGGCGCGCAACGATTTCCTCCGGCAGCCCCAGTTCCCGGCCGACCGCACGCACCTCGTCCTTGAACAACAGTCGCAAGGGTTCGACGAGTTTGAACTTCAGGTCGTCGGGCAGACCGCCGACGTTGTGGTGACTCTTGATGTTGGCGGTGCCGCTGCCGCCGCCGGACTCCACCACGTCCGGATACAGCGTCCCCTGCACCAGGAAGTCGATCTGGCTGCCGTGCAACACATCCCGCACTGCGCCCTCGAACGCCCGGATGAACTGCCGCCCGATGATCTTGCGCTTGCCCTCCGGATTGCTGACGCCCGAGAGCGCCTCGAGGAAGGTCTGCGCCGCGTCGACCGTCACCAGATTGGCTCCGGTGGCGGCCACGAAATCGCGCTCCACCTGCGCACGCTCACCGGCCCGCAACAACCCGTGATCGACGAAGACGCATGTCAACCGGTCGCCGATGGCGCGCTGCACCAGCGCGGCCGCCACCGCCGAATCCACCCCACCCGACAGGCCGCAGATCGCCTGGCCGTCGCCGATCTGCTCGCGCACCTGCTCGATCAGCGCGCTGGCGATGTTGGCCGGTGTCCACTCCGCGCCGATCCCGGCGAACTCGTGCAGAAACCGGCTGAGCACCTGTTGTCCGTGCGGAGTGTGCATCACCTCCGGGTGATACTGCACGCCGGCCAGCCCACGTTCACGGGCTTCGAAAGCGGCCACCGCCGCCCCCGCACTGCTGGCCACCACCTCGAAGCCCTCCGGCGCCGCGGTGACCGCGTCGCCGTGGCTCATCCACACCGGCTGCACGCCGGGAAGATCTGAATGCAGCTCACCGCCAAGGACTTTCAATTCGGTACGGCCGTACTCGCTGGTTCCGGTGTGCGCGACGGTGCCACCGAGCGCTTGGGCCATGGCCTGGAATCCGTAGCAGATGCCGAACACCGGCAGGCCGAGGTCGAACAACGCCGGATCCAGCTGTGGAGCACCCTCGGCGTAGACACTGGCCGGCCCCCCCGACAGCACCAGCGCCCGCGGGTCGCGGGCCCGGATCTCCTCGATCGAGGTGGTGTGTGGAATCACCTCCGAGTACACCCGCGCTTCGCGGATCCGGCGGGCGATCAACTGGGCGTACTGAGCACCGAAGTCGACCACCAACACGGGCCGCGGGGAGGCTGATTCCACGGGGACCGAGTTTAGCCATGTGGCGGACTCCATGGTTGTCAACCCAAGTTGACGGAAATAACGAAGCGCTCCTATAGTCCGTTCGATCGTCTACTTACGTTGACAGTTTGAATGGGCGGGTGGTTTGGGTGGATTTTCTGGTCTCACCGCCGGAGATAACTTCCGCACGCATCGCGAATGGGCCGGGACCGGGGTCGCTGCTGGCCGCGGCGTCGGCGTGGGCGGGCCTGGGGGAAGACCTGGCGGCCACGGCGAACGAGTTCTCGTCGGTGGTATCGAGCCTGACGGAATCGCCGTGGCAGGGACCTTCGGCGACAGCCATGACCGAACTGGCGCTGTCGCATACCTGCTGGCTGCGGGACGCGGCGACGAACGCCGCCGACGCAGCCCGCCATGCGGCGTCCGCGGCTGCCGCCTACGACGCGGCGCTCGCCGCCACCGTCCCACTGGAGGCGCTGACCGGCAACCGGATGCAGTTGATCTCGCTCGCGGTGTCAAACATCCTGGGGCTCAACGCACCCGCGATAGCTGCCGCCGAGGCCGAGTATGAGCGGATGTGGGCCCAGGATGTGGTTGCCATGTCGGACTACTACGCCGGCGCCGCGGCCGCGGTCGCCCGGCTCAGTCCGTGGCAGGCCACTCCGACGGCCCCGGCGGCGGCCTCCGACGTCACCCTGGTCATCGGCGGCAGCGGATTCCCGTTGCCCTCGCAGAGCTATGTCAACTCCGTGATGGCCAACTACGTCACACCCAATTTCCCCGCCTTCACCGTGACCAACGCCCAGGCTCTGCTGACTCCCGCGCAGTCGTACTGGATCACCGGCATCAAGACCCTGACCGAGGACGCATCCTGGGCCCAGGGGCTGACTATTCTCGACAGCGCGATCCACGCACAGTTGACATCGGGCAATACCGTTGTCGTGCAGGGCTTCTCGCAGGGAGCCGGTATCGCGTCGCTGGAGATGGCGAGCCTGAAGGCCGCCGGGGTGCCGAGCGACGCCGTGAGCTTCGCACTGGTCGGAAACCCGATGAATCCCAACGGTGGGCTGTATTCGCGCTTCGACGGTCTGACCCTGCCGAGTTTGGGCAAGTCGTTTCCGGGGTCCACACCCGCCAATGACTATCCGACCGTCATGTACACGATCGAGTACGACGGCTTCGCCGACTTCCCGCGGTATCCGCTCAACATCGTCGCTGACGCCAACGCCATGCTCGGCGCGCTCTACGTCCACCCGCTGTATCCCACCCTCACCGCGGAGCAGGTCGCCACCGCCGTCCAACTGCCCACCGCGGGACCGACGATGACGAAGTACTACATGATCCCCACCCACAATCTGCCGCTGCTGGAGCCGTTGCGGACGTCGTTCCTGGGCAACACGATCGCCGATCTGATTCAGCCCGACCTGAAGGTGATCGTGAACCTGGGCTACGGCGACCCCGACTACGGATACTCGACCGGGCCGGCCAACGTCCCCACCCCGTTCGGGCTCTTCCCGGACGTCAGCCCCGGGACAGTCTGCAACGACCTGGTCAGCGGAACGCAGCAGGGCATCAGCGCCGCCGCCGCCGACCTCCGCTCCTGGCACCTACCGTCGCTGCCGAACGTCTCACCGTCAGGCCTCCCGCACCTGACCCTGCCGGCATTCACGCCACCTACGGTCGAGAGCCTCATCCACGGCTTGCAGACGGCGAACACCACTATCACCACCGCCGCCACGCATGCCGCGGCGTCGGCGTACTCCACCCTGCTGCCGACAGTGGACACCTTGACTGCCATCGCCGTCTCGCTGCCGTCCTATGACCTGAACCTCTTCCTGGACGGCATCAGGCAAGCCGTCGAAGGAGATCCCGCCGGCATCGTCAACGCCATCGGCTATCCCGTCGCCGCGGACACCGGACTACTGACCTTCCTGAGCTTCTTCCTCGCCTATGCCTACTACGGCGCGGCCAAGTCGATCGTCGCCGATGTCGCTGGACTGCTGTAAACCGTTGGCGCGCAGGCAGAGCCATGCTGCCTCGGCAAGCACGGCGGCATCCTCGGTGTCGGGCGGATCGGCCAGCACACCCAACAGCCAGGCGCGCACCAACTCCTGAGCCGGACCCAGCCAGAGCGCCTGACTGTGCGCCAGCCCCAGCGGCCGCAATGTCCCGTAGTGAGCGTGTGGACGCCACCACGCCTGAAGCGTGCCGGCGAAGCGCTCGTTGAGCTCTTTCAGCTCGGTCGCCACCGCCGCGAGGACCGCCGGCTCGGTCATCGTGATGAGGAATCGCGCCATTTCCGGGTGATCGGTACACCACCGCAGGTGCATGGCCACCATCGCCCGCACGCCCGCCTCCGCGTCGGCGTGCCGGGCGAGTTCGGTCAGGAAATCGCGCTGGTAGGTCGTCACGCAGTCGACGTACACCGCGCCCGCCAGCGATTCTTTGCTGGGAAAGTGGTGAAAGAAGCTGCCGTTGCTGGCCTGCGCGTCGCGCTGAATCTGCCGCAGCGATGTCGCGCTAATGCCCTGTGCGAGAAAACGATTCAACGCCGCACCGATGATCGCCGATCGGCGGTCGGCGCCGGCACGGAGGGCTGTACGGGAGCCGGCCACGCTGCTAGTCTATCACTCCATAATATTGGAGTATTGCTCTAGGAGGCAACAATGGACCACCACCGCGCCACCGCCATGGCCGAACGACTCCTCGAAGCCTGGAACACCCAGGAAGTGAAGCGCGTCGTCGACTGCTACACCGACGACGTCCGCTACCGCGATCCCAACACCCGCGGCTTCGTCGAGGGCGCCGATGCGATGTCGCGTTATCTGGAGAAGCTTTTCGACCGCTGGCAGATGCACTGGGCGTTGCGCGAGGCGTACCCGCTGCGCGACGCGGATGGCGCCGGCGTCCTGTGGCGCGCCACCTTCTGCCTCACCGGCGCCGACTCGCAAGTCGAAATTGACGGCATGGACCTGGCGCTGGCTCACGGTGACCGACTGGCACGAAATGACGTCTACTTCGATCGGTCGTCCTTACAGTTGCTGGCCGCTGCCGGAACCTGAATCGCTCCCGCATCGTCGGACCGCTGCCCGGCGGTATGCTCGCCGGAGCAGGCGACGGATCGATCAGGGGTAAAAGGCGTGCGGGTCACGGGCAGAATTGTGCGGTTTGACGGGGTTCGTGGTTACGGGTTCATCACCCCCGACATCGGTGGTGAAGACGTGTTTTTGCACGTCAACGACCTGGAAGTGGAGAAAAACCGGGCTGTGCGCGGTGCGCAGGTGTCTTTTGAGATCGACGAGGGAAATCGGGGAAAATTCGCGCGCGAAGTACGTTTGTCGAACGCTTCCGGGCCCGTTGACGACGACCCGTCAGTGGCCGGCGATGAATATTTCGACGTGCTTTCGCCCGAAGAATTCCGTCAGACAATTACCGAGAAGCTATTGCACATAACTCCAGCACTGAATGCTCAGCAGATCCTGGCGGTGCGCAGCAGCTTTGAAGAGGTGGCCCGCAAACACGGCTTAATAGATTCATAGTTTGCCGCCTGCGCCTCACCGGGCATGTGGAGGGGTGTTGCCAACTACATCGCCAACTACATGGAAGCGGGGTTGCGCCAGTGGTATCTGCGCTCGGTCTGCCTGAGAAAGTGCACGCCTGCCTGTTCGACCTCGACGGTGTGCTCACCGACACCGCAAGCGTGCACACCAGGGCCTGGAAGGAGATGTTCGACGCCTTCCTGAAGCAGCGCGCCGAGCAGTCAGGAGAAGAGTTCGTTCCCTTCGACGCCGACTCCGACTACCGCCAGTACGTGGACGGCAAGAAACGCGAGGACGGAGTCCGGTCATTCCTGGAAAGCCGGGACATCGAACTGCCCGACGGCGGCCCCGACGATTCCGCTGACGCGGAGACGATCCACGGCCTGGGCACGCGGAAAAACGATGCGTTCCAAGCGGTTCTGCACAAAGACGGCGTGAAGGTGTTCGACGGCTCGCGCCGTTACCTGGAAGCGGTCAAGAAGGCCGGGCTGAAAATCGCGGTCGTCTCGTCGAGCGCCAATACCCGCGACGTCCTCGAGATCACCGGGCTGGACCGGTTCGTGCAACAACGGGTGGACGGAGTCACACTGCGCGAGGAAGACATCGCCGGCAAGCCGGCGCCGGACTCCTACCTGCGCGGCGCGGAACTGCTCGGTGTCGAGGCGGATGCCGCCGCGGTTTTCGAGGACGCAATCTCCGGCGTCCAGGCCGGCCGGGCCGGTAACTTCGGACTCGTGGTGGGTGTCGACCGGGTCGGTCAAGCCGAAGAACTGCGCGACAACGGCGCCGACGTGGTGGTGACCGATCTCGCCGAACTGCTGAATGACGATGACGGGGAAACAACATGATTTCTGAGGAAGCGTTTCCAGTTGAGCCGTGGCAGATTCGCGAGACCCGGCTGAATCTGAACCTGCTGGCCCAGTCGGAGTCGTTGTTCGCATTGTCCAACGGGCACATCGGATTACGCGGCAACCTCGACGAAGGCGAGCCCTACGGGCTACCGGGCACCTATCTGAACTCCTTCTACGAGATCCGGCCACTGCCGTATGCCGAGGCCGGATACGGCTATCCCGAAGCCGGTCAGACCGTCGTCGATGTCACCAACGGGAAGATCATCCGATTGATGGTCGACGACGAGCCGTTCGACGTCCGCTACGGCGAACTGCTGGACCACGAGCGCATTCTCGACCTGCGCGCCGGAACGCTGACCCGCTGCGCACATTGGCGCTCCCCCACCGGCAAGCAGGTCAAGGTGACATCCACCCGGCTGGTGTCGTTGGTCCACCGCAGCGTCGCCGCCATCGAGTACGTCGTCGAAGCCATCGACGACTTCTCCCGGGTCACCGTGCAGTCCGAACTCGTCACCAACGAAGACCAGCCGGAAACCTCCGACGACCCCCGGGTGTCGGCCATCCTGGAGAACCCGCTGGAGGCCGTCGATCACGAAATCACCGAGGGCAGAGCGCTTCTCATGCATCGCACCCGCAGCAGCGCGCTGATGATGGCTGCGGCGATGGATCACGAGGTCGAGGTTCCAGGCCGGTGTGAGATCAGCACCGACGTCCGCGCTGACCTGGCGCGCACCACGGTGATCTGCGGTCTGCGGCCCGGCCAGAAGCTACGCATCGTCAAATACCTGGCCTATGGCTGGTCCAGCCTGCGGTCCCGTCCGGGGTTGCGGGACCAGGCGGCCGCGGCGTTGTCCAGCGCCCGCTACAGCGGCTGGCAGGGTCTGCTCGACGGACAGCGTGCCTACCTGGATCTGTTCTGGGACGCGGCCGACGTGGAGGTCGAGGGGGATCCGGAAAGCCAGCAGGCGGTGCGGTTCGGGATGTTCCACCTGCTGCAGGCCAGCGCCCGCGCGGAGCGCCGCGCCATCCCCAGCAAGGGCCTCACCGGGACCGGCTACGACGGCCATGCCTTCTGGGACACCGAGGGATTCGTGCTGCCGGTGCTGACCTACACGGTGCCGCACGCGGTCGCCGACGCCCTGCGCTGGCGTGCCTCGACGCTGGACCTGGCCAAGGAACGAGCGGCAGAGCTGGGCCTGGACGGCGCGGCCTTCCCGTGGCGCACCATCCGGGGTCAGGAGTGCTCGGCATACTGGCCGGCCGGCACCGCGGGTTGGCACATCAATGCCGACATTGCCATGGCCTTCGAGCGCTACCGCCTGGTCACCGGCGACAATTCCCTGGAAGAAGAGTGCGGCCTGCCGGTGCTGATCGAGACCGCCCGGCTGTGGATGTCGCTGGGGCACCACGACCGCCACGGGGTGTGGCACCTGGACGGGGTCACCGGCCCCGACGAGTACACCGCGATCGTCCGGGACAACGTCTTCACCAACCTGATGGCGGCCAACAACCTGCGCATCGCCGCCGATGCCGCCAAGCGCCACCCCGACAAGGCCGGGGCCCTGGGCGTCACCACCGAGGAGATGGCCGCATGGCGCGACGCGGCCAATGCCGCCCACATCCCCTACGACGAGGAGTTGGGCGTCCACCAACAGTGCGAAGGATTCACCACTTTCGCCGAATGGGACTTCCAGACCAACGCCACCTACCCCCTGCTGATGCACGAGGCCTACGTCCGGCTCTATCCGGCGCAGGTGATCAAGCAGGCCGACCTGGTCCTGGCCATGCAGTGGCAGAGCCATGAGTTCACCCCCGAACAGAAGGCCCGCAACGTCGACTACTACGAGCGGCGGACCGTCCGCGACTCGTCGCTGTCAGCCTGCACCCAGGCGGTGATGTGCGCCGAGGTCGGCCACTTGGAGCTGGCCCACGACTATGCGTATGAGGCTGCACTGATCGATCTGCGCGATCTGCACCGCAACACCCGCGACGGTCTGCACATGGCGTCGCTGGCCGGGGCGTGGACCGCGCTGGTCGCGGGCTTCGGCGGACTCCGCGACGACGAGGGCGTGCTGTCCATCGACCCACAGCTGCCCGACGGCATCTCCCGGTTGCGATTCCGGTTGCGCTGGCGTGGTTTTCGCGTGACGGTGGACGCTGACCACGAGAACGTCACCTACACCCTGCGCGACGGTCCGGGCGGTGAGCTGGTCATCAAGCACGCTGGCGAGGATCTCACCTTGAGCACCGAAGAGCCCTCGACGATCGCGGTGCGCCCGCGCGAGGCGTTGCTGCCGCCGCCGCCGCAGCCGCCGGGCCGGGAGCCGATCCACCGCAGGAGCCTGGCCAGAATGGCGCCCGCGACGTAGTTCGGCCCGTCGTCCCGCCTTAGCGGTGGTGTCTATGCCGTTGGCCTGAACGACCGACCCCGGCGTGACAAGCGGATGGAGGTAAGGCTAACCTCATAACTCCCCGATCACCCGGAGCCCTGGTAGGCCGACATTGACTTCCGCGTTCATGAAGTTCCGCACGTTCCATGGCTCGATGCTGGAACGGCCATCGGCACGTATTTCGCCGCACAGAGCCAGGACCAGCTCCGGGGCCGGCGACACGGCCACGGGCGAGATCCCCTTCATCCGCCCCAGTTTCCCCGGACCGGCGGAGCTGGCGGAGGACTTCCGGCGGATCGCCCACACCAACTGGTATACGAATTTCGGCCCCAAGGAGCGCCAGTTCGCCCACGCCCTCAGCGAATACCTGGGACCGGAATTGCATGTTGCCACCCTCGCGAACGGCACGATGGCGCTGATCGCCGCGATGCACGTCACCTTCGGTGCCGGTGACCGGGATCGCTACGTGCTGATGCCGTCGTTCACGTTCGTCGGCGTCGCCCAGGCGGCACTGTGGAACGGGTACCGCCCGTGGTTCATCGACATCGATGCCGATTCATGGCAACCATGCGCCCAATCCGCCCGCGCCGTTCTGGAGCGCGCCCGCGACCGGATCGCGGGCATCGTGCTCGCCAATGCCTTCGGGGTCGGCAACCCTCAGATCGGGGCTTGGGAAGAGCTTGCCGCCGAATGGGATCTGCCCATGGTCATCGACTCGGCAGCCGGCTTCGGTTCGACGTACCCAGCTGGCGACCGCGTCGGCGGACGCGGAACATGCGAGATCTTCTCGTTGCACGCGACCAAACCGTTCGCCGTCGGCGAGGGTGGCGCTCTGGTCTCGCGCGACCCACGCGTGGTCGAGCAGACCTACCGGTTCGCGAACTTCGGATTCGGAAACTCCCGCGAGGCGGGCCATTTCGGGATGAACGCGAAACTTCAGGAGATCAACGCCGCCATCGGCCTGCGCCAACTGACGGGACTCGATCACCGCCTGGAAAGCCGCCGCGCGGTGCTCGCCAGCTACCGCTCCGGACTGGCTGACACCGGGATGCGGTTCCAGCAGAACGCCGACTCCTCCGCGCTCTGCTTTGCCAGCGCGTGTTGCACGACACCCGACCACAAGAGCGCCGTCCTCGCCAACCTGCACCAGAACGCCATCCGGGCGCGCGATTACTACAACCCGGCCCAACATCGGCATCCGTATTTCGTTGCCAACGACGAATTGCTCGAGTCGACCGATTTGGCTGTCACAGAAGACATCTGCTCACGGATAGTGTCGCTGCCGGTGCACGACCACATGGCCTCAGCGGATGTCGCGCGGGTGGTCGCGGCGGTGCGGGAAGCGTGACCACCCGGCCGGCCGCACCGAGCGACTACCCGAAGGTGAGCGTCGTGTCGATCACCTACAACCAGGAGAACTTCATCCGCCAGGCACTGGACGGCTTCGTCGCGCAGCGAACCGATTTCCCCGTCGAGGTCGTCATCGCCGACGATGCATCCACCGACTCCACGCCGGCGATCATCCGGGACTACGCCGACCGCCACCCGCAGCTCTTTCGCCCGATTTTCAGGTCCACGAACATCGGCGTGCACGCGAATTTCGTCGCGAGCCTGTCCGCGGCCCGAGGCGAGTACCTCGCGCTGTGCGAGGGAGACGACTACTGGACCGATCCGCTCAAGCTGAGCAAGCAGGTGGAGTTTCTGGACCGGAATCCGCGCACGAGCGTGTGTTTCCACCCGGTGCGGGTCATCCACGACGATGCACCCGACGCGGAGTTCCCCCCGGTCGGCTGGCGTCGCGACATGAGCCTGGAAGCGCTGCTGGCACGCAACTTCATCCAGACCAATTCGGTCGTCTACCGTCGCCAGCAGCGCTATGACGACATCCCCCGCAACATCATGCCGATCGACTGGTACCTGCATGTGCGGCATGCGATCAATGGTGAGATCGCGATGCTGCCCGACACGATGGCGGTGTATCGGCGCCACCCGCAAGGGATTTGGTACGAGTCGGATCACGACCGGCAGAAGTTCTGGCAGTCACGCGGCTACGGGGTGGTGGCCACGCTCGAGGCGATGGCGGACCTGTTCCCCGGTGACCATGCACGCGAAAAGATCATCGGCAAGGTGGCCGATTGGGTACTCGGCGAGATCGCCAAGGTGCCGGGCCCCAAAGGACGCGCCGCACTGCTGAATTCGGTCGCCGACCACCCGCGGATAACGATGCTCTCATTGCAACACCGGTGGACGCAGACGCGCTGGCGACGGATCGAGCATCGCCTCTCCGGCGACGTGGCGAGTGTTCGCAAGCATGCGTATCTGTACTCGTCGCGCGTCAAGCGCCGACTGACAACGGCTTCCGCACCACGTAGAGAGCCGAACCAAAGCCGATAGCGTGCCGGGAGAACGTGTCTCGGCCGAAGTCGCGCGAGTCGAGCACATCGATGCCGAAACCGTGCCGGCGAATCCGCGAGCAGAGGGTGGCGCGGTCGTAGAGCCGCACGTGGTCGCCCTGGGCGAACCGGCGCCATCGCTCACGTTCGTCGGCCACCGCGGGGTCCTCGTCGAAACTGCCCTGCGGCGTCACCGGTGTCATGATGATGCCGCGCCCGCCGGGTACCAGGATCCGGTACAGCTCATCCAGCGCCAGGCCATCATCGGTGACGTGCTCGAGTACGTGGGAGCAGATGAAGAAGTCAAGCGAATCATCCTGGTAAAGAGGCATATCGGTGATGTCCACCACGTCATCGACGCCGGGCATCATCAGGTCGGCGGATCGGTACTGGAAGTCGTCCCGGCCACGCAGATATGCAGACAGTGCCGCCGTGGGGGCGAACTCAACCACCCGGCGCAACCCGCCGGGCGGCAGGAACCGCTCGACATAGAGCTGGTAGAGCCGGTCCCGGTCGGTGGACCCGCACACCGGGCACAGGTACCGGCGATGGTTCAACGTCTCGAATTCGTCCAGCGAGTAGGGGAATTCACGCTCAGCCAGGGTCCGGCCCAAGGTGCGGCTGATGCTTTTGAAGCGGACCTTCTTGCCGCAGAGATTGCATCGACCAGGACCCCGGAAAATCAGGCTCCGGATGAGCCGCTCGGCGTCTCGGGCGTTCATCCGGCTCTCTCGACCAGGCTCGGCTGCACCGACGAAACCAGGACGGCGGCCAGCGATTTCGCCAGGGAGCGGATGCGGGGCGCACTCTCGACATGCCAGAAACGGATGCGGGGATTGAAATTGCCACCGTTCAGCGGACCGATGACGAAAAATCCCGGGCTGGCCTCGAATTCGTCGTTCACCAGGACACCCCGGTTGGTGCGGTTGGGCCGGCACAGACCGTTGCGCAGGCTGCTGGCCAGGAATGGTGCCGAACAGCTGTCCAGGTCTTCGAAACCGCCGCAATTCACCACTGCCGCAAACTGTTCGGGGTACGTCTGCTCGATGCCTTGCGCCCGGTAGCGCACCCGGGCGAAGGGCCCGCCGGAGGCGCACGGTTCCACCCCCAGCACCTCTCCGGCAACCATGGTCAAGGTGCCTTCGGCGGCCGACTCCGCTGCCGCCTGTCGGCAGTCGCGTCCAGCACGGCGGACCAGCTTCGTGTAGTCCATGCCGTGGACGCAGAAGAACTCTTCCAGCTCTTCTGTGCCCATCCTGCGAAACGCCGCACCGATCAGCGCGCCGACGTCGTGGTACAGATCGGCGAGGTTCAGCGACCGTTCCGCGGCGGTTCGCAGGTCCGCGCGGATGGCGTCCATCAACGCGGCGGCACTGACCGTCTGCGCCGCCACCAACTCGCCGAGTCGCGGGAATTCGAACTCGAGCGGCTCGTCGCAGATCATGTGGGGCAACATCCCGGAGCGCGAGATGACGGTGATGGAGCCGATTCGTTCGCGGATGGCCGGCTCGTGGTGCATCAGGTAAAGCACTTCAAGTGAGGTGGCGTTGGATCCCACGACCAGGACGTTGCGCTGTTCCCGCACCGGGACACCGTCCAGCGCCCGGCGTAACCGCTGCACGTTGCTCTCACCGTCGGGGCTGTAAAGGTCGTTGATGTAGGTGAATGCCGGCTCGCGATCACCATCGACGATCGCCTTGGCCGGCGGGCTGCCGATAGCCGCGACCACCCGTTGTGCGTGGATCTCCGCGGGACCGCCGCCGGCCGACGGGACCAAGCCGACGACGAAATGCCCGTCCACCAAATCCGCGCTGACGGCTTCGGCGTGAATAGTCGTTATCTCGGCCAGTCCGCGGCCGCAGAGATCAGCGATGGTGGTGGCGATCTGCTCAGAGATGAACCCGCCGAACAGGAATCGCGGTAGGTAGACCCCGCCCCACCGGTTCTGGCTCAGCGCGTCGCGGTTGTCGTCGAGCCAGCGGGCCGCGGCCTCGCCCCCCTCCTGCCGCAGGAATGTCAACCAGGCGTCCTTGTGCCGCTCCAGCCAGCCGCAGTAGGCACCCTTTTCGGGTTCGTCGGCGAACTCGTCGAGCTTCTGAATGGCGAGCGAGCGGATACTTGACCGCCGTCCGTAGGCGATCCCGCACCAGAACTGCTCGTCACGTTCCACCACCGCGATGCGGAGTTTGGCGGGCGCCGGGCGACGCACGAGGACCTCGGCCATCTCCAGCAAGGTCATCGAGCACGCGATACCGCTTCCGATGAACACGATGTCGAACGCGGGTACGGGAAGCACAGCGCTGTCGCGCAGCATGACCCCCGCCTCCAGAATCAGCGGGACGTCCCGCAAGCCATCGAGTTAGGGCAGCCTAACATAATTAGGCGGCCTGGTCAGGGCTGCTCTTCGGGCTCGAGTACGACACGGACGAATACCTTCCGACCCGACGAATCGACGAACCAGGCGTTGCGGAACTCGTCGTGTGTCAGCGCCCGGAGGCGATCCAGGAACTGCCCGAACGACCCGTGCTCGTCCAGGTCCAATTGCCGCAGCCGCTCGAAGTCCTTCTTGAGGTTGAGGTTGCCCTCCTTGGCCATCGGCTCCGCCCGATAACTTCCGTCGCGGATCGCGGCGAAGTGTTCGAGCACCAGCTCCCGCTCGATAGCCAGCAACCGGGCATACACGCTGCCCGAGGTGTCCCAGGAGGCGATCGGACATTCCCGCTGCGCAATGATCGGGCCGTGGTCCAGCTGGTCGTCCATCTCATGGATCGTCACGCCGGCTTGCTGTCCGTCGATGATGGAGAAGACCTGCGGGAACCACCCGCGGTTGTATGGGTTCAACCCCGGGTGGACGTTCACGCATCTGACCCCGTCGAGCAACGCCGCCGGAAAGATCTGCTTGCAGTGCAGCGAGAAGACCAGGTCATAGCGCTGACAGATCTCCGCCACACTGCCCTTGACGTCGATGCGCGGCACGCCCGGCAGTTGGCCGATCAGTGACTGGTAGACATCACTCTCGCCGTACCGTCCCTGCAATTCGACAGCCAGCGCGTGCGTGTGGACGTTGTCGGTGAGGATCAGAGTTGTCATGCCCGCCCCCGCACGGGCCCACCGTACGGCACGGCCCACCGCGACGATCAGTGCGGCCCGATCACTTGGCTATGACGGCGAAGTGGGCGCCGGTGGCCCACGATGCTTCGAAGACCGCGAAGGGAACCACCTCGTCGCGGCCGTAGTCGACGCCGGGGTCGTTGAGGTGCACCACATTTGCGGCGGTATCGATGCCGGTGACGACGACGAAGTGGTCCTCGTGGGCATGGTCACCAGGCTGATTCCATAGCGTCTCGCCGTTGACCGCGGCGAGCACTTTGTGCGCCGCACCCAACTCCGGTGCCAGCGTCCCGATGGTGAACTGGCCCCTGTTGGTCGCAATACCGTAGTGCCCCAGCAGAACCGCTACGTCCCAAGGGTCGGTGCCGTTGCCGTTGAAGATCGGTCCGGTCCCAGCCGAGTTCGGGGTGTTGGAAGCCACCGCCTTGACCTCGCCCTCGGTGGGTTCGTTGCCGGTGATCTCACCGACCACATCGGCCACCGCGACCAGTGCGCAGGCCCTGTTGTCGGCCTGCCGGCGCCAGAACGGTGCCGCCGCCGCGGGGTCGCCATACATCCGGCCGGCACCGCCACCCGGATTAGCTTGTGCCGCAGCGGGAAACGTGATCAGTCCCGCGGTGGCCAGCGCGACCAGCGCCCCAGCCAAACTTAACTGCCTTGCTGCCTTCGTCTTCATGTGCAAAGGATCGGCCGGCCCACTGGCCCGATCCATGGGAAAACCTTGCGGAATTCCTGCGCCGCAGGCAGCGCGGCTCTCGGGAGTCAGTGCGGTTGGACCATGCGGGCCAATTCGGCCATCACGGACTGCCGCAACTCATCGTCGGACAAGTCATCCAGTCCGGTCGAAGCCCGCAGGAACGGCTCGAACAGCCGCCAGCCGAATTGCAGGGCAGCGGCGTTGGCCACCGCCAGCCGCGCGCTGCGATCGTCGGGGAAATGCGGTCGCGCCGCCTCCAGCAGCTGCGACATGCCGGGGAAATGCGTCTGCAGCTGCCCGACCGGGTAGCCGTCCAGCAAGGTGCGGGCTATCACCCGCAGATGCCGCTCCATGGCTTGCTCGACTTCTGCGTCCGAGGCCCCGTGTTGGCGCGCCGTGGTGGTGGCCGTGCTCAGGTGGTCGAGGACCGCGCCGACCAATTTCTCCTTCGTGCCGAAGTGACGAAACACCAAGCCGTGGTTCACCTTTGACCTTGCGGCGATGTCACGGATCGAGGTCGCGGCGGGTCCGCGCTCGGCGAACAGCTCAGCAGCCGCCTGCAGCACCGCGGCCGCCACCTCTTCCCGGCCGGTGGGAATCGCGCCGCGCGAAACGCTTGCCGCCCGTGTAGTCACGTGTCTACGTTAACGTGGTAGTCAACTGACTACACAGATCGTCCGGAAAAGGAACACGAGATGACACACGCGGTAACCGTCACCAAGCTGAGCAGCCGGATCGGCGCCCGCCTCGACGGGGTGCAGCTGGGCGGCGACCTGGACCAGGACACCGTCGACGAGATTCACCAGGCGTTGCTCACTCACAAAGTGATCTTCTTCCGCGGCCAGCACCACCTGGACGATGACGGGCAACTCGCGTTCGCCGAGTTGTTGGGCATCCCGGTCGGCCACCCGGCAGCGGCCGCGTTCGGGGCGAAGGGCCCCATCATCACCCCGATCAACTCCGAGTGGGGCAAGGCGACGTCCTGGCACACCGACATGACTTTCGCCGCCAACCCGCCGGCGGCCTCGATCCTGCGCGCGATCACCCTGCCGAGCTACGGCGGGACGACCCTGTGGGCCAATACCGCCGCGGCCTATGCCGCACTGCCCGAACCGCTGCAGCACCTCGTCGAGAACCTGTGGGGACTGCACACCAACAAGTTCGACTACGCGATCAGCGAGTCCGACCTGAATTCGTTGACGGAGGCGCAGCGGGCCATGGTGACCGGATTCCAGCAACCCGACTTCCGCACCGAGCACCCGGTGCTGCGGGTGCATCCGGAAACCGGCGAACGCACGCTGCTGCTCGGTAACTTCGTGCGCAGCTTCGTCGGACTGGACCCGCATGACTCCGACGTCCTCTTCGAACTGCTGCAGCGTCGAATCACACAGCCGGAGAACACCATTCGCTGGAGCTGGGAGTCCGGTGACGTGGCCATCTGGGACAACCGCGCCACCCAGCACCGCGCGGTCGACGACTACGACAACCAGCACCGGCTCATGCACCGCGTCACACTGCTCGGCGACGTGCCGGTCAACGCCCGGGGCGAGCGCAGTCGGGTGATCAGTGGCACCCCCCTTGCCGTGGCGTAGTCAGCTGACTACACTCGCTGTTATGTAGTCAGTTGACTACACCCTCTCGCAGAAGGAACAGCGATGACAAACCTGGTAGCAGTACACAAGTTGGGCAGCCGCATCGGCGCGGAGGTCGACGGCCTCCGCCTCAGTGGCGACCTCTCCCCCGATGCGGTGGAAGAGATCCGCGCGGCGCTGCTGACTCACAAGGTGATCTTCTTCCGCAACCAGCACCACCTCGATGACCGTGAGCAACTCGCCTTCGCCGCGCTGCTCGGCACCCCGATCGGTCACCCGGCGGCCACCGCCCTGGCCCCGGACGCCCCGGTCATCACCCCGATCAATTCCGAGCTCGGCAAGGCCAACCGCTGGCACACCGACGTCACGTTCGCCGCCAACTACCCGGCCGCGTCGATCCTGCGGGCGGTCACCCTGCCCAGCTACGGCGGTTCGACACTGTGGGCCAACACCGCGACGGCGTACGCCGACCTCCCGGACCCGTTGAAGCACCTGGTCGACAACCTGTGGGCGGTGCACACCAACCGCTACGACTATGTCCAGCAGCAGCCGATGACGGATCTGCAACGCGCGTTCCGGCAGGCATTCGAGATGCCCGACTTCCGGACCGAGCACCCCGTGGTGCGGGTACACCCCGAGACCGGGGAACGCACCCTGGTGGCCGGCGACTTCGTGCGCAGCTTCGTCGACTTGGACAGCCGCGAATCCAGCGCTCTGTTTGAGTTGCTGCAGAACCGGATCACCGCGCCGGAGAACACCATTCGCTGGAACTGGCAGCCGGGCGACGTCGCTATCTGGGACAACCGGGCCACCCAGCACCGCGCCGTCGACGACTACGACGACCAGTACCGGCTGATGAACCGGATCACGCTGATGGGCGACGTGCCCGTCGATGTGCACGGGCAGCGCAGCCGGGTGATCAGCGGGGCGCCGCTGGCTCTGGTGAGCTGACGGGCGACCCGGTCAGCCGGTCTTGGTCTTGCTGACCGGGTCGATGGGCAGCCACCGCAGCGCTCCCGGCGCGTCGGCGGGCACCACCGGGTGCTCTGGTTCGATCGGGTCCAGCCTCCGGTATGCGTCTCCCTGCAGCGGCCGCTGGTCGTTCTGGCCATTGTTGGGCCAGAGCGACGCCGCCCGCTCGGCCTGGGCCGCGATGGACAGCGACGGGTTCACGCCCAGGTTGGCCGAGATGGCCGCGCCATCGACGACGAACAGCGACGGGTAGCCGTAGACGCGGTGGTAGGGGTCGATGACCCCGTTGGACGGGCTGTCGCCGATCGCCGCGCCGCCCAGGAAGTGGGCGGTCAGCGGGATGTTGAACAGCTCACCCCAGGTGCCGCCGGCCACGCCGTCGATCTTCTCCGCGATGCGCCGCGTCACCTCGTTGCCCACCGGGATCCAGCTGGGGTTCGGCTCGCCGTGGCCCTGCTTGCTGGAGAACCAGCGGACGCCGAGCTTGCCTCGCTTGGTGAACGTGGTGATCGAGTTGTCCAGATGCTGCATCACCAGCGCGATCGTGGTCCGCTCGCTCCATTGCCTGGGGTAGAGCATCCGCAGCATCAGCCGCGGATTGGCCCGGGCCTGGTCCAGCAGCTGGCGCCAGCGCGGCACATCGGTGCCCTGCGGTCCGGAGCCGTCGGTCATCAGCGTCTGCAGCAGGCCCATCGCGTTGGATCCCTTGCCGTAGCGGACCGGCTCGACGTGGGTGTCGCTGGTGGGGTGGATCGACGACGTGATCGCCACGCCATGGGTCAGGTCCAGCTTGGGATCGACCTTCAACGTCGCCGCGCCGACGATGGATTCGGAGTTGGTCCGGGTCAAGACCCCGAGTCGCTCGGACAACCGCGGCAGCTTGCCTTTGTCGCGCATGTTGAACAGCAGGTGCTGGGTCCCCCAGGTGCCGGCGGCCAGGATCAGGTGTGAGGCCGTGTAGGTGCGGCGGTCACGGCGCACCCAACTGCCGGTACGGACCGTCTTGACCTCCCACAACCCGTCGCCCCGCTGCTCGAACCCCTTGACCGTGGTCATTGGAATGACCTGTGCGCCAGCGGATTCCGCCAGGGCCAGGTAGTTCTTGAGCAGTGTGTTCTTGGCGCCGTGCCGGCAACCCGTCATGCAGCAGCCGCATTCCATGCAGCCGGTGCGCGCCGGTCCCGCGCCGCCGAAGTACGGGTCGGGCACCGTCTTCCCCGGCGTCTGGGTGCCGTCGGGACCGAAGAACACCCCGACCGGAGTGGGCACCCAGGTGTCACCGCAGCCCATCTCGTCCGCGACCTCTTTGAAGATGCGGTCGGCATCGGTGAACGTCGGGTTGTAGACCACGCCGAGCATGCGCTGCGCCTGCTGGTAGTGCGGCATCAGTTCGTCGCGCCAGTCGGTGATGTGTTTCCACTGCTGGTCGTTGAAGAACGGGTCCGGCGGGATGTAGAGCGTGTTCGCGTAGTTCAGCGAACCGCCGCCCACACCGGCCCCGGCCAGGATCATGACGTTCTTGAGCGGGTGGATGCGCTGGATCCCATAGCAACCCAGCTTCGGCGCCCAGAGAAACTTCCGCAGATCCCACGAGGTTTTGGCGAAGTCTTTGTCTTCGTACCGACGGCCGGCTTCGAGCACCCCGACCCGGTAGCCCTTTTCCGTCAGGCGCAGCGCGCTGACACTGCCGCCGAAGCCTGAACCGATAATCAAGACGTCAAAGTCCGGTTTCATCGGAGCAGTATGACCCGCTTTACATCGGGCACGTCAAGCAGTCTGCCGAGCAGACGCAAAATCGCGTGTTTTGGCGCTATACCGTGCGATTTCATGTCTGCTCGCGACAGAACCGGGCCCCTCAGCTGGCGACCGTCAGACCGACCTTCTGGAACTCTTTGAGGTCGCAGTACCCGGCCTTGGCCATCGCCCGGCGCAGACCGCCGACCAGGTTCAGGGTGCCGAACGGGTCATCGGACGGGCCATTGAGAACCCGCTGCAGCGGCGGGCGCTCGCCGACGGCGATCTGCAGCAGTGCTCCGCGGGGCAACGACGGGTGCGCGGCGGCCGACGGCCAGAACCAGCCCTCGCCCAGTGCCTCGGCCGATTCGGCCAGCGGCGTGCCCAGCATCACCGCGTCGGCCCCGCACGCGATGGCCTTGGCCAGCTCACCGGAGGTGTGGATGTCGCCGTCGGCCAGCACGTGCACGTAGCGGCCGCCGGTTTCGTCGAGGTATTCGCGCCGGGCGGCGGCGGCGTCGGCGATCGCCGTGGCCATCGCCACACTGATGCCCAGCACCTCGTCGGTGGTGGTCACCCCTCTGGTGGAGCCGTAGCCGACGATGACGCCGGCCGCGCCGGTGCGCATCAGGTGCAGCGCGGTGCGGTGGTCCTGCACGCCGCCGGCGACGACGGGGATGTCCAGCTCGGAGATGAAGGTCTTGAGGTTCAGCGGCTCGCCGTTGCTGGCGACCCGCTCGGCCGAGACGATGGTGCCCTGAATGACCAGCAGGTCCACGCCCGCCTGCAGCAGCACCGGGGTGAGCGCCTGAGCGTTCTGCGGGCTGAGCCGTACCGCGGTGGTGACGCCCGCCTCGCGGATGCGGGCCACCGCCGCGCCGAGCAGGTCAGGGTTCAGGGGGGCCGCGTGCAACTCCTGCAGCAGCCGGATGGCCGCCGAGGGTTCGGGCTCCTTGGTCGCGGCTTCGATCAGCTGGGTGATCTTGCCCTGCACATCGGCGTGCCGGCCGATCAGCCCTTCCCCGTTGAGCACCGCCAGCCCGCCCAGCCGGCCGAACTCGATGGCGAACTCCGGGGACACCAGGGCGTCGGTCGGGTGGGCCAGCAGCGGGATCTCGAACCGGTAGGCGTCCAGCTGCCACGCCGTCGACACATCCTGCGACGAGCGGGTGCGCCGCGACGGCACGATGTTGATCTCGCTGAGTTCATAGGTACGACGGGCGCTGCGGCCCATGCCGATCTCAACCATGGTCACCGTCAGCGCGCGTAGTAGTTCGGTGCTTCGACGGTCATCGCGACGTCGTGGGGGTGGCTTTCCTTGAGACCAGCGGGGGTGATCCGGACGAACTGCGCCTGCTGCAGCACCTCGATCGTGGGCGAACCGGTGTACCCCATCGCGGCTCGCAGACCGCCGGTCAGTTGGTGGATCACCGAACCGAGCGGGCCGCGGAACGGCACCCGGCCTTCGATGCCCTCGGGCACCAGCTTGTCCTCGGAGAGCGCGTCATCGGCGAAGTAGCGGTCCTTGGAGTAGGACTTGGCTCCCCCTCTACCTTGCATGGCGCCCAGCGACCCCATGCCCCGGTAGCTCTTGTACTGCTTGCCGTTGACGAAGATCAGCTCACCGGGCGCTTCGGCGGTGCCGGCCAGCAGCGAGCCGAGCATGGCGGCCGACGCGCCCGCGGCCAGCGCCTTGGCGATGTCACCGGAGTACTGCAACCCGCCGTCGGCGATCACCGGCACGCCATGAGGACGACAGACCGCCACTGCTTCCAGGATCGCCGTGATCTGCGGTGCTCCGACACCGGCGACCACCCGGGTGGTGCAGATCGAACCGGGCCCGACGCCCACCTTCACCGCGTCGGCTCCGGCGTCGACCAGGGCGGCGGCCGCCGAGCGGGTTGCCACGTTGCCGCCGACCACGTCGACCCGGTCGCCGACCTCGAGCTTGAGCTTGTTGACCATGTCCAGCACCAGGCGGTTGTGCGCGTGGGCGGTGTCGACCACCAGCACGTCCACCCCGGCGTCGACCAGCATCATCGCGCGCACCCACGCATCGCCGCCGACGCCGACGGCCGCCCCCACCAGCAGCCGGCCGTCGCTGTCCTTGGTGGCCAGCGGGTGCTGCTCGGTCTTGACGAAGTCCTTGACGGTGATCAGCCCGGTCAGCCGGCCGTGGCCGTCCACGATGGGCAGCTTCTCGATCTTGTTGCGGCGCAACAGGCCCAGCGCCGCCGATGCGCTGACGCCCTCCTGGGCGGTGATCAGCGGCGACTTGGTCATCACCTCGGCGACCTGCCGGTTCTGGTCAACCTCGAACCGCATGTCGCGGTTGGTGATGATGCCGACCAGCGCACCGTCGTCGTCGACGACGGGAAGACCGGAGATCCGGAACCGCGCACACAGCGCGTCGACCTGGGCCAGCGTGTTGTCCGGGCGGCAGGTGACCGGATCGGTGACCATGCCGGCCTCCGAGCGCTTCACCATCTCCACCTGACCGGCCTGCTCGGCGACCGGCAGGTTGCGGTGCAGCACGCCCATGCCACCGGCACGGGCCATCGCGATCGCCATCCGGGACTCGGTGACCGTGTCCATCGCCGAACTGACCAGCGGCACCTTCAGGCGTACCCGCTTGGTGAGCTGACTGGAGGTGTCCGCGGTGGCCGGTACCACGTCGGAGGCAGCGGGCAGCAGCAGCACGTCGTCGAAGGTCAGGCCCAGCATCGCGATCTTGTGCGGGTCGTCGCCTCCGGTGGGCACCGGGTCCTCGGACAGGCCGCCCACGCGCACGTACGGGCTGCCGACCAGGTCGGAGCTGTCTTCGAGGCCGGACATGCCACGGGACATCGGCGGGGCCCTCCAAATGCAGGCTGGGGTAAGAAAGATCATCCTATCGGCTTCCGGGGACAGCCCGACTCGCGACTTCGCCGTGTCCTCTGGGTTGTGGCGCAGCCGCGCCACGGTGTCATCGCGGTAGTGGCGCAGCCGCGCCACGGTGTCATCGCGGTAGTGGCGCATACGCGCCACGGTGTCATCGCGGTAGTGGCGCATACGCGCCACGGTGTCATCGCGGTGGAGCGGGGCGCGCCCCGGCAATTTCTGGCGTTATCGCTGCCGGGCTGCGTAGGCTATGGGGGTGCGTGACCACCTCCCGCCGGGTTTGCCGCCCGATCCCTTCGCCGACGACCCCATGGACCCGTCGGCGGCTCTGGAGGCCGTCGAGCCCGGGCAGCCGCTGGATCAGCAGGAACGGATGGCCGTCGAAGCGGACCTGGCCGACCTGGCGGTCTACGAGGCGTTGCTGGCACACCGCGGGATCCGCGGCCTGGTGGTCTGTTGTGACGAGTGCCAGCAGGATCACTACCACGACTGGGACATGCTGCGGGCGAACCTGCTGCAGCTGCTCATCGACGGCACCGTACGTCCGCACGAGCCGGCCTACGACCCCGAGCCGGACGCCTACGTCACGTGGGACTACTGCCGCGGGTATGCCGACGCCTCGCTGAACGAAGCGACGTCAGACGCGGACGGGTTCCGTCGCCACCTCTGAGGCGCGATCTCTGATTTAAGGGCCTGATTTAAGGCCGGGTGCTGGTCGGGAACGATGTTCGCGGCGTAGCCGGCCCGGATGTCGTGTCCCACAATTGCCCCGACGATGTCGACGGCGCCCGCGAACCCGGTCCCGCGGCCGGTGAGTTGGGCGACACCGACGTACTCGACTTGGGCTTGGCCGTGGTGGTCGGCGTGGTGGTTCCGGGTTTCGTGGTCGGCGTGGTGGTGGACGCCTTGGGCCTGGTGGTCGACGGAGTCGGGGACGTGCTGGTCGCCGTGGTGGTGGACGCCGGTGGCGTGGTCGTGGGAGTCGGTGTCGGGGTGGTGGAATCGACCGGTTCGGGTGTCTCCGGGGACGTCGACGCTTCGACCGCCACCGGAGGTGAAGGTTCGGTGGCGGGCGCCAGCGGTTGCGGAGTCCGCGAGTTCGCCGGGGCACTGGGGACCGCCAGCTCGGTGGTGGGTGGCGAGGCGGGCCGCGTCATGGCATTGGGATCGCGCTTTTCCACCTTGGTGTTGAGCTGGTTCACCTCGTCGAGCAGGCCCTGCCGGCGGCCACCGTCGTTGACGGCCTGCAGCGTGCTGCTGACCTCGGCCAGCTGGGTCTGCGCCTGGTCCCATTTGCCCTGCGCGATCATCTGCTCCACCTTGGCCAGATCCGCCTTCGCGGACAACATGATCTGGTCGTCGCTGACCCTCGGTTCGTTGAACATCATGGCGTGCAGGCCGTACAACAGGTCGCCCGGCCGGGCGTCGCCCACCACCGCACCGAAGCCGCTGAGCATCAGCAGGGTCGCGGCCACCGAGCCGACCGCGGCCAGGCCGCGCCGGCCGCGGTTGTTGTCCATCATCCCCTCGCGCAGCGCATCCTCGGCTTCGTCCTGCGACACCAGCGCACTCGCCGGCGGCCAGCGCAGGTCGTCGCGCCACTCGCCCAGCAGCGCCGTCAGCGCCTCGTCTTCGAACCCGATGGGATCGCCGAACGCGCCCTCGGTGCGTGCTGCCAGCGCGTCGAGCAGCAGGTCGGTGCGGGCCACCTCGTCCAGGGCCGGCCGATCATTACCGAAATCAGAACTACGCATATTCACCTGCCGCGACGATCTCGTCTCTCAACCGTTGAAGTGCGCGGTGCTGGGCCACCCGAACCGCGCCCGTCGTGCTGCCCACAGCCGCAGCGGTCTCCTCGGCGCTCAGACCCACCACCACGCGCAGGATCAGGATCTCGCGTTGTTTGGCCGGCAAGATCTCAAGCAATTCGTTCATCCGGGTCACCGAGTCGGCCTCGATGGCCCGCTGCTCCGGCCCCGCGTCCGATGACCGGCGCTCCGGCACCTCTTCGGCCGGGTAAGCCAGGTCGCGGCCGGCGGCACGATGGGCGTCCGCCACTTTGTGTGCCGCGATGCCGTACAGAAAGGCCAGGAAAGGGCGCCCACGGTCCCGGTAGCGCGGCAACGCCGTTATGGTCGCCAAGCACACCTCCTGGGCCACGTCATCTGCGGACAGTCCGCCCCGTTCGACGGTGCCGACTCGCGCTCGGCAGTATCGGACGACGATCGGACGGATGGTCTCCAGCACCTCCCGAAGCGCGTTCCGGTCCCCTGCGGCGGCCTCCACGACCACAGCGTCGAGACGTTCTCCCTGCATTGTCATCGACGGTGGTTTCTCCAAAGTCACGGACGGGACTCATCCCGGGCTAACTCGCTGAGCGACAATAACGGGCGGACAGGATCTCAGGCGGTGCGCCAGGTCCCACCGGCGCGTTGTACCTCACCTGCGCAAATATCCCGGATTTGAACGAGTTCGGGCAGCCCCTGTGCTTTAACCGTGACGCTTCCGGTATCAATCAGCAAGCAAGCGAGGGCCCAGCGCAGCGGGATGAGCCGCAACGGCGCGGCGGTCTCGAATGCCGCTTGCGCGACGGCCCGGGCCCGCTCGACGGCCCCTGCGCTGCACAGGGCGGCGGCCAGCACCACATCGCTCTTGACGCGGTGCCGCGCCGATCCGCCGGCCATGTCGCGCGCCTTTTCGACCGCCTCTTCCGCGCGGCGCACCGCGGTCGAGCCGTCGCCGGAGGCCATCGCCAGCTCGGCGCCGACCCAGCCCCGGCGCACCGCGAGCCGGTCCGCCGTCGGCGCCGCCAACGGGGCCCCGTCCAGCGCGGCGTCCGCGCGGGTCAGCAGCGTCGCCGCCGCAGCAAAACGACCGACGCCGAGCGCGTCGGCGGCCAGTCCGACCAGCGCGTCGGCCCGGGCCTCCGGGTCGTCGCCCGCCAGCGCGAAAGCCCGCCCGTCCCAGCCGCGCGCCAGAGTGTGCCAACCCAGCTGGCGCAGAAAGGATCCGTGGGTGCTGTGCGCCAGCGATGCCAGCGGTCCGGCGCCGACCCGCCGGCGCAGCGTGGCCAGGTCGGCGTAGGCGCTGGCGTAGCGGCCCTGTCCCCCGGCGGCGACGGCTCGTAGCCACAGCTGACGCGGTGCCGTCGCCGTCGCCAACGGCCAGTCCGCCGAGCGACCTCCGAACGCGGCATCTTCGAATGCCTTGTCGAGAGCAGCAACGTCCGCAGCCTCGCTCACAGTGATCGTTTCGCCCCCGCCGGCCGATGCTTCGACAAATCTTGCCGAAAGATTACTGCACGCTACGGGTGAATCTCCTGAGCTGCGCCGAGGACTGAAATTGAAATTGGCGCATTCGACAACGCTCAGCCGCCGTGATTTCGGTGCGATCGGATCGATGCCCACATCCCTCGAACAACTGGGCGCGCCGTCCCGATCAGTGTCAAACCCGGCCTGACGCAGTGTCTCCGGTGGCCGCCGTGCCCGTGGTTGCACAGCCGGTTTCCCAGCTTCGATTTTGTACAGGGATTCGACTGAATCAACTCACCGCAATTGTCGACGCCATCGACACCGCGAGAATTCCCCGCTTCCCGCGCAGTGGCGGCGGCGGCACGCCACCAAAAAACTTATTCGAATTCTCACGCCAACGAGACGGCGCGGGTGAAGGTGACAGCAAACTGCGACTCCGGCACGCAACGCGGAGCCGGGTCGGGCGGCGACCGCGACCGGCCGAGCCGTCGGGCCGGTCGGCGGATGCGCCCGGACCGGTCGTGGGACTCCTCACGAACTCGCACCCGGAGGCGGGTTTCAATCATCGTGATATCTGCGCGCAGTTGGTAAAAAGTTTGTGCGCTGTGTGTTACCGAAATATTACCCACAGTGGCTTTGACGCCAATTACAGGTAGCTCACATCACCCCTCTGAACTGGGAGTTTGGCAGAGCATGGCGATCCGGTTAGCACATCTAGCCTTCGGCAATAGCGTCACAGATGAACGCGGAGTTAATTCTCAAACAACAGGCACGTATTTCGCCACACCGTGCGCCTATTGACTGAATTTCGATAGCCCACCTAGCGTCTACCGTGTTCGGTGTAGTCATCGGTGACGCCACTGCCATTCAGTTGCACAACTCGCCTCGTTCGCGAGCCTGCCCACTCAGGTGTGCCGTGCAGAGAGGGAATCAGCAATGCCACAGCCGGAACAGCTACCTGGACCCAACGCCGACATCTGGAACTGGCAGTTGCAGGGGTTGTGCCGCGGTGTCGACTCGTCGATGTTCTTCCATCCCGACGGAGAGCGTGGCCGTGCGCGGATGCAGCGCGAACAGCGGGCCAAGGAGATGTGCCGGCGTTGCCCGGTGATCGAGGAGTGCCGGACCCACGCGTTGGACGTCGGCGAGCCGTACGGGGTGTGGGGTGGCCTTTCAGAGTCCGAGCGCGACATGCTGCTCAAGGGCTCGCTCGGACGCAACCGCGGAATCCGCCGCTCGGCCTGATTACTCGAGACGACGCAGGCCCGGGTGGAGTACCCCGGGCCTGTGTTCTGTCGGTGCCCCTGATCCAGCTACTTCCGCACGAATCAGCCGGCGTCAACCAGCTGCCCGAGCGCCTCGCCCACCGCCGTGATGACCCCGGGGGTGTACCGGTGGGTCGGCAGATTGACGATCACACCGTCGATGCCGGCGTCGAGCACCCGGCGCTTGATCTCGTCGGCTACCTGCTCGACCGTCCCGGTGACGGCCCGCCCACCACGCGCCTCGCCGATGTCGCTCGACGCGCCGTAGCCGTCGAGCACCACCGTCAACAGACAGCTGGTCTCCAATGTGGCCGGGTCGCGGTCGATTTCGGCGCAGCGCCGGCGCAACACATCCAGCTTGGCCGGCAGGTCGTCGATGTCGGCGATGATGTTGAGGTGGTCGGCGTACCGGGCGGCCAGCCGGAACGTCTTCTTCTCGCCGCTGCCCCCGAGCATGACCGGGATGTGGTCGCGGTAGCGGGGCTCGTTGACCGCGTTCTCGGTGCGGTACCACTTACCCGAGAAGCTGGGCCGTTCACCGTGGAACATGGGGAGGATGATCTGCAAGGCCTCTTCGAGCTTCTCGAACCGCTCGGTGAACGTGTCGAAGTCGAAGCCCAGCTGCCGGTGTTCCAGCTCGAACCAGCCGGCCCCGATGCCCAGGATGGCGCGGCCGGCGCTCACCACGTCCAGCGTCGTGACCTCTTTGGCGAGCAACGTGGGATTGCGGTAGGTGTTGCCGGTCACCAGCGTCGACAACTGGACGCGCTCGGTGGCGGTGGCCAGGGCACCCAGCGCGGTGTAGGCCTCCAGCATGGGTTCGTCGGGCTCGCCCAGTCCGGGCAATTGGTAGAAGTGATCCATCAGCAGCACGGTGTCGAAGCCGGCGCTCTCGGCCTCCTGGGCCTGGGCTTTCACGGCGGGAAAGAGTTCGGCGACCGGGGTGCCGTAGGAGAAGTTGGGAATCTGCAATCCGAGTCGAATGGTCATGTTGTGGTGTAACCACGGCGGGCCGCGATTAAATCCCGGACTCACCGGATTCGCTGGGGCCCGGGGCATTGTCTCCGCGAACGTTGCGGGTGCGTGACCGGCTCAAGTCGATCTCGTTGCACTTTCGCGACAGTGCTTGCGCGCCAGAGCTATTCGCGAAACAGGACGTCCGCTTCCGGTGGCACTTATTGATCCCGTGACCGATAGTCATAGGGACTGCATAGGAATGGGCATGGGTGAGGTTTTTCAGTTTCATCGTGAGATCATCGTCAGCGGTGACGACCCGCTGTCGAAGACGATCGCCGAGGAACTCAGGGGCGCCGGCGCGCGGATCATCAAGATCAACACCGCCGCCGATCTGCGGGCCGCAGGCGTGCATCGCGCCCGCGCCGTCGTCTGCGCCGGGCCCAATGATGCGGTGAACCTCGAAATCGCATTGCTGGCACGGGAATTCAGCCCGAATGTGCGTGTGGTGGCGCGGTTGGCCAACGAGGTGCTGCGCAGAGGGGTGGCCGGCGTCAACGGCCCTGGCGCCATCCTGGACCTCGCAGACCTTGCGACACCCTCCATCGTCGAGGCGGTTCTGTCCCGCAACACCCACCAATTCGCCGCCGCCGGTATCGATTTCGTGGTCTGGGGATCCGAGGCGCCGCATGACGGAACGCTGCGCGAAATATACGCCGACCTGGCACCGGTGGCGGTGGTGCACGGCAAGAACTCGCCCGTGCCCGGCGAGGTGGTGCCATGCCCGGGGCGGGATCAGCAGGTCTACACCGGCGACTGGACCTCGATGATCGGCGTCAAAGACGAGTTGGAGGCCCGCGGCATCACCGCGCCGCCGGCGGACGCGACGCGCTCACGCCACTCCCGGATGCGCCGCGCGATCGATGCGGTGCGCGCCATGCTCGACGACCTCAACCCGATGGTGTACCCATCGCTGGTGTTCACCCTGCTGCTGACGCTCGGCTCGACGGTCGTGGTGCGCCTCGGTCATCACAACCCGGAACTTTCCTGGCTCGACGCCCTCTACTTCGCCTCGGAGACCATCACGACCGTGGGCTACGGCGATTTCAGCTTCGCCTACCAATCCCCCTTCCTGCGACTGTTCGCCGTCGGCCTGATGTTCGGCGGCGTGATCATCACCGCGGTCCTCACCGCGTTCCTCGCGGACCTGCTGCTGTCGCGGCGTTTCGTCAACACCACCGGACGGCTGCGGGCCCGGCACATGCGCGGCCACGTCGTTGTAATCGGACTCGGTTCGATCGGCGTCCGTGTGGTCACCGATCTGACCGCCGCGGGTTACGACGTCCTGGTGGTGGAGCAGAACGAGAACAACCCGTTCCTGCAGACGGTGGCCGAGCTGGACGTGCCGGTGATCTTCGGTGATTCGACGATGCGCCAGACGCTGGAGTCCGCGCGGGTCGATCACGCCCGCGGAGTGGCAGTGGTGACCAAGGACGACATGGAGAACATCGAGACCGGGATCGTGCTGCTCGAGATCCTGGGTTCCGACACCAAGGTGCCGATCGTGATGCGTGTGCAGGGGCGCGCGCTGGGCACCGCGATCAACCGGCGATTCGGCTTCGAGAATGTGCGGTCGATCGTCGACCTGGCGGCTCCGTGGTTTATCGGGGCGGCGATGGGCCTGCAGGTGCTGGGCACGTTCTGGGTCGGTCAGCGCTCCTTCATGGTCGGCGCGATGCTGGTGGCGGCCGGCAGCGAGTTGGACGGACTGCTGATGCTGGAGCTGTCCACCCAGACCCGCGTCATCGCGATCATCCGCCCGGAGGGTCCGATACGGCTGCGCCCACGGCGCGATGCCCGTCTCAAGGCCGGCGACACCGTCTACCTCATCGGCCCTTACCGGGAGCTGATCGCGACGCTGCGCAAGGGCCAGCCGCCCCCGCTGACCGCCATCAACGGCGAGCGGACGACGACGTTGGCCTCCGCGCGCAGGCCGGACGTCCGCCCACCACGGTGGGCACAGGACGTCGAAGTCTAGACGTCGTAATACAGCGCGAACTCGAAAGCCGTGGGCCGCAGGTTGAACGGCGCCAGTTCATAGTCGCGCTTGTAGTTGATCCACGTCTCGATCAGGTCGGGGGTGAAAACGCCTCCCTCGGTGAGGTATTCGCTGTCTTCCTCCAGTCGGTCGATCACCGCGGCTAACGACGTGGGGGCCTGCGCGATGTCCGCGGCCTCCTCGGGAGGCAGGTCGTAGAGGTCCTTGTCGATCGGCGGGGGCGGCTCGATCTTGTTCCTGATGCCGTCCAGGCCGGCCATCAGCATGGCGGCGAACGACAGGTACGGGTTGCCCGACGCGTCCGGACAGCGGAACTCCAGCCGTTTGGCCTTCGGGTTGTTGCCGGTGATCGGGATGCGCACGCACGCAGAGCGATTGCGCTGGCTGTAGACCAGGTTGATGGGCGCCTCGTAGCCGGGCACCAGTCGCTTGTAGGAGTTGATGGTGGGGTTGGTGAAGGCCAGCAGCGAAGGGGCGTGATACAGCAACCCGCCGATGTAGTGGCGGGCGATGTCAGACAACCCGGCGTAACCGTCCTCCTCGTACATCAGCGGAACGCCGTCCTTCCACAACGACTGGTGGCAGTGCATGCCGGAGCCGTTGTCGCCAAACAACGGCTTGGGCATGAACGTCACGGTTTTGCCTGCCTGCCAAGCGGTTTGCTTGACGATGTACTTGTACATCTGATGGTCGTCGGCCGCGTGCAGCAGCGTGTTGAACCGGTAGTTGATCTCGGCCTGGCCGCCGCTGCCCACCTCGTGGTGGCCCTTCTCCAGGGCGAAGCCGGCGTTGGTCAGATGGCTGAGCATCTCGTCGCGGAGGTCTACGTAGTGGTCGGTCGGAGCGACCGGGAAGTACCCACCCTTGGGACGGACCTTGTAGCCGAGATTCGGGCTGCCGTCGACCTCCGTCGCGGCCCCGGTGTTCCACCAACCCGACGTCGCGTCCACCTTGTAGAACGCGCCGTCGGTGCGCGAATCGAAGCTCACCGAATCGAAAATGTAGAACTCGGCCTCGGGTCCGAAATAGGCGGTGTCGGCGATACCCGAAGAAATCAGGTAATTCTCGGCCTTGCGGGCGACGTTACGGGGATCGCGGGAGTAGGGCTCCAGCGTGAACGGGTCGTGCACGTGGAAATTCACGTTCAGCGTGGGGGCCTTGCGGAACGGATCGATGGTCGCGGTCTCCGGATCCGGAAGCAACAGCATGTCGGACTCGTGAATCGACTGGAATCCGCGAATCGAGGATCCGTCAAAGGCCAGGCCCTCCTCGAACACGTTCTCGTCGAAGGCGTACATCGGAATTGTGAAGTGCTGCATGGTGCCTGGCAGGTCACAGAATCGGACATCGACATATTCGATGTTCTCGTCCTTGGCGAGTTTGAAGATGTCGTCGGGCGTCTTTTCGGACACGGGATGCTCCTTTTTCGGCTATCCGCGGTAATGCGCCCTCCCATTGACACATGCCGCGCCGCACCCCGCATCCGGAGCGTTTTGACCTGGATGAATCGGGGTAGGTACGCGTCATGAACAAGGGCGTAACCTTCGCTGTCGCGGCACTGGCCACGACCATTGCACCGTTAGCCGCCTGCTCGACGCAGCAGGGCGGCCAGAGTGGCACCTCGTCCACGTCCGGCGGGCAGAGTGGCGCGGAGAAGATGACCACTCAGCTCAAGGGCACCGACGGCAGCCAAATCGCCACGGCTACCTTCGATTTCGCGAACGGTTTTGCGACGGTGACGGTGGAGGCCGGCCCGAATTCGGTCTTGACGCCTGGTTTTCACGGCCTTGCGGTCCACGCGGTGGGCAGCTGCGAGCCGGCCGCCTTCGAGTCCGCCGGCAGCGTGTACCAGGCGTCCGGCCACACCGGTTATCCCGCCAGCGGCCAGTTGACCGCCTTGCAGGTGCGGCCCGACGGCTCGGCCAAACTGGTCACCACGACCAGCGGGTTCACCGCCGCCGACCTGAGAAACAGTTCCGGCACCTCGCTGGTCATCTCCGCAGACCCGGGCAGCTTCGGCGAGAGTTCGGCGGAAGAGACCGGCAAGCGGGTGGCGTGCGGCGTCATCGCAGCGGCGTCCGCCACGACGACGTCGTCGACCACCTCGTCCACGACGACGACGAGCGTCAGCACGGTCACCACCACGGTCGCCGTACCGCCACCGGTTACCAGCACGAGCACCAGCACCAGCACCGTGACGGTCAGCAGCACGCCGACCACGACGTCGACGGCACCCAAGACGGTGACCACTGCGCCCGGCGGCTGAGCTCAGAGCTGCACACTTCTGCACCACTTTGTCCGCATATATGGGCAAATACGCCCTTGGGAAGGGTTGCCTCGGCCTCGACTATGGAGCTACCCCACTCCACAGAAAGAGGTCTGACGATGAGGAACCTGCTCCGGAACGGCGCCGCAGCCGCCGCGGTCGCGCTCGGGCTCGAGTTGATGCCCGCGATCGGAATCGGGCTGCCGGCAATCAGCCACGCGGACGAGCCCTGCCCTATTGACACGGTCTGGAACGCCGTACTGGAGCAGTGCGTCGAGAGCCCCGCCACACCTTCTGCACCCGCCCTGCCCCCGGCACCCGGCACGCCGGGCGGACTCTACGGACCTGGCGGATTGGGTGGGCCAGGTGGACCGGGCGGACCTCCGGCACCCGGCCAACTGTACGGCCCGTTCGGACCCCAGTCCGGAGCTCCCGGAACCCCGGGCGGCATCGGCTCACCCGGCCAGATCGGTGGCATCGGCGGACCGGGTGGATTCGGCGGACCCAGCATGGCCAGTGGCCACATGGGCGGGATGGGACGCGGTTAGCTGGTCGGCCTGCCGCGCCACTGCAGGGCCTCGAGCGCGACGGCCACGTGCACGCTGCTGTGCTCGAGGGGTCGCGGAAGCAGCTGTTGGGCCCGGTCGAGCCGGCGCAGCAGCGTATTGCGGTGCGCGTAAAGGCGTTTGGTGGTACGTCCGATGCTGCACTGTTCGTTGATGAAGGTCAGTACCGTGTGTTGCAACTCCGGGCTGGCCGACTCGAAATCGCCCAACACGTTCTTGATGAAATCGTCTGCAGCTTGCGGGTTTTGGCTGATCAGCGCGATCAACTGCACCTCGGCGAAGAACGCCACCCGCTGCGCCGAACGCAACCCGGCCACCATGCGCTGCGCGGTGAGCGCTTCGAGGTGGGTGCGCCGGAAGCCGTCGATCCCGACAGCAGCGGTGCCGATGGCGATTCGCGTTCCCGGGACAGCTTCCACCGCCCGCTGAACGCGCTCGATGTCCACGGTCGCGTCGGGAATCCACACCCAGCGGCTGGCCGCGGCAGCGGTCACGGTGAGTGGACGCGCGAACCCGGCGGCACGGCCGAGCGCGTCGGCGAGTTGGTCGAGCCGGCCGAGGTCACCGTCGGGTTCGTCGCACCAGATGACAGCGCCCGTGTGACTGCGGTTCATGGCGTAACCCAGCCTGCTTTCGGCGCGCGAGCGGCTGATCGGGGCGCCATCGAGGATGAGGGCGGTGACTTCGCGGCGTTCGGCGTGGGTGCCGCGCAGCAATTCCTCCCGCTCCTGCCGAATCCGGTCGGCAATGCCGTCGGACGTGGCGTCGAGGAATTCGCTGATGGACCGAAACGACACCTCGAACAACTCGCGCAACTCCTCGGCGTCGGACGTGAGCCGGAAGACGGTGTCCATCCAGATCTGCCAGCCGACGCTCTGCGCGGGCCGATAGGTGAACGGCTCCAGGCCGCGGCGCACCATGTCACGAGCGATGCTCAGCGGCTCCGCACCGAGGTTGGCCGGCACCGGAGCACCGGGATCGCTCACATTCGCTGCGGCCCAGTGCATCAGGCTGGACCGGACGCTGCGACGGGCCGCTTCGGCGAGGACAGGGTCCTCGGCCACCGACGGGTTGGCCGCCATCGTCGCCCGATCGAATTCCTCGAGCCACTCCGCGGGTGCATCCAGGACGATCCGGGCGCCCTGCCGGATCAGTTCCCGCACCCGCGGCGACGGGCGTTGCCAGACCACGGTCCCCAGGTTAAGTCCGCCGATGCGGACGGTGGACAGTTTTGCACCATTTACCGCGTATCTTGAACGGTTCTCAACCTGGGGCCGAATGCCGGCTACGCGTCCCAACTCGTCAGGTCGCGAGCCGGAATGCCCTGACTGGCGCAGTAATTCGTGTAGCGCTCAACCGATGTCTTGTGGTTTTCCTGCCACAAGATGGTGTTGTTCTCGTCAATGAACAGCAACTCGCCGACGATGAAGAAGAACACCTCGGTGTCCTCCACGCTCTCCGGGGTGTGCCGGGAACCGGCGACCTCGTAGACGGTGTCACCGGCGCGCGAGACCCAGTTGTTCTCCTGGTAGCGCCACGCGCCGCTGACGGTGTGCCCAACCACGATGCCCGTGTGGTAGTGCGGGGGCAGCTCCAGGCCGGCCGGGAACTTCATCGAGACGACGATCTCGGCCCGGACCGGATCGACCTTCCAGTACTTCAGAAAGACCTGGTCGCTGAGCGGGGTGAACGGAATCCAGGGATTGTCGGCGCCGCTCATGTAGTTGACGTCGAGTTCTTGCATCGTCTGCATCGGGGTCTCCTTCTTCAGGTTGATGGCCGGTTGACCAACTGCCTGAGACGGTAGGGAGGAATCCCGCGATTTACTTGGCGCCCGATACCAGACTTGGCCACCCCGCTTGTACTGAGATCACAACTGCCGGGTCAGACCCGGCAACGTGGGCAGCAGTGCCAGTGCCACCGCGAGGTCGATGCTGTCGGTGTCGATGCTGCGACCGAGGATCGTCTGCGCCTGATCGACGCGGTAGCTGACGGTGTTGGGATGCACGGTGAGTCGCCGCGCGGTCCGGGTCCGGCTCCGATTCTCCTGCAGGTAAACGGATAAGGTCGTGGCGACCCGGAACGTCGCCTCGTCGTCGGCCGCCAGCGGGCCCAGCACCCGGTGAACGAACGCTTCAGCGAGTTCGGCGTTGCAACTGGCCAGCGCGGCAACCGCAACATCGCGATAGCGGGTCACCGTGCCGCCGGAGGACACGAGCAACGCCGCGACCCGGCGCGCATTCGAGGCTTCCAGATGACTACAGCGGAAAGCTTTCAGGCCGAAGCCCGGCTCACCGATGCCGACCCGTACGCCGGCCGCAAGCTTCAGCGCGGGCGCATCGAGATCAGTTGTGCTGAAAACACTTTGACGACTGAACCAACCGAATGCCACCAGCGAGCCGGCCGGGTGGATCAGGGTGGTTTCACCACCGACCCCGTGTGAAACCGTGGTCAGCGCCTCACTCAAGACCGACTGCGCGTCGACGTCCTCGTCCAACGTTTCCAGCCATGCCACCGCCCCGACGTGATGGCGGTTGACGTCGTAGCGCAAGCTTTTCGAGGCCCGCTGCGGGTCACGTTCGCGCTGCGTCAGGATCTCCTCGATGGCCCCGGTCCGAGCGGCCGCCGCGTTGCGCAGCCAGACTTCCCGTTCGGATTCGTAGGCTTCCTCCGCGCGGTTCTGGGCGGCATCGACATAACCGAACATCCAGCTGGTGGCCAGTCGCAACGTCGCGGCCTGCTGCGCCTGATCCACCCCGGTGGACGTGATGCGGTCCCACATCCACTGCCATAGCAGCTCGTGGGTCACGCGATAGAAACGCATCAGGCTGGCCAGCGGGATCTGACGATTCACCCCGGCACGCGCAACGGCCCGGGTCGGCGCAGACAACTCGGCCTCGCGAGGGTCGCCACCGATGTCGAGGAGGTCGGCAACATTGCGCAGGCTGGCCGCGGTGCTGACGACGTTTTCCTTCACCGACTGCGGGTCCGGAAACAGCAGCGGCATCTCGTGTTGTACGCGGGCCACCGCCTGTTCAGCGAATTCGGTTGCACACGATCGTAATTCGATGGCGAGAGGGCGCAGAAACGTCTCCCAGAGCCGCTCGGCGCCGGGCTCACGAAAGGATTCCCAGCTGGGTTTCATGGCGGCTGAACATACTCCGTCGCGACGCCGCAACCACCGGGATCGGCCATTTTGGCGGCGGGCATTTGTGATCACGTCACAACCGCCGGACTAGACCTTGGCACGCGGAGACGAGCGCTGACCGATGCTGAGCGCCTAGCTTTTGCGGTGATCGGCGGGACGACACCGCTCAGAACACAACTACGCACCAGAGGACAAGCCATGGACCTGATGTCACCCATCGAATCGATGATGCTGCTTGCCGAGTCACCCGGACACCCGATGCACGTCGCCGGACTGCAGCTGTTCCAGACACCGGATGGCGCCGGGCCGGAGTTCGCCGGCGACTACTACCGGTCACTGCGGTCCAGGGATGACGTAGCGCCCCTGTTCAGCAGGTACCCGGCAAGCCTGCCGACGGGACTGAACCTCGGCTGGTCTTCCGCCGGAGACATCGACCTCGACTACCACGTGCGCCACTCGGCACTGCCCGGTCCCGGCCGGGTGCGGGAACTGCTGGAATTGACGTCCCGGCTGCATTCCACCATGCTCGACCGGCACCGGCCGCTGTGGGAGACCCACGTCATCGAGGGGCTGGCCGACGGACGCTTCGCCGTCTACACCAAGATCCATCACGCCCTCGTCGACGGGGTCTCGGCGATCAACCTGCTCCAGGGCGCACTGAGCGCGGACGCACTCGACGAACACATCCGGGCGCCCTGGTCAACGGTGGCCGGCGCTGAGGATCACGCCGACGGGCCGTCGCGATTGCAGGCGCTGGCTCAAGCAGTCAGATCCATTCCGCGCCTTGGCTCCTCGACGCTGGGACTGGCCCGGTCCGCGCTGTTCGAACAACAGCTGACGCTGCCGTTCCGGGCGCCGCGCACCATGTTCAACGTTCCGATCGGCGGTGCCCGACGATGTGCTGCGCAATCATGGCCGATGCAACGGATCAAGGATGTCAAGAACGCCGCCGGCGTCACTGTGAACGACGTCGTACTGGCGATGTGCGCCGGCGCATTGCGCGCTTACCTCTGCGAACAGCACGCGCTCCCCGAAAAGCCCTTGGTGGCAATGGTTCCGGTCAGCTTGCGCACCGCCGACGAAGGTCCTGGAGGAAATGCGGTCACCGCCGTGCTGGCAAACCTGGCGACGCACGTCGACGATCCGGCACTGCGTCTCGCGACGATCAACTCATCCATGCGCAAGAGCAAGGCCGTCCTGGCCGGCCTGCCCCGGGCCCAGGCGATCGCCATGGGCATGATGCTGCTGTCGCCCGTTGTACTGGGCGGCGTGACCGGTGGCATGGCCACACCGCCGCCGTTCAACGTGTGCGTCTCCAATGTGCCGGGCGCACGGAACCCGTTGTACGCCAATGGCGCCCGCCTGCAAGGCAGCTATCCGATGTCCATCGCCGCCAACGGTCAGGCGCTGAACATCACTCTGGTCGGTAGTGGCGACAGCCTCGACTTCGGCCTGGTGGGGTGCCGCCGTGCGGTCCCACACCTGCAGCGACTGCTGGGTCATCTGGAGACCTCCCTCAAAGATCTGGAACAGGCCGTCGGACTCTGAACCGAATCAGCGGGTGCGGGAACCTAATTGATCCCGGCGGCGTGCCAGGTAGGCATGTTCGGCCGGGTTGTCGACGAGGGCGAGAGCCGCCTCGTAGGCGGCGCGGGCCTCATCCGATCGTCCGAGGCGCCTGAGCAACTCGGCGCGGGTGACATGAAACGGGTGATAGCGCTGCATGGCAGCCGGCGGCAGTCGGTCGACCCGGGCCAGGGCGACAGCGGGTCCGTCGAGCTCGGCGACGGCGATCGCGTAGTTGAGTTCGACCACGGGGCCGGAATCAAACGCCAGCAGCTGGCGGTACAACGCCGCGATCTGGGACCAGTCGGTATCGGCCGCAGTCGGTGCATCGGTGTGCACCGCGTTGATCGCGGCCAGCAGTTGGTAACGGCCAGGCCTGTTGATAGACAGGCAGTTGCGGACCAGGGCATGCCCCTCGGCGATCAATGCCGGGTCCCATCCACCGCGGTCCTGTTCGTGCAGTGGCACCAGTTCACCGTTGACGATCCGGCTCGCCCGGCGGGCCTGGATGAGCAGCATCAGCGCCAGCAGGCCCGTCACCTCCGGTACCTCAGGCAGTAACCCGCGGAGGATACGGGCGAGCCGGATCGCCTCGGCCGTCAGGTCGTCGCGCACCTCTGATCCCCCGGTCGCCAGGTAACCCTCATTGAAGACCAGATAGATCACGGCCAGCACAGCGGCGACCCGCTCGCCGAGGTCGTCGGTCGCGGGTACGCGATAAGGGATGTGCGCGTCCGCGATCTTCTTTTTCGCCCGGCTGATCCGCTGCGCCATCGTCGTCTCGGTCACCAGGAAGGCCGCGGCGATCTCGGCGACGGTGAGCCCGCCGAGGAGTCGCAACGTCAGCGCCACCCGCGACTCAGGTGCGAGCGCCGGATGACAACAAGTGAAAATCAACCGCAGCCGGTCATCCTCGACGGGCCCCGTCGGCTCGTGCGCAGTGTCATCACGAATCATGTCTGCTGCCAGATGTTTTGAAGGTCGAAGCGATTCACGCCGAAGCCGGTCGACGGCCTTGTTGGCCGCGGTCCGCGTCAGCCAGCCGGCCGGGTTGGGTGGAACCCCGTCCTGTGGCCACCGCTGCAGGGCGACCACCAGCGCCTCGCCGGCCGCCTCTTCGGCGACGTCGATGTCGCCGAAGCGGCGCACCAGCGAGGCGACCACCCGCCCGTACTCTTCGCGGTACACCCGCTCGATCGGGTTCACCCGTCCGCCTAACCCTCCTGGAACGGCCGCACCTCGACCCGGCCCTGGCAGGCCTTGGACCCCTGCTTCGCCCAGTCCAGGGCGGCATCGAGGTCGGCGGCCTCGATGATCCAGAAACCGCCGAGGTACTCCTTGGACTCGGCGTAAGGGCCGTCGGTGATGATCGGCTTCTCGCCGGTGTTGTCGACGGTGGTGGCCGACTCAGGTGCGGTCAGGCCACCGGCGAATACCCAGGCGCCTTCGGCCTGCAACTTGTTGTTGAAGGTGTCGACGGCCTCGAAGATCGGCTGCATCTGTTCGATGGTCATCTCCGCCATGGCGGCGGTGTCGGCGGCGTCGTGGTTGACGGCGAGGAAGTACTGCGGCATCACATGCTCCTTGAACTCCGCGGGCGGCCCGGTCTGGCTGCCCGTCATGATGTCTACGAAGACGGCACGCTGGATATGACACGTCCCGACAAGAAAATTCATCGGGCGCCTCAACCGATCTGGTTTTCCTGCTCTCCCGCCGCCAGCAGCCGCAGAATCGCCGGATGGACGACCTCAGCATGGTCGAGATGTGGAGCATGCTTAGCACCTTGGACCGTCAGCAACTCCGCGCGGGGATACAACTGCAAGACGCGCTCCCTGTTTGCGTAGGGGGTGACATTGTCCTCGGTGCCCCACACCACGAGCACCGGACGTCGATGGCGTCCGACAGCGGCCCACTGGTCGCCGGCGCGGGCAGGGAAGTGTGCGACGGTCGATGCGAAAGACTCTGCCATGCCCGGAAACCGGAGCTGTTCTCGTGCGCGTCGGTTGTAATCGGGGAATCGTTCCGGACGACTCAGGTGCTGGTTTTCCAGCTGGTCTACTACGTCGCCGATGCGGGAGGCGATGAGCTTCTGGCCGCCGGGCAGGCGCAACAACCGCTGGGCGAGGATTTTCAGTGACCCTGCCGCATAAAGACCGGGCGAAATCAGCGCGATGCTTGCGGCCCGGTCGGCAGATTCGGCTGCGAAACGAGTCACGACGAGAGCACCCATCGACCAGCCGACGAGATGCATGCTGTCGATCCCCAGCGTGTCCACCAACTCACGCAGTTGCCGCACATACACGTCGAGGTCATACCTGATCGGTGGCCGGTCGGAGAGCCCCCGACCGTACTGGTCAAAGCGCAGGACGCGAAACCCCTGAGCCGCAATGACTTCCGCGAGCGGCTCCCAGGCATAGCTCGGGGTGACCAGGCCGTGCACCAGCACGACCCATGGACCGTCGGCACCGTCGACGTGGTAGGCGGTGACTCCCTGTGACAGTGATGCCGATCGCGCACCCGCCGCCTCGCGCGCCTGCGGCAATGACTGCATGCCCGCAGCCTATATACAGTGCAGGGATGTCGACTCGCAGTCGTGCAGCAGCCACCGTCGCCGCCGCCCTATCTGTCCTGTCGGTTCCGGCCGTGCTGAACACCGCCGAAGCCCACGGCGCACCGCTACCCGGTTTCTGCACGCCACCGGCGGTGGCCGACAACGTCTGTACCGTGCGGTTGGCATCGGTGACGGCCAATGTCACCGACGGAACGATCACCGGGAAGCCGGTCGGCGGCGGGACCGCGATCACCCTCTCGGGACAAGCCGACGCGTACCTGAAGTCGACCGGATTCGGGGCTGCGCCCCCGGGCCCGATCCAGCGCTGGGATTCCGCGATCGACAGTGTCGGACCCTACGACCCGAACAATCCCAACTGGTACGGCGACGCCAAGTCCAGGGCGTTCCTGCCCCGGACTCTCAATGACCTGGCCGCCCAGTTCCCGCCGAACGTCCTGGTCGTGCGGTTCACACCCGACGACGAGTACCCCAGCTGGTTCCGACTGGTATCCATTCAGCCGACGTCGCAGTGATCTAAGCGTCAGCCGGGCCTTCCGCGGCTGTGGTCACGACAGCCGGGCGCGACACTGACTCCACGCACACGACACGCCGGGAAATGTGTGCGTGGTTTATGTCTCGCGAAAGCGAGCACAGTTGCCGCGACGAAAACACCCCCGGACCAACAGGGCCGGGGGTGTTTCGTCGAACTGCTCAGTGGTGGTGATGACCGTGGCCGTGGTCGTCTTCGTCCTCGGCCGGCTTCTCGACGACGGCGGTCTCGGTGCTGAGCACCATCCGCGCCACCGACGAGGCGTTCAGCACGGCCGAACGGGTCACCTTCACCGGGTCGACGATGCCGGCGGCACCCAGGTCCTCGTAGGTCCGGGTGGCGGCGTTGAGGCCCTGCCCGGTGGGCAGTTCGCTGACCTTGTTGACCGCGACCGCGCCATCCATACCGGCGTTGGTGGCGATCCAGTAAAGCGGAGCGGCCAGCGCCTCGGAGAACACGTCGACTCCGAGCTTCTCGTCGCCGCTGAGTTCATTGCGCAGCGACTCCAGCACGTGCCGTGCCTGAATCAGCGCCGAGCCACCACCGGGGACGATGCCCTCCTCGACCGCGGCCTTGGCCGCCGCGACGGCGTCCTCGACACTTTCCTTGCGCTCCTTGAGCGCGGTCTCGGTGGCGGCGCCGACCTGGATGACGGCCACTCCGCCGGCCAGCTTGGCAACCCGCTCCTGCAGCTTCTCCCGGTCCCAGTCGGAGTCGCTGGCTTCGATCTCGCCGCGCAGCTGCTTGACCCGGTTTTGCACCGCGTCCTTGGAGCCGGCACCGTCGACGATGATCGTGTCGTCCTTGCTGACCACGACACGGCGGGCCGACCCCAGCACCTCGAGACCCACCTCGCGCAGCAGCAGTCCGGTGTCGGGATTGACCACCTCGCCGCCGGTCACGATGGCCAGGTCCTGCAGGAATGCCTTGCGGCGGTCGCCGAAGAACGGCGCCTTGACCGCGACGGCCTTGAGCGTCTTGCGGATGGAGTTGACGACCAGCGTCGCCAGCGCCTCACCCTCGACGTCCTCGGCGATGATCAGCAGTGGCTTGCCCGATTCGGCGACCTTCTCCAGCAACGGCAGCAGGTCGGGCAGCGAGCTGATCTTGTCCTGGTGGAGCAGGATCAGCGGGTCTTCGAGCACCGCCTGCTGGGCGTCGAAGTCGGTGACGAAGTAGGCCGACAGGAAGCCCTTGTCGAAGCCCACGCCTTCGGTGAACTCCAGCTGGGTGTCCAGCGTCGAGGACTCCTCCACGCTGACCACGCCGTCGTGGCCGACCTTGCTCATCGCCTCGCCGACCAGGTCGCCCAGCCGCTCGTCACGCGAGGAGACCGTCGCCACCTGGGCGATGGCCTCTTTGCCCGACACCGGGGTGGCCGCGGCCAGCAGCGCCTCGGATACCGCGTCGGCGGCCTTGCTGATGCCCGAACCCAGGGCGATCGGGTTGACACCGGCGGCGACGAGCCGCAGCCCGCCCTTGACCAGGGCCTGGGCCAGCACGGTCGCGGTGGTGGTGCCGTCACCGGCGACGTCGTTGGTCTTGGTGGCGACCGACTTCACCAGCTGCGCACCGAGATTCTCGAAGGGGTCTTCCAGGTCGATCTCGCGTGCGACGGTGACACCGTCGTTGGTCACCTGCGGTCCGCCGAACGCCTTGGCCAGCACCACGTGGCGGCCACCGGGTCCGAGCGTCACCTTGACCGCGTCCGCGAGCTTGTTCACGCCCGCTTCCATCGCGCGACGCGCGGTCGCGTCGTACTCAATAATTTTGCTCATGAGGCTCCTTCGCCAAACTGCCTAACGCATGCCGCCCCGGAAATCACCCGCGCTTGCGTGCGGGGATCGCCGGGGCGGAACACGTTGCGTTACTTGGAAACGACCAGTGTTACTTGGAAACGACAGCCAGCACGTCGCGTGCCGACAGGATCAGGTATTCCTCGCCGCCGTACTTGATCTCGGTGCCGCCGTACTTGCTGTAGATGACGGTGTCACCCTCAGCGACGTCGAGCGGGATCCGCTTTTCGCCATCCTCGTCCCAACGGCCGGGGCCGACTGCGACGACGGTGCCCTCCTGGGGCTTCTCCTTGGCGGTGTCGGGAATGACCAGACCGGATGCGGTCGTGGTCTCGGCCTCGTTGGCCTGTACGAGAATCTTGTCCTCGAGTGGCTTGATGTTGACCTTCGCCACGATTGGAGCCCTCCACTAGTTGAATCGGGTCCGGAGCGTATGCCCTGACCGGAGTTGGCGGTCGGTCCGGGCTGCCCCGCACCGTCCGAATTACCAGGTGATTCGGCAATCGTCCGGGTCCCTCGCGCCGTCGTCGCGGGTGCCGACACAGGGGTCGTCCGAATGCCACCTAGCACTCTATACATGAGAGTGCTAGCACTCAAGGGTGCCCCGGTGCTTCTACGCGCACAGCGAAATGGGGAACGCCTGAACCCCCTTCGGGCTCGCCGGTCATTGACCGGACCCATCGGCCGACCCTGACGCCCGGGCGATCCGCGCACCGGCCCGACGGCGCGCCCCGGAGCCCCGATCCCGGACAAAAATTCATCGAAAGAAATAAAGCTCGCTAATACCCGGCCGCCCAGCAATTCACCGAGTAAAAACCCATTTATCGAAGAAGGCCTACGACCATATCTGCCGCGACAATCGCGCGTCTTGGTCGGCAAGGTCAACATGCTTCTCTAACAGCGTGTTTCACCGCGGTTACCGTCAATAAAATCAGGGTGCAATTTATGAGGATCCATAGAATCAGCATGCAGAAATTGGGGCGGCGCTGCTAATGCGGCCCGATATCGTTGCGGGTCAATCACCCCGAGGATCCTGCCGGGGTCAGCCGTGTATTGGAGCCCCCAATTGTCATCGTTCGTCTTCCTCGCGCCCGAAGTCCTTGGCACCGCCTCCGCCGATCTGAACGGAATCGCCTCAGCGGTGCGGGCGGCCAACGTAGCAGCCGCGGGCGTGACGACTCGGATCGCGACCGCAGCCGCAGACGAGGTGTCTCTCGCGATCGCGGAGTTGTTCGGCGGGTTTGGCAGCGAGTATCAGGCGCTGAGCGCGCAGGCAACGCAGTTCCACCACCAGCTGGTGGCTTCGCTGCGGACGGCCGACGCAGCGTATGCGCTGGCAGAAGCGACTAACGCGGCGCCGTTACAGTCGATCGGACAGAACATCCTGGGTGCAATCAACTCGCCCACCCAAACACTGTTTCAGCGCCCGCTGATCGGGGACGGCGTCAGTGGAGCACCGGGCAGCGGAGCCGCCGGCGGGGCCGGCGGGATTTTGTTCGGCAACGGCGGCAACGGCGGGTCCGGGGCTGCCGGACAGGCGGGTGGCGCGGGCGGGGCGGCCGGCCTGATCGGTACCGGCGGAATCGGTGGCGCCGGTGGCACCGGC
>NZ_LKTM01000275.1 GCF_001417955.2 Mycobacterium gordonae | reverse complement strand
CTGGTCGCCCTGCCCATCGACTGCCTGCACCGCTCCGACGCGGGCTACTGGATCGAATATTGGATGCCCAAAACCCGCGCCTGGCGCCGGTTCCCCATCCCGGACAGCCTCGCAACTATCATCCTCGAGCAGCAGACCCGCGTCCGCGACACCTACGGCCCCGACGCCGAACACCTATTCCCAGGCGCTCGGTCGAACGCCTCCGCCGGCCGCACCCAACCCTGGTCGACCAGCGGCCTGCGGCATCGCCTCGCCGCCCTGTTCACCGAACACGGGATCACCACCTCCACCATCACCGGCGAGCCGATCTCCGGCGGCGATGTGCACCGCTTCCGGCACACCATCGGAATGACGCTGCTCAACAACGGGTGGACCCAACAGGAAGTGCGCGACTTCCTCGGCCACCACAGCGACACCATGACCTCTGCATACGCCCGCATCACCGACGACACCCTGGCCCGCAAAGCACGTGAATTCTGGAACAGCGCCGCAACAGACACGAC
>NZ_LKTM01000274.1 GCF_001417955.2 Mycobacterium gordonae | reverse complement strand
TATCAGGGTGGAGCGGGCGGAAACGGTGGTGCCGGCGGCGCGAATCTGGCACTGCTGGGCGGCACCGGCGGGGTGGGCGGTCTCGGCGGCAACGGCGGCGTGGGCGGCCACGGCGGCAGCGGCGGAAACGGCGGCCTGACCGCGGGAGCCGGGGGCGCCGGAGGCGATGGTGGTGCCGCCGGTGCCGGCGGGGCCGGCGGCGCCGGGGTCTCGCCCGGAGGAGGGTATTACGGGCAGGCCGGCAACGGCGGCGCGGGCGGCACCGGCGGGACCGGGGGTATCGGCGGCACCGGCGGCTCGAACGACGGCTCCTTTGCTCAGGATTACGCCGGCCAGGGCGGCCAGGGCGGTCACGGTGGCGCCGGCGGGGCCGGCGGTAACACCAGCGGCAGCGGAGTCAACGGCACCGGCGGCGGCGGGGGTAAGGGCGGCACCGGCGGCCTCGGCGGTACCGTCAAGAACGACGCAGCCAGCCTCATTGCGGCCGTGGCCGGCGGCGGGGGTGGGGG
>NZ_LKTM01000273.1 GCF_001417955.2 Mycobacterium gordonae | reverse complement strand
TGCCGCCGAAGCCGCCCTGGCCGCCGGCGCCCTGGGCGCCGTTGAAGCCGCCGTTGGCCTTGCCGGCGGCGCCGCCGGTGCCGCCTTGGCCGCCGTCCCCGCCGGCGGCACCTTGGCCGCCGATGCCGCCACCTGTGGCGCCGGTGCTGCCCTGTCCGCCTTGTCCGCCGGTGCCGCCGGTGCCGCCGGTGCCGCCGTTGCCGGCTGTGCCGGCCGCGCCGGTGGTGGACCCGGTGCCGCCGAGGCCGGCTGCGCCGCCGGTGCCACCGCTGCCACCGGTGCCGCCCGCTGCGCCGGCGATGCCGGGGTTGGCGCTGTTGTCGGTGCCGATGCCGCCTTGGCCGCCCTGGCCGCCCTTGCCGCCGAAGCCGCCCTGGCCGCCGGCGCCCTGGGCGCCGTTGAAGCCGCCGTTGGCCTTGCCGGCGGCGCCGCCGGTGCCGCCTTGGCCGCCGTCCCCGCCGGCGGCACCTTGGCCGCCGATGCCGCCACCTGTGGCGCCGGTGCTGCCCTGTCC
>NZ_LKTM01000271.1 GCF_001417955.2 Mycobacterium gordonae | reverse complement strand
GTCGCAACCTCCCCAGCCGCTGCCCCCTCCGCCCGTTGCACGCGATCGCTCGTCGGGCCCGTTGCCTGTCAACGGACCGCCGCGGGAAGCGCCCCCGGCCGCGCCCGACGCCGGCCGCCGAGTACGGCTGGGCGGACCCCCGCCACAACCGCCGCCAGCGCCACCGGCCCAGCCGGCCCAGCCGCAGCCCGAGACCGTATCCGATTCCCCGCCCCCGCGTCGTCGCCACCGCTATCTGCCCGACCCGGATTCCGGCGAAGCCGATCCGCAAGCGGGCACGTACTTCCGGGTCCCGATGCCACCGTCGCCCACTCCGTCGCAGGGGCCTACCGCGACGACACCGCCACCACGGCCCCAGGGCGGCAAGCGACGCGCCCCGTCGGGTCCGATCCCGGTGCGGCCCCGGCCGGCGCCCCCGTCGATGGAACCGCCGCCGGCCCCGGCCCCGGTTCGACACCCGGCCCCGACTCCCGAGCAGTTGGCACCGACCCCGGCTCCGGAGCAGATGGCGCCTACCC
>NZ_LKTM01000270.1 GCF_001417955.2 Mycobacterium gordonae | reverse complement strand
TTCGACTGCACAAAGCCGCCGCCGCCGCCGTCCCCGCCCACGCCGGTGGTGCTGGTGCCTCCCGCGCCGCCGGTCCCCCCGACGGCGTCAACGATAGAGGCGCTGTTGAAGATGAAGACCTCGCCGCCACTCCCCCCTGCCCGCCGTCGCCACTGTTGCCGGTACCGCCCATGCCGCCGGTGCCCCCAGTGACGGTCCCCGTTCCGGAGGTGGACGCAGCGCCGCCGCCGCCACCATTTCCGCCGGTGGTGCCCTCACCGCCGGCCCCGCCGTTTCCGCCGGTGGCGGTAGCCGCGGAATACGCATGGCCGCCATGGCCGCCCGCCCCGCCGGTGCCGGTGGTGCCGCCACTGGTGCCGGGCGCGCCGGCCCCGCCGGTGGCGATTCCGGTTCCGCTTTGCGCATTGCCTCCGTTTCCGCCGGCGCCGCCGCCCGCGCCGCCGGTCCCGCCGGGCGCGCCAGCGCCGCCGGTGGCGGCTCCGGATCCGTAGTTCTCCGCCGAACCGCCGCCGCCGCCGGCTCCGCCGG
>NZ_LKTM01000269.1 GCF_001417955.2 Mycobacterium gordonae | reverse complement strand
CGCCGTTACCCCCGCCTCCGCCATTGGTTCCGACAGCGCCGCCGCCGCCCGCACCGCCCGCGCCACCGGTCGCACCGAGGCCCCCGTCGCCGCCGTCCCCGCCGAGGCCGCCGGTGCCGCCTGGTGCGCCGCCGCCGCCGACGCCGCCGACGCCGCCGACGCCACCCGTGCCGCCACCTTGCCCCGGCACGGTGCCATCGATGCCGTTGCCACCGGTTCCTCCGGTGCTCAACGGGTTCAGGACCACGTTCGAGGGCTGACCTGGGCTACCGGGGCTACCGGTGCCGGCGGGGGCACCAAAGATGGGACTCGGGTTGACACCGTTGTGACCGTTCACTCCGGCACCGCCGGCCCCGCCTGCGCCGCCGGTACCCCACAACCCGGCTGCGCCGCCGAAGCCGCCGGCACCGCCGTTGCCGCTCTGGGTGGCGCCGAGACCGCCGCCTCCGCCGATACCGCCGCTGCCACCATTGCCGTACAGCCAGCCTCCGGCACCGCCGGCCCCGCCCGCGCCGCCGACGCCGCCGACCGGGCCGGTGT
>NZ_LKTM01000268.1 GCF_001417955.2 Mycobacterium gordonae | reverse complement strand
CCGGCGCCGGCGGCGTCGGTGGAGCACTGCTCGGGCTGGACGGATCCAACGCCCCGGCAAGCACCTCGCCCCTGCACTCCGTGCAACAGCAGGTGCTCAAGGCCATCAACACGCCTATCCAGGCCGCGACCGGGCGTCCGTTGATCGGCAACGGCGCCAACGGGACCGTCAGCCTCGGGTCCGCCGGCGGAGCTGGTGGGCAGGGCGGCTGGTTGTTCGGCAACGGCGGGTCCGGCGGGATCGGCAGCTACGGCGCGACCAGCAGCACGTCCGGCCTGGCAGGCGGGGCGGGCGGAGCCGGCGGCGACGGCTTGGACACCGCCGGAGGGAACGGCGGGGCCGGCGGCAATGCCGGACTGCTGTTCGGTTCGGGCGGTGCCGGCGGCGCCGGCGGCGCCGGTGCTCCGGACATTGCGACCAGCGGCGGTGCCGGCGGTGGAGGCGGCAAATCCGGGTTCGTCGGCAACGCCGGCAATGCCGGCGCCGGTGGCGCCGGCGGGACCGGGGGCACCGGCGGTGCCGGCGGGCTCGGCGGCGGCGC
>NZ_LKTM01000267.1 GCF_001417955.2 Mycobacterium gordonae | reverse complement strand
CCGCCGGCACCGCCAATCCCGCCGTTGCCGATCAGCCCGGCCGCCCCGCCGGCACCGCCCGCACCGCCGGTGGGTCCACCGGCACCGCCGTTACCCCCGTTGCCGTACAGGATGCCGCCGGGCGCGCCGTTGGTCCCCGGGTTTGCCCCGGTTCCGTCCTGGCCGTTGGCACCGTTGCCGATCAGGGGGCGTCCCAGCAGCGTCTGGGTCGGCGCGTTCACCGCGTCGAGCACCGCTTGCAAGGGCGATGAGTTGGCGGCTTCGGCCGCGGCGTACGCCGCCGCGCCGCCGTTCAGCAAACTCACGAACTCCGCGTGAAATGCGGTCGCCTGCCTGTTGAGCGCTTGGAACTGCTCCCCGTAGCTGCCGAACAATTGCGAGATGGCCGCCGAGATCTCGTCGCCCGCAGCAACAGCCAATCCGGTCGTGGGGCCCGCCGCCGCCGACGCGGCGGCACCCAGTGCCGTGCGTATGCCCGATAAATTGTCCGCGGCCGCGGTGACCAAGTCCGGCGTAGCAACCAGGTACGACATGTGCGGGCTCCCCTCGCTCCGTTGCGGAGTTCACCTGACGTTCATCAGGGCATGAGGGAGCCTAAGTCGGAGGTGCGTGTACACGTGGCAAAACCGGCTAAAAATACATTCTGGCGCCGGGATGCCGCTGCCTTGCCTGGCGGCTATATCGGCGACAGCGGTGGGATCACCGGAGCCGGAGCACCGAGTGCGGCAGCGAGGCTCCGGGGCAGGAAGTCCAGCAAGCCTGGAATCAAGCCACCGATGGGGGTGCCCGTCACGGTCGAATTGAACGTCAGCCCCGGAACCCCTAGCAGCCCGCTGGCATCTACGACCGCGGTGTACGGAGCCGCAGGAACGAGAAGCCCGCTCAGCGGAAGGTTGAGGGTGGTGGGGGCGCCCAGGGCTTCGATGGTGATAGGCAAAGTCATCTGACCGTTGAGGAAGCCGTCCGTGACGGCTGCGGGCGCACCGAACAGAGCGCTCGCGGCGCCGAACGGATCTTCACTCTGAACTGCGTTGACGAATGTCGTTGCACTGGCCCCCAGAGCGTTCAGTCCATTGGCGGGTGCGCCTAACGCTTCGATCCCCAGTGCCAGTGGCAACCCCATGTGAGCGTCGATCGTCACCCCGAGGCCGAACGGGCCGTTGGGATCGACGATCAATCCGACGGTCGACGTGACGCCGGTGTCCGTCAGCGTGTCCACCAGGTTGGTGAAGTGCTGTGCCACCTGAGCCGGAACGGAACCCAACGGCAGCAGATCGGTGAAGTTCTGTGCCATCTGCCCGGGGATGGCAACGATGGGCAGCAGATCCCCGATCGCGCCGGTGGGCGTCACCGTGACGACACCGTCAGCTCCGGTCACCGTGTTGAATCCCGAGAAGAATGGGTTCAGGAATCCTCCGCCGATCAGTTCCAGGCCCCCGGTGACATCACCGACGGCAAACGCCTGAGATGCGGCCTGGAAGCTGGACGGCAGCGCGCTGAATCCGGCGACGAGGTCGTGTCCGGCGTTCTGCAGCGACGTGGCGACCACTTGGGTGAAGCCGATCTGCTGGTTGACGATCCCCTGCAGCGCGGCCACCGGGTTGAGCGACGAAAGCGCGTTCAAGCCGGCCTCGATGCTGGCCGGCGCGTTCGCGAATCCAGTGACGATCTGCGGCCCGTAACCGGAAAGGTTGTTGGCCAGCTGGCTCAGCACCGGCGTCGGGTTCGCGGCCAGCGCGGCGCTCAGCGCCTGCACGTTGCCGGCCGTGTTGGCGAACAGTGTCTGGTAGGGACTGGCCACCGCATCGGCGAAACCGGCGAGGCTCGTACCGGCCAGCGTCTGCGCGCCGGCGGCCTCGGCACTCGCATAGGCGCCCGCGCCGGCATTGAGCAGTCCGACGAACTCGTCGTGGAACGCCGTGGCCTGTGCACTGATGGCCTGGAATTCCTGGCCGTGCGTCCCGAACAGTTGCGCAATCGCCGCCGAGACCTCGTCAGCGCCGGCCGCCAGCACCGACGTCGTGGGACCCGCAGCCGCCGTCGTCGCCTGGCCCAACGCTGAACTGATCCCCGCCAGATTCTGGGCCGCGGCCTCGACCAACTCCGGAGCCGCAAACACGTACGACATATCTTCTCCTCCACTACCCCGATAGTGACCGGCGGTCATCTGCCGCCGCAGAGATGAATTCAAACCGATATCGCACGCATGTGCAAAAGGCTCAGCCGACTGGCAGCATCCCGCAAGTCAGCAGGCAGGAAGCCTACGGGACGCGACCAGGCATGATCACCAGATGCGATTGATTGCATCTATTTTTGTCATACGGCCACCCGCGAATCGACCGGCCACGAGCCTCGCGGACGGCCGCAGGGAACCCGCTATCCGCGGCGCAGCGAACGCACCTCGGCGAGGAACTCGCGGCGCAGATCGGCGTCCGCGAACTCCCCGCGCCAGGCCGTCGTGGTCGTCCGCGAATGCTCCTCGACGCCCCGAAGGTGGGTGCAGAGATGCGCGGCTTCCAGGTGCACAGCCACGCCGCGCGGGTTGATCAGCGCGATCAGGCCGTCGGCAATCTGCTCACCCAGCCGCTCCTGAACCGTGAACCGGCGCGCGAACAGCCGAACGAGCCGCGTCAACTTCGAGATACCGATGATCTGGTCGCCCGCGATGTAACCGATGAACGCGGTCCCGAAGAACGGCAGGGCGTGATGCTCGCAGAGGCAGTTGAAGTCGATCGGCCCCTCGATCACCTGCGAGGGCGCGGCTTCCCCGGACTCGCCGTGCTCGGTGGGAAAACTCGTCGCAAGCTTCGGGTCGCCGTCGTAGCCGGCGGTGATGTCGTAGAGCGCCTTCAGAAACCGCTGCGGAGTCTCCCGAGTGCCCGGCGTCTGCAGGTCCATCCCGAACGCGGTGAAGATCTCGGCGATCGAGGACCGGAAACGCTCCCACTGCACCTCGGAGATGTCCCGGGTCGGCATTTCGAACCAACGGTTGGCCAGGCTCGGAATCGTCCCCCCGGCGGCCATCTCGATGACGTTGTCCGGTTGACTGGCCACGTTCGTCATGCGGGCTCCTCGCCGACGGCGCCGGAAAGCGGGGGATCTCTCAGCAAACTGACGAGATAAATTTACGCAGCTGTTGAGCCCGGGCACAACCCCCGGAATTTCCGCGCCACCTGCACTGATTTCAACGATGACAGTCCAATATGTGCTGGTCATCCACCCGGGAGCGATGCTCAGCTACGAAGCTCGGCCCCCACCCGCTCCGCCGCACACCGCACCGCGGCATCACGGGCCGCGGTGGCATCGTCCTCGGTGAGGGTGCGATCCGGCGCCCGGAACCGCAGCGCGAACGTCAGCGACTTACGATCCTCGCCGATCCGCGGGCCGACGAAGACATCGAACAGTTGCAGGTGTTCGAGCAGTTCGCCGGCTCCTTCGCGCACGGCGTCCTCGACCGCTCGGGCGGGGACGTCCTGCGCCACCACCAGGCTGACGTCCTGGAATACGGCCGGGAAAGGCGACACCCGCGGCGCGGGCAGCACCCCGCCGACAGGAATGGCGTCAAGGTTCAGCTCGACTGCGCACGTCCCCTTCGGCAGCCCGGCGCGTTCGATGACGGCCGGGTGCAGTTGTCCCGCATACCCGACGACGGTGCCGGCGGCGAGGACCTCAGCGCACCGGCCCGGATGCCACGGCAGGTATTGGGCGGCTTGCAGCGTGATGTCCACGCCACTGGCGCGCGCGATGATCCTCACCGCCTCGAATGCATCCGCGGCCTCCACGGCCCGGCCCGGCCCCCAGGGACCGCGCGGCTCGCGCAACCCCGCGAGCACCGCGGCGACGTGCTGCGGTTGGCGGGGCAACGATGCATCCAGCGTGGCGATCTCGGCGTCGGTGGGACGCCGGTGGACCGGGATGAGCTCGACGGCACGGGTCTGCTCGGTAGGTTGCACCACCTGCGCGACGGCGAACAGTGCGACGTCGGCCAGGCCCCGGGAAACGTTGCGGTGCAAGGCTTCCAACAGGGCCGGCAACAGTGTGGTGGCCAGCTGCGGGCGGTCGGCCTCCAGTGGGTTGATGACGTGGGTGGTGCTGCGCCGCGGATCCTCGGCCGGCAGTCCCCACAGATCGAACACGCCGGCCGGCAGGAAGGGCGTGGGAAGGATCTCGACGTAACCGGACAGGGCCAGCGACTTGCCGATCGCGCGTCGCCGGAGCTGGGTGGCGGTGAGTCCGCGCCCCGCAGGTGCCGACGGCAGCACCGACGGGATCGCCTCGAGACCCTCGAGCCGGAGCACCTCTTCGACCAGGTCGGCGGGTTGGCGCAGGTCGGGACGCCAACTCGGCGGCGTGACGGTCAGCGTGCCGCCGTCCTGGCGCACCCTTGCGCCGACCTGCGTGAGGCGCCGCGCGGTGGTGCCGGGCGGATAGGCGACGCCGGCGATGCGGTCCGGCAGGTCAGCAGAAATCTCGATCGCCGGCGGCGACCAGTCCTCCCGCGGCGCGTCACCCCGCCAGTCGGTCAGGGCGGGTTCGGCGACTCCCCCGGCGATGTCGACGAGCAACCTGGCGCACCGGTCGAGCACGGCTACCGAGATGGCCGGGTCGACGGCGCGCTCGTAGCGGCGCGCCGCCTCGCTGGGCAGGTGCAGACGTCGTTGGGTTCGCGAGATCGCAGCCGGATCCCAGACGGCGGCCTCGAGCAGCACATCGGTCGAGTCGGCGCGCACTTCGGTGCTGTCGGCACCCATCACGCCGCCGATGGCCGCGGTCGCGACGTCGTCGACGATCAGCACATCGACCGGTTCCAGCTTGCGTTCGATGTCGTCGAGGGTGACGACCTTCTCCCCGGGCCGCGCAAAGCGCACCTGGAAGCCGCCGGCGATGCGGGAGCGGTCGTGGGCGTGCATCGGGTGGCCGAGTTCAAGCATCACGTAGTTGGTGACGTCGACGGCCGGTGAGGTGGCGCGGATGCCGCACAGCAGCAGCCGGCGCTGCAACCACCACGGTGACACCGCCGCCGGATCGATCCCGGTGACGGGGCGCAGCGCGAACCGGCGCACCCCGGTCGCGGGGTCCACCGTCAGCGGCCACGCCTCACCCTGGGCCGGCAATGGCTCCACGACAGCGGGATCGACGAAGTCGAGGTCGAAGGCGCAGGCGATCTCGCGCGCCAGCCCCCGCACCGACAGGCCGTAGCCGCGATCGGGGGTGATGGCCAGGTGGAAGACCACGTCGTCCAGTCCCAGCACCGTCGCGGCGTCGGCTCCGGGTTCCGCGGTGCCCGGCGGCAGCACCAGGATCCCGGAATGATCAGCCCCCAGGCCGAGCTCGGCCGCAGAGCAGATCATCCCGTTGGAGTTGCGCCCGTAGGTCTTGCGCGCGGCGATGGTGAAGTCCCCGGGCAGGGTGGCTCCGGGCAGTGCCGCCACCACGATGTCGCCGACCGCGAAGTTGGTTGCGCCACAGACGATTTCCTGTGGCTCGGGGTTGCCGACGTCGACCAGGCAGGCACGGATGGGTTTCTTGAAACCGCTCAGTTCCTCGATCTCGGTCACCCGGCCCACGGCCAGCGGGCCCTCGACCGGGCCGAGCCTGGCGACCTCTTCCACCTCGTGACCGATGCGCACCAAGGCCTGCTCGAGCGCACCGGGGCCGACATCCCAACCCGGCGCACCGACGGAGACGACCTCACGCAGCCAGCTGTAGGGAATGCGCATCAGGCCCCCACCCCGAACGGCAGCGAGAACCGGATGTCACCTTCGACCATGTCCCGCATGTCGGGTATCCCGTTGCGGAACTGCAGGGTTCGTTCCAATCCCATCCCGAAGGCGAAGCCGGAGTAGACCTCCGGGTCGATGCCGGCGGCCCGCAGGACGTTGGGGTGCACCATTCCGCAGCCACCCCACTCCACCCAGTCGGCGCCGCCCTTCTTGCCCTCGAACCAGACGTCCACCTCGGCCGACGGCTCGGTGAACGGGAAGAAGTGCGGGCGCATCCGGGTGCGCGCCAGCGGCCCGAATTCGGCGCGGGCGAACGCGTCGAGGGTGCCGCGCAGATGCGCCATCGTCAGCCCCCGGTCCACGGCCAACCCCTCGACCTGGTGGAAGACGGGTGTGTGGGTGGCGTCGAGTTCGTCGGTGCGGAACGTCCGGCCGATGGAGATGATGTAGACGGGCAGCTCGCGCTCGAGCAGGGTCCGTACCTGCACCGGCGAGGTGTGGGTGCGCAGGAGTTGCCGCGAGTCCTCCGGGGCGATGTAGAAGGTGTCCTGTTCGCTGCGCGCCGGGTGATCGGGCGGGAAGTTGAGGGCATCGAAGTTGAACTGCTCGGTTTCCACCTCGGGGCCCTCGGCGAGTTCCCACCCCATTGCGATGAAGGTGTCGGCGATGTGCTCGGCCAGCATCGTGATGGGGTGCCGCGCGCCGACTGGCTGCCGGGTCGAGGGCAGCGTCACGTCGATGCGCTCGGCCACCAAGACTGCCGCGTCACGCTCGGCACGCAGTGTCGCCAGGCGCTCGTCGTAGCTGCGCTGGGCTTCGCCACGGGCGACATTGACCCGCTTGCCGGCGTCGGCGCGCTGCTCCTTGGGCAGGCTGCCCAGCGCCTGTCGCGCCAGCGCCAGCGGAGAACGGTCGCCGAGGAATTCGGTCTTGGTGTGCGCGAGCGCATCCAGACTGCCGGCGGCCGCGATGGCCCGCTGGGCAGCCTCGACCGCCTCGGCCAGGGCTTCCGGCGACAGGTCGACGGGTTGATCACCCACGCGGCGGCACTCTCCTTGCTGAGGCTGGTAGGGCTGTCCGGCCTCTACCCCGCGCGATGAGCTCGAGCGCGGCCCGCGTGGTCGGCGGGAAGGGTCAAGGCACGGGTATGACGCAACTGCCGATCATAAGTCATGGCGGGTTGTGTCCCGGATCACGGAAAGCTCAGGAGTCGAATTGCTCGAAAGTCTGCGAGAACTGCCACGGGTTCTGCGCCACTCCACTGCTGACATTCGTCAACACACCCGGGGCGCCCGGGAAGTCGCGGTTCGCCGACCACATGTGCAGGCCACCGAGGTTGTTCTGCTCGGCGAAGGTGGTGAGCTTCTGGGCGTCGGCCAGGCTGAAGATCTCGGCTGGGTCGTCGTTGACGCCGATCATCGGGGTCACGTCGACCATTGACCAGATCTGCGCGCTGGTCTTGGACGGGTACAACGTCGCCAATTGGCCGTGGACGGCGGTGGCCGCCTGAATCGCGTAGTCCCCCATCTTTCCGGCGTACGGCAAGGACGGGTCGTAGTAGTCCATCGCCATGATGTTCACGTGGCTGATCTGCACGTGGTTGTCGACGGCGATCTGAACGGCCCGCAGGCCGTCGGCGGTCAGGCCCGTCGGCATCACCGGGAGCGTGAACGAGACATCCACCGGCTTGCCAGCGGCGATTCCGGTGGTCTGCAGTGATGCGATCGCCTGCGAACGAAGTTTGAGCGAGGCGGTGTCGCCCAGCGCCGCACCTTCGATATCGAAGTCCAGCTTGTGAATTCCGTACGCGTTCATCACCGATGTGTACTTCGCGGCCAGCTCGGCGGCTGTCCCGCCGGTCAGCGCGAGTTCCTGGTTGGCCGCGCCGCCGAACGAGATGGTGGCATTGATCCCCGCGGCGCGCATGGCGTCCATCTGGCTGTTGATCTGGAAGAGCAGGTTGCCGCTCGGCACCCCGGCGCCGTTGCCGATGGTGTACGCGTCGAAGCCTCCCCAGGCGGGCTGGCCTGCGGAGTTGGCGGTGATGAAGCCCAACGTGACGTCTTCGATGCTGCCGATCCGGCTCGCGCCCGTGAAGTCGAACTGCGGCCACAGCGTCATGTCGACATAGGGCGAGAACACACCCGTGCCGACCGGTGTCGGCGGCGCGATGCTACCGGGGAGCCCGGCGATTCCGGGCCGGCCCAACAGCAGTCCGGCCCGCCCGCCGGCACCACCGGGCGCGCCGGTGCCGCCGTTCCCGCCGGCACCACCGTTTCCGAACAACCCGGCGTCCCCACCGGCACCCCCGGCCTGGCCACCGGCACCGGCCGCCCCGCGGCCGCCATTTCCGAACAGCAACCCGCCGTCGCCGCCGCGTCCTCCGGCCACCGAAGCGTCGGCGCCGTCGCCGATCAACGGGCGGCCCAACAGCAACTGGGTGGGCGCGTTCACAACTCTGAGCAGCTGCTCTTCGAGGGACTGCAGAATCGAGGTGTTCGCCGCCTCGGCGGTCGCGAACGAATTCGCACCCGCCGCCAGCGCCTGCACAAACCGGGCGTGATAAGCCTCCACCTGGACGCTCAGCGCGCGGTATTCCCGACCGTAGGCACCGAACATTCCCGCAACGGCCGCGGACACCTCGTCGGCGGCCGCCGGCGCGAGTGCCGTCGCGGGACCGGTCGTCACGTTGGCCATGACCAGTCCGGAACGGATCCCTTCCAGGTCAGATGCGGCAGCCAGCAGCATCTCCGGATCGGCTATCACAAACGACATGGCATCCTCCGGTCGGTTCTGTGCGCCGGGGTTACGTTGCCACTTACGCAGGCATTTTTCAATCGCTCCGGCCGAGGTCGTGGGCGAAAGCGCTGTTCAAAAGCTGATCCTCGGCGACCTCAGACTCCTCCACGCCTCGAAACAGAAGCCGATTCTAGTTTGCTGAGGGCTCGAGCTCCGGAACGGGAGCGACGGCGCGACCCGAACGCCTCGTCAGGAGGTGCGCCACCAGCGCCCCCGACAGGCCGAACACGACGCCACCGGCCATGCCCCACATGCTGTGCGCCAGCATCAGGAAGCCGAACCCCGCCGACCCGAGCAGCATGAGCAGTCGCGCCGGTGTCCAGTGGATTGGGGCGCGGAAGCGCAGCGACACCAGGACACCGAGGGTGACCGCGACGGCGTGACCGGCGTTGGTGAATTCGCCGCCGATGATCGCGGCGAACACGCTCACCGAGATCCACCAGCCGATCCATGCTGATCGCAGGGACCGTGGGATCGTGGCGGTCAACGCGCCGAGCGCCGCCAGCGCTCCATAGCTCATCCCGACATCGCTGGCGTGGGTGATCGACCACGGCATCCAGCCCATCTTCACAGCCGTCGCCAGGGCCGCCGCGACCACCAGCGTGGCACCCACATGGCCGACCAGAAACGCCACCAGCAGTCGGAGGGTGCGCAGGTGCAGTTCGGCCAGCACCAGCAGGCAGGTCAGGAAGGGCAGCCAGAACCACAACGGCCCCGCCTCGACGACGAAGGCGCTGCCGACCAGGGTGCCGAGCCTGCCGTGCGACAAATTGTGCAGGTTGGTGCTGGCGTGCCGGATCACGCGGTCATGGGCCTGCGGGCTGAGCATCAGCATCGTCGTGCTGACGGCGAACAGAGCCGCCACGTAGCCCACTGTGAAGCGGACGCGCGACAACCCGGTGAAAACGTTAGAAAGCATCACTTCCACTATGCATGGACGTTTGTCTCATTTGTGTTATCGCTGGTTGACAACTCTTTGTGAGTTTTCAGGCGATAAATAGCCAGATCTGGCGGAATGCCGGTGAGCTTGCTGGCGAACATCGGTCGGCGCGCCCGCTTGGCGGTGACGCCCATCGCGTCCAGATCGCTCTGCGGAATGAGGTCCAGCGTCGGGCCCGAGATCATCACGCCGCCTTTCGTGGCGCGCTCCATGACCCGTGCCGCGATGTTCACATCGACACCCAGCCAGTCCGCACCCAGCCGCTGCGGTCGGCCGGTGTGGATCCCCACCCGCATCCGCGGCCGATAGCCCTGCACCTCAACCGATTTGATCGCCTCCTGGGCGGCCAGGACGGCCTTGACCGCAACTCCGGGACGACGAAAGACCGCCATGATGCCGTCGCCCATTCGCTTGACGATATGCCCGCCGGCGTCCAGCAGCGGAGACTCGACCGCCCTGGCGACCTGACGCAGCAGCGTGAGGGCGGCGTCGTCCCCGGCTTGCAGCGACCAGGTGGAGAAACCCACCAGATCGGTGAACACCAGCGTCACCTCGGGGTTTGCCGGCTTACGGGAGACGGCCTCGGTCATCGCCTGCCACACCTGTAGCACCCCCAGGCTGACCTCTCGTGATGCCGCGTCGCGATCGCCCAACAGCCGGTCGGCGGCTCGCGCGGCGGCTCGCGGACCGCCCTCCCCGGCGGTCGACAAGGGATCACCGAACTCGGGATCCCCCGGTAGCACGCGTCGTGCCCGCTTCACGAAATCCACCAGGCCCGGGCTGTGGTTGGTGTTGCTGAGCCATTTACCCGGGGAACGCCGGGGAGCGGCATCCGCAGTGGCACCGGGAGTGGTACCGCCTTCGGCCACCGCTGTCGCGGTCTCATCGGGCACGCCGGACTCCGCTTCGCCAGACCCGACCTCCACTCGGCAAGGGTAGGTGCTCCGGACTGAGCCAGGCAACGAGGCCCACGCCACTTGTGTCACACGTCGCCGCAAACGCGCTGATCACGGGAGTGCGGCAGTGCTGTGGAGGGTCCGTAACACAGGCGCGACGCATATGTGGAGGTGCTAGACAACGCATGTTGTCAGCGTTTATCGTGAGCGCAAATAAGGCGCTCGGGAGGCCGTGATGACCGCTACATCTACGACTGCGACTGACCCCCTCGGGCCCGACTCGCTGACCTGGAAATATTTCGGCGACCTGCGTACCGGGATGATGGGCATCTGGATCGGCGCGATCCAGAACATGTATCCCGAACTCGGAGCCGGGGTCGAGGAGCACTCCATCCTGCTGCGTGAACCGCTGCAGCGCGTGGCCCGGTCCGTCTACCCGATCATGGGCGTGGTCTACGACGGCGACCGGGCGGCCCAAACCGGCCAGCAGATCAAGAGCTATCACCGCACCATCAAAGGAACCGACGGCGCGGGCCGGCGCTACCACGCGCTCAACCCGGAGACGTTCTACTGGGCGCACGCGACGTTTTTCATGCTCGTCATCAAGGTCGCGGAGTATTTCTGTGGCGGCCTGACCGAAGCCGAGAAGCGTCAGCTGTTCGACGAGCACGTGCAGTGGTACCGGATGTATGGGATGAGCATGCGGCCGGTACCCAAGTCGTGGGAGGAATTCCAGGAGTACTGGGAGCGGGTCGGGCGCGAGGAGCTGGAGATCAACCAGGCGGTCCTGGACATCTTCCAGATCCGGATCCCCAAGCCGAAGTTCGTCCTGATGCCCACTGCGGTCTGGGACCAGCTGTTCAAGCCGATGGTTGCGGGTCAGCGCTGGATCGCGGCCGGCCTGTTCGAGCCCGCGGTGCGCGAGAAGGCCGGCATGCGCTGGACCCCGGGCGACGAGATACTGCTGCGCGCCTTCGGCAAGCTGGTGGAGCTGGCGTTCCTCGCGGTGCCCGACGAGATCCGGTTGCATCCCCGCGCGTTGGCCGCCTACCGCCGCGCGGAGGGCCGAATCAGCGGTGACGCACCGTTGGTCGAGGCGCCCGCGTTCATGGCGCCACCCCGGGACCGCCGTGGGCTACCCATGCACTACTTCCCGCCTAAGCCCCGCTCCCCGCTTGAGCCCGCACGCCTGATCATGGAGCGGGCCGGAGCGCTGGTACACGGCACGCTGTCGATCGCCGGGCTGCGGCCGGCGCGCGGACGCAGCCGGGCGGCTTGAGACCTGCTAGATCACGCCGAGTGGCTGCAGGAACCGCGGGACGAAACCGAATTGGTTGCCCTGGTAGTAGAACTCCCAGCCCAGCGCCGTGATCGAACCCCCGGTGACGGTGGGCACGGTTCCGTTCACCGTTATCGCCACCGGACCCAGCGGCGTGGGCCCGTTCAGTGATCCGGTGAAAACTCCGGTCGGCGAGACGAACAGGTTGCCACCCGCCGACATCCATGTGACGGGGCCGAACGCCGTGTTCACGGTCCCGGTCACATTGGCGGCGAACCCGCCGACACTGTTCAGGTCGGCGGGGATGATCGGCGCCGCGCTCAGCGAGAACGCGCCCACCTGACCCAGAGGGCCGTTGAGGATCGCGGATTGGTACAGGCCGCCCAGGCCGAAGCTCGAAGAAACCTGCAACGGGCCGTAATTGGAGCTCTGGCTCACCGTGGTGAGGCTGATGAAAGTGTCCAACGGGCTGGCCTCGGCCGCGCCAAGGGTCCCAGCATGCGCCAGAGTCCGCTGTACGTTGGCGAATTCGGCGCTCAGGTACTGCGCGGCACCGCCATTGAGCAAGTTGACGAAAGTGTCATGGTAGGCCGCGGTCTGGGCGCTCAGGGCTTGGAATTGCCGGCCGTGTTTGCCGAGTAGCGCTGCGATGGCCGTCGAGATCTCATCGAGTGCCGGGGCCGCGATTGCGGTTGTCCGGGCGGCCGCCGCGGCATTCGCAGTTCGCAGTCCGTCACCCATCGTTTCCAGGCACCCGCTGGCTGTCTTCAACAATTCCGGCACCACGATTAATTGCGACATAGCTACCCCTGCCCCGACAGTCTTTCGACACCAGCCCGTTTATTTGACGCGAGACGAATACTAACAGTGGGATGTCAAACGGCGGCTGACCGAATTCGCATGTCGGGGAGAAATGTCGTCATGCAAATGATTTGCTATCGCAGACGAAAACCAAGCGCTTGACGCTGTTCTCGCAACGCGCCGACAGGTTACAGCGGCAGACCGATTGCCTTCAATAATTCGGTACCGAGACCGCCGAACTGTGAACCACCGAAGGCGAAATTCGAACCGGTCCACGTTTGCGTGATGGAGGGTACGGCGCTCGCATCGGTGATGCTGTATTGGGGTATGGACATCGTGAGCGGCGCCGAAGGGGCCAGGAGCCCGCCGAACGGGATGCCCAGGCTGATGTCTGGTCCGCTCGCCGCGAGCTGCCCCAAAGGCAAGGTGACCGTCTGATGCCCGAACAGCACGGCCTTCGTCCATTCGAACGGCGCGGAGAAGAAGGCGGTGGCCGCTCCGAGGACGTTTCCGCCGGTCATCGCCGAGGTAACCGCGTTATAGCTGTTGAACAGCGAGTACCCACCGGTGACTACCGGACCCGCAGCGCCGACGAGGAGGCGCAGCGGGGTGGGGAATCCGACCGTCCCGCCGGTGAGGCCGAGTGTCGACACGACCGAAGCGGGGCTGGCCACGGTGGAGACTGCGCCGTTGATGGCGAACGACACGGGACCCAGCGGAGTGACGGCACTGATGGATGCGCTCAGCGGACCATTGCCGGATGCCGGAGTATCGAAGGTCTGCGTGATCGCGATCGGGCCGAACGGGGTACTGATCGAGCTGGTTTGGCTGATGGCCTCGGCCGGGTTGACCACCGAGGCGCCGCCGAGCAGGCTACTCAAAGTCTGTTGAGCATTGGCGATCTCGGCGTTCACATACTGCAGCGCTCCACCGTTCAGCAGTTTCACGAATTCGGCGTGGAAAGCCGAGGCCCTAGCATTGACTGCGGCGAATTCCTGGCCATGCGATCCGAATAGCCGCGTGATCGCCGACGAAATTTCGTCCGCGGCCGGAGGTGCGATCGCGGTGGTGCGGCGCACCGCCGCATCGCTTGCGCTGCGCAGCGCAGACCCCACACTTTCTAAGTTGCTACTTGCCGTTGCTACGGCGTCCGGAACAATGCTGAGAACAGACATGAATTCCCCCTTACGGAGACCCACCGACCCCGATCCCGGCTATTAGACGAGAGCCGAATAGTAACAGTCGGACTTCACTACTGTCACCGACGAATTTCGGATGTCTTCGCTATTTGGACGGTCCCGGCAATCCGACGCCGCCGACTGACAGATCAGGTTCGCTGACCGACTTTGAGCGCCCGGGCACTCTGGTACATGCAAATGGCCGCGGCCGCAGCAACATTCAGACTCTCCGCGCCCCCCGCCATAGGGATACGCAACCGGCGGTCGGCCTGTGCGGCAACCTCACCCGGGAGCCCCTGCGCTTCGGGCCCGAACAACCACGCCGTGGGCCGCGCCAGCATCGGGTCGGCATCGTCGAGGGAGATCTCGCCGTCCACCGCGGTGGCCAGTACCTGCAGGCCGGCGGTACGCAGCAGGGTGAGCACCTGCAGAGCGTCGGGCGCGACGACCACGGGGATGGAGAAGATGCTGCCGGTCGAGGCGCGCAGGCACTTGCCGTTGAAGGGGTCGACGCTGTGCCCGGCCAAGATCACCGCTGCCGCGCCCATGGCGTCGGCGATGCGGATGAGCGTGCCGGCGTTGCCCGGCTCGCTGATGTCCACCGCAACCGTGATCAGCCCCGGCGATCCGGCCAGCACGTCGTCGAGGCTTGTCGCCGGTATCTGACAGACGGCGATCAGACCGCTCGGAGTCACCGTGTCCGACAACGCCTTTGCGGCTCGTTCCGTCACCACGTGCACCGGTGCATGCCCGGCGAGCAACGCGTCATGCCGGCGCGCGGCGTCCTCGGTGACGTAAAGGTCCCGGACCAGCCCACGCCGCAAGGCCGCCTCGACGAGGTTGGGCCCCTCGGCGAGAAACAGGCCCGCGCGGCGCCGACCGACATGACGGTGCAGCTTGACCGCGGCGGCCACCCGAGCCGAACGTTCGGTCAGCGCGGACCTCATGGTCTGAAACCGGGCCGGTCAGGCCGCTGTCAGGCAGCCTCTCCGGAGGGCGCGTTGACGTCCTCGGGCAGCGCGGCCCGGGCAACCTCAACCAGCGCGGTGAACGCGGCCGCATCGGTGATCGCGATGTCGGCCAGGTTTTTACGGTCCACCTCGACGCCGGCAGCCTTGAGGCCCTGGATCAGCCGGTTGTAGGTGATGTCGTTGGCACGCGCGGCGGCGTTGATCCGCGAGATCCACAACTTGCGGAACTCTCCCTTGCGGGCGCGGCGGTCACGGTAGGCGTAGTTGAGCGAATGCAGTTGCTGCTCTTTGGCTTTGCGGTAGAGCCGGGATCGCTGACCGCGATAACCCTTCGAAGCTTTCAGGACGCTGCGCCGCTTCTTGTGGGCGTTGACCGCCCGCTTCACGCGTGCCATGGGGTGTTCCTACTCTCGTTCAAGATCGGTCGGGGGCTGCCGAGAAGCCCGCTGTCGATAGGGGGTTTCGTTGGGGGGATTCGGCGCGGTGCTAGCCGTTGAGCAGCGAGTTGACCCGCTTGGTGTCGTTGGCCGACACCACCGTGCGACCGTCGAGCCGACGGGTGCGCTTGGTCGCCTTGTGCTCGAGCAGATGCCGGCGGTTGGCTTTCTGCCGGACGATCTTGCCGGTGCCGGTGCGCCGGAACCGCTTCGAAGCCCCGCTGTGGGTCTTGGCCTTTGGCATGTTTCCTCGGTTTTCCTGGTTCTCGTGAGCTGTTCTGGTGGTGCTGCGAGCTGTTATTAGGACGGTTGTGCGTCGCCGGCAGCATCGGCCGGTCCCGTCGCACTTCCCGGATTTTGCGCCCTGGCACGGGTTTTCGCGCCACGGTGCGGTGCCAGCACCATCGTCATATTGCGGCCGTCCTGCTTGGCCGACGTTTCGACGAATCCGTATTCGGCGACGTCGGCGCCCAGCCGCTGGAGCAGCCGGTAGCCCAGCTCCGGCCGTGACTGCTCGCGGCCGCGGAACATGATGGTGACCTTGACCTTCGACCCCGCTTCGAGGAAGCGGACCACGTGGCCCTTTTTGGTCTCGTAGTCGTGGTCGTCGATCTTGGGCCGCAGCTTCTGTTCCTTGACGACGGTCTGCTGCTGATTCTTGCGGGATTCGCGCGCCTTCTGCGCCGCCTCGTACTTGTACTTGCCGTAGTCCATGATCTTGCAGACCGGCGGCCGGGCATTGGGGGCTACTTCGACAAGGTCGAGATCGGCGTCCGCGGCGACGCGGAGTGCGTCTTCGATACGCACGATGCCTACCTGCTCTCCCCCCGGGCCGATCAATCGAACTTCAGGCACGCGAATGCGCTCGTTGACGCGGGTCTCAGTGCTGATGGGGCCTCCCTCGTTGGCTTCTGTTTCAGTGCGGCCGTGGACGGGGCCGGAAACAGTGGTGGAGGCACACCAACCATCAGCAAAAGAGCCCTGCGGATGCAGGGCCCATTGCCGACCGATCAACGGCTTGAACTGGTCAAACCGCCTGCGCAATGCACAGAACAGGCATCTTCACGATGCCTGTGACCGGACCGGATTGCCTTGAGAAATCTCGTGGCAGCCGGTGGGAGTGGGACTCCTCTTCACTGTCCCTGGCCTGACGCCGGGATGGTCGCAGCGATCAGTCTAGCAGGCATAACGGATCAGTCCGTCAAAGCGCCGAGCGCGGACAACCGACGTCCATTTATCAAGCCAGTCTTGGCAAGTCGGCACTATCGCCGGGAATTTCCCAGCATAAGCGAATATCCTCGCGGTCTGTGACACTCACTAAGCCGCGCCCGACGCGCCGGCCGACTTCCCGGTATCACTGGCTACCAGCGGTAGCCGGGTGGACCGTCGGCGTCATCGCGACCGTGTCGCTGCTCGCCAGCCTGTCCCCGCTGATCCGGTGGCTGATCCACGAGCCGCGGGAATTCATCAACAGCTACCTGTTCAACTTTCCCGACACCAGCTTCGCCTGGTCGTTCGTGCTGGCCTTGCTGGCGGCGGCGCTGGCGGCTCGCAAACGCATCGCCTGGTGGGTGTTGCTGGGCAACATGGTGGTGGCCGCGGGGATCAACGCGGCCGACATCGCTGCCGGCGGAAACACCCCCGCCGAGGCATTCGGCGAGAACCTCGGGTTTGCCTTCCATGTCGTGACCATCGTGCTACTGGTCCTGGGCTATCGGGAGTTCTGGGCCAAGGTCCGCCGTGGCGCGCTGTTCCGCGCGGCGGGCGTGTTGCTGGTCGGGGGCGCCATCGGGATCCTGGCGTCCTGGGGACTGGTCGAGATGTTTCCCGGGACGCTGGCGGCGCCCGACCGGTTGCCGTACGTGGCAAACCGCGTCGTCGGCTTCGGATTCGCCGATCCAGACCTGTTCACCGGCCGGCCGCACGTCTTCCTCAACGCGATCTTCGGGTTGTTCGGCGCGTTTGCACTGATCGCCGCCACCGTCGTGCTGTTTCTGTCGCAGCGCGCCGACAACGCGCTGACTGGTGAGGACGAGTCCGCCATCCGCGGGCTCGTCGAACTCTGGGGGAAGAACGATTCGCTGGCCTACTTCGCCACCCGCCGCGACAAGTCGGTGATCTTCGCCCCCAGCGGTCGCGCCGCGATCGCCTACCGGGTCGAACTCGGGGTCTGCCTGGCCAGTGGCGACCCGATCGGCGACCCGCGGGCGTGGTCGCAGGCCGTCGCGGCCTGGATGGAACTCTGCCAGACCTACGGCTGGTCGCCGGGGGTCATGGGCGCCAGTTCCGAAGGCGCCCAGGTATATCGGGAAGCCGGCCTCAACGCCCTGGTGCTCGGCGACGAGGCGATTCTGCGGCCGGCCGAATTCAAGTTGTCCGGCCCGGAGATGCGCGGGGTGCGCCAAGCGGTGACACGCGCTCGCCGGGCCGGGCTGACGGTGCGCATCCGCCGGCACCGCGACATTCCCCGGGACGAGATGGCGCAGACCGTCGAGCGCGCGGACTCCTGGCGTGACACCGAAACCGAGCGGGGCTTCTCCATGGCGCTGGGCCGGCTGGGAGATCCGGCTGACGGTGACTGCCTCTTGGTGGAGGCGATCGGCCCGGCCAACCAGGTGGTGGCGATGCTGTCATTGGTTCCGTGGGGTAATACGGGCGCCTCACTGGACGTGATGCGCCGCTCCCGGGAATCCCCCAACGGCACCATCGAACTGATGGTCAGCGAGCTTGCGCTGCACGCCGAGAGCCTCGGGATCAACCGGATTTCGCTGAACTTCGCGATGTTTCGCTCAGCGTTCGAGCAGGGCGAACAATTGGGAGCGGGCCCGATTGCACGGCTGTGGCGAGGACTGTTGATCTTCTTTTCGCGCTGGTGGCAGATCGAAACCCTGTACCGCTCGAACATGAAGTACCAGCCCGAGTGGGTGCCACGTTTTGCCTGCTACGACGACGCTCGATTGATACCCAAGGTCGGCGTCGCGTCGGCGTTCGCCGAGGGCTTCCTGACGTTGCCCTTCACCCGGCGCGACAAAGTGCACACCGGCCACCACCCGGCCGTACCGCAGCAGTTGGTGGACAGCGGGCTGTTGCACCCCGACGGAACGGCACCTGACGTCAGCGGACTACAGGTGGCAGACCTGCCGGGGAGCGATGACATGCGGCGCCGCCAGCCCGAACAGGTGCGGGTCCGGCTGGCCAAGCTGAAGAAGCTGCAGGACAGCGGCATCGAGGCGTACCCGGTGGGCGAGCCGCCCAGTCACACCGTCGCACAGGCGCTCGCCGCCGAAGACGGGGCTTCGGTCTCGGTGGCCGGACGTATCCTCCGGGTGCGCAACTACGGCGGGGTGCTGTTCGCGCACCTGCGCGACTGGTCGGGCGAGATGCAGCTGCTGCTGGACAATTCGCGCCTGGAGCAGGGCCGGGCGGCCGACTTCAACGCGGCGATCGACCTGGGCGACCTGGTGGAAGCCACCGGGCGGATGGGGTTCAGCGATAAAGGGACCCGGTCGCTGATCGTCACGCACTGGCGGCTGACCGGCAAATGCCTGCGGCCGCTGCCGGACAAGTGGAAGGGACTCACCGACCCGGAAGCCCGGGTACGGACCCGGTACGTCGATTTGGCCGTCAACGCCGAATCGCGCCACCTGATCACGGCGCGCAGCAGTGCCCTGAGGTCCATCCGCGAGACCCTGTTCGCCAAGGGCTTCATCGAGGTCGAGACGCCCATGCTCCAGCAGGTGCATGGCGGTGCCACCGCCCGTCCGTTCGTGACCCACATCAACGCCTACGCGATGGACCTCTTCCTTCGAATCGCGCCGGAGTTGTACCTCAAGCGCCTGTGCGTCGGCGGCGTGGAGCGGGTCTTCGAACTCGGCCGCGCCTTCCGTAACGAGGGCGTCGACTTCAGCCACAATCCCGAGTTCACGCTGCTGGAGGCCTACCAGGCGCACGCCGACTACACGGTGTGGATCGACGGCTGCCGCGAACTGATCCAGAACGCGGCCCAGGCCGCCAACGGCGCCCAGATCGCGCTACGCCCCAGAACTCAGGATGATTCGATTAGCTACGGGGCCAGGCTCGAGCCGGTCGACATCTCCGGGGTGTGGCCGGTGAAGACCGTGCATGACGCGGTGTCCGAGGCCCTCGGTGAGCACATCGATGCCGACACCACCCTGAAGACCCTGCGCAAGCTGTGCGACGCGGCGCGCATCCCCTACCGCGGGTACTGGGACGCCGGCGCGGTCGTGCTGGAACTCTACGAACACCTCGTCGAGGACCGCACCGAGCACCCGACGTTCTACATCGACTTTCCGACCTCGGTATCACCGCTGACCAGGCCACATCGCAGCAAGCGCGGGGTGGCCGAACGCTGGGACCTGGTGGCGTGGGGCGTCGAGCTGGGCACCGCCTACAGCGAGCTCACCGACCCCGTCGAGCAACGGCGCCGCCTCGAGGAGCAGTCGCTGCTGGCCGCCGGCGGCGATCCGGAGGCGATGGAGCTCGACGAGGACTTCCTGCAGGCGATGGAGTACGCGATGCCCCCCACCGGAGGCCTCGGAATGGGCGTCGACAGGGTGGTCATGCTGATCACCGGGCGCAGCATCCGCGAGACCCTGCCGTTCCCGCTCGCCAAGCCGCGCTAGCTCCGGCTTAGCTGACCCGCCCGGGCTCAGTTAACTCACAGGAAATAGTGCGGAAACATGTTCCCGGATGGGATCCCGGCGAACAACAATGAACCTGTGACCGCGTCGACGCCTCATGAATTGGCGCACGCTGCGTCGGCTGACGGGTTCTCGACGCAGGCCTTCAGTCACACCTCCCTGATGCACGGCTGGGTGCCGATCACCGTTCAGGTCGTGACCGGCGTGGCGCTGTTGGTGGCGATCGGCTGGCGGACGCGGGTGTGGCGGCTGCGCTGGCTGCCGCTGGCGACGGTGGCGGGCGCGGGGGCGGCGTACGGGACGCGCGTGTATGTCAGCCGGCTCTCCACCGAACCGGCCCCGGGCGCGCTGTGGGTGTGGGCCGGGTTGGCCGGAATGGCCGTGACGGTGCTGGTGCTCGGGTGGCGCAGCGCGCACTGGTGGCGGCGTGGCGTGGCGCTGCTGGCCGTGCCGCTGTCCCTGTTCAGTACGGCGCTGACGCTCAACATGTGGGTCGGCTACTTCCCCACGGTGCAGGCCGCGTGGGGTCAGCTCACGTCCGGCCCACTGCCCGACCAGACCGATCCGGTCACCGTCGCCGCGATGATGGGCAAGGGCCTTCGCCCCGCCCACGGCAGCGTGGTGCCCGTCGTCATCCCTTCCGATGCGTCGCACTTCAAGCATCGCGGTGAGTTGGTGTACCTGCCGCCGGCTTGGTTCGCGACGAATCCCCCGCCGCGGCTGCCGACAGTGATGATGATCGGCGGCCAGTTCAACACCCCCGCCGATTGGGTACGGGCCGGCAATGCGGTGCGAACCGCCGACGCCTTCGCGGCGGCGCACGACGGCAATGCTCCGGTGCTGGTGTTCGTGGACTCCGGCGGCGCTTTCAACAACGACACCGAGTGCGTCAACGGGCGACGCGGCAACGCCGCCGACCATCTGACGAAAGATGTTGTGCCCTTTATGGTTTCAAAATTCGGCTCCAGCCCCGAACAACCCAACTGGGGCATCGTGGGCTGGTCGATGGGTGGGACCTGCGCGGTGGATCTGACCGTCATGCATCCCGGCATGTTCAGTTCGTTCGTCGACGTGGCAGGCGACCTCTATCCCAATGCGGGGAACAAGGAAGAGACGATATCCCGGCTGTTCGGTGGCAACGCCGAGGCTTGGGCGGCATTCGACCCGACCACCGTGATCACCCGGCATGGCCCGTACAGCGGGGTTGCGGGATGGTTCGCGATTCCCGCGCACCGCGAACTGCCGATCGCCGATACACCGGCCATGCGGCAGGCCGGTCGTGACGCCGCGGCCAACCCCAGCAACCAGACCGCGGCCGCCAACGCGTTGTGTGCGCTCGGTCGCTCCTACGACATCGACTGCGCGGTGATCGCGCAACCGGGCAAGCATGACTGGCCATTCGCGGATCAGGCCTTCGCCGCGGCGCTGCCATGGCTGGCTGGGCGCCTGGGCACCCCGGGGGTGCCACGGATTCCGTTGCCGGGCAACGACACTCCCCCGCCCCCGGCCGGACCGTCCAATGCGCAAGTGGTCGCGGCCGGACGGTAACCGGTGTCCCGAGTCGCCCGCATCCGGCGCGCCATCTTCGCACGGCACTGCCACCCGTGGAGCGCCTGGACCCGCTGGGCCGGCACACCTCTGATTCTGGTTCCGGTCTGGACCCGGCGACGGAGCCACGCGTTGCTGCTCGCCGCGTGGCTGGCGATCAACCCGTTTGTGTTCGGCAAGCCGCAACACCACCGCGCCTGGGCCACTCGGGCGATGCTGGGTGAGGAACTGTGGATCAGCCGCCGCCCCCGCGACAGCGCCATGGTGGTGAGCGTCGCGACCTCGGCGGCGGCAGCGGTCGGGGTGGTCGCCGCGCGCCGGCGTCAAGTGCGTCCCGCGGTGATCGCCGTGGCGGTGCAGATGGCACTGACGATGCTCTACTGGCAGCAGATGGTGCGTTACCTCGCGCGGCAGGGCGGTCCCGGCGCCGGTGACCAGTAACGTGTCGAACATGCCGGACCAACCGTCTCCCCCCGACCCCGGATACGACGACTCTGGCGTGCCGACGTTCGACTCGGTGCGCGAGAAGATCGAGACGCGCTTCGGGGCCGCCCAGGGCGCCGAGGAACTCGCGGCCGAAACCGCCGAAGGCAGATCCCTGGAGGAGCAGTACGAGGAGCGCCAACGGGCGGCCGCGGAGCGCCTGGCCAAGATCAGGGAATCCATGCGCACCGATGACTGACACGGCGTATGCGTAAATTCAGCATCGCGGAGCGCCGGAACCGGTTGGCGCGCAGACACTTTCTGTCCGGCACCGGTTCGGTGTCCCGCGTCACCGCCGGGCTGATCGGACTGCACGCCACCGATCCCGCCACCCCGTACCTGTCGCTGTGGGCGCGCTGCCGCGGCTTCTCCACCACCGACCTCGATCGCGTGTTATACGAAAAGCGTTCTGCGCTCAAGCATCTGGCGATGCGTAGGACGCTGTGGGTGGTGAACTCCGACGACGTGGCGCTGGTCCAGGCGGCGGCCAGCGGCCAGGTTGCCGACAACGAGCGCCGCCGACTGGTCGCCGACCTGCACAAGGCCGAAGTGACCACCGACGGCGACGGTTGGCTCGATCAGGCGTGCGCCGCGGTGCTGCGTCACTTGTCCGAGCACGGGCCGGCCAGCAGCACCGAACTGCGGGCCGCGCTGCCGGAGCTGGCCGGCAGCTACGATCCGGCACCCGGAAAGCGTTGGGGCGGTTCAGTTCCGGTAGCCCCGCGGGTGTTGACGGTGCTGTCGGCGCGCGGGGACATCGTGCGTGGCCCCAACGACGGGGGCTGGACCGCGTCGCGCCCCCGGTGGAGCGCCGCCAGAAATTGGCTGACCGAGCACGGCACACCCCTACCCGAGGCCGCTGCGCGGGCCGAGTTGATCCGCCGGTGGCTGCAGACATTCGGTCCGGCGACCGTCACCGACATCAAGTGGTGGTTCGGCACCACGCTGACGGCGGTGCGGGCAGCGCTGGCCACCATCGGCGCCGTCGAGGTGGACCTGCATGGCGGCGCCGGATACGCCTTGGCCAACGACTTGGCGGTCGAGCCCGAGGTGCCCCCGTGGAGCGCGCTGCTCCCGGGTCTGGACTGCACCACGATGGGCTGGTCGGAGCGGGACTGGTATTTAGGTGACCATCGCGGTCAGGTCTTCGACAGCAACGGCAACGCCGGGCCCACCGCATGGTGGAACGGGCGGGTAGTCGGCGGCTGGTGCCAGGACGACCGGGCGCGCGTCCACCTGCAGTTGCTGGAAGATCCCGGCGCCGAGGCGCGGCGATCTCTACAGCAGCGGGCCGATCAACTCACCGACTGGCTGGACGGGGTCCGGATCAACGCGCGTTTCCCCTCCCCGTTGTCGAAGTCGGTTCCGCAGCGGTGACATCGAAGGACGGGACACCGGGTATGCGAGCACCATGGACTGGCTGATGTCGCATGCGGTCGCGATCGGCTCGGCGTTGCTGGCATCGTTTGTCGCGGCGGTGGGCATCGTCGTCCGGCAGGCCGCCCTGCAGAATCCCGCGCTCGACGGCGGACCCGGCGCCGTTGCCGTCCTCCGAGACCGGTTGTGGTGGGCGGGCACGGCCGCCGCCACTGCCGGATACGCGTTTCAAGCCATGGCCCTCGCGCACGGATCGCTGCTGCTGGTGCAACCGATGCTGGTCTCCTCGTTGCTGTTCGTCCTGCCGCTCAGTGCGGTTCGACTGGGGCACCGCGTGCCCGGCTCCGAATGGGCCTGGGCGTCGTTGCTGACCGCCTCCCTCGCCGTGTTCGTGCTGGTGGGGCGGCCGCGGGAAGGAAACTATCACCCGCCGACGCCGGCCTGGACGCTGGCTGTCGGGGCGGCAGTGCCGGTGCTCGTGGCGGTGCTGGCCGCCCGTCGGACCGACGGCCGAGTCCGCGCCTCGTGGCTGGGCGTGGCGGTGGCCCTGCTGCTCGGAATGATCGCCGTGCTCACCAAGACGTGCACGCACCGCTATGCGGTCGGCGGGTGGCACGCCCTTTTCACCTCGCCGGCGCCGTACGTGCTGGTAGTCCTGGCGGTCGTGGCGACAGTGCTGCAGCAGTGGGCCTTTCACGCCGGGGCGTTGCAGGCGTCGGTCCCCATCATGCTGGTCGGCGAGCCGGTGGTCGCGGTGATGCTGGGCGTCGTAGTGCTCGGTGAGCATCTGACGGCGCATGGTGTCGGAGCGGTCGCGCTGCCGGTGGCGATCGCGGCCATGCTGGCGGCCACGATCGCACTGGCCCGCGGCGAGGGCGCCCAGACGCAGGAGGCGGCAGCAGCGCTACGACGCTGACTCAGCGATCGCGCCAGCCCCGGCGATGCCGTTCTTCGAAGTACGCATCGTCGTCCACGGCGGCGTTGTAGGCGGCCAGGATGGCGGCTTCGTCGGGCACCGTCAGCAACCGGTTCTCGGCATCGACCACCACTCGTATGCCGTCGGCCGCACCGACGCCGCGGACCTTGCTCCGGCGCCGACTGGGCGCGCTGCACCTTGAGGCCGAGTTCCTCGAACCCGTCACGTCCGGCCACGATCAGCCCGTCTTCTTGTCCCGCGGTAACCGGCAACCGGTGTAGCCCGCGACCCCCAGGTTGCCGGCGTAACCGATCTTGATGAAGACGCCGGTCGGTCCGGAGAACCAGACATCGTGATCTCCCGCCTGGTTTCTCATGACCTGAACGTCGGTGGCGCCGATCTTCGCCGCCGACTCCTTCGCCGCCTGGACTATCGCCGTCCAGGCCTGCTCCGACACCGCGACGTTCTCTGCGACACGATCCGGCAGGAAGTATCGCTGTCCATCCGTATGTTCGTAGGGTCGCTCACAATTTCCGGTGGTCCCCTCGTGCAGCGTCTCCCACTTCATTTCGGGAATCAATCTGCTTGCGGCTGCGGTGATTTCGTCCATCGCGGCCTGCACCTGAGCCGTGGTGTCCTCGAGTGAGGGCAAAGCTTTGAGTTGCTGGAGGGCCTGCGTCGCCTCCGCGGGCGGGGTCGGTTCGTACGGTCTGTCCACGTGACATCCTGTCACCGCAACAACAGCAGCGAAGCTCACTACCCGGATAATCGTGCTGCCGCCCCTGGCGGCGCGCATCGTCCTGTGACGGGTCATATCAGCTTCCTGGGATCGCCCGATGGCTCAGGTCGGCCACGACGGCGATGTTGTAGCCCGTGGTCCGCGGCAGGTTGTTTTGCCGGTGCAGCGCCAGGGTATTAGGCGCTGACTTTGCGTCGTTTGGTGCCGGTGCGCCGGGCGGCCGGCGGCGCCACCACTTCGGCCAGGAACTTCCCGGTGTAGCTTTCCGGCACCGCGGCCACGTCCTCCGGAGTGCCTTGGGCGACAACGGTTCCGCCGCCGGCTCCGCCTTCGGGTCCCATGTCGACGATCCAGTCCGAGGTCTTGATCACGTCCAGGTTGTGTTCGATGACGATCACCGTGTTGCCCTTGTCGACGAGGCCGTTGATGACCTTCAGCAGCTTGCGGATGTCGTCGAAGTGCAGGCCCGTGGTGGGCTCGTCGAGGATGTAGATCGTCCGTCCGGTCGAGCGCTTCTGCAACTCGGATGCCAACTTCACCCGCTGGGCCTCGCCGCCGGACAGCGTCGGCGCAGGTTGTCCGAGTCGTACATAACCCAAGCCGACGTCGACCAGGGTGCGCAGGTAGCGGTGGATACCGCTGATCGGCTCGAAGAACTCCGCAGCCTCCTCGATCGACATGTCGAGCACCTCGGAGATGGTTTTGCCTTTGTAGTGCACCTCCAGGGTTTCCCGGTTGTAGCGGGCGCCCTGGCAGACCTCACACGGCACATACACGTCGGGCAGGAAGTTCATCTCGATCTTGATGGTGCCGTCGCCGGTACAGGCCTCGCAGCGGCCGCCCTTGACGTTGAACGAGAACCGGCCCGGTTGGTAGCCGCGCACTTTCGCTTCGGTGGTGGCGGCGAACAGGGTTCGGATCTTGTCGAACACCCCGGTGTAGGTGGCCGGGTTGGACCGCGGGGTCCGGCCGATCGGCGACTGGTCGACCCGGACCAGCTTGTCCAGGTGGTCCAGGCCGGTGACGCGGGTGTGCCGCCCGGGCACCTGCCGCGCACCGTTGAGGCGGTTGGCCAGCACGGCGGCCAGGATGTCGTTCACCAGTGTCGATTTGCCGGAGCCTGATACACCGGTCACCGATGTCAGGACCCCGAGCGGGAAGGACACGTCGATGCCCCGCAGATTGTGCTCGCGTGCCCCCACCACGGTGATCTGGCGCTTACGGTCGGTGGGGCGCCGCAGCGCGGGCATCTCGATGGTTTCCCGCCCGGACAGATAAGCGCCGGTGATCGATTCCTTGTTCGTCAGCAACTCGCTGTACGGACCGCTGTGCACGATCAGACCGCCGTGCTCACCGGCTCTGGGCCCGATGTCGACGATCCAGTCGGCATGCTCGATGGTGTCCTCGTCGTGCTCGACGACGATCAGGGTGTTACCCAGATCCCTTAGCCGCGTGAGGGTTTCGATCAGCCGGCGGTTGTCGCGCTGATGCAGCCCGATGGACGGCTCGTCGAGGACGTAGAGCACGCCGACCAACCCGGAGCCGATCTGGGTGGCCAGCCGGATGCGCTGTGCCTCACCGCCGGACAGGGTGGCCGCCGCCCGCGACAGCGACAGGTACTCCAGCCCGACGTCGAGCAGAAAGCCCAACCGGGACTGGATCTCCTTGAGCACCTGCCCGGCGATCGCCGCCTCCCGGGTGCCCAGCGTGAGCGCGTTCAAGAAGTCCGAGCAGTCGGCGATCGAAAGCTCACAGACTTCGGCGATGGACTTCGGGCCGTACTCCCCCGCGGTCAGCATCACCGCCAGAATCTCCGGCTTGAGCCGCGTGCCGTCGCACACCGGGCACGGGATGTCCCGCATGAAGCCCTCGTAGCGTTCCTTCATCTGCTCGGACTCGGTCTGGGACATCTTGCGCTGCAGGAACGCCAGCACGCCCTCGAACTCCGCGTAATAGGACCGGGTGCGCCCGTAGCGGTTGCGGTACCGCACGTGCACCTGCTGGTCGGCACCCTCCAGGATCGCCTTGCGGGCTTTGGCGGGCAGCTTGCGCCACGGGGTGTTGACGTCGAAGCCGAGCGCGTCACCCAGTCCGGCCATCATCCGGGTGAAGTACTCGGCGGTGTGGCCGGACGACCAGGGCGCCACCGCGCCCTCGGCCAAGGTGAGATCGGGGTCGGGCACCACCAGGTCGGGGTCGACCTCCTTGCGGATGCCCAGACCCACGCACTCGGGGCAGGCGCCGTAGGGCGAGTTGAACGAGAAGGACCGCGGTTCCAGATCGTCCACGGCCAGGGCATGGCCGTTCGGGCAGGCCAGCTTCTCGGAGAAGCGCTGCTCACGGGGGTGGTCATGCTCGTCGCGGTCGTCGGGAAACTCCAGCACCACAATGCCGTCGGCCAGGTTCAGCGCGGTCTCCACCGAATCGGTGAGCCGCTGCTTGGCGCTCGCCTTGACCGTGAGGCGGTCCACCACCACCTCGATGTCGTGCTTCTCCTGCTTTTTCAGTTTCGGCGGGTCGGTCAGCGGGTGGACCACCCCGTCGACCCGCACCCGGCTGTACCCCTGCGCGTTGAGCTTGTCGAAGAGGTCGGCGAACTCTCCCTTCCTGGTTCGCACCACTGGGGCGAGCACCAGGAACCGGATGCCTTCCTCCATCGCCAGCACCTGGTCGACGATTTGCTGTGGGGTCTGACGCGCGATGCGCTCACCGCAGATCGGGCAGTGCGGGGTGCCGGCGCGGGCATACAGCAACCGGAGGTAGTCGTAGACCTCGGTGATGGTGCCGACCGTCGAGCGCGGGTTGCGGTTGGTCGATTTCTGGTCGATGGACACCGCCGGCGAAAGACCCTCGATGAAGTCGACATCCGGCTTGTCCATCTGGCCCAGGAACTGCCGGGCGTAGGCCGACAGCGACTCCACGTAGCGGCGCTGACCCTCGGCGAAGATGGTGTCGAACGCCAACGAGGATTTGCCCGAGCCGGACAACCCGGTGAAGACGATCAGGGCGTCCCGGGGTAGATCAAGGTCGACACCGCGCAGGTTGTGTTCGCGCGCGCCCTTGACGATGAGGCGGTCAGCCACGCTGCCCCTTTCAGCTCAAACTCGTACGGCCCTGGCGTTGAACGATCACAGCGGAACAGTCAGAGCGCAGGCCGCATTCCATGCTAGGTGTCCCCACCGACAAGCAACCCGGCCAGCCATCCAAGTAGCGTGCATGGGTATGACCGCTTCCCAGCTCAGCGACGATTACACCGGACATGTCGAACCGGGCACTGCGGCCCGACGCACGCTGCCCGGAGCGACGATCGTGAAGGCCTCGGTCGGCCCGATGGACAACAACGCTTACCTGGTCACCTGTTCCGCGACCGGAGAAACCCTGCTGATCGACGCCGCGAACGACGCCGATGTCCTGATCGACCTGATTCGACGGTACGCGCCGACGCTATCGCTCATTCTGACCAGCCACCAACACTTCGACCACTGGCAGGCCCTGGAAGCCGTGGCCGAGGCCACCGGAGCGCCGACCGCCGCCCACGAGATCGACGCGGAGCCCCTTCCGGTCCGGCCGGATCGATTGCTGGCGAACGGCGACACGGTGCGGATCGGAGAGCTGACGTTCGACGTGATCCACCTGCGCGGACACACCCCGGGCTCGGTCGCCCTGGCGCTGGACGGGTCCGCGACCGGCGGGGTGACCCACCTGTTCACCGGCGACTGCCTGTTCCCGGGTGGCGTCGGCAAGACCTGGCAGCCCGGCGACTTCGAGCAGTTGCTCGACGACGTCACCACCCGGGTGTTCGACGTGTACGACGACTCCACCGTGATCTATCCCGGCCACGGTGATGACACGGTGCTGGGCGCCGAACGCCCGCACATTCAGGAGTGGCGCGAGCGCGGCTGGTAGTCCAGGGTCTCAGGTGGTGTGCACGATCAGCACATCGACCTTGGCCTTGCGGGAGACGTTGGCCGGGACCGAACCCAGCAGCCGGCCCGCGATCGTGCTCAGACCGACGTTGCCGACCACCAGCAGGTCTGCCTTCTCCGACTCGGCGAGCTGCACCAGCGCGTCCACCGGGGCACCCTCGATGGCCCGCTCCTCGACGTTCTTGGCGCCGGCGTTGTGTGCCCGCTCCTTGGCGTCGTGCAGGATCTCGTAGATCGGCCCGGTGCCGGTGACCTTGTAGCTCTCGCTCTTCAGGGCGTCGACGGCGCGAGCGTCTTCGTGCTGCGGCAGATATGCCGACGCGATGATCAGTTTGGCGTCCGACCCCGCGATCGCAGCTGCCCTGTCTACCGCGCGCATCGACGAATCTGAGCCGTCAGTCCCTACGACCACGGTTTGATAGGCGCTCATTTACCCTCCCAGGTGTCGGTTTCCGCCAACCCCAGACCCTATCGCGTTGCTGGACGTCGACGGGAGAGGTTTGCGGCGCGGGTCACGTTCAGACCGCCGTACACATAAAGTTGAAAACAATCATGTCTGTGTCAATCGTCGAAAATCCCGTGGCTGACGACGCCGAACCGGCCGCCACGGCACATCCGCGGGGCCGCATCCTGGACCCGTGGGTCGTCGCGACGCTGACGGCCGTCATCAGCGCGGCCTGGGCCGGCCGGCCGTCGCTGTGGTTCGACGAGGGCGCGACCATCTCCGCTTCGGCAAGTCGCACGCTGCCGGAACTGTGGAAACTGCTGGGTCACATCGACGCCGTGCACGGCCTCTACTACCTGCTGATGCACGGCTGGTTCGCGGTCTTTCCACCGACCGAGTTCTGGTCGCGGCTCCCCAGCGCGCTGGCCGTGGGCGCCGCCGCCGCCGGTGTGGTGGTGTTCGCCAAGCAGTTCTCCGGGCGCGGGACGGCCCTGTGCGCGGGCGCCGTCTTCGCCATCCTCCCGCGGGTGACCTGGGCGGGCATCGAGGCGCGCTCGTCGGCGCTGGTCGTGGCGGTGGCGGCCTGGCTGACGGTGCTGGTGGTCGCCGCGACTCGGCACAATCGCGCGCGGCTGTGGGTGTCCTACGCGCTGTTGTTGATGGTGGCCATCCTGGTCAACGTCAACATGGTGCTGTTGGTGCTGGTCTACGCCGCGGTCCTGCCGCTCATAGCGACGGCGGTGGCGCCCGGCCGGCCGCGCAAGTGGCCCGCCATCTGGCTAGGCGTGGCGTCGGGGGTTGCTCTCGGCGCGATGACGCCGTTCATACTGTTTGCCCACAAACAGGTGTGGCAGGTCGGGTGGATCAACGGGCTCAACCGGAACCTGTTCCTGGACGTCGTACACCGCCAGTACTTCGACTACAGCGTCCCGTTCGCGATTCTGGCCGGCGTTCTGGTGCTGGCCGCCGCCGTGTTGCGGTTGGCCGGCAAGGCTCGGACCGAGAACGGCGCGGGCCGATTGCGGCTCGTCAGCGCCCTGTGGGTAGTGATTCCCACCGCGACCGTCTTGATCTATTCAGCCGTCGGCGAACCGATTTACTATCCGCGCTACCTGATATTCACCGCTCCCGCCGCGGCCGTCGTGCTCGCGGTCTGCATCGTCGCGATCGCCCGCAAGCGCTGGCAGGTTGTCGCGCTCGTGGTGGTCCTGGCCGGCGCGGCCTTCCCCAACTACTACTTCACCCAGCGCGGTCCATACGCCAAGGAGGGCTGGGACTACAGCCAGGTCGCCGATGTGATCAGCGCCCACGCCTCGCCGGGTGACTGCCTGCTGGTGGACAACACGGTTCCATGGCGGCCCGGCCCCATCCGCGCCCTGCTGGCGAGCAGGCCCGCCGCATTCCACCCGCTGATCGACGTCGAGCGGGGGTTTTACGGCCCCAAGGTCGGTGCGCTGTGGGACGGCCACGTCGCGGTGTGGCTGACGACGGCGAAGATCAACAAATGCCCGGCGCTGTGGACGATCACCAACCGGGACAAGTCACTGCCGGATCATCAAGTCGGACAGACGTTGCCGCCGGGCACGGCATTCGGGCGGGCACCGGTGTATCAGTTCCCGAGCTATCTCGGCTTTCACATCGTGGAACGGTGGCAGTTCCACTACTCCCAGGTCGTCAAGTCAACCCGCTGAGCGCCGGTCCCGGTGCGTCGCCTGATAGGACGCGAGGAAGCCGAGCGCGGCCAGCGCCGTGAACACCGAGAACAACCAGCGCGCTGAGGTCACCTCACCGCCCGGCGCGGTGTTGACCACCACGCCGGCCAGACCTGCGCCGAAGGCCCCGGAACTCAGCTGGATGATGTTGATCGCGGCGGCCGCGGCGCTGCTTTCGGCCGGGTCGTCGACCGCCGTCATCGCCCGCACCGCGAGGTGCGGCCACGCCATCCCGATGCCTGCGCCGGTGATCAGCAGAGCCAGCGCCCAGATCGCGACAATCCCGAGCGGGGCGTACGGGCGCTGGGTCGCCGCGCCCAGCGCCAGGCCCGCCGCCATCACCAGGGGCGCGGCCGCGACGACATGACCGATCACCTGACGGTTGGTCAGCGACGCACTGGCGATCTCTCCGATGGTCCACCCGGTGGCCAGTGCTGCGCCGAGAAAACCCGCCTCCACCGGGCTGAGGTCAGCCAGTTGCTGGCCGAACAGCGGCACGTAGGTGTTGGCCATCGCGGCGACCATCTGCACGGCCATCGTCAAATAGATCCATTTCAACGGACCGGGGCCGAACACGCTGCGCGGCAACACCGCAACGTGCATGCGCCAGTCGACGAACAGAAAGACGGCGACCAGCAGCACCGCGGCGGCCAGCAGCCCCAGCGTCTGGACGAGGTAGTGCGGAAGCGCCGCGACGCTGACGGCGAGCGCGGCGGCTCCCATCAGCAGTAGCGACCAAATGGGCACCGCCCGGTTGGGCGACTCTTCTTGCGAATCAGTCTGTGCTGTAACGACTTTCAACACCAGCACGGCCATCAGCGCGGCCGCCAGGCCCATCGCGACGAAAGCCCATCGCCACCAACCGAACTGAGCGAATATGCCGCCCGCGGTGGGCCCGATCAGCGTGGCGACACCCCACATCGTCGACACCAGCGCCGAACCACGGGTCCACAGGTGGCGCGGCAGCGCGGTGTTGATCAGCGCGTATCCCAGACCCGCCAACAGGCCGCCGGCCACACCCTGCAGCATGCGCCCCGCCACCAGCACTTCCATGGTCGGCGCCAGCGCCGAGACCAGGCCGGCGAGCCCGAACACGGTGAGCCCCATCAGATAGGAGGATCGGGCGCCGACCCGCTGCAGCATCGGGTTGACGGTGGTGGCCGCGACCACCGAGCCGATCAGGTACAGCGTCGTCGCCCAGGAGAACAGCCGGTCACCGCCGATATCGGCGACGATGCTGGGCAGCATGCTGACGGTGAGGAACTCGTTGGTGGCGTACAGCGCAACGCCACCGGCCAATACGGTGCAGGTGCCCAGGTGCTGTCCGAGCAGCTCACGCCAGCTGCCGGTCTCGCTGACCGTCTCCGTCACTCCTCCACCGTAAGAGGTGCAGGTTCGTCAGGGGCGCAACTCGGCTGCTGGTGGCGTCGAGCGACGCGCGGTGCGAGTCGCCCGATAGGAGGCCAGCACACCGAGCGCCGCCAGCACGGTGAAGACCCCGTACAGCCAGCGCGCCTCCATCAACTCGCCTCCGCTGGCCGAGTTCACCACGACACCCGCGAGTCCGGCGCCGAAAGACGCGGAGATCAGTTGGACGGTGTTGATGGCCGCGGCTGCCGCGCCGCTCTCCGAGGGATCGTCAACGGAGTCCATGGCACGTGCCGACAGATGCGGCCAAGCCATCCCGATGCCAGTTCCGGCGATGAGCAAGGCCAGGGCCCACACCGCGATCAGGCCGGACGACGCGTCGGCACGTTGGGTGACGGCACCGAACGCGAGCCCGGATGCCATCAGCAGCGGCGCGACCAGGACGACGCGGTTGATCACCCGGGGGTTGGTCAGCGAAGCGCTGGCGACCTCGCTCAGTGTCCATCCGACCGCCAACGAGGCGCCGAGGAAACCGGCCGCAACCGGAGTCAGGTGCCCCAGCCGCTGACCGAACAGCGGCACATAGGTGTCGACCATGACGGCCATCATCAGCACGGCCAGTGTCAGGTAGATCCACTTCAGCGGCCCGGTTCCGAACACACTGGGCGGCAGGACGGTCGCCCGGCTGCGGCGGTCGACGAGGACGAACGCCGCGACCAGCAGCACGCCCACCACGAGCAGTGCGCCGATCGCTGCGGAATTGTGCGGTAGCTGGGCGACGCTGACTGCCAACGCGGCCGCGCCGACCAGCAGCAGCGACCCGACCGGTACCCGGAGCGCAGGGGCTGCCGGTTCGTCCTCGACGGTTGCGATGGCCGCCAGCACCGCCGGAACCAGAATGGCCAGCAGCGCCGCGAGGACGGCCATCGCGCCGAAAGCCCAGCGCCACAGGCCGAATTGCGCGAACAAACCACCCATCGCCGGCCCGACCACCGTCGCGACGCCCCACATCGCCGAGACCAGCGCCGAGCCGCGCGTCCACAGTTCGCGCGGCAGCGCGGCGTTGATCAGCGCGTAGCCCAGCCCGGCCAGGGTGCCGCCGGCGATCCCCTGCAGGGTGCGTCCCGCGATCAGCACCTCCATGGTCGGGGCCATCGCGCAGGCCACGCTGGCCACCCCGAAAACGGCCAGCCCCAGCAGAAAGGACGAGCGCGCCCCGAAGCGGCGCAGGATCGAGTTCACGGTGGTCGCCGCGACCACGGATCCGACCAGGTAGAGGGTGACCACCCACGCGTACAGACGGTCGCCGCCGATGTCGGCGATGGTGCTGGGCAGCAGGCTGACGGTCAGGAATTCGTTGGTGGCGTACATCGCGACCCCGCCCGCCAGCACCGTGGATGTGCCCAGGTGCCGGCCGAGCAGCTGACGCCAGCTGCCGGTCTCGCTCGTCGTCTGCGTCACTTCAGACCGGCGGCGTCCATCCCGCGCAGCTCCTTCTTCAGGTCGGCGATCTCATCGCGGAACCGGGCGGCCAGCTCGAACTGCAGGTCGCGCGCGGCGGCCATCATCTGCGCGGTGAGGTCCTTGATCAAGTCGGCCAACTCGGCGCGCGGCATCGTGGAGGTGTCGCGCCCCTCGATCACACCGGCGCTCACGGCCCGGCCGGGCTCGCCCTGCGCGCGCCGGCCGCGGGAGGCGTTGCGTCCCGACCCGCCGATCTCCACGTCCGTGTCGTCGGCCTCGCGGTAGACCTGGTCGAGGATGTCGGCGATCTTCTTGCGCAACGGCTGCGGATCGATTCCATTGGCCTCGTTGTAGGCGATCTGCTTCGCGCGGCGGCGCTCGGTCTCGTCGATCGCCTCTTTCATCGAGTCGGTGATCTTGTCGGCGTACATGTGCACTTCGCCGGAGACGTTCCGCGCGGCACGGCCGATGGTCTGGATCAGGCTGCGCACCGAGCGCAGGAAGCCCTCTTTGTCGGCGTCCAGGATCGACACCAACGACACCTCAGGCAGGTCCAGGCCCTCGCGCAGCAGGTTGATGCCGACCAGCACGTCGTACTCGCCGAGCCGCAGCTGGCGTAGCAGCTCGACCCGGCGCAACGTGTCGACCTCGGAATGCAGGTAGCGGACCCGGATACCCATCTCCAGCAGGTAGTCGGTGAGGTCCTCGGCCATCTTCTTGGTGAGGGTGGTTACCAGAACCCGCTCGTCGCGCTCGGTGCGTTTGCGGATCTCGCCGATGAGGTCGTCGATCTGCCCCTTGGTCGGTTTGACGACGACCTTCGGGTCGACGAGGCCGGTCGGGCGGATCACCTGCTCGACGAACTCACCGCCGGTCTGGCTGAGCTCGTAGGGCCCCGGCGTGGCGGACAGGTACACCGTCTGCCCGATCCGGTCGGCGAATTCCTCCCAGGTCAGGGGGCGGTTGTCGACCGCCGAGGGCAACCGGAACCCGTATTCGACGAGGTTGCGCTTGCGCGACATGTCGCCCTCGTACATGCCACCGATCTGCGGCACGGTGACGTGCGACTCGTCGATGACCATCAGGAAATCCTCGGGGAAGTAGTCCAGCAGGGTCGCGGGAGGCGAACCGGGGCCGCGACCGTCGATGTGGCGCGAATAGTTCTCGATGCCCGAGCAGAACCCGACCTGCCGCATCATCTCGATGTCGTAGTTGGTGCGCATCCGCAGCCGCTGCGCTTCCAGCAGCTTGCCCTGCCCCTCGAGTTCGGCGAGCCGGTCGGCCAGCTCCTGTTCGATCGTCGAGATGGCCACCGCCATCCGCTCGGGACCGGCCACGTAGTGGGTGGCGGGGAAGATCCGCAGCGAGTCGACCTGGCGGACCACGTCACCGGTGAGCGGGTGCAGGTAGTACAGCGACTCGACCTCGTCGCCGAAGAACTCGATGCGGACGGCCAGCTCTTCGTAGGACGGGATGATCTCCACGGTGTCGCCGCGCACCCGGAACGAGCCGCGGGTGAACGACAGGTCGTTGCGGGTGTACTGGACGTCGACCAGCAGCCGCAGCAGCCCGTCGCGCGGCACCTCCATCCCGACCTGCAGCTCGACGGAGCGGTCCAGATACGACTGCGGCGTGCCCAGGCCGTAGATGCACGACACCGACGCCACCACCACCACGTCGCGGCGGGACAGCAGGCTCGAGGTCGCCGAGTGCCGCAATCGTTCGACGTCGTCGTTGATCGAGCTGTCTTTCTCGATATAGGTGTCGGTCTGCGCGATGTACGCCTCTGGCTGGTAGTAGTCGTAGTACGAGACGAAGTACTCGACCGCGTTGTGCGGCAACATCTCTCGCAGTTCATTGGCCAGCTGGGCGGCCAGCGTCTTGTTCGGCGCCATCACCAGGGTGGGCCGCTGGAGGCGCTCGATCAGCCAGGCGGTGGTCGCCGATTTGCCGGTGCCGGTGGCACCGAGCAGCACCACGTCGCGCTCCCCCGCCCTGATCCGGCGCTCGAGCTCCTCGATGGCGGCAGGCTGGTCGCCGGCGGGTTGGTGCGGGCTGACCACCTCGAAGCGGGCTCCGGAACGCACGACCTCGTCGACAGCGCGGTATTCCGAGTGGGCGAGTACTGGGTGTTCGGTGGCGAAAGCCATAGCACCAGGGTAGAACCAGCCACCGACAAGCTTTGTTCCGCGCGGGAAGGCCGCCGGGTCAGCTGTGTCGTGCCCACACCCGGGTGACCGGGTTGCACTCGATCAGGTAGCCGTCGCTGGATGCGGACATGGCGAAGACCGGGATGTCCGGTCGGTCACACGAACTGCCGGCGGAGTGCACCCCGGTCGTGATCGGCGCCTTGCTCCACACGCCGCCCTCGCAGACGACCTGCTCATTACTGGTCTGGTCGTAGCCGAGCTTGTCCACGGCGCTGCAACTTCCGCCCAGCACGGGCGGCATCGGACGGGTGGCAGGCGTGGCGGTCGCACCCATCACCCGCGCCGGGTCGGCGAGAGGCAGGTTCGGGGGCACGTCACCAACCCGCGTCGCGACCACCGGTACTCGCAGCACCGCACCCTGGGCGCCGCATTCGTTGCTGCCGACCGTCTCGGTCTGCACGCCGCGCAGGGTGCCGTCGGACTGCAGTGCCAGCGACAGCGCCACCGTCTCCTGCTGGGTGTTCTGCCCTGTCTTATTCGCCTGATGACAGCTGATCCGTATCTGCTGGGAGGCTCCCTGCCAGTAGCCGGCGGCGAATTTCAGGGTGTCGGTCTCGCCGCCGTCGGTGGTGTCAGCCACCTGATGAGTGGCGTCGTCGAGCCGGACACCGGTGGCGGCGCACCCGCCGGACGTGCAGACCGAACGGAACGCCCACCAGTTGGTGGTACCTCCGTCGTGGCGGATCGGGGTGCCGTTGGTAGTGCGCTTGGCCCGGTTGAGGTCGAGCCGGTAGATGCCGTCGAGCACCCTGCCGGACGGTGCGGTCACCGCCGCGGAAGGCGCCGGCGCGGAAGGCGCGGGCGCGGCCGGCCGGGCGGCCAGGGCAGGGTTGGGCTGGGACGGGTCGGGCTCGAAGCTGTACAGCGTCGACCAGGTCGCCGCTACGGCGATCAGCACCGCACAGACCAGGGCGGCCGCCATCCGGACGCGGGGCGGGATCCGGCGGACCCGGACGCCTGGGGCGGGCGCCGGCTCGGGTAGATCGGTCGCACCGGCTTCATCCGAGCCCGCACGGACCGCGGCGGCGAACATCCGGCACCGCTCGAACCGATCCTCCGGATCCTTGGCCAGCGCTCTGGCGAACACGTCATCCAGGCGGGCCAGATCCGGACGATGGTCGCTGAGCCGGGGCGGCGCGTCGTGCAGGTGCTGGCTGATGACCGCGACGGGGTTGGCGTTGCGAAATGGCGGCGCACCGGTGAGGAGGTGAAACGCCGTGGCGGCCAGCGCATATTGGTCGGCGCGCCGGTCGATGTTGGAACCCGCCAGCTGCTCGGGCGCCGCGTAGGCGACGGTTCCGACCGCGACGTTGGTCTGGGTGATTCCGCTGATGTCCGCGAGGTGACGCGCAACACCGAAGTCCGCCAACAAGATTCGGCGCTCCGGGCCGTGCGGGTCAGCTTCGGGGTGGGTGAGCAGGATGTTCGCGGGTTTGACGTCGCGGTGCAGCAGCCCACGGTCGTGGGCGTAATCCAGCGCTCCGGCAACGGCGTCGAGTATCGCGGACACATCGCCGACCGGCATTCCCTGCGGGTGAGCCTCTCTCACCAACCGCGATGCGTCGGTGCCTTCGACGTAATCCATGGAAATCCAGAGCTGGCCCTGGAATTCGCCGCGGTCGTGCACGCCGACGATGTGCGGATGCCACAACGTCGCCGCGAGATCGGCCTCCCGGTTGAATCTTTCGCGGAACTCGGTGTCCGCGGTGATCGCCTCGGCAAGCACCTTGATGACGTCACGGCGGGGCAACCTCGGATGCAGCGCGAGGTACACCTCGGCCATCCCGCCGGCGCCGAGCTGCCGCAGGATCGTGTAGCCGGCGAACGACGCGCCGCGGGCCATGCCCGGCCGACCCGAGGTTTCGGGTGCGGACCCGGACGCGGGGACCCGGCGCCGGCGGTGCGTGACCGTTGTCACAAGCCCGCGACCGGCCCTGAGCCCGGCCCTGAGACGCCGGGTGGCGCCTGCTCGTTCTTCCATCCGCAAAATCCCCTCCTCCATTGGCATGATGCATGAAAAGCATTGGCGCAGGACGGGATGCAAGCTATGAAACAGCTATGTATGGCGGCACGGGACACATAGGAACGTCACAGCTGGGACACAACCAGCAACGTGCGAGCGGGCTAATCTAGGAGTGGTGAGTCGACCAACCCCGCCGGCCCTGACGATTCGGCACGACGGGTCCCAACGTTCCTTCGCCCCCGGCTATGAGGTGGTCGTCGGGCGCGATCTGCACGCCGATCTCCGCATCCCGGACCCGCGTATCTCCCGCGCGCACCTGATCCTGCGCTTCGACCAGGGCCGCTGGCTGGCGATCGACAACGGCTCGCTGAACGGCACCTACGTCAACGGTTACCGGATGCCCGTCGTCGACATCCACGACGGCCAGAGCATCAACGTCGGCAATCCCGCCGGGCCGAGGCTCACCTTCGAGGTCGGGCGGCAGCGGGGGCCGGCAGGCCGGCCCCCCAGCACCTTCAACAATGGGGCCCGTCACGAGAGCGGGCCGCCCACCCTGGCATGGTCGGTGAGCCCACCGCGTCCGGCGCCACCGCCGCCCAACGGGCGTCCAGTCCCGCCGACGCCCAGGCGCCCGGCGCCCCCACCGATGCCGCCCGAGGAAGTCACCACCGTCAACGCCGGGCCCCCGCCCGCCGAACTGACGGTCATCGACGCCAAGTCCGCGGACGTATCGGGCCTGGCCACGCGGATGGTGAGAATCCTTTCGCCGCGCTCGGGCGCGATCTCCGGGGCCCCGAAGTCGACCGGCGCCATCACGATCGGCCGCGCGAACGACAACGACATCGTCGTGTCCGACGTACTGGCCAGCCGCCAGCACGCGACCCTGCGGACCACACCGCTGGGCACCGAGATCCAAGATCGCAGCGTCAACGGCACTTTCGTCAACGGCACCCGGGTAGGGTCGGCGATCCTGTCTCAGGGTGACGTGGTCACCATCGGCAACGTCGACCTGCAGTTCAGCGACGGCACACTTATTCCGCGCAATGAAACCGCAAGCCGCACCGGTGGTCTCGAGGTACGCGGGGTCGACTACACCGTCGACAACGGCAAACAGCTGCTGCACGGCATCTCCCTGACCGCCCGCCCCGGAACGCTGACCGCTGTCATCGGCGGGTCGGGTGCCGGAAAAAGCACACTGGCCCGGCTCGTCGCCGGGTACGCCCGCCCGAGTAAGGGCTCGGTCAGCTTCGAAGGTCATGACGTACACGGGGAGTATGCGTCGTTGCGCAGCAGGATCGGCATGGTCCCGCAGGACGACGTCGTGCACCGGCAGCTGACCGTGCACCAGGCGCTCGGTTACGCCGCCGAGCTCCGGCTACCACCGGACACCAGCAAATCCGACCGCGCCCGGGTGGTGGCCCAGGTTCTCGAAGAACTCGACCTCACCAAACACGCCGACACCCGGGTGGACAAGCTCTCCGGGGGGCAGCGCAAACGGGCATCGGTGGCGCTCGAACTGCTCACCGGGCCGTCGCTGCTCATCCTCGACGAGCCGACGTCGGGCCTGGACCCCGCCCTCGACCACCAGGTCATGATGATGCTGCGCCAACTGGCCGACGCCGGCCGGGTGGTGATCGTTGTCACTCACATGCTGTCCTACCTGGACATCTGCGATCAGCTGCTGCTGGTGGCACCTGGGGGTAAGACGGCGTACTGCGGTCCGCCCGACCAGATCGGCGGCGCGATGGGCACCACCAACTGGGCCAAGATATTCAGCCAGGTGGGTGCCGACCCGGCCGAAGCCAACCGCCGATTCCTGGAACGCAGTCAGTCACAGGAACGGCCCGGGCCGGACTCGGCCCCCGCTGACCTGGGTGAACCGGTCCACACCAGTGTGCGCCGGCAGATCTCGACCGTCGCCCGCCGCCAGGTTCGGTTGGTGGTCGCAGACCGCGCCTACTTCGTGTTCCTGGCACTGTTGCCGTTCATCCTCGGCGCCCTGTCGCTGACGGTGCCCGGCTCGAACGGATTCCGGGCGGTCGGCGAGCACGGGGGCACTCCGGACGAATCCGCGCAGATCCTGAACCTGCTGCTGCTGGCCGCGGCATTCATGGGCACCGCCCTGACGATTCGCGACCTGGTCGGTGAGCGGGCGATCTTCCAGCGCGAACAAGCGGTGGGTTTGTCGACGACGGCGTACCTGCTGGCCAAGACGGCGGTCTTCTGCGTCTTCGCGGTGCTGCAGGCCGCGATCGCCAGCGCCATCGTCGTCATAGGCAAGGGTGCACCCACCCGGGGCGGGTTGGTGCTGGGGCACGGGAACGTCGCCGCCACCTTCGAGTTGTTCTTCACTGTGGCCGCTACCTGCGTGGCCTCGGCGCTGCTGGGCCTGGGCATCTCGGCGGTGGTCCGTTCCACTGAACAGATCATGCCGCTGTTCGTGGTGTCGATCATGGCGCAGCTCGTGCTGTGCGGCGGAATGGTGCCGGTAACCAATCGGATTGTGCTGGAACAGGTTTCTACGGTAGTCCCGGCACGGTGGGGCTATGCCGCGGCCGCGTCGACGGTCGATGTGCGGTCTCTGGTGCCCGGGTCGCTGGTCCCGCAGGACAGGTTCTGGCAGCACACGTCCAAGATCTGGTTGCTGGACATGGGCATGCTGGCCGCGCTGTCGGTGTTCTACGCCTGCTTTGTCCGCTGGAAATTGCGTCTTCGTAGGTAAAGTGACTTCATCCATCCTCCGAAGCACGAGACGTTCGACCTGATCGCCCGCACCAACACCGATCCGAAGGGCATCGTGCGGGCGGTTGACCAGTACGCCGTGCATCCGTGGGGTCTCTATCTGGCTCGCCCGACACCGGGCCGTGAGCAATTCCACTACCTGGAGTCCTGGCTGCTGCCGTCGCTGGGGTTGCGCACCACGGTGTTTCACTTCAACCCGGGCCATGAGCGCGACCACGACTTCTACCTCGACATCGGTGAATACACACCCGGCCGCACGGTGTGGCGATCGGAGGACCACTACCTCGACATCGAGGTGAGCACCGGTAACGGCGCGAATCTGGCCGACGTCGACGAGTTGTTGGACGCCGTGCACCAGGGACTGCTGAGTCAGGACGTCGCCGAGCTGGCGATCCGGCGCGCCGTCACAGTCGTTGATGGGTTGGCCCGCAACGGATATGACCTGGCCGGTTGGTTGGCAGGCAACGGCATGACGCTCACCTGGCGTGACGCGTAGGGCGAAAGTGTAATCAGTTCAACAGTTTTCCGGACCAGCGCCCGGGTATGCAACTGTTATGTCGTTAACCAACTATGAGCAAGGCGGCCGACATCGACGACAGCGCCGCGCTCCTGTTGACGGACCGTGCTTCGTCGTTCAGCACCGACTGGCGCGCGGCGACCACTACGACTTCCGGCTGGAAATCGACGGAGTGCTGGTGTCGTGGACCATATCCGACGGCCCGTGGGTGAGTCCCGCGGATCAGCGGATGGCCCGGCGCACCGAAGACCATCCCCTTGACTATGCGACTTTCGAGGGTGTGATCCCCGAGGGCCGGCACGGCCCCGACAGCGTCATCGTCTGGGACCACGGCACGTACGCCAACGGAACCCAGCACGACATGTCCAAGGGCCTTGCCTGCGGCCATGTTTCGTTCGACCTGCGGGGCGACAGGATGCGCGGACGCTACGCCATGACCCGGATCCGCGAGGGTGCCGAGGAAACGTGGCTGCTGGTCAAACGCCGCGACGAGAGCGCGCACAGCCTTTCCTGACATGCGTCAGCCCGGCAGGCGCCGCACCAGTTTGCGCCAGCGCCACTGCCGATACCGGTAGATCCCGTTCGCGATCGCCGCGACGGCTCCGGTGAGAACACCCGCGTCGATGTCGACGGTGTCGCTGTAGCGGCACGAATTCGCTTGCAGCGCTTCGACGTGCAAGGTGTGGTTCCAAGCCTTGAGGACCCCGCCGTGCTCCTTGGTGCGGATAGTGCCGGTCGCCTCGTCGACTCCGGTGACCTCGATGGTGTGCCGGTAGGCGGGAATCAGATGGAACGCCATCAGCCACCCCGTTCCGCGCTCACCCGGCCGCAGCGACTCGGTGCGCCCGGCGAGCGCGGGGAATCCCAGCAGCCCCCTGCATACGTAGAGAAATGTGGCCGGTGAGAGCATCGCCGACCACACGCGTTCGGCGCTGGTGGGCAGGGTGGTTTCCACATGAACGGTGCGCACGGAGGGCTCCTCGGATGGTGGTTAGGGTAACCTAATTTTGCGGTCATCCGGGCCGCGTGACTACTCGCTTTCACCCAGGAGGCGGACAATCACTCCAACAGACCGATTTCGGCAGCGCAAGCAGCCCAAACAGGAACGGGCATCGCAGACCCGGCGACGCATCCTCGACGCGGCTGCTCAGGTTTTCGCCGAGCACGGATACGTCGCGGGGACCACCAACCGCATCGCCGAACAAGCCGGGCTGTCGATCGGGTCCCTCTATCAGTACTTTCCCAACAAGGACGCGGTGCTGCGGGCCCTGATGGACGCGCACGTAGACGCGGGATCGACGTTGCTGCGCGAACGTCTGGCCGGCGGCCTGCCACCACGACTCGACGACACCCTCCGACTGTTCGTACGTGCGGCCATCGACAACCATCGGGACAACCCGCGCCTGCACCGCGTGCTGTTCGAGGAAGCCCCCCGCGCGCCGGCCTTTTTGGAGCGGCTGCGCGAACTGGAACGGTTCGGTGTGGACGTGGCGGCCCGGCTGCTCGAGCAGCACCCCGCCGTCCGCACCGGCCCGATGACCGCGCACGTCGTCGTCGCGACGGTCGACTCACTGGTGCACCGCCTCGTCACCGCGCCCGACGCGGCGGACCTCCAGGATGTCGAAGACGAGATCGTTCTTGTGCTCATGGGCTATCTGGACCGGCCGAGCAGGTCATCGACGCGGAAGTAAGGCTTCCAGATCGGCGATCGCGCGCAGCGTGTCGTTGAGGTGCGTGCACGTGCTGGTGCCGACGAATTCGCCGCGCACGCGGTCGCGCAACTCGGCGAGCGCCATGCCCGTGATCCGCGACGCGCTTCCGATGGCCCCGGGGCATTCCTGCCACGGCAGCACGCGCACTTCGGCGACGACCGAGGTGATGGTCCGCGCGGACGTGTCGACGCTGCCTGCCACGGTGTATTCGTGCACGATCGTCTCGACGCGGTCGTCGTCCATGTGGGAATCACGGAAGTGCGCGTCAAACTTCGCACCACCATCGGCGACCGGCCATACATCGAGGCGACGGAACCTGCGCATGCCCCGGGCGCGCAGCGGCTCCACCTGGTGCAGGCCGTCCAACGGTGGTGCCAACGGACCTCGGCCGGTCGGAATGAGATCGTGCTGTCGCGTGTATCGGATCAAAGACGCCTCAGGGGCGAAACCCGCGCAGATCCCGGACATGCGGTCCGCCACGCCGGGCGGCATCTTCTCCTCGACGCCCAGGACGATCGCCGCGTGCTGGGTGGCATATCCCGACACCAGTGCCGCCCCCACCCAGTCATCAAGCAGCAGGTGAAGCAGGCTGGACCGCTCAACCTCCTCGGGAAAGAGCGTCTCGACCGTGGACCGGAACCCGCGCCCGACCCGACGACCTCGCAGCTGTTGCAGCGCGGGGGCCTGCGATGTGGCGGAGATCTCGTCGATGACGTTATCCACCAAGCGCGCACCGACGCGAACCTCGCTGAGCACATCGGCGCCGTCCATGTCGCGCGCCCGGAGATCCGCGATCGATCCGCGCTCCTCGTCCGGATGGGTGTCGATGGTGCTGGTGCGTCGCCGCCTGCCCCTCACCAGCGGGGGCGCCTCGCAGGCGACGGGCCGCCGCGGTCCCAGGATGTCCGTGACAAACGGCATGAAATTGACGGTACCGTGGCCCGGAAGCCCTGCGGAGCTAGGGCTTCCAGCCGGTGGCGTCAGCCCACTCCCAGGCGCGCCGGTAGGCATCCAGAAACCAGGGTTCCTTGGCGCTCACGTAACGCACGATGTTGCCGTCACCGGTCGCGTCGGCCGCCCGCTTGACTTTCAAATAATCCTCGCGCACACCAGGATTCGCCTTCAGCCAGTCGACGAACAGCAGCGCGAACTGCTGATTGGGCCAGCCGGCCACCCGGATGTGCACGTTGGTGGGCCGGCCGGGATCGGCCGACGCGTGAATTCGCTTGTGCCACAATGCGGGATCGTCGCTGTGATCGAAGCCGGGGACGGTGCTGCGCGCATCGGTCTTGGCGGCGTCCTGGGTGATGTGCTCGAGGCGCGGGTAACCGGCGGATAGCAGCGGCTCGGCGAGTTCGTCTGCCACATCCAGCGATTGGACGGTGATCTGGATGTCGATGACGTTCTTGGCGTCCAGCTCCGCGACCGCGGTGGAGCCGATGTGGTCCACCCGCAACGCGCGGTGGCCGCATGCGGTATTCAAGCGGTTGACGACGCGGCGGGCCTGATCCGGCCACGTCGGGTCGGCCGGGGCCAACCGCGCCTCCGCGCGGGCGGGTTGACGCTCAGCCAGGTTGTGCGCGAACGGCAGGATGCGGTTGTGCCATACGTCGCGTGCGGTTAGCACCAGATCTTCCTGACTGCCCGAATTGTCCAGCCAGATGTCGGCGACCGCACGACGTTGTTCGTCGGTGGCCTGCGCGGCGATGCGCGCACGGGCATCGTCCTCGGCCATCCCGCGTTGCTCGACCAGACGACGCATCCGCATTTCGACGTCGGCGTGCACGATGACGACGAGCGGGAACAGCGGCGCCATCCCCGACTCCACCAGCAACGGAATGTCTTCCACGACAACTGCATCCTCGTGGACTGCCTCGATGATCTCGGCGCGGCGCTTGGCGACCAGCGGATGCACAATGCCGTTCAGCTTCTTGCGCTCTTCCTCATCGGCAAATGCCTTGGCGGCCAAGGCAGGCCGATCCAGGGCACCGTCGGGACGGAGAATGTCTTCACCGAAGGCGTCGACCAGCGACGCCAGTCCTTCGGTCCCTGGCTCGACCACCTCACGGGCGATGACATCCCCGTCCACGATGATTCCACCGCAGTCCGAGAAGGTCTTCGACAATGCCGATTTCCCGGCACCGATGCCACCGGTCAAACCGATGCGCAGCATCCTCGCGGAATTAAGCGCTGCCGGCGAGCTTTTCCCGCAGAGCCGCCAGCTGGGCGTCGCTGGCCAGCGACCCGCCCGCGGACTTCTCCGAGGAGCTGCTGCTCGACGAGGACTGACCGCCGCTGGCGTGATCCGCCGCCTCCGCCGCAGCGAACTTCTCCATCTGCGCGGTGTGCATCTTGTGCCGGCGCTCGGCCTCGGCGTAGCGGGCCTCCCACTCGTTGCGCTGCGTGTCGAAACCTTCGATCCACTCGTTGGTTTCGGCGTCGAAGCCCTCGGGGAAGATGTAGTTGCCCTGCTCGTCGTAGCTGTCGGCCATGCCGTACTTGGCGGGGTCGAACTCTTCGGTGTAGTCCTCGTTGGCCTGCTTGAGCGACAACGAGATACGGCGACGCTCCAGGTCGATGTCGATGACCTTGACCATCGCGTCGTCGCCGACGGCAACCACCTGGTCGGGCACCTCGACGTGGCGCTCGGCCAGCTCCGAGATGTGCACCAGACCCTCGATGCCCTCCTCGACGCGGACGAACGCACCGAAGGGGACCAGCTTGGTGACCTTGCCCGGCACGATCTGACCGATCGCGTGGGTGCGGGCGAAGTGGCGCCACGGGTCTTCCTGGGTCGCCTTGAGCGACAACGAAACCCGCTCGCGGTCCATGTCGACGTCGAGCACCTCGACGGTGACCTCGTCGCCTACCTGCACCACCTCGGACGGGTGGTCGATGTGCTTCCAGGACAGCTCGGAGACGTGCACCAGGCCGTCGACCCCACCGAGGTCGACGAAGGCGCCGAAGTTGACGATGGAGGAGACGACACCCTTGCGGATGGTGCCCTTCTGCAGCTGGTTCAAGAATTCGCTGCGCACCTCGGACTGCGTCTGCTCCAGCCAGGCGCGGCGCGACAGCACCACGTTGTTGCGGTTCTTGTCCAGCTCGATGATCTTGGCTTCGATCTCCTTGCCGATGTACGGCTGCAGATCGCGGACGCGGCGCATCTCGACCAGCGAGGCCGGCAGGAAGCCGCGCAGCCCGATGTCGAGGATCAGGCCACCCTTGACGACCTCGATGACGGTGCCCTTGACGGCCTCGTCCTTCTCCTTGAGCTCCTCGATGGTGCCCCAGGCGCGCTCGTACTGCGCACGCTTCTTGGAGAGGATTAGCCGGCCCTCTTTGTCCTCTTTGGTGAGAACCAGGGCCTCGACCTCGTCACCGACGGAAACGACCTCGTTGGGGTCGACGTCGTGCTTGATGGAGAGTTCGCGGGCGGGGATGACCCCTTCGGTCTTGTAGCCGATGTCGAGGAGCACCTCGTCCCGGTCCACTTTGACGATGGTTCCCTCGACGATGTCGCCATCGTTGAAGTACTTGATCGTTTTGTCTATTGCGGCGAGAAAGTCCTCGCTGGTGCCAATGTCGTTGACGGCTACTTGCGGCGAGGTGACGGTGGGACTCGGCATATTGTTGGGTTGCTCCGGACAGGGTTCATCGAAGGGACATTTGGGTTTACCCATTGAGGCTACTCGACGGTGCGCAAGCTGGACAAACTCGCCCCCCACCGAAGCCGGGACCGTTACCGCCGGCGCCCGATCGAATCCGACACCAGCCCCCCGGGCATCAACCACTGTTGCGGCTCGCGCTCGATGAACAGTGCGATCGCGTCGGCCACTTGCTGCGATGTCTCCTGCACCGCGTCTCGCACGTTCTGGTCGTCCCCGCCGAGCGGGACCTCGGCGGGTATCGGCTGGCCGAACACGGGTTCACGCTGGTGTTTGTGCTGGAATACCGCGCCGGGGACGATCAGGGCGCCCGTACGCAGGGCCAGCAGGGCCGGTCCCGGGCCGATCGGGCGTTTGATGCCGGCCAGATCGACCTCGATTCCGTTACCGCCCCCTTCGCGGGCCCGGAAGTAGTCGCCGGCGATCGCGACGATCCGGCCACGCCGGATGGCATCGGCCATTGCCGCGGTGATGCTGCCTCCCCCGGTGCGGTCGACGACGATGAGCTCGAGCCCGGCCTTCTGTGCGCCGCGGGTGATCACCCACTGCATCAAGGCACGCTGCCGGTTGGCGACAACCGTGGTCGGCAACCCGTTGAGCGCCAGCACAATCGGCAGGGCGGCGTAGGAGCCCAGGTGTGGAAAGGCGACGATGGCGCCGACCCCTGCGGGGCGGCCGGCATCGAGAGCGGCGTGCAGCGGCGACGGGTCGGCGATGCGGAAGCGCCGCCGCGCGACCGCATGGGGTGCGGCGAGGAACCAGATCGCGTCGTTGGCGTTGCGGACCAGTGCTCGATACATCGCCCGGACCGGCTGCCACTTGCGGGTGGAGAACTGCGCCGTCGGGTCCACGTTGTCGCGGAAATCCTGCAGCACGTTCAGATGCTGGGCACGCCCCCGCCAGTAGACGAGGCGCGCCACCACGGCCAGAAACGCGTCAGCCACCGGGGCCGGCAGCAGAGCGAATATTTTCGACGCCACCATCAGCGGGTAACGCGCGAGCGGGCGGCGCTCAGCGGCATCCGACATCTCAGCAGTCTAAATTCCGGAAACGCCTTTAATGCGCGGCGGCGTCCCAGCTGCGGCCGTAGCCGACCGACACCTCCAGCGGCACGTCGAGCGGGTAGGCCCCGCCCATCTTGTCGCGAACCAATGTCTCGAGTTCCTCGCGCTCCCCGGGGGCGATCTCGAACAGCAATTCGTCGTGGACCTGCAGCAGCATCCGCGACGCCAGGCCGCTGGCTTTGATCGCCTTGTCCACTTCGATCATCGCCACCTTGATGATGTCGGCGGCGCTGCCCTGGATCGGCGCATTGAGCGCGGCGCGTTCGGCGGCCTCGCGCACCTGGCGGTTGCTGCTGTCCAGCTCGGGCAGGTAGCGCCGCCGGCCCAGCACCGTCGAGGTGTAGCCGTCCTTGCGTGCCTGTTCGACGACGGCCAGCAGATAGTCGCGCACCCCGCCGAACCGGGCGAAGTACTGGTCCATCTGCTCCTTGGCCTCCTCGGTGGAGATCTTGAGCTGGGCCGACAGACCGTAGGCGCTGAGCCCGTAGGCCAGGCCGTAGGACATCGCCTTCACCCGGCGCCGCAATTCTCCGGTGACCTCACCGATCGGGACCCCGAAGGCCCGGGAGGCGACGAACGAGTGCAGGTCTTCGCCGGTGTTGAAGGCCTCGATCAGTCCTTCGTCACGGGACAGATGCGCCATGATCCGCATCTCGATCTGGCTGTAGTCGGCGGTCATCAGCTCGGCATACTCGCCCGAGCCCACGACGAACGCGTCGCGGATCTGCCGTCCGGCGTCCGTGCGGATCGGGATGTTCTGCAGGTTCGGCTCGGTGGAGGACAGCCGGCCGGTCGCGGCGATCGTCTGGTTGAACGTGGTGTGAATGCGCCCGTCGGCGGCCACCGAGTTCAGCAATCCGTCGACAGTAACCTTGAGCCGCGTGACGTCGCGGTGGGTCAGCAGATGCTGCAGGAACGGGTGGCCGGTCTTGTCGAAAAGGGATTGCAGAGCGTCGGCGTCGGTGGTGTAGCCGGTCTTGGTGCGCTTGGTCTTGGGCATGCCGAGCTCGTCGAACAGCACCACCTGCAGCTGTTTGGGCGAGCCCAGGTTGATCTGTTTGCCGATGACGGCGTAGGCGGCCTCGGCCGCGTCGCGAATCTCGTCGCCGAACTGGCTTTGCAGCTCGGTGAGCATGTTCAGGTCGACCGCGATGCCGACGCTTTCCATCCCGGCCAGCACCCGCTGCACCGGCAGCTCCATCTCGCCCAGCAACGCGGTGGAGTCGATCCGGTCCAGCTCGGCATCGAGGGCATCCGCGAGGTCGATGACGGCCCGAGCTCGCAGGATCGCGGTCTGCACGGCCTGGTCGTCGGTGCCATCCGAGTCGTCGAGCAGCGAAAGCTGTTGTTGCTCAGTGGTTTCCGCACGTAGCTCGCGCCTGAGGTACCGCAGCGAGAGGTCGTCGAGGGTGAAGCTGCGCTGCCCGGGCCGCACCAGGTAGGCGGCCAGCGCGGTGTCGGACGTGACCCCCTCCAGCGACCAGCCGCGGCCGCGCAGGTCATGGATGGCCAACTTGGCCTCGTGCAGGGCCTTGGGTTTGTCCGGATCGGCCAGCCAGGCTGCCAGCGCCGCGTCATCCTCGGGTGTCAGGGTGGCGGTCTCGATGTAGGCGCCGTCGCCGTCGGCTGCGGCGATGGCCAGCGCGGTCGCGTCACCGCCGTGCGGGAGGTGCGTGCCCACCACCGTGAGGCCGGACCGGCGGCCGTCGCCGGCATGGTCGGCCAGCCACTGCCCGACGGTGCCCGGCTCCAGGGCGCCGCCGCGCACGTCGAAGCCTTCGTCTACCTCGGGTTCGACGGCGGCCAGCGTGTCGAACAGCCGGTCCCGCAGCACCCGGAACTCGAGGTCGTCGAAGAGCCGGTGGATGTGGTCGCGGTCCCAGGGCTGCAGCCGCAGCGTGTCCGGCGTCTGCGCCAGCGGCACGTCCTTGACCAGCTCAGTGAGCTCCCGGTTCAGGACGACATTGGCCACATGGGCCCGCAACGCGTCCCCGACCTTGCCGCGCACCGCTTCGACGTTGTCGACCAGACCCTGCAGCGAGCCGTACTCGATGATCCACTTCGACGCCGTCTTCTCCCCCACCCCGGGAATGCCCGGCAGGTTGTCGCTGGGGTCGCCGCGCAGCGCGGCGAAGTCGGGGTACTGCGTCGGGGTCAGACCGTATTTCTCGACGACGGCCTCGGGAGTGAAGCGGGTGAGTTCACTGACACCTTTGCGCGGGTAGAGCACCGTGACGTCGTCGCTGACCAGTTGCAGCGAGTCGCGGTCGCCGGTCACCACCAGCACCCGGTAGCCCTCGTTCTCGGCCTGGGTGGCCAGCGTGGCGATGATGTCGTCGGCTTCGAATCCGGCCTCGGCCAGCACCGTGATGCCCAGGGCGTTGAGCACCTCTTTGGTGATGTCGATCTGGCCGTGGAACTCATCCGGGGTCGAGGATCGGTTCGCCTTGTATTCGGGGTAGCGCTCGGAACGGAAGGTCTGCCGGGACACGTCGAACGCTGCGGCGATGTGCGTCGGTGCCTCGTCGCGCAGCAGGTTGATCAGCATGGCGGTGAAGCCGTACACGGCGTTGGTAGTCAGCCCGCCCCGCGTTTTGAAGTTCTCCGCGGGCAGCGCGTAGAAGGCCCGGAACGCCAGGGAGTTGCCGTCGAGCAGCATCAGGGTGGGCTTGTCGTTGGCGGTGTCTGCGGGATTCGCCGCGGCGGCTGCGGTCCGTGCTGGGCTCACGGCCCTACTCTAGGCACCGCCGCTGACATCAGAGCAGGCGCCGCTCGGCGGCCACGTCGTACTCGCAGACGCAGCCGGAAACTATCGCGTCTTGTTGATCGCCGCTCGGTCCGCTGCCGCGAAAGGCGTCGACGGCGGCCTGCGACTCCCACCGTTCGATGATGTTGACGCGACCCGGATCGAGCGGGTCGGCGCTGATCGCGAAATCCACGCAGCCCGCTGTATGACGGGCCAGCCGGATCACTTCCAGGCAATTGGCCAGGTAGTTGTCCCGGCTCGCGGGGTCGACGACGATGAAGCCCGCGACGATCACCATGAAACGCTCCTCTGTGTGCGTGGTCAGTTTCCCGGTATGACCGCCTGCGCCCGCCGATCTCATCGGGTGACCGGCGAGTCGGCGACCCGGTGACTGGAACACGTTTCAGTTTTCCGGCCCCCGTTGAGTAATCTGACCTGGTGCCAGAGGTCACCAGCCAAGAACCGGCCATCGACGGGTGGTTCGCCACCGACGACGCCGGACAACCCCATCTGATCGGCAGCAAGTGCCCCGCGTGCGGCACTTACGTCTTCCCGCCGCGCGAGAACAACTGCCCGAACCCGGGCTGCGACAGCGACACCTTGGAGTCCGTCGCCCTGTCGCGGCGCGGCAAGCTGTGGAGCTACACCGAGAACCGCTACCCGCCACCGGCGCCCTATCCCGCCGCGGACCCGTTCGAGCCGTTCGCCATCGCCGCCGTCGAACTCGCCGACGAGGGAATCATCGTGCTGGGCAAGGTGATTGAGGGCACCCTTGCCGAGGACCTGAAGGTCGGCATGGAGATGGAGCTGGCAACCATGACCCTGTTCACGGACAGCGACGGGGTCGAACGCATCGTGCACGCGTGGAAGGTCTGCTCATGAGTGCTCCCGAACCGCTCTACATCCTCGGCGCGGGCATGCACCCGTGGGGCAAGTGGGGCCGCGACTTCACCGAGTACGGCGTGGTCGCCGCCCGTGCGGCACTGGCTGAGGCCGGTCTGGACTGGCGACAGATCCAGTTGGTCGCCGGGGCCGACACCATCCGCAACGGCTACCCGGGCTTCATCGCCGGGTCGACGTTCGCGCAGAAGCTCGGCTGGAACGGGGTGCCGGTCAGCTCCAGCTACGCCGCCTGCGCCAGCGGCTCGCAGGCTCTGCAAAGTGCCCGCGCGCACATCCTGGCCGGCTTCTGCGACGTCGCGCTGGTCATCGGCGCGGACACCACGCCTAAGGGCGCCTTCGCGCCGGTGGGCGGGGAACGCAAGAACGACCCGGACTGGCAGCGGTTCCACCTGATCGGCGCCATGAACCCGGTCTATTTCGCGCTGCTGGCGCGACGCCGGATGGACCTCTACGGCGCCACCTCCGAGGACTTCGCACAGGTGAAGGTCAAGAACTCCCAGCACGGCCTGCAGAACCCGAATGCCCGCTATCGCAAGGAATCCTCGGTGGAGGACGTGCTGGCCAGCCCGGTGGTCTCCGACCCGTTGCGCCAGCTCGACATCTGCGCTACGTCTGACGGAGCGGCAGCTTTGATCGTCGCCAGCGCGGACTTCGCCCGCAAGCACCTGGGCTCGCTGGAGGGTGTGCCGTCGGTGCGCGCGGTCAGCACGGTGACTCCGCAGTACCCTCAGCACCTGCCTGAATTGCCGGATATCGCAACGGATTCCACCGCCGTGGTGCCCGCACCCGAGCGGGTGTTCAAGGACCAGATCCTCGATGCCGCCTACGCCGAGGCCGGCATCGGGCCGGAGGACGTCAGCATGGCTGAGGTCTACGACCTGTCCACTGCTCTGGAGCTCGACTGGTACGAGCATTTGGGGCTGTGCCCGAAGGGCGAAGCCGAGGCGCTGCTGCGGTCCGGGGCAACGGCTTTGGGGGGCCGCGTTCCGGTCAACCCGTCGGGTGGCCTGGCGTGCTTCGGCGAGGCAATCCCAGCCCAGGCGATCGCGCAGGTCTGCGAGTTGACCTGGCAGTTGCGCGGTCAGGCGACGGGCCGGCAGGTGGAGGGTGCGCGCGTCGGCGTCACCGCGAACCAGGGGCTTTTCGGCCACGGCTCGTCGGTGATCGTCGCCCGCTAGGTTGGCTTGCGGCGCCAGCGTGCACTAAATGCCACCGCCAACGGCGTGTCGCTGTACCGGAGTGCACGCTCGGCCGGCGGGCGCCCCCAACACCAGGCGCGAGCGTGCACTAAATGCCACCACTAACGGCGTGTCGCTGTACCGGAGTGCACGCTCGCGGCGGCCAGCGGCCGAAGGCCTACTCCTTGGGGGTGTCCAGCGTCTCCAGCACGACCTCGGCGACCCGCTTCATCGACGTCCGCCGGTCCATGGCCGCCCGCTGAATCCACTTGAATGCTTCGGGCTCGGTCATGCCCTGCTTGACCTGCAGGAGGCCTTTGGCGCGCTCGACCAGCTTGCGGGTCTCCAACCGGTCCGACAGCGTCTCGACTTCCCGCTCTAAAGCGGTGAGCTCGCTGAACCGGCTGACCGCCAACTCGATCGCCGGAACCAGGTCGCTGGCCGTGAACGGCTTCACCAGGTACGCCATCGCGCCTGCGTCCCTGGCCCGCTCGACCAGATCGCGCTGGCTGAAGGCGGTCAGAACCACGATCGGCGCGATGCGCTTGCTGGCAATCTCGGCCGCCGCGTCGATGCCGTCACGCCGGGGCATCTTCACGTCCATGATCACCAGGTCGGGCTTGTGCTGCTCGGCAAGCTCGACGGCTTCCTGGCCATCGCCGGCCTCGCCGACGATGTCGTACCCCTCCTCTCGCAGCATCTCAGCCAGGTCCATGCGGATGAGCGCTTCGTCTTCCGCGATCAAGACCCGGCGCGGCGGCGGAGCGGCGGCGGCATCGGTGGTGGGGCCGGTCATGACGGACATTGTGACGTGACGGCTGTGCGCGGTCACTCGGGGGGTTGCTCTAAGGTGGGGAACCGACGCGAGCCCTCGTATCCCAACTGGCAGAGGAAACGGATTCAAAACCCGTACAGTGTGAGTTCGAATCTCACCGAGGGCACACAAAACACCAGCTCACAGCAATTTTTGCGAAATGCACCACACCAGATTTCAGCCGCAGTCCGCAGACAGTCCGCAGTAACCGGCTAAGATGCAGGCATGACCGCAGGTAAGCGCAGTGTTCGCGCTGGTGTAGAGGACCGTTGGCACCGACCCGCAAAGCGCGGCGAACAGGTCTACTGGCCTGCGGACCAGTCCGCAGGACCAACGTGGTGTGTAGACACACGACACGCGAAAACACCGGGAACAATGGTTAGCACCGTCCGTCACGGGCAGGGCAAACGGTGGCTTGCGCGATGGGTCGACCACGACGGACAGGAACGAACCAAAGCTTTCGACAAGCGGAACGACGCGCAACGCCACATCGACGGCACCACGACGGCGCTCAACACCGGCACCTACACCGACCCGCAGCGTTCATCAATCAATTTCGGCACGGTCGCAGAAGCGTGGATTAGGACCAAAGAGGCCGCTAAACGGGCACCGAAGACGATTGCCGGGTATCGCGGGTTGCTTGACGTGGTGATCCTGCCCAAATGGAAAGACGAACCGCTAAGGGACATCGACCACGAACGGGTGCAGGACTGGATTACGTGGCTGTCGACCGACCCCGCAGCACGCCAGCACAAACGCAAAAGCGAACCGAACGCAGGTCTCTCCCCCGCGCGTGTGATCCAGACTCACCAGGTGCTACACCAGGTGTTCGCCTACGCGATCCGAAGCAAATACCTCGCCACCAATCCCGCCGACAACATCGTGCTACCGAGTAAGCCGCAGGGCAAGGATTTGGCTCTCACGCATGAGCAGGTTGGTCGGCTTGCCGACGAGACGGCCAACGCTGAGACGGACGTACGGCACCGAACCGACACAGCACCGTCCAGAGTCCCCCCACAGGCGCTCGCAACGATGGTCCGCACTCTGGCCTACTCCGGTTTGAGGTACGGCGAATGCGCTGCGTTGCGTGTTGGCGATGTGGACATCAAGCAGCGCCGAATCGCCGTCTCTAAGTCGATTACGGGTGTACGCGGACAGGGACGTGTCGAGGGTGACACCAAGACACACCAGAAACGCGCGGTTCCGATCCTGACGACTGCGGTTGCCGACGAACTTAAGCACCTGGTGGACGGTCGCGACCCGTTGGAGTTCCTGTTTCCGGGACCGGACGGCGAGGCCATGACCGTTGGTTGGTTCCGGGTGCGGTTCGATAGGGCGACCGCCAAGCTCGGCTTAGATGGGGTCACACCGCACACTCTGCGCCATTCAGCCGGTTCCCTAGCGTTGGCGTCGGGTGCGTCTGTGGTGACCGTGCAGAAGCTTCTAGGGCACCGGAACGCCACAACGACGATGAACGTCTACAGCCACATGCTGCCCGACGATTTCGATAACCTCGCCGTTGCGATGGACAAAGCTATTTCCGCAGGTCGAGAGTGACGGTGAACATTCGTTCGGCTAGAACCACATGGTTTACAATTGATTGACCACGGTAAATATGTCACGCGAAGTACCGGGGATGCGCACTCGCACGCATTGCGAGTTCCTTGGAGAACGCCATTGTATGACCTTATCGACGCGCCCGAAGTGTCCGAACTTACCGGTGTTCCCGTCGCCACCCTGACATGGTACCGCGCTACCGACCAGGGTCCGCGTTCGGTGAAAATTGGTCGCAGGGTGCGCTATCACAAATCGGACGTGATGGATTGGCTGGAAGCAGAAGAAGCAAAATCTGAACGTGGAGGTGTTCGATGAACAATGATCTATCGGCGGATGCTGAGCACTTGCGCAAGAGCCTCGATTCTCTGTCAGAAGAGGCTGCCCATAACAGCAGCGAAATTCATCTAAACAGATTGGATATCGCGATCATCTTGGGGTGGTCGGAGGACAGAGTTCATCGCGCAATTACAGAGTTAGAACGAACCGATTACTTCGGTGACTAATCTCACAATTTTTAGTCACCCTATTCCCAATAAGTGCGCGATTCAAAGGCGGTAGAATGGTAGTTAGGAGACAGGGTACCGCCGCAATTCCGTGTGCGTAGCGTTCGTCTTCTATCCAAGACATAAACTGTAATATCCTACGGCTAGCACCCGAGGACCGGTGACCAACCCGGAGCAGGAGTACTGAGCATCGTCGGGACGACAGACGCCAGCCCTGCTGAGACGCCCGTAACGCGGATATCCGCACCCAAGAAAGGGATTTCGTTGGGAGAGGGGCAACTTCCCCTGTGTCCTGAAAGCAGTAGCGAAAGCACATATCCTGCACTCCATTGAATTGGAATCGAACTGGGAACCAGAGCACGGATTAAAACCGTGAGGGCACGGCCAGAACACGCGCGGTATCTGGATATTGATCCGATTGGTGATACCCGGAACGTCCAAGTTGCAGCCGGAGCGTTCGTTTGAAGCGGTACCCAAGTGCCCGCCGCAACCCCATGGGGGGCAAGAGAGTACTCAGAGCGGCTGACTGTGACATGTAATTGGTTCTCCGGAGCGACCAATAGTGAGTCATCCTCCGATAGCCCGCAGGGCGTGAAGGGGTTTGGGGATTGTCCCCGGTAACCCAACCACTCACCCAAGCTGACGCGTGTTGACAGCCAAGCGACACAAAAAGCGCGTTGTCATTGGTTGTTCGTACCCCACTCCCGAAAGGGTGTTATCGCTTTCGGCTTCAGAAATATCTTTGCCTCTTATGTTGCAGGTAAAAGGGCTCTTCGCAGATGAGGGTGTAGGGGTGCTCGGCGCGTCGTTGTCGGGATAGGGGTCGAGGTCTTCCGAAGATGGGAGTTCTCACGCTGCCCATCCGAAAGACCTCGACGTGCCTGACGCTACCTTCGCGTGCCCTGATCTGACCACGTTCTGCCGCCTCGACGAGCTCGGGTTGGAGGTGACCGGCCCCCTCTCTGCCAACCTGGGTTGAGGCACCCGCCCCCTGACAATTAGTGACCCGAGGGCGGGGATGGAGAGACTCCCC
>NZ_LKTM01000266.1 GCF_001417955.2 Mycobacterium gordonae | reverse complement strand
CTGTACGGCTCGGGCGGAGCCGGAGGGGCCGGCGGTATGGCGTCTGCCTCCGGCACCACCGGCGGGATCGGCGGCAATGGGGGGCACGCCGGGTTGATCGGCACCGGAGGCACCGGCGGAGCGGGTGGTGCCGGTGCCGTCGGTGCGGGCGGTACCCCGAGCGGTAACGGCTTCAATGGCGGTGGCGGCGGTAGCGGCGGCAGTGGTGGCGCCGGCGGTCTCCTGGCCGGCGACGGCGGGGCGGGTGGAATCGGCGGAGCCGGCGGCACCGGCGGAGCGGGCGGCGCCGGTCTCGAGGGTGCCGCGTCGACGAATCCGCTCTACGCAGGCGCGAGTGGAGGAAACGGCGGCAACGGCGGGATCGGCGGCGCAGGTGGTAGCGGAGGGGCCGGCGGTACCAGCGGCTTGTTCGGGTCCGGCGGCGCTCAAGGCGTCGGCGGAACAGGCGGGAACGGCGGGAACGGCGGGACGCCCGGTGACGGCGGTACGGGCGCCGCGGGGAGCTGGTCGGTGAACAACGGGGTGGGCGGCGCGGGCGGCATCGGGGGCAATCCCGGAG
>NZ_LKTM01000265.1 GCF_001417955.2 Mycobacterium gordonae | reverse complement strand
TCACGAACGGAATTGGCAGGGCTACTTCATCCCCGCTATGTCCGTCTTGAGGAACCGGGTCGGCGCTCGAACGCATGCCGAACTGCGTGATGCCGAGAACGACCTCGTTGAGGCCCGGGTGATCGAACTCCGCGAGGATCCCAATCTGCTGGGCGACCGCACAGATCTCGCATACCTGCGGGCGATTCACCGCCAGCTGTTCCAGGACATTTACGTCTGGGCGGGAGATCTGCGGACAGTCGGCATCGAGAAGGAGGACGAGTCTTTCTGCGCGCCGGGCGGCATCAGTCGGCCCATGGAGCATGTGGCTGCGGAGATCTACCAGCTCGACCGGCTCAGAGCGGTCGGCGAAGGTGATCTCGCTGGCCAGGTCGCATACCGGTACGACTACGTGAACTATGCCCACCCGTTCCGCGAGGGCAACGGCCGCTCGACCCGCGAGTTCTTCGATCTCCTGTTGTCCGAACGCGGTTCTGGCCTCGACTGGGGGAAGACCGACCTGGAAGAGTTGCACGGCGCTTGTCACGTGGCGCGCGCCAACTCTGATCTCACGGGCCTGGTCGCGAT
>NZ_LKTM01000264.1 GCF_001417955.2 Mycobacterium gordonae | reverse complement strand
GGCGGATTCAACCTGCCCCCCACCACCATTCCCTCACTCAACATCGCCAGCATCACCACCGGCAGCTTCACCACACCGCAAATCGGGCCAGGAAACCTGACTCTCAAGCTGCCGAAGGTTCACGCAGAGTTCGTTGCTTTCATTCCCAACAACTTCTCTCTGTTGCAGTCGCAGGCTGCAGGCATCTTCCCCCAGATCGGCGGGGGAGTCATCAGCGGCGACCCTGGCAAAAACACCCCCAGCGCAGGTGGGCCTCCCGCCTACATCGACTTCGGCCCCATCACGATCAACGGCCTCGGCTTCCTCATCCCGCCGTTCACGGTCGACGGGTTCGGCCTTCCCGCGTTGACGACACCCGCCATCAACATCCCATCCATTGCGGTACCTGGTTTTGCACTACCGCAGATCTCCACTGCGCCCATCATGACGCCGCCGATCACGATCGATCCGATTGGGGCGGCAGGGTTTACATTGCCGCAGATCGTCACGCCCCAATTCACGACGCCGCCGATCACGATCGACCCGATCGGGGCGGCCGCGTTCACGCTGCCGCAGATCACCACCCCGCCGATCAC
>NZ_LKTM01000263.1 GCF_001417955.2 Mycobacterium gordonae | reverse complement strand
GAGTTGTACCAGCCCGAGGTCAGGGCCCCGTTGGCGTTGGCGAAGCCCGAACTCAGATCGCTGGAGTTGAAGAAACCCGAAGTGCCGCTGGAATTCCCGTTGAAGAACCCGGACGACACCGAGGAATTCCCGACACCGGCCTGCCACGGCAGCGAGAGGTTCAGTCGGCCGAGGATCGTCATGTCGATGGGTACCTGCACGTTCGCCCCGACCACGAGGTCTTTCAGGACGATCGGGTTGATGACGATGGGGGGCAACGCCGGGCCTTGTTGGACTCCGGTGAAATTGATGGTGATCAGGAATTGAACCCCCATGTTGATGGGGATGCCGAACTGAGGGACGTAGACGGTGATCGGGTCGATCTGGCCGGTGATCGGGATCACCGAGTTGGTACCCGCCACCAGGTCGATCGGAATCGCCGGAAAATCGATCGCGATGGTCGTACCCTGCTGGCCGTCGGCCAGCTGGAAGGAGCCGACGTTTCTGTTTCCGGTGTTGAACAAACCGGTGTTGAGGTCGCCTGAGTTGGCGAAGCCGGTGTTGATACTGCCGCCGTTGAAGCTTCCGGTGTTGCGATCG
>NZ_LKTM01000262.1 GCF_001417955.2 Mycobacterium gordonae | reverse complement strand
GCGATGCGGGAGCGGCTACCGGCGGTGGCGGCGGTGTTCTGCGCCGGGGACATTGACTATGAGGCGTTCACGACGATTGTGTTCCGCACGGATCTGATCGAGGATCCTCAGGTGCTGGCGGCGGTGGATGCCACGGTGGCCGCGCGGGTGACGCGCTGGCCCTCGCTGAGCCGGGGGCGGCTGTCGGCGAAGGTGGATGCGATCGTGGCCCGCGCCGATGCCGATGCGCTGCGCCGCCGCACCGAGGCCCGGGCCGAGCGGGAGGTGTGGATCAGCCCGCCCCTGAACGGGGTGGCGCAGATCGAGGGACGCCTGCGCGCCACCGATGCCCAGGCCATCGATGCGCGGCTCTCAGCGCTGGCGGCCACGGTCTGCGGCAACGATCCGCGCACCCTGGCGCAGCGCCGCGCCGATGCCCTGGGGGCCTTGGCCGCCGGTGGCACCCGGCTGGGTTGTGAGTGCGCGCGTCCGGACTGCACCGCGGCAGGGCGCAAGCCGGCCAGCCCGGTGGTGATTCATGTGATCGCCGAGGCCGCGACCCTGGCCGGGCGCAGCGACAGCCCGGGGTGTCTGCTTGGTGG
>NZ_LKTM01000261.1 GCF_001417955.2 Mycobacterium gordonae | reverse complement strand
CGTCTTTGTCGGCCACGCTGCCAAGAGACATGGCACAAAGTCTAGTTATCTGTGCCAATGTGTCAATGGTGGTGTCCCCAGGCTGTCCGCCACGATTGGTACCGTCACGCACATGGCCAACCGGACGCATCGATACGAGGCCGAGGTGACCTGGACCGGTAATACGGGTTCCGGGACCAGTGGCTACCGCGATTACGCACGCGACCATGACGTGACCGGCGTCGAGGCGTCCGGCAAGCCGACCATCCTGGGCAGCGCTGACCCGGCCTTCCGCGGCGACCCGCAGCGCTGGAACCCCGAGGAACTGCTCGTGGTCAGCCTGTCCCAGTGCCACATGCTGTGGTATCTGGCGCTGTGCGCCAAGGCGGGCATCACCGTGACGGCCTACAGCGACCGCCCGGACGGGGTGATGAGCGAAAACGCCGAGGGCAGTGGCGTTTTCACCGAGGTTACGTTACGGCCGCGGGTGACCATCGCCGAGCCGAGTCGGGTCGGCGATGCCACCGAGTTGCATCACGAAGCCCACCGGATGTGCTTCATCGCCAATTCGGTCAACTTTCCGGTGAGTG
>NZ_LKTM01000260.1 GCF_001417955.2 Mycobacterium gordonae | reverse complement strand
CGCCTTTGCTGCCCGGGCCGGTGGCGTCCGCACCCCGACCTCCGTTGCCACCGTCACCGCCACTGGTCGGGTGCGCCCCGGTCGCGCCGTGCGCACCCGTCGTCGACCCGGCACCTCCAGCTCCCCCGGCCCCGCCGAGTCCCGCGTCACCGCCGGCCCCGCCGGCTCCCCCGGTGCCGGTACCTGCGCCGGCAAATGATCCATCGGCACCATGCCCGCCGTGACCGGCCGCTCCCCCGAACCCGCCGGCGCCACCGGCCCCGCCGGCACCCTGGCCGCCCAGAAAACTGATGAGGCCCCCGTCGCCGCCGGCTCCGCCGACCCCACCGGCACCACCCTGGCCACCGTTGCCGCCGTGGCCACCGGCGCTACCGAGAACCACCCCGTCGGCGCCAGCAGCACCGGCACCTCCGGAACCGCCTGCACCGCCCAGACCGCCAGCTCCTCCTGCCCCGATCAGCGACCCGCCGCGTCCACCGACGCCACCGTTACCACCGTCACCGCCGACACCGCCGGTCTGGCCGGCGGCGCCCGCCGATGCGCCAACGCCACCGGCACCACCCCAGCCGCCGCTGCCACCCGTGCCGATCAGCCCCGCAGTTCCACCCGCACCACCGCTACCCCCGGTCAGGCCCTGCC
>NZ_LKTM01000259.1 GCF_001417955.2 Mycobacterium gordonae | reverse complement strand
GTAACCGGCCGCCTGCGCCTGACCTCCCAATCCCCCAGTACCGCCAGCCCCACCAGCACCTCCGGCACCGCCGTTGCTGCCATCTCTGCCGTTCATGTCGCCTCCGGTGACACCGTCAGCGCCGGAAAGGCCGTTGCCCCCGGCTCCGCCGGCACCACCCCGCCCGGCGGCCCCGCCGCTGCCACCAGCACCAGCCAAGGCGCCACCTTTGCCGCCGGCGCCGCCCGCGCCGCCCGCGCCACCGGTAGCACCGTCGCCGCCGGCGGCACCCGGTGCGCTCGCAGCCGATCCCGCGCGGCCTGCAGCCCCGTCACCACCTGCACCGCCGTTCCCACCGTTACCGAAGAGCCCCCCATCGCCGCCGGCACCGCCGGCCGACCCTGTCCATCCGTCGCCCGACAAGAAAGTGTTCCGGGCCGACGCGCCCCGGCCGCCGTCACCGCCATTGCCACCGACGGTCGGCCGCGCCCCGGCCATACCGTCCGAACCCTGCACGGAGCCGCTGCCGCCTTTGCCGCCGCTCCCGCCGGCACCGTTGTCGCCTCCGTGCCCGCCGTCGGCTCCGATCCCGAACATCGAACCGCCGGCAGCCGGAAGCCCGTCCGCGCCGCGACCACCATCACCGGCGATCCCGCCTTCCCCACCCCTGC
>NZ_LKTM01000258.1 GCF_001417955.2 Mycobacterium gordonae | reverse complement strand
CGGCGCCGACGAGGTCTCAGCGGCCGTCGCTGCGCTTTTCACCCAGTACGGTCTGGGCTACCAGGCACTGAGCGAGCAAGCGGCCACATTTCATAGTCAGTTCGTCCAGCTTCTGAGCGCGAGTGCGGGGCAGTACGCCGTCGCCGAGGCGGCCGCCGCCACGCCGCTGCAAAGCCTCGAGCAGCAGCTGCTCGACGTCATCAACTTGCCGACCCAGTTGCTGCTGGGGCGTCCGCTGATCGGAAACGGTGCCAACGGTGCCCCGGGCGCCGATGGCCAGGCCGGCGGCTTGTTGATCGGCAACGGCGGCGCGGGCGGGGCGGGTACCGCCGCTCATCCCGCCGGCGGGAACGGTGGCGCCGCAGGCCTTTTCGGCAACGGCGGGGCCGGTGGACCCGGCAAGGTCAACAGCAATGCCGCCCCGGGCGGGAACGGTGGGGCCGGTGGTTTGCTATTCGGCACCGGCGGGGCCGGCGGCACCGGCGGGTCCGGAATCGGGGGCACCGGCGGCACGGGAGGCGCCGCCGGTCTGTTCGGCACCGGCGGTGTCGGGGGCACCGGCGGGACGTCGGTCACCGGCTCTGCCGGCGGCACTGGCGGTGCAGGTGGCGCTGGCGGATTGTTCGGCACGGGAGGCGCCGGTGGTCACGGCGGTGGTTCGCCAACCGGGTT
>NZ_LKTM01000257.1 GCF_001417955.2 Mycobacterium gordonae | reverse complement strand
GCAGCGACGGCACCACCGGTCCTCATCGGCGACCCTGCACGCCAGCACCGCACGGTCGGCGGCAACCTGTTGGCCGGTCACCTCCAACCCGAGCTCGTCGAGGCGGCAGAACGTGGTCAGATCAGGGCACGCGAAGGTAGCGTCAGGCACGTCGAGGTCTTTCGGATGGGCAGCGTGAGAACTCCCATCTTCGGAAGACCTCGACCCCTATCCCGACAACGACGCGCCGAGCACCCCTACACCCTCATCTGCGAAGAGCCGGTAAACAAAAAAAGTACAACTACCGCTCAACTGGAACCGCGGGCCGGCACTGGCGAAAATTGGGGCGCAAGTAAATCCGAAGTGGTGGGAGCCGCCGAATGTATTCGCGTCGTATGGTGCCGGCAGTGCTGCTCGCATTGCTCTGCCCACTGGCGGTCGCGACCGCACACGCCGATACGACCGACGACAAGTTCATCGCCGAACTCAAGTCCGAGGGCATCATCGACCACGTCTCCAATGCGCATGCGATCGAGGCCGGGCATTTCGTCTGCGTCAAACTCGACAACGGCATGTCACCCAGCGACGTGGCGAACGACGTGCTGAACAGCAGCAGCATGCCTGCCTACCACTCCGGCTTCTTCGTCGGCGCGGCGATCGACGCCTACTGCCCGCGCCACAAGGCCGAACTGCCCGCCGCGTAGACCGTTGCGCACGCCGGGAAAAGCCCAGCTCACCGCCTGCCGAGGGATAGCCGGGTACGAGGTTGCTGTGGACTGCCGCGAGTGTCCTCCGAAGCAGGTCAGGCGCTGTTACTGTGTCGTTACGAGAGGTCAACTCGTATTGCCGTCTAGTGAACAAATGTCGACCAGGCGGCATCGAAGGCGACCTGGCGCCAGGCAGTCATCTACTCTCGTCCAGGGAGCGGTTGCTGGGATGAATTTAGGGAGGAAACAGCATGTCGTTCGTGACCACACAGCCGGAGGCGCTGGCCGCTGCGGCCGGAAACCTGCAGGGTATCGGCACCACGATGAGCGCTCAGAACGCTGCCGCTGCGGCACCGACCACGGGGGTGGTTCCTGCCGCAGCCGATGAGGTCTCGGCGCTGACTGCGGCCCAATTCGCCGCGCACGCTCAGATGTACCAGGCCGTCAGCGCTCAGGCCGCGGCCATTCACGAGATGTTCGTCAACACCTTGTCGACCAGCTCCGGCTCGTACGCGGCCACCGAGGCCGCCAACGCAGCGGCAGCCGGCTGACGGTTTGGCGCACTGAGATTTCGGGACGGGCAGCCGGGGGCGTGAGGTCCACTGCGACGTTCCAAATGGCGGTGATTTCGGGGTTTGACGGCCGGTCGGGGCCGTCGCTCACGGATCACCTGCATTCGCCGTCAATCCGGACACCGGCGTTCGGGTTCGACACCTTTCCGACCGTGGAGCACCCGGTGGCCGCCGGCTGACCGAAAGGGGAGATTCGCAGTACTACCGGTCGGCGGATACGTCCGCGTGTAGCCGATCGGCCATCGTGCCTTAACTAACCGATCAGCAGTAACGAGTTAAAGGAGAAATCAGGTGACTACACGTTTCATGACTGACCCGCACGCAATGCGGGACATGGCGGGCCGTTTCGAGACCCACGCCCAGACCGTTGAGGACGAGGCCCGTCGCATGTGGGCGTCCTCGCAGAACATCTCGGGTGCGGGCTGGAGCGGTCTGGCCTCGGCGACCTCGCTGGACACCATGGGCCAGATGAACACGGCGTTCCGCAACATCGTGAACATGCTGCACGGCGTTCGTGACGGACTGATCCGCGACGCGAACAACTACGAGCAGCAAGAGCAGGCCTCCCAGCAGATCCTCAGCAGCTAAGGAAAGGACTTCGAAAAATGACGATCAATTACCAGTTCGGCGACGTCGACGCCCACGGCGCGCTCATCCGCGCCCAGGCCGCCAACCTCGAGGCCGAGCACCAGGCCATCGTTCGCGATGTGCTGGCTGCCGGTGACTTCTGGGGCGGCGCCGGTTCGGTGGCTTGCCAGGAGTTCATCGCCCAGTTGGGCCGCAACTTCCAGGTGATCTACGAGCAGGCCAACGCCCACGGCCAGAAGGTTCAGTCAGCCGGCAGCAACATGGCGCAGACCGACAGCGCCGTCGGCTCCAGCTGGGCCTAAAACCGAACTCCAGGCGCGGCAGCACACCAATCACTGGTGTGCTGCCGTGTCCTGCAGTTAACTGGAAGTCCGAATAAAAAAAGACCATTGAGGTAGGGATGGATCAACAGAGCACCCGCACCGACATCACCGTCAACGTCGACGGCTTCTGGATGCTTCAGGCGTTGCTGGATATCCGGCATGTCGCGCCGGAGTTGAGGTGCCGGCCTTACGTATCCACCGACAACAATGACTGGCTCAACGAGCATCCCGGCATGGCGGTCATGCGCGAGCAGGGCATCGTGGTCGGCGACGCGGTCAACGAGCAGGTGGCCGCCCGGATGAAGGTACTCGCCGCGCCGGACATCGAGGTCGTCGCGCTGCTGTCGCGCGGCAAGCTGCTCTACGGCGTCGTCGACGACGAGAATCAGCCTCCTGGCTCGCGGGACATCCCCGACAACGAATTCCGGGTGGTGCTGGCCCGCCGTGGCAACCACTGGGTTTCCGCGGTGCGGGTGGGCAACGACATCACCGTCGACGACGTCGTCGTCTCGGACAGCGCCTCGATCGCCGCACTCGTGATCGACGGTCTCGAGTCGATTCACCACGCCGACCCGGCGGCGATCAACGCCGTCAACGTGCCCCTGGAAGAGATGCTCGAGGCCACCAAGTCGTGGCAGGAGTCCGGCTTCAACGTGTTTTCCGGCGGCGATCTGCGACGCATGGGCATCAGCGCCTCCACGGTGGCTGCGCTGGGTCAGGCACTGTCCGACCCCGCGGCCGAGGTTGCGGTGTACGCGCGCCAGTATCGCGACGACGCCAAGGGCCCGAGCGCCTCCGTGCTGTCCCTCAAGGACGGCTCCGGCGGGCGCATTGCGCTCTATCAGCAGGCCCGCACGGCCGGCTCCGGCGAGGCATGGCTGGCAATCTGCCCGGCCACACCGCAGCTGGTCCAGGTGGGCGTGAAGACGGTTTTGGACACTTTGCCGTACGGCGAGTGGAAATCACACAGCAGGGTTTAACAGCGCCGTTACCAAACGCGCGGTGTAACAACATTTTTGAACATAAAATGCGAGCGAGATGCCAACACGGCATACTGCTTTCGGAACGGGCTGCAAAACCTAAAACGCTATACGTCAACCACAACCAATAACCGCGAGGCGAGGCAAATGAAATCGGAGTCGGTCCAGCCGAAGCGCTATCCGGGCTGCAGAGTCGCAGACGCCCCGGCCAGTGCACCGGCACAGCCCCGCACGCGCTCGACAACCAATTCATTCGCTGAGGCAGGGGGTGCAGGACGATGACCGCAGTAGCTGATGCGCCACAGACTGACATTGAGGGCGTTTCGTCGCCCCGGGCTGTGGTCGTCGGAATCATGGCCGGCGAGGGGGTGCAGATCGGTGTCCTCCTGGACGCCAACGCCCCGGTCTCGGTGATGACCGACCCGCTGTTGAAGGTGATCAACAGCCGGCTCCGGGAACTGGGGGAGACCCCGCTCGAGGCCACCGGCCGCGGCCGGTGGGCGCTGTGCCTGGTTGACGGCACGCCGCTGCGTGCCACCCAGTCGCTCACCGAGCAGGATGTGTACGACGGGGACCGGCTGTGGATCCGGTTCATCAACGACACCGAGCACCGGTCACAGGTCATCGAGCACATTTCGACCGCGGTTTCGGCCAACCTGAGCAAGCGGTTCGCCGCGATCGACCCGGTCGTCGCCCTTCAGGTCGGCGCGACGATGGTGGCGTCCGGCGTGGTGCTGGCTTCCGGCGTACTCGGTTGGTGGCGCTGGCATCACAACACCTGGCTGACCACCATCTTCCTTGCGATCGTCGGTGCCGTGGTGCTGACCGTTTCAATGATGCTGTTGATGCGCGCCAAGACGGACGCCGACCGCCGAGTCGCCGACATCATGCTGATGAGCGGGCTGGTGCCGGTCACGGTTGCGGCCGCTGCGGCGCCCCCGGGCCCGGTCGGTTCCCCGCAGGCGGTGCTCGGGTTCGGCGTGCTCACGGTGGCAGCGGCGCTGGCCCTGCGGTTCACCGGTCGCCGGCTGGCGGTCTACACCGCGATCGTGACGGTCGCCGCGCTGGCGACCATCGCCAGCGTGGCCAGGATGGTGGCGGCCACCAGTGCGGTGACCATGCTCGCCTGCCTGCTGCTGGCCTGCGTGATCGTCTACCACGCCGCGCCCGCGCTGTCCCGGCGTCTCGCGGGTATCCGGCTGCCGGTCTTCCCGTCCGCGACCAGCCGGTGGGTGTTCGAGGCTCGGCCTGACCTGCCGACCACCGTGGTGCGCTCCGAGGGCGGCCCGCCGACCCTCGAGGGCCCGGCGTCGGTCCGCGACGTGCTGCTGCAGGCCGAGCGTGCCCGGTCCTTCCTGAGTGGCCTGCTGGTGGGGCTCGGTGTGCTGGTGGTGGTGTGCCTGACCGCGCTGTCCAACCCGCACACCCACGAGCGGTGGCTGCCGCTGCTGCTGGCCAGCTTCACCGCCGGGTTCCTGCTGCTGCGCGGCCGCTCCTACGTGGACCGCTGGCAGGCCATCACGCTGGCAGCTACCGGAGTGCTGATCATCGCGGCGGTGCTGGTTCGCTACGCCCTCGTGCTGGCCTCGCCGCTTTCGGTGTCGATCTGCGCCGCAATCCTGGTGGCGCTACCGGCCGCGGGCCTGACGGCTGCGGCGGTCGTGCCCAACACCGTTTACAGCCCGCTGTTCCGGAAGTTCGTGGAATGGCTCGAGTACCTCTGCCTCATGCCGATCTTCCCGCTGGCATTGTGGTTGATGAATGTCTATGCAGCGATTCGATACCGGTAGCAGCCGCTCGCGGCGCGGTCGCGCGATCAGCGCGACCGTCGCCGCGATGCTGCTGACCTCCGGCGCGCTCGCCGGAATGCCACCTGCATATGCGATTGCGCCTCCGACGATTGATCCGGGGGCGCTTCCTCCTGACGGCCCCCCGGGGCCGGTCGCACCGATGAAGCAGAACTCCTACTGCACAGAGGTCGGGGTCATGCCCGGCACCGACTTCAAGGTGCCGCCGAAGTACATGGAGATGCTGAACCTCAACGAGGCGTGGCATTTCGGCCGCGGCGAGGGGGTCAAGGTCGCCGTCATCGACACGGGGGTCACTCCCCACCCGAGGTTGCCGCGCCTGATTCCGGGCGGCGATTACGTGATGGCCGGCGGCGACGGGTTGTCGGACTGCGACGCCCACGGAACCCTGGTCGCTTCGATGATCGCGGGAGCGCCCGCCAACGGGGCCTCGCCACCGCCGGCGTCGCCCCGCCGTCCGGTCACCATCCCGACGACCGAGAAGCCACCGCCACCGCAGACGGTGACTCTCTCGCCGGTACCCGGCCCGACCATCACGGTCATTCCGGCGCCGCCGTCGCCATCGGAAGGCGCCGGGCCGGGCCCGGCTCCCGGTCCGGGGCAGGCTCCCTCGGGCAATCGCGGGGGCGGAACGGTGACGATCCCGGGCTACGCGGGCGGCGCGAAGGTGCACCCCATCGACAATCCGCGCCACCCGCATCCGCTGGCTCCGTCGACGACGACCACCAGCCCGAGTCCATCCAGCTCGTCGACCCCGCCTCCGCCACCGCCGCCGCCGAGTCCCAATGCGGCTCCGCCGGACGCCTTCAGTGGGATCGCACCTGACGTCGAATTGATCTCGATCCGGCAGTCCAGCCAGGCCTTCGGCCTCAAGGACGCCTACACCGGGGACGAAGACCCGCAGACGGTGGCCAAGATCGACAGCGTCGAGACGATGGCGCGCGCGATCGTGCACGCCGCCAACATGGGTGCGTCGGTGATCAACATCTCCGACGTGACCTGCATGAGTGCCCGCAACGTGGTGGACCAGCGGACGCTGGGTGCCGCGGTGCATTACGCCGCTGTCGACAAGAACGCGTTGATCGTGGCGGCGGCCGGTGACAGCAGCAAGAAGGACTGCAAGCAGAACACCATCTTCGACCCGCTGTCGCCGAATGACCCCCGCGCCTGGAACGCCGTCACCACGGTGGTGACGCCGTCGTGGTTCAGCGACTACGTGCTCACCGTCGGCGCCGTCGACACCAGCGGACAGCCGCTGTCGCAGATGAGCATCGCCGGGCCGTGGGTTTCCATCTCGGCACCGGGGACCGACGTCATGGGGCTCTCGCCCCGGGACGACGGCCTGATCAACGCGATCGACGGCCCGGACAACACGCTGCTGGTTCCCGCGGGCACCAGCTTCGCCACCGCGATCGTGTCGGGGGTGGCCGCACTGGTGCGTGCCAAGTACCCGGAACTGTCGTCGTACCAGGTGATGCAGCGTCTGATCCACACGGCCAGGCCGCCCGCACGTGGAGTCGACAATCAGGTCGGTTACGGTGTGGTCGACCCGGTCGCGGCATTGACATGGGATGTCCCGCAAGGGCCGACCCAGGCACCCAAACAACTCTCGGCGCCGCTGTCGCTGCCGAAACCGCCCGCCCCGCGCAACATGGCGCCGGTGTGGGTGGCCACCGGGGGCCTGGCTGCGGCATTACTGATAGGCGGAGCAGTGTTCGGTACAGCTTCATTGATGCGACGATCGCGGAAACAACGATGAAGGCGCAGCGCAAGCTCGGGTTGTCGTTGGCCTGGCCGCGCCTGACCGCGGTGTTCCTGGTTGACGTGCTGATCCTGGTGCTCGCCAGCCACGCCCCGGATTCGTGGCAGGGCGAGAACCGGGTGGCGTGGTGGGTCGGCGTCGGCCTGGCGGTATTGATCACGCTGCTGTCGATCGTCACTTATCACGGCATCACGGTCGCCTCCGGCGTGGCCTCTTGGCTGTGGGACTGGTCCGCCGATCCCGGTACCGCCCTCGGTGCCGGGTGCACGCCGGCCACCGACTTCAAGCGTCGTTTCGGCCGCGACACGGTCGGGGTGCGCGAGTACCGCGGCCAACTGGTAGCCGTGGTGGAGGTGGACGGCGGCGACGGGGACTCCTCGGCTCGCCACCGTCACCGGGCCGTGGCCGGGGGAGCGCCCCCCTTCCTGCCGGTAGCCGCGGTCGCAGATGGGCTGCGCCAGTTCGATATTCATCTGGACGGAATTGACATCGTGTCCGTTCAGGTGCGCGGTGGCGCAGCCGCCGCCCGGGCCTCGGCTTCGCTCGAGGAGTGGCAGCCCGAAGGCTGGGAGGCGAACGAAGGTGCCGGGGATCGGCCGGCTGCCGACCGGCGCCGCACCTGGCTGGTGCTGCGGATGAACCCGCAACGCAACGTCGCCGCAGTGGTGTGCCGCGACTCGCTGGCCTCGACCCTGGTCGCCGCCACCGAGCGGCTGGTTCAGGACCTGGACGGACAGACGTGTTCGGCCCGCCCCCTGACGGCCGACGAGCTGGCCGAGGTCGACTCCGCCGTGCTGGCCGACCTGGAGCCGACCTGGAGCCGGCCGGGCTGGCGGCACCTCAAGCACTTCAACGGGTTCGTGACCAGTTTCTGGGTGACGCCCGCCGATATCGACTCCGAAACGCTGGAAAGCCTGTGGCTGTCCGACGCACCGGAAGTGGGCGCTACTGTTCTCACCATGCGACTGACGACCCGGGCCAGGCGGCCGAAGCTGTCGGCGTTCGTGCGCTACCACAGTGAGTCCCGGCTGCCCAGGGAACTCACGGCGGGCCTCAACCGCCTCACCGGACGCCAGTTGGCGGCGGTGCGGGCCAGCCTGCCCGCGCCCTCTTCCCGTCCCCCGCTGGTCATACCGAGCCGCGACCTGCGCGACCACGACGAGCTGGAATTGCCGGTGAGTCATGAGCCGGAGCACGCAACCAGCTCATCAGCACAATGACGCGCGCGCAGTCAGCCGCCGAAGATGCCAGAAACGCCATGGTCGCCGGACTACTGGCTTCAGGTATCTCGGTCAACGGACTGCAGCCGAGCCATAACCCGCAAGTTGCGGCGCAGATGTTCACCACCGCCACCAAGCTCGACCCGGGCATGTGCGACGCCTGGCTGGCGCGGATCTTGGCCGGTGACCAGAGCCTCGAGGTCCTCGCCGGCGCCTGGGCGGCGGTAAGGACCTTCGGGTGGGAGACCCGCCGCCTCGGGGTCACGGACCTGCAGTTCCGTCCCGAGGTGTCCGACGGTCTGTTCCTGCGTCTCGCCGTCACCAGCGTGGATTCGCTGGCCTGCGCTTACGCCGCGGTCCTGGCCGAGAACAAACGCTACAAAGAAGCGGCCGAACTGCTCGACTCGGCCGATCCACGGCACCCGTTCGACGCCGAGCTGGTCACCTATGTGCGGGGCGTGCTCTACTTCCGCACCAAGCGCTGGCCGGACGTGCTGACGCAGTTCCCCGAGGCCACGCCCTGGCGGCACCCCGAGCTGAAGGCTGCGGGGGCGGCGATGGCCACCACCGCGCTGGCTTCGCTCGGAGTCTTCGAAGAAGCATTCCGGCGCGGTCAGGACGCCATCGAGGGGGATCGGGTCCCGGGTGCGGCCAACATCGCCCTATACACCCAGGGCATGTGCCTGCGGCACGTGGGCCGCGAGGACGAGGCCGTCGAACTGCTGCGCCGCGTGTATTCGCGCGACGCGAAATTCACCCCTGCCCGCGAAGCGCTGGACAACCCGAACTTCCGGCTGGTCCTGACCGACCCGGAAACGATCGAGGCGCGCACGGACCCGTGGGACCCCGAAAGCGCTCCGACGCGCGCCCAGACCGAGGCCGCCCGCCATGCCGAGGAAGCCGCGAAATACCTGGCCGAGGGCGATGCCGAGCTCAACGCGATGCTGGGCATGGAGCAGGCCAAACGCGAGATCAAGCTGATCAAGTCGACGACCAAGGTGAACCTGGCGCGCGCGAAGATGGGCCTTCCCGTCCCACTGACATCGCGTCACACGTTGTTGCTGGGGCCGCCCGGGACCGGCAAGACGTCTGTCGCGCGCGCATTCGCCAAGCAGTTGTGCGGGCTCACGGTGCTGCGCAAGCCACTGGTGGTGGAGACCAGCCGCACCAAGCTGCTGGGCCGCTACATGGCTGACGCCGAGAAGAACGCCGAAGAGATGCTCGAAGGCGCGCTGGGTGGCGCCGTGTTCTTCGACGAGATGCACACCCTGCACGAGAAGGGCTACCAGCAGGGCGACCCGTACGGCAACGCGATCATCAACACCCTGCTGCTCTATATGGAGAACCATCGCGACGAACTGGTGGTGTTCGGCGCGGGGTACGCCAAGGCGATGGAAAAGATGCTCGAGGTGAATCAGGGCCTGCGGCGGCGCTTTTCAACCGTCATCGAGTTCTTCAGCTACACGCCCGAGGAACTCGTCGCGCTCACCGTGCTGATGGGCCGGGAGAACGAGGACGTCATCACCGAGGAAGAGGCATCGGTGTTGCTGCCGTCCTACACGAAGTTCTACAACGACGAGACGTACTCCGAGGACGGCGACCTGATTCGCGGCATCGACATGCTCGGCAACGCCGGCTTTGTGCGGAACGTCGTCGAGAAGGCGCGTGACCACCGTAGTTTCCGGCTGGACGATGAGGACCTGGACGCGGTGCTCAACAGTGACCTCACCGAGTTCAGCGAAGCCCAGCTGCGCCGCTTCCGTGAGCTCACCCGCGACGACCTCGCCGAGGGGCTCAGCGCCGCGGTCGCCGAGGAGCGCAAGAACAAGTAACCCCTGAGGTCGGACCCGCGCACTCACCTGCCGCGGCACGCCGAATGGGTTGTGGCTATTGCCCTGCCGCTGCGGCTTCGGCCGGATACGCTGTGTGCAACTCGAGCTAGGCGAGAGGGGCGTACCTGGCCACGGCTGCTCTCCCGTGTGCCCGACGGCGACGGGAGGTGGGGCCGCACTGATCCAACCGACTACGTCTCTGCAATTTCGATGACCATTCTTCCCGATCCGGTCACGGCGCTTTCCCGTCGTCGGAATCGGCTGGCGCGACAATCCGGACACGCGGCGCCCGCAGCGCTTGCGTCATCGGCAGCACCCCGACACCACCTCAGCGGCCAAGTTCTGTAGCCGGGTCGGACCATCCCACAGGAGAAGTCCGATGACTATTCTTATAATCAATTGCGCTGCAACATGTTCCGCTGACGCCCCGGTCGCTGTGATCGGTTGAGGAGGCGGTGACAATGGATTTTGGCGCATTTCCACCGGAAGTCAACTCGCTGCGCATGTACTCCGGGCCCGGGTCGGCACCGATGCTGGCCGCGGTATCGGCCTGGGAGCGGTTGGCCACCGAACTGCAGTCGACGGCCGCCGCCTACGACACAGTCGTCTCGATACTGACCGACGACGGCTGGCGCGGGCCCGCGTCGGAGGCCATGCTGGCGGCAATCACGCCCTATCTGACCTGGATGACACTGACCGGGGTGAAGGCCGAGGAAGCCGCCACCCAGGCGGCAGCCGCGGCCGGCGCGTACGAGACGGCCTACGCCATGACGGTGCCCCCCGCGGTCGTCGCCGCCAACCGGGCCGAGTTGCAGCTGCTGGTGGCAACGAATCTGATCGGTCAGAACACGTCCGCGATTGCGGCGAACGAGGCCGCCTATGGGGAGATGTGGGCCCAGGATGCGGCGGCGATGTACGGCTATGCCACCAGCTCGGCGGCCGCGTCGACACTGACGCCGTTCAGCGCGCCACCCCAGGTCACCGATCCGGCCGGGCAGGCCGGCCAGGCGACCGCGGTCACGCAGGCGGCCGGTACCGCGGTGGGCACCGTGCAATCGCAGCTCCCGCAGTTGATGTCGTCGGTTCCTTCGACCCTGCAAGGCCTTTCGGCGCCGGCGGCCGCACTGGACGCCTTCCCGGGGGCCGGGCTGCTCGCCGACCTGCTGAATTTCCTGGACGGTAACGATGGGAATCCGTATGGCATCTTCCTGAATTCCAACCTGGTGAACGGGTTCGTGTCGGCCGGGTATGTGAGCCCCGCCATCGTGGCCCCGGCTGCGTTCGCTGGATTGGCCGACATCAACGCCGTCGCACTTGGCGCACAGCAGCAAGCGCTGCCACCGATGGGTTCCGGTGAGGGAAACGCTTCCTGGATACCGGCGGCGTCTCCGGCCAACCCGACCAACCTTCCCCCTTTGATGGATGTGGCCGAGGCCTCGTTCACCACGGGAGGCGGTGTGACGGCCGGAATCAACCAATCGGCCGTCGTCGGGCGGTTGTCCGTGCCGCAGACCTGGACGGCAGCCACGGCGGTGGTCAATCACGCCGGTGCGGCCGCACCCGGTGGTGGGTGGACCAGTACCGCGGTTGCGCCGCAGGCCGCGGCGGGTATGCCGGGCTTCCCCGGCATGCCGGTCGGCGGCATGTACGGCAACAACTTCGGCAATCCTCCGCGCTACGGGTTCCGGCCGACGATCATGGGGCGCCCACCGGCCGCTGGATGACAGGAGGGAGGCCACCGCGACATCGCTCACGATGGGCGAAAGGAGGTGCTGGTATTGGATTTTGGAGCACTCCCACCTGAAATCAACTCGCTGCGAATGTATACCGGGCCCGGTGCAGCGCCGCTGCTGGCCGCGGTGACGGCGTGGAACGGGATTGCCGATGAATTGCGTTTGACCGCAACGGTATACGAATCGGTGATATCGACGTTGGTCAGCGAAGGCTGGCTGGGGCCGGCGTCGGCCGCAATGACGGCTGCCGTCGCTCCGTACGTGACGTGGATGAGCGCGACCGGGCTACAGGCGGAGCAGACCGCCGGTCAGGCGGCCGCCGCCGCGGCCGCATATGAAGCGGCATTCGCGATGACCGTGCCTCCGGCGGTCGTCGCCGCCAACAGGGCACGACTGCTGATGCTGGTAGCCACCAACTTCCTGGGCATCAACACACCCGCGATCGCGGCCACCGAAGCCGAATACGCCGAAATGTGGGCCCAGGATGCGACGGCGATGTACGTGTATGCCGCCAGCGCCGCGGAGGCTGCGACGCTAACGCCGTTCCGCGAACCCGACCAGACCACCAACCCGGGCGGTCCGGCGGCCCAGGCGGCAGCCGTTTCCCAGGCGTCGGGTTCCACCGCCACGCAGACTGAGCTGCCGCAACTGATGTCCACAGTGCCCGGGAGCTTGCAGCAACTGGCATCTCCGGCAGCCGCCTCGCCATTCGACAACATCCCGCAGACCGGGTTGCTCGCCGACATCCTGAACTTCCTCGACGGAAATGACGGCAACCCCTACGGAATCTTCCTGAACTCAACGCTGGTGAACGGAGTCGTGTCGGCCCAATATGTGTCGCCCACAATCATTTTCCCTGCCACGACCGACGCGCTCGCCGACGTCGAGGCCGTGGCCGACGGGGCACTCGATGCCGCCCCCGCTGCCGCCGATGCCTCGTCCGCCACGGCGGGCCTGACCGCCTCGCAGTCGGGCGGTGTGGGCGCCGGAGTCAATCAGGCTTCCTTCGTCGGCCGGTTGTCCGTACCGCCGAGTTGGACCACGGCCGTCGAGGTCGCGAACCGCGCGGTCCCCAGCTCCGGCGGGGCCGTCACCGCGGCGCCAGAAGCCGCGGTAAACATGCCCGGAATGCCCGGGATGCCCGCTCCCACTGCCTACTCACGCAACTGGGGCAACGGGCCTCGATACGGGTTCAAGCTGACGATAATGCCCCGTCCGGTGGCCGCGGGCTGACGCCGGACCCCGCCGACGTAATAATTGCCGCCGTGTCCAATAAGAATTTTCGTTGACCCGAATTCTCGCGAATTGCCGGAAAATGCGGGCGTTGAGTTGACTCTTATCGTGTCAAGTGCCACGATGACTTTGCATGCACCTCGCTAGGTGAGGCGTCTGCACGGACACAGGCCACTGACCTCGAACGTCGAAAGACGCCCAGGGTCAGGACAGCTCTTCCCGGCTTAAGGGTTGAGCCCAAGTGGCTTCCGGCACCGGCCGGATACGCCGTGTGGTGCCAAAGCTCTGTCGAGAGAGGTGCTGGCCCAGCGGTTTTCCCGCTGGTCTCATCTCTGTGGCGTGCACCCGGCACCCCTGCGTGCCCCGGCCCAGAGGAGGTGAGAGCGGAGTGAGTCCCGACGACAGTCCCTATCCGAGATCGACGACCATTTCGTTTCGATCCGACCCGGGCACCATGTTCGCACTTTGAGTTGGAATTTCCGATAGTTTCTCGCGTGCGCTGATTTCCCAGTAGCGCGCCATTCAACCTGCGCGGAATAGCGCTGCGCGAATTGCGATCAATGCTGCCCGGAATTCTGTCCTGCCGGAAAACAGTCAGCCAAGGAGGCGACCGATGCCTGCCGCACTGGATTTTGCAGCGTTGCCGCCCGAGATCAACTCCGCGCGGATGTACACCGGGCCGGGCTCCGGTCCGATGCTCGCCGCCGCGTCCGCGTGGAACGCCCTGGCCGCCGAGTTGCGCGCCACCGCGTTGTCCTACTACGGGGTGCTGTCGACGTTGACCGGAGATGAGTGGCTGGGTCCCGCTTCGGCATCCATGGCAGCGGCGGCCATGCCGCAGGTCGCCTGGATGAGTGCGACCGCGGCGCAGGCCGAGCAGACCGCTGCGCAAGCGGAGGCCGCCGCGGCCGCCTACGAGGCGGCCTTCGCGGCCACGGTGCCACCTCCGCTGATCGCGGCCAACCGCGCGCAGTTGGCCGCGCTGGTGGCCACCAACGTCCTCGGCCAGAACACCCCGGCGATCGCCGCCACCGAGGCGCAGTACTTCCAGATGTGGGCACAGGATGCGGCCGCGATGTACGACTACGCCGGATCATCATCCGGCGCCACACAATTGAGCCCGTTCACCGAACCGCAAGAAGGCGCCAATCCCGGTGGACCGGGCGCACAGCCGGCCGCGGTCACCCAGGCGGCAGCATCTTCTGGTCAGCAGAGCGTGCTGTCTCAACTGATTTCGGCGGTCCCGGGAGCCCTGCAGGGACTCTCGGGAGGCAATGGGCCCGCAGGACAGAGCTTTTGGGCCGACTGGGGACCTAACGCCAATGTGTGGAACACCATCGCCTCCACCGGACTGTTGGTGCCCGGCAGCACCTTTGGCCCCTTCCTCGACATGCTTAGCGGCGGTGCCGCAACCGATGCGACGGAAAGCGCCGCGACGGCGGCTGGTAGTGCGGTCTCTAGTTCGGTGGAGTCCACGAGCGGCATTGCCGGCATCGTGTCCGCCGGTGCGGGCAATGCGGCTGGCGTCGGCAAACTTTCGGTGCCACCGGCCTGGACGGCGGCCACTCCGCTGACCGGCCCGCTGCACTCCGCGCTGGGCGGCACGCCCATGGTGGCGCCACCGCCGGCGGGAGCGCCCGGAATGCCGGGCGTTCCAATGGGCAACGTCGCCGGACAACCTTACGGCCGGGCCGTCCCGCAGTACGGCTTCCGCCCCACCGTCGTCGCGCGACCACCCGCCGCCGGGTGACGAAAGACGTATTGACCTGCGCGAAATGCCCTTTCAGGAAATCGTCAGGAAAGGTGCAGTCACGATACAGGTGTTCTTGGCTCCCGTTCCCTAACGTCTTACGTAGGTTGATTCCTAATGCTAGGAGAACATCTCATGACGGCTGGGCGGGCACCAGGCGACATCCTCCCTCACGCGAAGGTCGACGGCGACCGGGCGCGCTCGACCGATTCGGGTCGACCCAGACCGCAACCGGCCCATGACACGTTCCGCAGACGAAAACGGTTCGGATGACCACCTCGACTTGAGCGCGAGATATTCGCGCCGTTATCACCACACTCGGTCGCTATTCTGACGACCCACTCGCCACATTTATCGGGTAGTCCATGAATCATGAATTCAGACTATTTTTGGCAGTGCTAAGCACCTAAATAGCATTTTGCTGCGAAATTTAAGTAACCCTTTGAGCTGGGTAAACCATGCCTACACACATAGCTGTATTCCAATATCACACGCCATCTCTGACCAGTGAGAGTTCTTGTTTACCTTGCGATTACAGTACGGGAACGCGCCGACAATAAGTTCCATTGACGATGGTGTTCGAATCAGACGGGGGGCCTGTATCAGCCAAGCGCTCCGCGCTTACCGAGCCTTTTAATCAGGGAGTGAATGACCGCCGCCGTGGCTCTGCCCGGGCAGTCATCGAGGGGATGAAGAGGTAACACCTATGGATTACGGGGCACTGCCACCCGAGATCAACTCCGGTCGCATGTATACCGGGCCCGGCCCGGGCCCGATGCTGGCCGCAGCCGCGGCCTGGGACGCTCTGGGAGCCGAATTACATTCCACCGCAGCCTCATACGCGGCCGCGATCGAAAACCTGACCGCCGGTACCTGGCAAGGACCGACGGCCATCGCGATGGCGGCCGCGGCAGGCCCCTACGTGTCCTGGATCTCCGCCACCGCCGCCCAGGCCGATCAAGCGGCGGCGCAGGCAAAGATTGCGGTCGGAGCGTACGAAACCGCCTTTGCCGCAACGGTTCCGCCACCGGTCATCGCGGCGAACCGCGCACTGCTGCTGTCGCTGATCGCCACCAATATCTTCGGGCAGAACACTCCCGCCATCGCCGCCACTGAGGCGCAGTATCTGGAGATGTGGGCTCAGGACGCCGTCGCCATGTACGGATACGCCGGATCATCCTCGGCGGCAACCCAATTGACACCTTTCACCGAACCCCCACAAACCACCAGCACCTCGGGACCGGCTCTGCAGGCGGCCGCTGTCACCCAGGCCACCGGCGCATCGACGGGCTCCGATGTGGCGGCGAAGCTGTCCCAGCTGGTCACTTCCGTGCCGACGGCGCTGCAGAACCTCGCGACAACGGTCGGCGCCGCACCGTCAACGGGCTCGACGTCGTTGCTGCAGGGGCTTGCCGTGCCGCAGATAGCCACCGCGTCGCTGCCGCCCTGGCTCTCGACGAACCTGGCGAACTGGAACACCATCATGGGAACCCTCACCGGGCCGTTCTCGCTGCAGGGTCTGAGTTCCATCCCCGGCGGTCCGTTCCTGTCGTTCGGGCAGGTCTACGCCTATGGTCAGAACGGGCAGGGCCTGGCATCCTTCTTCGCGCCGTCGCAGCCCATCACCGGCGCACTTGCGCCCATCGCCCAGTCGATTCCACCGCACCTCACCGGTGCCGGCCCGGTCGGGGCCTCCGGTGCAATGGGACGCGCGGCACTGGTAGGGAGCTTGTCGGTGCCGCAGGGGTGGACCACCGCCGCGCCGGCCATCAGAACGGTCGCCGCGACGCTGTCGGCCAATCTGGCGGCCGCGCCGGCGGCCACCCTGACGGGGGAGTCCGGCGTCTTCAGTCAGATGGCCCTGTCCAGCCTGGCAGGACGCGCTCTGGCTGCCACCACGGCAAGCTCCGGAAGCGGTGGCGCGACGGCCGCATCACTGGGTGGCGTGGTCGCCGAAGCCGACCCCGCCGCGGCGATGATCTTCGTCCTCCCGGCACTGGAGGAATGAGACCGTGACAGCAACGGCGAATCACAGTCCGGCACAAACGATTCAGATGTGTCCACGGGGCAGGGGGTAGACCGACATGTTTTATGCAGCCTTTCCGCCGGAGATCAATTCCGGCCGGATGTACAGCGGTCCGGGCGCGGGACCGATGTTGGCGGCGGCAGCGGCCTGGAACGGCGTCGCCGCTGAACTGCAGTCCACCGCAGCGTCTTTGACCGGGGTGGTCTCCAGCCTGACCAGCGGACCGTGGGTAGGGCCGTCGTCGGCGGCGATGGCTGCGGCGGCGACACCGTACGTGACGTGGGTGAGCGCCACCGCAGCACAGGCCGCGCAAACGGCGAACCAGGCGACGGCGGCGGCAGCCGCCTACGAGACGGCTTTCGCCGCGCATGTGCCGCCGGAGGAGATCGCGGCCAACCGTGCCCAGTTGGCGGCGCTGATGGCCACCAACCTGTTCGGGCAGAACACCGCGGCCATCGCTGCCACGGAGGCCCAGTATGGCGAGTTCTGGGCGCAGGACGCGCTCGCGATGGACAACTACGCCGGTTCGTCGGCCGCCGCCAGCCGCGTCACCCCGTTCACCGAGCCGCCGCAGGTCGTCAACGCGGGCGGTCTGGTCAACCAGGCCGCCGCGGCCGCGCAGTCGGCAGGTACATCGGGCGGCACTGTCGCGCAATCGATCCTGGCGGCCGGCGACCCGGTGTCGGGCTTACTGCAGACGCTGGCGAACCTGAGCACCGACTACACCGCCACCATCAACGGTCTGCTGAACGGCATGTTCGGGCCGGCCGGGGCGTCGACCTACACGACGCTGTATTCCGCTCTCAAGGTGCCGCTGGGCTTCACCACCCAGTTCAACGACATCGGCCTGCTGATCAACTTCCCCGTATCGCAGTTCCTGAAATTCGGTCCGCACTCGGCGGCAGCTTTGAGCGAGCTGCCGAAGGACGCGCTGGGTGGCGGGCTGGCAGCACCGCACTGGGGTCGAGGCTGGCTGACCGGTGCCACCTCGGCGCCGGCCGCCAACTTCGGACGGGGCACCCTGGTCGGTGCGTTGACGGTGCCCCCGAGTTGGGCCGCGAACACCCCGGCCATCCGCACCGTCGCCGCCGCGCTCTCCGCGGCCGGGCCCGAAGCCGTCCCGGCCGCCGAACTCGGTCAGGGCGGGTTGCTCAGCTCGATGTCGCTGGCGGGTATGACGGGCGCCGCCCTGGGCGCCGGGGTGCCCGCACCGTCGGGACGGACGGGCACGCGCAGCCGCCTCACACCCGTCAAGGACCTCAACGACCTCAAATCACCGGAAATGCTCAAACGGATGGTCGCCCAGATATCGGAACGGCCGGACAGCGTTCAGCACCACACGGTCGATCAGGAAGGTCTCGACAGCCTGCTGGAACAACTGGCCAAGAAACCAGGCATCCACGCGGTGCACCTGTCGAAGGGCGATAAGGCGGTGGTGCCTTCGGATGCGCAATTGGGATAGCACGACCCCCCGAGCAAGAAAGGGTTATGACATGAAATTGCTTCTCGCGCTGATCGGCGTGAGTGCCACAATCGGCTTCGCCGTCCCGGCGTACGCCGACCCCTCAGACGATGGCGGTGGGGACGACGCAGGGTTCCTCGCGGCCCTGCACACGGCCGATATCGGCTACAACTCGCCGGCCCAGGCCGTGCGGTCCGCCAAGGCGGTGTGCACCTGCCTGAACAACGGCGAGTCGGGTCTTGAGCTCGTCCATGATGTGCAGACCCACAACCCGGCGTTCAATCTGGATGCCGCGGCCGAGTTCGCCGTCATCTCTTCGAAGTTCTACTGCCCCCAACACCTCTCGAAGAGCTGACAGAAACTCACTCGACTTTCACATAACCGGTACCCAAACCCGCAAATACGTGGAATTGCGCGGAGTGTCATTGGGGCATCTGGTGGACTTCATATGAGATCCGCCGGACCTCCCCGCACAACGGCACCCCGGCGATTACCATGGCGCCCACAATGGGGACCGGAGGGAATAGATGGACTTCGGGGCGTTGCCGCCGGAAATCAACTCGGGACGCATGTACATGGGGGCGGGATCTGGGCCGATGCTGGCTGCCGCAGCGGCGTGGGATGCGCTGGCGGCCGAGATGCACACCACCGCGACCTCCTACGGTTCGACGATCCAGGGCTTGACCGTCGGGTCGTGGCACGGCCCGGCGGCGGCGTCAATGCTGTCGGCGGCGGCGCCGTTCGTCGCGTGGCTCAACGCAACGGGCACTCAGGCCGAGCAGATCGCAGCACAGGCCAAACTCGCCGCGGCGGCATACGAAGGCGCGTTCGCGGCGACCGTGCCGCCGCCCGTCATCGAAGCCAACCGCAGCCTGCTGATGGCGTTGATCGCCACCAACCTGCTCGGTCAGAACACGGCCGCGATCGCTGCCACCGAGGCGCAGTACGTGGAGATGTGGGCTCAGGACGCCGCCGCAATGTATGCATACGCGGCATCGTCGGCCGCCGCGACGGAGCTGACGCCGTTCACCGAGCCTCCGGAGACCACCGATCCGGCTGGGATGGCCAGACAGAGTGCCGCAACCGCTGAGGCTGTCGGCGCTACCGAAATACAATCCCAGCTGGCCCAGCTCATGACCGTCGTCCCGAACGCGCTGCAGACGGTGGGCCCGGCGGCTGCGGCACCCGCGGCTGCGACACCGGTGTCCTCGGTCATCGACGCCATCAACCCCTTTGTCGTGGCGGTCCGCCCCTTCTTCGCTGCCATCACCGGCGCCTACAGCCCGATCGCCGGCATCGTCCTGGGCGGCGGCTGGTGGCTCTTCGCCCTGCAGATCCTCGGCCTGTCGCAGAACGCCCCGGGTGTCGCCTCTTTGCTGAGCACCGGCGGAAAGCCGCTGGCCGGCCTGTCGCCACTACGCGGGGGATACGTGGCCTCGGTCGGGCCCGCCGGCGGGGTGGCCGGGTCGATGGGGCACTCCACCCTGGTCGGATCGCTGTCGGTGCCACAGGGCTGGGTCACGGCCGCTCCCGTGATGAGGACCATGGCATCGGTGCTGCCCGCCGCCACCCCCGAGGCACTGGCGGCGGCGCCCGCGGCGGCCGAGGGTGGCGTGTTCGGAGAGATGGCCATGGCGAGCCTGGCCGGACGCGCGCTGGCCGGGGCCACCGTGCGCACCGTCAGCAACGGCACCGCCGGGGCGTCGGGAGGTGCGGCGGCCGCCGAAGACGTTGCTGCCACGGCGACAATCATCGTGATACCGGCGGACTGACCGATGATGTCTGTAGCGGAAAGGCCCGGGTCATGAGCTTCGCGGTGCGACCGCCGGAGATCACCTCCGGCCTGATGTACGCCGGCCCGGGTGCCGGTCCGATGATTGCGGCCGCCACGGCCTGGGACACCCTGGCGGCCGAACTGCAGGCCACCGCATCCGCATACGGCCTGATCGTCGACGGATTGGCCAACGAATCGTGGACCGGTCCCTCGGCCGCCGCGATGGCCGCGGCCGCGGCACCGTACGTGACCTGGATGTCAGCTACCGCGGCCCAGGCCAAAGCCGCCGCCGATCAGGCGAAAGCGGCCGTGAGCGCCTACGAGGCGGCGTTCGCCGCTGTGGTGCCACCCACGCAGATCGCGATCAACCGCGCCCAGTTGGCGTTGCTGGTGGCCACGAACATCTTCGGGCAGAACACCGGCGCGATCGCAGCCCTCGAGGCCCAGTACGCCGAGATGTGGGCCCAGGACTCTGCGGCGATGTTCGACTACGCCAGTTCGTCAGCGGTCGCCGCCAGGCTGACTCCCTACACCGACCCACCGCAGGTCACCAACGCGGCCGGTCTGAGCAGCCAGCAAGCGGCGGTCGGACAGTCCAGTGCCCTGGCCGCGGGCACGGCGGCGGCAACCGCGGCGGCCACGGCCGCTCCGACGGCGGCGCCGATCTTCCCGTTCGACATCGTCCTGCAGGTCTTCGAGGCTCTCGGCAGCGGCGGCACCGCGTACATCCAGGCCATGGGCCAGCTGCTGAACGCCCTCACCGGAACCCCGTTGGCCGCCTCCACGTGGGAGAACAGCTTCGGAATCCTGGCCGACATCGGCCGGTTCAGCACGGTGGCCAACGACTCCATGAGCGGTCCCAACCTGGGCATGACCGAGTTCAAGCTGTTCTGGAAGCCGCCGCTCGAGGACATCCCGAAGTCGGCACTGGGAGCGGGGCTAGGGATGGCTCCGACTTCCGCCGGCCTGAGCAGCGCGACATCGGCCGGCGCGACGTCGGCGAGCGTGGGTGGCGCCAACGTGGTGGGCAAGCTGTCGGTGCCGCCCAGCTGGGCCTCGGCCACCCCGGCGATCCGGATGGTCTCCACCGCGCTGCCCGCCACCAGCATGGCCGCGGCGCCCGCGGCCGCGCTTCCGGCCGACCTCGTCAACCAGGCGGCGCTGGGCAGTCTGACCGGTGGTGCCGCGGGCACGGTCGGGGCACAGGTCTACAGCGGAAGCGGTGCCCGGGCCCGCGCCAACGGCGGCGAGGGCCCGGTGGAACCGGTGAAACTGGACAAGGTCATCGCCAAGCTGCAGCAGGAGCCCGACGCGGTGCAACACTGGAACGTCGACAAGGCCGGGCTCGACGGGCTCCTCGAGAAACTGTCGAAGAAACCCGGCATCCATGCCGTGCACGTCTCCAACAGTGACAAGCCCAAGATCATGTTGCCCGAGTCGGGGCAGGGCGGCTGATGAGGCTGTTGTCAGCGGTCCTCGCCGCCGCTGCCGCGGCCGCGGCACTAGGTTTTGCCGCACCCGCCCACGGCGACCCCGCGGGGGACGACGCCGCCTTCCTGGCCGCACTCGCCAAGGCCGGCATCACGGTGCCCGACACCAGCCGGGCGATCACGTCGGCGCAGGCCGTGTGCGGGTTGATGCGCAACGGTGAGACCGGTCTGCAGGTCCTGACCGACGTGCGCAACCAGAATCCCGGGCTGACCCTGGACGGTGCGGCACTGTTCACGGCCATCGCGTCGAACACCTACTGCCCCGAGCACCTGGGCCAACCCGAGGGCGGCTACTTCTAGCGACAAGCCGGTTTGCCCGGCCGACACCGAGCGTTAACCCGATTCTGGTTGCCTTGCGGTTCGAGGAAAGGAGTTGCGCCGTGCAGACGTTGACCACTGCCGACTTCGCGCTCCGCCTGGCCGTCGGCGTGGGGTGCGGCGCCCTGATCGGATTGGAGCGCCAGTGGCGGGCCCGCATGGCGGGTTTGCGCACCAACGCGCTCGTGGCGGCCGGTGCCACGCTGTTCGTGCTTTACGCCGCCGCGACCGAGGACAGCAGCCCCACCCGGGTCGCGTCGTACGTCGTCTCCGGCATCGGATTTCTGGGCGGCGGTGTCATCCTGCGCCAGGGCGCCAACGTCCGCGGGCTCAACACGGCGGCCACCCTGTGGTGCTCGGCCGCCGTCGGCGTGCTGGCGGCCTCCGGACACCTGGTGTTCGCCTTGATCGCCACCGGCACGGTGATCGTCATCCACCTGTTCGGACGCCCGTTGGGTCGGCTCATCGACCACGACGACACCGGCGACGACGACGAGGGCCTCGAACCGTTCCAGGTCCAGGTGGTCTGCCGGCCCAAGTCGGCGCAGTATGCCCGGGCCCAGATCGTCCAGCACACTCGCAGCAATGACATCATCCTGCGCGGTATCCACACCGGACAGTCCGACGACAATGCCGCGCTGACCGCGCATGTGCTGCTGGGCGGTCATTCCGCGGCCAAACTGGAACGGCTGGTGGCCGAGTTGTCGCTGCAACCGGGCATCTATGCGGTGCACTGGTACGCCGGCGAGCAGAACAGCCCGATGCTGCCCACCGCCCAACCCGACTGATATCAGGGTCGCGCCTGCAGCTCCGGCGCGGCGGCGGCGAGCAGGTCCGCGCGGCTGGCGGTCAGGGGTGGATAGATCCGCTTGGTGTTGATCGTGTGTTTGGTGGCCTTGGCCTGATCGCCCTGAGCCACCACGAGGCGATCCCACCCTTCGGTGTACACCGCACCCGCCGGACCGAGGTCGAGAACCGTGACATACCAAGGGATTCGCAGCGCGAGCATCGGCTCGCCGAACAGCTCGCTGATGACGTTGTATCCCGCGTACCGTCCCATCGGCCGGCCGTGCTGACACGACATGACAGACAGGTGCTCGTCGTCCATGCGGGCCGCGGCCACATCGCCGGCGGCGAACATCGCAGGGACCCCGATCACCCGTAGGTAGTCGTCGACCGCAACGCGCCCCAATCGGTCGCGGGTCACCGGCAACTGGCCGGTCAGCGCATTGGCCCGCATTCCGGCACACCAGACCACGGTGGCGGTGTCCAGCTGCTCGCCCGAGGTAAGCGACACACCGGCCGGCCCCACGGCCGTCACGCCGACACCAGTGCGACACTCAACGCCGTTGTCCGCCAAGGCTTTCTCGATCACCGGCCGCGCCGAAGCGCCCATGTCCGAACCGACCAGCGGGTTGTGGTCGACCAGCACCACGCGCGGAGTCAGCCCCAGTTCGCGCAGCCGGTGCGGCAGCTCGCAGGCTGTCTCGATCCCGGTCAGCCCAGCCCCGACCACCACAACGGTGGCCGTCGCCGGCCCAGCGGGCAACGCTTCCAGATGGTGCCGCAGGCGCTCGGCACCGTCGTAGGTGTCGACGTCGAAAGCGAATTCGCGCAGCCCCGGCAGGTCGGGTTTGTTCACCCTGCTGCCCGCCGCGAGCACCAACCGGTCGTATCCGTACGTCGTACCGGCCGAGGTGGTGACGGTGCGGGCATCGGTGTCGATGTGCGTCACCTCGGCGGTGACGTGCGCGACGCCGACGGGGTCGAGCAACTCGGCGAGCGGGATGCGGCAGGCGCTCAGGTCGTCCTCGTAGTTACGCACCCGGATGTCGTGGAACGGTTGGGCGCTGAGCACCGTGACCTCCACGCTCCCCGGGGGGACCGTGAGTTCGTCGAGACGGCGCGCCGCACCCAGCGCCGCCCACAGTCCGGCAAAACCGGAACCGATGATCAGGACCCGGGTTGACCCGCCAGCACGTTGCGGATCTGGCCCAGCGTCGCCTTGGCCTTGTGGCCGGGGAGGAGCATCCACGTGTGCATGCCTCCCTCGAGTTCGTACCAGCCGATGTCCAGGCCTTCGGACGTCGCACGCCGGCGAAAAGCGCGAGCGTCGGGGTTGAGTACATCATGGGTCCCGGTGAACACGGTCAATCTCGGCAGCCCGTCCAGCGGTCCCACGCTGGGGCTGAGCAGGGGAGTGTCCAGCGGATCGCCGCCGGCGTAGCGAATTCCGGCCGCACGCAGATCGTCGAGGTTGAGGAAAGGGTCGATTTTGGCGACGTTGGGCACATCCGGGTCCGGCAGCCCCAGATGCATCCAGGGCGAGAGCAGCACAGCATCCGTGGGCTTCGGCAGGCCCGCGTCCCGCACGGCGTGACACAGCGCGAAGGCCATCCCGCCCCCGGCCGAATCTCCCATGAAGGCCACGGAATCCGGTTCACGCGTCTCCAAAATGCTTCGGTAGAGCTGCAGCAGGAACGGAAACACCTGCCGATAGTTGCTTTCGGGCGCGATCGGGTAGATCGGCACCGTGATGGTGCGGTTCAACATGGTCGCCAGCCGGGCAATGGCCGGCCAGTGAAAATGGGGCAGCAGATCCAGCACATAGGCGCCGCCGTGCAGGTAGATCAGGTGACCCGTGTGGTCGCGGACGTCACTGTGACGTGGGGTGACCTGGTAGACCGGACGGCCGTTGAGGTCCTCGCGAACGACCTCGACCTTCTTCTGGACCAGCTTGGACGGCATCCCGCAGTAGGGCGGACGGGGGTTGGCGGCCCAGCTCGCCAGCTTCGCCGGCGGGAACATCCGGTTGCGCATGCCGGACGCGCGGAGCAGACGCTGGGTCACGTGCGGTTTGTGCACCGGGCGCGTCAGAGTTCTCACTGGTGCCTACCGTGCGAGAACCCGGTACGTTCCGACCGCGATGACAGTAATCTGGCTGCCGTGAGTGCTATAGCGGGCTTTTTCACGGGGCTGCCCCCGGAAATGCGGGACCCGGTGCTGTTTGCCATACCGTTCTTCCTCTTGCTGTTGACCCTGGAGTGGACGGCGGCCCGCAAGCTGGAGAAGCTTGATGCCGCTGCTGCCAAGAACCCGTCGAAGGACAGGCCGTCGTCGGGGGCATACCTGACCCGCGACTCCATGGCGAGCATCTCGATGGGTCTGGTGTCGATTGCCACGACTGCCGCCTGGAAGACCTTGGCGCTGTTCGGGTATGCCGGAATCTATGCCTACCTCGCCCCGTGGCACCTCCCTGCGACCAAGTGGTACACCTGGGTCGCCGCAATCGTCGGCGTAGACCTGCTGTACTACGCCTACCACCGCGTCGCCCACCGCATCCGGCTCATCTGGGCTACCCACCAGGCGCACCACTCAAGCCAATACTTCAACTTCGCCACCGCGCTGCGGCAAAAGTGGAACAACAGCGGCGAGATCCTGATGTGGTTGCCCCTGCCGCTGCTCGGGCTCCCGCCGTGGCTGATCTTCTTCAGCTGGTCGCTGAACCTCATCTACCAGTTCTGGGTGCACACCGAGCGCATCGACAAGCTGCCGCGTTGGTTTGAGTTCATCTTCAACACCCCGTCCCACCACCGCGTGCATCACGGCATGGACCCGGAGTACCTGGACAAGAACTACGGCGGCATCTTCATCCTTTTCGACCGCCTGTTCGGCAGCTTCCAGAAGGAGACGTTCCGGCCGCACTACGGCTTGACCAAGCAGGTCGACACGTTCAACATCTGGAAGCTGCAGACGCACGAATACGTGGCCATTGCGCGCGACGTCCGCGCGGCGACCCGGCTGCGCGACCGGTTCGGCTACGTCTTCGGGCCCCCGGGGTGGGCGCCCCGCACGGCCGACCAGACCCACAAAAGCGCGCCACTTGCCACATCGCGGTAACGCAGCGCGATTCCCGGGCGATGACCTATACGGGGTTATCAATCCGTAACCTCGATAGGGGAGGTCGGCACTGTGTCGGCCCGAGATGATCGGAGTCCGATGGTGCGCCGCACGGTGTTGCGTTCAGTAACCGCATCCCTGATGCTCGTGGCGTCGGTGTCGGCGCTCGCGCCGGCAACCGCCAGCGCAGACCCCACGGTCGTGTATCCCGGGATGGAGATCCACCAGGACAATCGGGTCTGCACCCTGGGATTCGTCGATGTCCGCATGCACACGGCGTACACGGCCGGGCACTGCCGCGGGGGCGGCGCCGTCACCGACCAGGCCAACAACGTCATCGGGCATATGACGACCTTCCGCGACAACACGCCGACCGGTTCGACGGTAGCCACCGACCAGCAGATCGCCGACTACGAGGCGATTGCCCTGGCGGACAACGTGACGGTGAGCAACGCGCTGCCGGGTGGCCGCCAGCTGCGGTCCGGGCCGGGCACGGTGAGTCCGGGTCAGGCGGTCTGCCACTTCGGCATCATCACCGGCGAGACCTGCGGGACGGTGGAAAGCGTCAACAACGGCTGGTTCACCATGACCAACGGAGTGCAGACCCAGCAGGGTGACTCCGGCGGACCGATCTACCTCGCGGGCGATGGATCCGGCCAAATCGTGGGAATCTTCAACAGCGTGTGGGGCACCCTGCCCGCGGCGGTCCTCTGGGCGTCGGTCTCCCAGCAGGTCCGCGAGGACACCGGTTTCAATCCGTAGTCGCCAGCGCGAACACCGGGATCCGGGTCCCGGCAGCGCGCAACTCCTCGGTGCCGGATTGTGGCGTCACGCCGCCGACGTAGTCCTTCACCTGCCAAAACCACCGCTGCAGATAACTGCGAAGAATCTCGGGTTTGTCGTCGTCGGCAACCTCGGTGACGGTGGCGCGCCGACGCCGCCAGCGCGGGCCGGTCTCGACCACCCCCGCGGCCCTGACGTTGCGGGCCCACTGGGTATTGCCGCGGGGTGAGACGAGGTACTCAGCGCCGTCGGCGACCAGCACGTTGACCACCACGCTGCGCGGTTGGCCGGTCTTGCGCCCACGCACCCGCAGCGCCCGGGTGCCGGCGATGCTGACGCCGGATTCCGCGAGCCAGCGGATGACCGTGTTCGCGTACTGCGCGACGCGATGTGGTTGCTGATACTGCGTGGTCATCACTGCCTCCCAGGCACAAACGAGAGCAGTGCTCTCACTTGTCGATTACCGTGTCACAACCGTGACCGAAAAGCAAGAGCGGTGATCTCGGTCCTGCCACACTTGACGCCGTGGGCAAGCGCCAGGAGTCGCGGGAACAGATCGAGGCGAACATCGTCGAAGTCGGGCGCCGCCATCTGCTGGAGCACGGCGCGGCCGGATTGTCGCTGCGGGCCATCGCCCGCGAACTGGGCATGGTTTCCTCGGCGGTGTACCGCTACGTCGCCAACCGGGACGAGCTGTTGACGTTGCTGCTGGTCGATGCGTATTCCGACCTCGCCGAGGCGGTGCGCCAGGCCCGCGAAAGCACCCAGAGCGATTCGTGGAGCGAGGACGTGCTGGCCATCACGCACGCGGTGCGAGCCTGGGCGGTCGCGCACCCGGCGAGATGGGCATTGCTGTACGGCAGCCCGGTGCCCGGGTATCACGCGCCGCCGGAGCGCACCGTGGGAGTGGGCACCCGCGTGGTGGCGGATCTGTTCGACGCGATCGCGGCGGGCATCACCACCGGCGACATCATGCTCACCAGTGATGCCGCGCCGCAACCGATGTCGTCGGACTTCGAACGCATTCGGCACGAGTTCGGCTTTCCGGGCGATGATCGCGTGATGGCCAGGTGTTTTCTGCTGTGGGCCGGCGTGTTGGGTGCGATCAGCATGGAGGTCTTCGAGCAGTACGGTGCCGATACCGTGACCGACCCCAGGAGCGTGTTCGACACCCAGGTCCGGTTGCTGATCGGCCTGTTCGGCCAGCCGAATTAGAACACGTTCAGCCAGCCGCTTGGGACCGGGCACAGACGGCCACGGCAAAGTCTTTCCCCGTTCTTTCAGCTGACCTCGGGCTGCGCTAGTCTGCGAGACGATGAACTTTCTCGCTGCGTCACCGATCCAGATCGCCTGGGTGACGCCGGACCTCGATGCCACAGAAACGGCCCTCACCGGGCTTTTAGGTGCCCGCAAGTGGGTGCGGATACCCGATGTCCACTTCTCGCCGGACACCTGCCGGCTGCGGGGCGAGCCGGCCGATTTCGTCGCCGGCATCTCGCTGAGCTACCTCGGGGATATGCAGCTGGAGCTGATCGCTCCGGTCCGCGGGGAGAATATCTATAGTGAGTTTCTGCGCGACCACGGCCCGGGTCTGCATCACATCTGCATGGAGGCCGAATCGCTTGAGGCCTTCGATGCCGCACTGGCCGACGCGGCCCGTCACGACGCCGAGGTGGTGCAGCAGGGCGTGATGCCCGGTGGCATCCACTTCGCTTATGTCAGCGCGCCGCAAGCGGGGGTCCCGTTTGTGGAGATCGCGTACCTCTCGCCCGAGATCAAAGCGTTCTACGACTACATAAAACAGGAGCAGCGGTGAGCACCGACATTCCAACGACGGTCAGCGCGGACACGGTCGAGTCCTGGTCGGATGAGGTCGACGTGCTCGTGATCGGCTTCGGCATCGCCGGCGGGTGCGCAGCGGTCAGCGCCGCCGCCGCGGGTGCCCGGGTGCTAATTCTGGAACGCGCCGCGGCCGCGGGGGGCACCACCTCCATGGCCGGGGGGCACTTCTACCTGGGTGGCGGCACTGCCGTACAACAGGCGACCAATCAGGACGACTCGCCCGAGGAGATGTACAAGTACCTGGTCGCGGTGTCCCGCGAGCCTGAACTCGACAAGATCCGCAGCTATTGCGACGACAGTGTCGAGCACTTCAATTGGCTTGAGGCACTTGGCTTTCAGTTCGAGCGCAGTTACTACCCCGGCAAGGTTGTGGTGCCGCCGGGCACCGAGGGGCTCAGCTATACCGGCAACGAGAAAGTGTGGCCGTACTGCGAACAGGCCAAGCCGGCGCCGCGTGGGCATTCCGTGCCGGTGCCCGGCGAATTGGGCGGTGCCGCAATGGTCATCGACCTGCTCGTCAAGCGCGCCGACGAACTCGGCGTGCAGGTCCAGTACGAAACCGGGGTGACCAACCTCATCGTCGACGGCGACGGCGCAGTCGTCGGCGCGAGCTGGAAGCGGTTCTCCGAGACCGGATCCGTGCGAGCGAAGGCTGTCGTCATCGCCGCCGGCGGTTTCGCGATGAACCCCGAGATGGTCGCCGAGCACACGCCGGCGCTCGGTCAGCCGCGGCGCACTAAACACCATGGTCTGGTTGCGCCCTACATCCTGGGCAACCCCCACGACGACGGACTCGGCATCCGGCTCGGTGTGTCGGCGGGCGGCGTCACCAAGAACATGGACGAGCTGTTCATCACGGCGGCGGCCTATCCGCCGGAGATCCTGCTGACCGGTCTCATCGTCAACAAGGAAGGCAAACGCTTCGTCGCCGAGGACTCCTATCACTCGCGCACCTCGGCGTTCGTGCTCGAGCAGCCCGAGCAGACCGCGTATCTGATTGTCGACGAGACGCACATGAAGATGCCCGAGTTGCCGCTGATCAAGTTTCTGGACGGGTACGAGACAGTCGCCGAAATAGAGACCGCACTCGGCATCCCCACGGGCAACCTCGCGCAAACGCTGCAGCGCTACAACGAATCCGCCGCGAAGGGTGCGGACCCGGACTTCCACAAGCAGCCTGAATACCTTGCCCCGCAAGATAAAAGCCCCTGGGCGGTGTTCGATCTGTCGCTCGGGCGGGCGATGTACTCCGGATTCACCATGGGCGGCCTGACGGTCACCGTCGACGGTGAGGTGCGGCGGGCTGACGGCAGTGTGATCCCCGGGCTCTATGCGGCCGGAGCCTGTGCCTCCAACATCGCTCAGGACGGCAAGGGTTATGCCAGTGGAACGCAGCTGGGGGAGGGGTCCTTCTTCGGGCGCCGCGCCGGAGCGCACGCGGCCCGGCGGGCGGCGGGCGCGTAGGCGCCGTCAGACCCAGCCGGAGCGCACGCGGCCCGGCGGGCGGCAGGCCATCGTCGTAACGTGCAGCACGTGGCCATCAAACTTGAAAACGTCGGCATCGCCGTTCGCGACCTCGAAGCGACGATCTCCTTTTTCACCGATCTCGGTCTCACGGTCGTGGGCCGTGACACGGTCAGCGGTGAGTGGACCGAGACCGCCGTCGGCCTCGATGGCAACCACGCCAACATCGCGATGCTCGAGACCCCGGACGGTCACGGCCGACTTGAGCTCTTCGAGTACATCCACCCGGCAGCGATCGAGTCTGAACCCACCCTTCCCAACGAGATTGGTATGCACCGCGTCGCGTTTTCAGTCGACGACATCGACCGGGCTCTGGAGATCGCAGCGAGGCACGGATGCCATCCGCTGCGCGGCGTGGCGACCTATGAAAACACCTACAAGCTCAGTTACGTCCGCGGTCCCAGTGGCATCATCGTGATGCTCGCTCAAGAGTTGACGGAGCACCGAGCTTTGTCAGACGCCGACTAGGTGACTTCCGAGGGGGCCGCCTTGGTTTCGACCGGCCCCAGCCGCCACTGCGCTTCGCCGAGCAGTTCCAGGTGCCGCTTGTGGTGTTGCTCGACGGTGGGGCGGTGGCTCACGCTGATCAGGATGGTGTCCGGAAGCTCGGTACGCACCAGCTTGTACAGCGCGAACTCCAGGCCCGGGTCCAGCGCCGAGGTGGCCTCGTCGAGGAAGACGGCCTTGGGTTTGGTGAGCAGAATCCGGGCGAACGCAACCCGCTGCTGCTCACCCGGCGAGAGCACCTTGGCCCAGTCCTGATCCTCATCGAGACGCGCGATCAGCGGAGCCAGAGCGACCTTGGTCAACACGTCGTGCAGTTCCGCCTCGGAGACATCCTCGGTCGACAGCGGGTAGCACACCACCGAACGCAGATCACCCAGCGGCACATAGGGCAACTGGGACAGGAACATCGTCTCGTTGTCGCCGCCGGGGCGGTGCAGGGTGCCGGTGGCGAACGGCCACAACTCGGCGAGGCTGCGCAGCAGGGTGGTCTTGCCCGATCCGGAGCGGCCGGTGATCACCAGCGAGTCGCCGGTCTCCAGACGCACATCCAACGGGTCGATCAACCGGTCGCCATCGGGCTTGCGCACCTCGACGTTGTCGATCTGCACCGACCCGTCGGTGCTCGGCAGGGCCAACACCGACGGCAGTGCCCGCCCTTGCTCGTTGGCTTCGACCAGGCCGTGCAGCCGGATGATGGCCGCCCGGTACGACGCGAACGAATCGTAAGCGTTACGGAAGAACGACAACGAGTCCGAGATATTGCCGAATGACGACGCCGTCTGACTGACGTCACCGAAATCGATTGCGCCGGCGAACAATCGAGGGGCCTGAATCAACCACGGCAACGGCACGATCGCCTGACTCACCGCCAGGTTCCAGCCATAGAAGCCGACGCTGCGGTTGACGTACTTGAGGTAGTTGTCGATGACGGGGGTGAAACGCTTACGCAACTGGGTGCGTTCGGCCCGCTCGCCGCGGTAGAAGCCGACCGCCTCGGCGGCGTCGCGCACCCGCACCAACGCATATCGGAAAGCGGCATTGAGCTTTTCGTTGCGGAAGCTCAGCCAGATCAGCGGACGGCCGATGATGAACGAGATGACGGTGGCGATGAGCACGTAGACGATCACCGTCCAGAACATCACCCGGGGGAAGTCGATCCCGAAGATGGTGAGCGTGCCGGACAGGTTCCACAGGATTGCGGTGAACGAGACGACTGAAATCACCGATTGCACGGCGCCGAACAGCAGAATGCTTCCCGTTCCGGTCCCCGGCTGATTCGGCCCGTTACCCGTTCCCGCGGTGAAGATGTCGATGTCCTGCTGGATGCGTTGGTCCGGGTTGTCGATCGTTTCGTCGATGAACAGGTCCCGGTAGTAGGCGCGGCCGGCGAGCCAGTCCCCGGTGAGGTGGTCGGTCAGCCAGACGCGCCAGGCGACGACGAACCGCTGGGTCAGGTAGATATCGGCCATCACCCGGGCCACGTGGATCACGGCCATGATGCTGAAAATCCCGATCGACATCCAAAAGCCATGCACACCGGAGTTTTTGACGACATCATTGTCGCCGGCGGCACCCTGGAAGGCCTTCTGCAGGGCGGTGTACATGTCGTTGCCCTGGTAGCTGAACAACACATTCAGCCGTACCGCCAGCACCACCGAAAGCAGCAGCACACCGAACATCAGCCAGACCCGGACACTGTGGCGACCGGTGAAATACCCGCCTGTGATCCGCCAGAACTGCCGGCCCCACGGCGTGATGAACCGGAACAGCACGAGCGCGAACAAGAGGGCGACGGCACTGATCGACCATGCGATGGCGGTCCACCGCAACGAATCAATGAGCGCGTGTGACCAGTCGATCGACGGCGTAAACGGCTTCGGACCCACGGCCTTGTCTCCTCACGGTCGAGGTGTTCTGCGCGGCTGAGCAACAGAAATCCTCCGGCGAAGGTACCCGAAGCGGATGGATAGGCTGCGAATATGACCACCGAAGCCGCCCCAGCCCAGACCGTGCACGCCGGACGACTCATCGCCCGCCGGCTCAGGGCGAGCGGCATCGACACGCTTTTCACGCTGTCCGGCGGACATCTGTTCTCGATCTACGACGGTTGCCGCGACGAGGGTGTCCGCCTGATCGACACCCGCCACGAGCAGACGGCGACATTCGCCGCCGAGGGCTGGTCCAAGGTGACCCGGGTGCCCGGGGTGGCCGCCCTGACCGCCGGCCCGGGCATCACCAACGGCATGAGCGCCATGGCTGCCGCGCAGCAGAACCAGTCGCCGCTGGTGGTGCTGGGCGGCCGGGCACCGGCAGGTCGCTGGGGGATGGGTTCGTTGCAGGAGATCGACCACGTGCCGTTCGTGGCGCCGCTGTCCCGCTTCGCCGCCACCGCACAGTCGGCGCAGGACGCCGGCTCGCTCCTCGATGAGGCGCTGCGGGCGTCGGTCGGGGCCCCGTCGGGCGTCGGATTCGTCGATTTCCCGATGGATCACGTGTTCTCCGTGTCCGAGGACGACGGCCGCCCCGGCACCCTGAGCGACCTGCCCGAGCCGCCCGCTGTTGACGCCGACGCGCTGGATCGGGCCGTCGACCTGCTGTCCAAAGCCGAGCGTCCGGTGATCATGGCCGGTACCAACGTGTGGTGGGGGCACGGGGAAACCGCGCTGCTGCGGCTCGCCGAACAGCTGCGCATCCCGGTGCTGATGAACGGGATGGCCCGCGGTGTGGTGCCCGCCGACCATCCGCTGGCGTTCTCGCGGGCGCGTTCGAGGGCCCTGGGCGGAGCCGATGTCGCGCTGATCGTCGGGGTGCCGATGGATTTCCGGCTCGGCTTCGGCGGGGTCTTCGGCGCGGACACCCAGCTCGTCGTCGTCGACCGCGCCCGACCCGGGCGCGCCCATCCGCGTCCGGTCGCCGCCGAGCTGTACGGCGACCTGACCGCGATCCTGTCCGCACTGGCCGGATCGGGCACGCCTGGGCACCAGGAGTGGATCGACGGACTGCGCACCGCCGAGACCGCTGCGCGGGACCTGGAGCGGGCCGAACTGGCCGAGGACCGCATCCCACTGCACCCGATGCGGGTATACGCCGAACTGGCTCCGCTGCTGGACCGCGACGCCATCGTCGTGATCGACGCCGGCGACTTCGGGTCCTACGCCGGCCGGGTGATCGACAGCTACCAGCCCGGCTGCTGGTTGGACAGCGGTCCCTTCGGGTGTCTGGGATCGGGCCCCGGTTACGCGCTGGCGGCCAAGCTGGCCCACCCCGAACGTCAGGTGGTCCTGTTGCAGGGTGACGGCGCGTTCGGGTTCAGCGGCATGGAGTGGGACACCCTGGTCCGGCACGGGGTGCCGGTGGTGTCGGTGGTGGGCAACAACGGCATCTGGGGGCTGGAGAAGCACCCGATGGAGGCGTTGTACGGCTATTCGGTGGTGGCCGAGCTGCGCCCGGGAACCCGCTACGACGAGGTGGCACGCGTGCTGGGCGGCCACGGCGAGCTGGTGGCGGCGCCCGCGGAGCTGCGCCCGGCCCTGGAACGCGCTTTCGCCAGCGGGCTGCCCGCCGTGGTCAACGTGCTCACCGACCCGAGCGTCGCCTACCCGCGCCGATCCAACCTGGCCTGATGCCAACCGCGTACCGTGGGGCTGTGCCGAAGACCACCCGCTCCCAGCCCGGACGGCTGAGCAGCCGCTTCTGGCGCCTGCTCGGCGCCACGACGGAAAAGAACCGCAGCCGCTCGATGGCCGTGGTGACCGATTCCGAAGAGTACGAGAAGGAAGCCGCCGACCTCACCGACGAGAAGCTGCGTAAGGCCGCCGGGCTGCTCAACCTGGACGATCTGGCGGACTCCGCCGACATCCCGCAGTTCCTGGCGATCGCCCGGGAAGCGGGCGAGCGTGCCACCGGCCTGCGTCCGTTCGACGTGCAGTTGCTCGGGGCGCTGCGGATGCTGGCCGGCGACGTGATCGAAATGGCCACCGGCGAAGGCAAGACGCTGGCCGGGGCTATCGCCGCGGCCGGCTACGCGCTGGCGGGGCGGCACGTGCATGTGGTGACCATCAACGACTATCTGGCCCGCCGGGACGCGGAGTGGATGGGACCGCTGATCGAGGCGATGGGACTGACGGTCGGCTGGATCACCGCCGAGTCGACCAGCGAGGAACGCAGAACGGCCTACGGTTGCGACGTCACCTACGCGTCGGTCAACGAGATCGGCTTCGACGTGCTGCGCGACCAGCTGGTCACCGACGTCGACGACCTGGTGTCACCCAACCCCGACGTCGCGCTGATCGACGAGGCCGACTCGGTGCTGGTGGACGAGGCCCTGGTGCCGCTGGTGCTCGCCGGCACTACCCACCGCGAGACGCCGCGGCTCGAGATCATCAAGCTGGTCGGCCAGCTCGTCCACCACAAGAACGCCGACGACTACTTCGCCACCGACGCCGACAGCCGCAACGTGCACCTGACCGAGATGGGCGCCCGCAAGCTCGAGAAGGCGCTCGGCGGCATCGACCTGTACTCCGAGGAACACGTCGGGACCACGCTCACCGAGATCAACGTCGCTTTGCACGCCCATGTGCTGCTGCAGCGCGACGTCCACTACATCGTGCGCGATGACGCGGTGCACCTCATCAATTCGTCCCGCGGTCGCATCGCCCAGCTGCAGCGCTGGCCGGACGGCCTGCAGGCGGCCGTCGAGGCCAAGGAAGGGATCGAGACCACCGAGACCGGCGAGGTTCTCGACACCATCACCGTGCAGGCGCTGATCAACCGCTACACCACCGTCTGCGGCATGACCGGCACCGCGCTGGCCGCCGGCGAGCAGCTGCGCCAGTTCTACAAGCTCGGGGTGTCGCCGATACCGCCCAACACCCCGAACATCCGCGAGGACGAGTCCGACCGCGTCTACATCACCGCCGCCGCCAAGAACGACGCGATCGTGGAGCACATCGCGGAAGTACACGAGACCGGGCAGCCCGTCCTGGTCGGAACCCGCGACGTCGCCGAATCCGAGGACCTGTACGAGCGGCTGACCCGGCGCAATGTCCCCGCGGTGCTGCTCAACGCCAAGAACGACGCCGAAGAAGCCCAGGTGATCGCCGAGGCCGGCACCTACGGCTCGGTCACGGTATCCACCCAGATGGCCGGACGCGGCACCGACATCCGCCTGGGCGGCTCCGACGAGTCCGACCACGACCGCGTGGCCGAGCTGGGCGGGCTGCATGTGGTCGGCACCGGCCGCCACCACACCGAACGTCTGGACAATCAGCTGCGCGGCCGGGCCGGGCGTCAGGGCGACCCGGGGTCGTCGGTGTTCTTCTCGAGCTGGGAAGACGACGTGGTGGCGGCCAATCTCGACAGCAACAAGCTGCCCACTGAAACCGACGAGGACGGCCGCATTCTCAGCCCGAAGACCAACACTCTGCTCGACCATGCACAGCGGGTCGCCGAGGGCCGGCTGCTCGATGTGCACGCGAATACCTGGCGCTACAACCAGCTCATCGCCCAGCAGCGCGCCATCATCGTCGATCGGCGAAACACCTTGCTGCGCACGCCGACTGCGCGCGAGGAGCTGGAGGAGCTGGCACCCAAGCGATACAAGGAACTGCGCGAGGAGATCTCCGAGGAACGCCTGGAGAAGATCTGCCGGCTGATCATGCTGTATCACCTCGACCGCGGCTGGGCCGATCACCTGGCCTACCTGGCCGACATCCGGGAGAGCATCCACCTGCGCGCGCTCGGGCGCCAGAACCCGCTCGACGAATTCCACCGGATGGCGGTGGACGCATTCGCGTCGCTGGCCGCCGACGCCATCGAGGCGGCGCAGCAGACGTTCGAGACGGCGAACATCCTCGAGGACGAGCCGGGTCTGGACCTGTCCAAGCTGGCCCGCCCGACGTCGACGTGGACCTACATGGTCAATGACAACCCGCTGTCTGACGACACGCTGTCCACCCTGAGCCTGCCGGGCGTCTTCCGCTGAGTCCTCCCTCCGCCGTGCGTGAAGCTGGCTTCACGCACGTGTCCGACGGTGAAGCCAGCTTCACGGTCGAGCGGGTTCCGGGCTAATGTCACGGCACATGGAGCCAGTGCTCGCGCAGAACCGGGTCCTGACGGTGCCCAATGTGCTGAGCGTCGTCCGCCTCGGCCTGATCCCGGTCTTCGTCTACCTGATGCTGGTCACTCACACCCTCAGCTGGGCGGTGGCGATCCTGATGTTCAGCGGGTTCTCGGACTGGGCGGACGGCAAGATCGCCCGACTGCTCAATCAGCAGTCGCGGCTGGGCATGTTGCTGGATCCGGCCGTCGACCGGCTCTACATGGTGACCGTGCCGATCGTCTTCGCGATCAGCGGCATCGCCCCGTGGTGGTTCGTGCTGGCGCTGCTGGCCCGCGACGCGGCGCTGGCCGGCACCCTGCCGCTGCTGTGGAGCCGCGGGCTGTCGGCGCTGCCGGTCTCCTATGTGGGCAAGGCCGCGACGTTCGCGCTGATGTCCGGTTTCCCGCTGGTGCTGCTGGGGCAGTGGGACGCGCTGTGGAGCCGCGTCGTGCTGGCCTGTGGCTGGGCGTTTCTGATCTGGGGGCTGTACATGTACCTGTGGGCGTTCGTGCTCTACATCGTGCAGATGGTCCTGGTGATGCGCCGGATGCCGAAGGTCAGCCGTGGCTGAGCCCGACCGGCTGCTGGGAGGCTACGACCCCAACGCCGGCTTCAGCACCCACGATGCGGCCCGCCCCAAACGCATTCCGGTGCCGTCCCTGTTGCGCGCGCTGCTGTCCGAACATCTCGACCCCGGCTACGCGGCGGCGGCCGCCGAACGAGAGCGCCGCGCCGAACCCGAGAGCCGGCGCGAGCGCGCGTTCGGGTGGCTGTGGCAGGCGCTGGCCGCGACCCTGGTGGCGGCCGTGTTCGCCGCCGCCGTCGCCCAGGCCCGCTCGGTCGCTCCCGGGGTTCGCTCCGCGCAGCAGCTGCTGGCCTCCAATGTGCGTCTGACCCAAGCCACGGCAACCCGGCTGGCCCAGCAGCGCAGCGCGCTGGCGGCCAAGGTCGATCAGGTGCAGCGCCTCGCTCTGGCGGACGACGCCGAGGGCCAACGGCTGTTGAACGGTTTGGACGCGCTCAGCCTGGCGGCGGCCAGCACGCCGGTGACCGGGCCCGGCCTGACGGTGACCGTGACCGACCCCGGCGCCGGCCCGAACCTGTCCGACGCGTCCAAGCAACGGGTCAGCGGTAGTCAGCAGATCATCCTCGACCGCGACCTGCAACTCGTCGTGAATTCGTTGTGGGCCAGTGGCGCGGAAGCCATTTCGGTCGACGGTGCCAGAATCGGGCCCAACGTGACCATCCGGCAGGCCGGGGGCGCGATCCTGGTCGACAACAACCCGACCACCAGTCCGTACACCATCCTGGCGGTCGGCCCGTCGAAGGCGATGCGGGACACCTTCGATCGCAGTCCCGGGTTGCGTCGGCTTAGGCTGCTGGAGGCCTCCTACGGGGTAGGCGTCAGTGTGAACCTCGGCGACAGCCTGGCTCTGCCGGCCGGAGCGATCCGGGACATCAAGTTCGCCAGAGAGATTGGGCCCAAGTGATCGGTATTGCCGCGCTCGTCATCGGCATCGTGCTCGGGCTGGTGTTTCATCCCAGCGTTCCCGAGGTCATCCAGCCGTATCTGCCGATCGCGGTGGTCGCCGCGCTCGACGCGGTGTTCGGCGGGTTGCGCGCCTACCTGGAGCGGATCTTCGACCCCAAGGTTTTCGTTGTCTCGTTCGTGTTTAACGTCCTGGTCGCGGCACTGATCGTCTACGTCGGCGACCAACTGGGCGTCGGCACCCAGCTGTCGACGGCGATCATCGTGGTGCTGGGAATCCGGATCTTCGGCAACGCGGCCGCGCTGCGCCGCCGGCTGTTCGGAGCGTGACGAGATGTCCGACGTTGAGCCGAACCCCCACGAGAAGGACGAAAAGCCCGTCCAGCACGGGCGGCACGAGCTGCCGGCAAAGCGTTCGAACGGCGGCCGCACCGGTATGCGGGCGGCGCTGACCGGCGGCAGGTCCCGACTGGTGTTCGGCAGCCTGGCGGTGTTGCTGTGCCTGGTCCTGGGCATAGCGATCGTTACCCAGGTGCGGCAGAACGAATCCGGCGATTCCCTGGAGACGGCCCGTCCCGCGGACCTGTTGGTACTGCTGGACTCGTTGCGGCAGCGCGAGGCGACGCTGAGCACCGAGGTGGCGGATCTGCAGAACACCCTGAACGCGTTGCAGGCCTCGGGCAACACCGACCAGGCCGCGATCGAGAGCGCGCAGGCGAGACTGGCCGCGTTGTCCATCCTGGCCGGCGCGGTGGGGGCGACCGGTCCGGGTGTCACCGTGAAGATCGAGGATCCCGGGCCCGGCGTCGCACCCGAAGTGATGCTTGACGTCATCAACGAGCTGCGCGCGGCGGGCGCCGAGGCGGTCGAGATCAACGACACCCGGCAGTCCGTGCGGGTCGGTGTCGACACCTGGGTCACCGGCTCGGCGGGTGCCCTCACCATCGACAGCAAGCCGTTCTCGCCGCCGTATTCGATTCTGGCGATTGGTGATCCGCCCACGCTGGCCGCGGCCATGAACATCCCGGGCGGGGCCGAGGACAGCGTCAAGCGGGTGGGCGGCCGGATGTCGGTGCAGCAGGCCGACCGCATCGAGGTGACCACCTTGCGACAACCAAAACCGCACCAATACGCTCAGCCCGGCAAGTGAACCAACACCGACCAGAACAGGATCACCGTGACCGATATCCCGTCCGATCTGCACTACACCACCGAACACGAGTGGGTTCGCCGCAGCGCGGAAGACACCGTTCGGGTCGGGATCACCGATTTCGCTCAGTCGGCGCTGGGTGACGTCGTGTTCGTTCAGTTGCCCGATGTGGGCGCCGAGCTCAGTGCCGGCGACTCGTTCGGTGAGGTGGAATCGACGAAGTCGGTGTCCGATCTCTACGCCCCGATCACGGGCAAGGTGTCCGCGGTCAACGGTGAGCTGGAGAGCACACCGCAGCTGCTCAACTCCGATCCCTACGGCGAAGGATGGTTGCTGGAGCTCCAGGTCGACAGCGCCGACGCCGGCGAACTGGACGCGGCGATCGCGGGACTGCTCGACGCTGAGGCGTACCGCGGCACGCTGACCGAATGACGGTTGCTAAGGTCCCGAAAGCGTTGCGTGGCAGGATCCGGGACCGGTCGGGGGATTCGGTAGATCTAGGAGAAGCCGGGATGTCGGGCTTAGGATCCTGCAGGGGTCGGCACACGGCCGACCCGTGCGCGGTACGGTCAAGACATCGGTTATTTCAAGCAGTGGACAGCAGCGCAGTACAGGCGGTAGATCCGAGTGGGCGACCGGCCGAACGGCCCGGTCAGACAACGCCACAGCGGCCAGTGAGGAGCAGCGGGTGACGGGAATGGATAACGACCAGAGTGATGAAGTCACCGTGGAGACCACCTCGGTCTTCCGCGCAGACTTCCTCAACGAACTGGACGCGCCCGCTCAGTCGGGTACCGAGAGTTCGGTGTCCGGGGTGGAGGGCCTCCCGGCGGGCTCGGCGTTGCTGGTCGTCAAACGCGGACCCAACGCCGGTTCCCGCTTCCTGCTGGACCAGGCCATCACGTCCGCCGGCCGGCACCCCGACAGCGACATCTTCCTCGACGACGTGACGGTGAGCCGCCGGCACGCCGAATTCCGTTTGGAAGGCGGCGAGTTCAGCGTCGTCGACGTGGGCAGCCTGAACGGCACCTACGTCAATCGCGAGCCGGTGGACTCCGCCGTGCTGGCCAACGGCGACGAAGTTCAGATCGGCAAGTTCCGTCTGGTATTCCTGACCGGCCCCAAGGGTGACGACGACGGGGGATCCGGGGGCCAGTGACCGCGCCCGATAGCCCTGCGCTCGCCGGGATGTCGATCGGGGCGGTCCTGGACTTGCTGCGACCTGATTTTCCCGACGTCACAATCTCCAAGATTCGTTTCTTGGAGGCCGAAGGGCTGGTGACGCCTCAACGCGCGGCGTCGGGTTATCGGAGGTTCACGGCCTACGACTGTGCGCGGCTGCGCTTCATCCTCACCGCGCAACGGGATCACTACCTCCCCCTGAAGGTGATCAGGGCTCAGCTGGACGCGCTGCCCGACGGGGAACTGCCGGCGGTCGGGTCTCCCTACGGCGTACCGCGATTGGTCACGGCCGCCGACGGCGCCGGCTCCGAAGCGGTCTCCGATTCCGTGGCGCCGCCGCGTATCCGGCTCAGTCGCGAAGACCTGCTGGAACGGTCGGGGGTCGACGACCAGCTGCTGACGGCCCTGCTGAAGGCCGGCGTGATCACCACCGGCCCGGCCGGTTTTTTCGACGAACACGCCGTGGTGATTCTTCAATGTGCGCGGGCGCTGGCCGATTACGGCGTCGAACCCAGACATCTGCGGGCGTTCCGTTCTGCGGCCGACCGACAGTCGGACCTGATCGCCCAGATCGCCGGTCCGCTGGTCAAGGCAGACAAAGCCGGCGCACGCGACCGTGCCGACGACCTGGCGCGAGAGGTGGCCGCGCTGGCAATCACCTTGCACACCTCACTGATCAAGTCCGCCGTCCGCGACGTACTGCACCGCTGAGGACTAGACTTCCTTCGACAGCTGGTATTCGGCGAATTGAGTCACAGCAGCGCGTGCGGAGGGCAGACACAGATGGGTGAAGTTCGTGTTGTCGGCATTCGCGTCGAGCAGCCCCAGAACCAGCCGGTGCTGTTGCTGCGCGAGGCAAACGGTGACCGCTATCTGCCGATCTGGATCGGCCAGTCGGAGGCCGCGGCCATCGCGCTCGAGCAACAGGGGGTGGAGCCACCCCGTCCGCTGACTCACGATCTGATCAGGGATCTCATTGCCGCACTTGGGCATTCGCTCAAAGAGGTGCGCATCGTCGATTTACAGGAAGGCACGTTCTACGCCGACCTGATCTTCGACCGCGACATCAAGGTGTCGGCCCGGCCGTCGGATTCGGTCGCGATCGCCCTGCGGGTCGGTGTCCCGATCTACGTCGAGGAGGACGTTCTCGCCCAGGCCGGTCTGTTGATTCCCGACGAGGGTGACGAAGAGTCCAGCAGTGCCGTCCGTGAGGACGAGGTGGAGAAGTTCAAGGAGTTTCTCGACAGCGTCTCCCCGGACGACTTCAAGGCGACCTGACCGGCGCACGCCCGTGTTGCGCGGGTACCCCCCACATGTCACGGATGCGTCTCATATCACACAACGGATTGTCGACACGCCTGGCAGATATCGCCGACTGATCCGGGCGGCAGCCATACTTTGTTGACGAGTTGATGATCGACCACAGCACAGCGGCCACCGAACAGCGTATGCTCTCAAACACTCGAACCTGAGATAACGTGGCTGTTGGGGCAGCCAGTGCCGCAGCTAGTGACAACAGCGCGATCGGCGAGAGGACGCACCGTGAGCGAGCAGCCACGTCAAGGACAGCTGGATCTTGCTGAAAACCCGGCCACCGCGCCGAAAGCCAACAACAGCGCCGCCGAACCCGTCCAGCCCGGGTTGTTCCCGGACGATTCGGTGCCCGACGAACTGGTCGGTTACCGCGGACCGAGTGCCTGCCAGATCGCCGGCATCACCTACCGCCAACTGGACTACTGGGCCCGCACCTCGTTGGTGGTGCCCTCCATCCGCAGCGCGGCCGGGTCGGGCAGCCAGCGGCTTTACTCGTTCAAAGACATCCTGGTCCTCAAAATCGTCAAACGGCTTCTGGACACCGGGATCTCGCTGCACAACATCCGGGTCGCGGTCGACCACCTGCGCCAGCGCGGCGTGCAGGACCTGGCCAACATCACTCTCTTCTCCGACGGCACCAGCGTGTACGAGTGCACCTCGGCCGAAGAGGTCGTGGACCTGCTGCAGGGCGGCCAGGGCGTGTTCGGCATCGCCGTCTCGGGGGCGATGCGCGAGCTGACCGGCGTCATCGCCGACTTCCCGGGTGAGCGGGCCGACGGCGGCGAATCGATCGCTGCGCCCGAGGACGAGCTGGCCTCCCGGCGCAAGCACCGCGACCGCAAGATCGGCTAGCTGCCCGGCGGCGTAAACTGGTTTCCGCATCGCCCTCGCGCGGGAGAGTTCCGTGGCCGCCAGCTACGGACGCCGAAGGAGCAATACCTCTCCGTCAACCTCTCAGGCACCCGGACCGCCCGAGACAACGATGCCTCTGGAAAGTGACGGCGACCCATATTGGTCACCGTCCGCCGATGGGGAAAGGCGCCTGCCGCGCCGAATCTCTCAGGCGCCCGATGTGCGGGTGAAGACAGAGGGAGAGGGCCCCGCACTCAGTGGTGCCCTACGTCAGGAGATCTTCGCGTGTCCGACCATTTCACGTTCGCAGACCGGCACATCGGCTTGGACAGCTCGGCCGTCAAGAGAATGCTTGACGTCATCGGCGTCGACTCGCTGGACGAACTGGCCGCCAAGGCAGTGCCCAGCGGCATCCTCGACACACTGACCGCCAGTGGTCTCGCCCCCGGCCTGGACGGCCTCCCGCAGGCCGCCACCGAGGCCGAGGCACTGGCCGAGCTGCGGGCGCTGGCGGACAGCAACACGATCGCCGTGTCGATGATCGGGCAGGGCTACTACGACACGCTCACCCCGCCGGTGCTGCTGCGCAACATCATGGAGAACCCGGCCTGGTACACCGCGTACACCCCGTATCAGCCCGAGATCAGCCAGGGCCGCCTCGAGGCGCTGCTGAACTTCCAGACGATGGTGACCGACCTCACCGGCCTCGAGATCGCCAACGCCTCGATGCTCGATGAGGGCACCGCGGCCGCCGAGGCCATGACACTGATGCACCGGGCCTACCGGGGGCCGGCGAACCGGCTCGCCGTAGACGTCGACGTATTCGCGCAGACCGCCGCGATCCTGGCCACCCGGGCCAAGCCGCTGAACATCGAGATCGTCACCGCCGACCTGCGGGACGGGCTGCCCGACGGCGACTTCTTCGGGGTGATCGCCCAGCTGCCCGGGGCAAGCGGGCGGATCACGGACTGGAGCGCGCTAGTGCGCCAGGCGCACGACCGCGGGGCGCTGGTGGCCATCGGAGCCGACCTGCTGGCCCTGACCTTGCTGCCACCGCCCGGCGAGATCGGCGCCGACGTCGCCTTCGGCACCACCCAACGGTTCGGCGTGCCAATGGGATTCGGCGGCCCGCACGCCGGTTACCTGGCGGTGCACACCAAGCACGCCCGGCAGTTGCCAGGACGCCTGGTCGGGGTGTCCAAAGACGCCGACGGCAATGACGCATACCGCCTGGCATTGCAAACCCGTGAACAGCACATCCGCCGCGACAAGGCCACCAGCAACATCTGTACCGCGCAGGTCCTGCTGGCCGTGATGGCCGCCATGTACGCCAGCTATCACGGCCCCGAGGGTTTGACCGCCATCGCGCGCCGGGTGCACACCCAGGCCGAGACCATCGCCGGCGCCCTGGGCGAGGCGCTGGTGCACGACGACTTCTTCGACACCGTGCTGGCGCACGTGCCGGGCCGCGCCGACGAGGTGGTGGCCGCGGCGAAAGACAGGGGAATCAACCTGTGGCGCGTCGATGCCGACCACGTGTCGATCGCCTGCGACGAAGCCACCACCGACGCTCACGTCGCGGCGGTGCTGGACGCGTTCGGCGTGCCGGCCGCTGAGCCGCGGCGAACCGATATCGCAACGCGCACATCGGAATTCCTTACCCATCCGGCCTTCCACCGGTACCGCACCGAGACGTCGATGATGCGCTACCTGCGCACCCTGGCGGACAAGGACATTGCGTTAGACCGCAGCATGATTCCGCTCGGCTCCTGCACCATGAAGCTCAATGCGGCCGCGGAGATGGAGTCCATCACCTGGCCGGAGTTCGGGCGTCAGCACCCGTTCGCCCCGGCGTCCGACACCGTCGGCCTGCGCCAATTGATCGGTGACCTGGAAAGCTGGCTGGTCGCCATCACCGGCTACGACGCCGTCTCCCTGCAACCCAACGCGGGTTCCCAGGGCGAGTACGCGGGGCTGCTGGCAATCCACGACTACCACGCCAGCCGGGGCGAACCGCACCGCGACATCTGCCTGATCCCGTCCAGCGCGCACGGCACCAACGCCGCCTCGGCCGCGCTGGCCGGCATGCGGGTGGTAGTGGTCGGGTGTCACGAGAACGGCGACGTCGACCTCGACGATCTACGGGCCAAGGTCGGTGAACACGCGGACCGGCTGTCGGCGCTGATGATCACATATCCGTCCACCCACGGCGTCTACGAGCACGACATCGCCGACATCTGCGCGGCCGTGCACGACGCCGGCGGCCAGGTGTACGTCGACGGCGCCAACCTGAATGCGCTGGTGGGCCTGGCCCGGCCGGGCAAGTTCGGCGGCGATGTCAGCCACTTGAACCTGCACAAGACGTTCTGCATCCCGCACGGCGGCGGCGGCCCGGGCGTCGGCCCGGTGGCGGTGCGCTCGCACCTGGCGCAGTTCCTGCCCGGCCACCCGCACGCTCCCGAGCTTCCCCAGGGGCACCCGGTGTCCGCGGCACCGTACGGGTCGGCGTCGATCCTGCCGATCAGCTGGGCCTACATCCGGATGATGGGCGGGGACGGGCTGCGGGCAGCATCGTTGACCGCGATCGCGTCGGCCAACTACATCGCGCGGCGCCTCGACGAGTACTTCCCGGTGCTCTACACCGGCGAGAACGGGATGGTCGCCCATGAGTGCATCCTGGATCTGCGCGGCATCACCAAGGCCACCGGTGTGACGGTCGACGATGTCGCGAAGCGGTTGGCGGACTACGGCTTTCACGCGCCGACCATGAGCTTCCCGGTGGCCGGCACACTGATGGTGGAGCCCACCGAGAGTGAGAGCCTGGCCGAGGTGGACGCGTTCTGCGAGGCGATGATCGGCATTCGCGGGGAGATCGACCGCGTCGGTTCCGGACAGTGGCCGGTGGACGACAACCCGCTGCGCGGCGCCCCGCACACCGCCGAGTGCCTGGTGGCATCGGAGTGGAACCACCCGTACACCCGCGAGGAGGCCGCGTACCCGCTGGGCAAGGCATTCCGGCCCAAGGTGTGGCCCCCGGTACGCCGCATCGACGGCGCCTACGGCGACCGCAACCTGGTCTGCTCCTGCCCGCCGGTCGAGGCCTTCGCGTAGCTCAACCGAAGCGGTCCAGGATCGCCGCGGCGATTTCCTCGGGCGCATCCTCTTGGATGAAGTGCTTCGCGGCAGGCAACTCGACGAGCACGTGATCGGGGAACGCCGCCCGCATGTGCGGCAGCGACGGTCCGGGGCGGAACGCGAAATCCTTCATGCCCCAGACGAAGAGGGCGGGCTTGCCGCCGAGCTTGGCCGGTACTTCCCGGCCAAGTCGTTCCAGCAGGGGATGGGCGGCCAGGATCTGCTTGGGCATCTCGGCGACACCTTTGCGCGCAGCGGGGTCCGGCTGCACCGCCCGGTAGTGCTCCATCTCCGCCGGGCTGAGTTTGCGCGTCGTCCCCGCCGGAATCATCTGCTCGACAAAGAAATTCCGTTGCAGGATGGCCCATTGCAGGGGCGGGCTGCCCATTACCCGGCTGAAGATCTTGGTGGTCAACACATCCGTCGGCCAGAACCAGGTGTTGCCCAATACGACACCGCGGATCCGGTCGGCACGCTCGACCGCCACGGCCATGCCGACCGGGCCGCCCCAGTCCTGTCCCATCGTCACGAATCCGTCGAGACCCAGGTGGTCGACGAACTCTCCGACGACGCGGGCGTGCTCGTCGATCTTGTACCCGAAGCCGGCCGGGCGCTCGGACAGGCCGAAGCCGAGGTAATCCGGTGCGATGCAACGGAATCGGCCCCGCAGGGCCTTGATGATGTCGCGGTAGAGGAAACTCCAGGTGGGGTTGCCGTGGCAGAACAGGATGGGCGGGCCGTCACCCTCGTCGATGTAGTGGACCCGGCCCCGCGAGCTGTCGAACCAGCGTGACTCGAACGGATACAGCTCGGGATCCGGGGTGAAATCCACGTTCATCGCTTGATACCGGCCTAACTCAGGAAATTGTTGACCGCGGTGCCGAGATCGGGCCCGGCGGAGGTCGCCAGGTTCTGATAGTTGCCGCCGCTGAGCCGGGCGACCGCTTCCCAGGTGGCCCGGTCCGGGTCCCCGCCGAAGTCGATGACGTTGACCGCCACGGGTCTGGCGGGGTCGGCGCTGTTCTTGATGAAGTCCTGCAGACCGGGGCCGTCCAGACTCTGGTCGGTGTGCGGCCCGGCGGTGATCACCAGAATCGAATTCTCTTGGCCGGCCCGGTAGTTGGCCAGCATCTCCTGGTAGATCATGCGCAGCGTGGTGAACGACACCGCCCCGCCGCCGGAGGAATACTGCTTGTCCAGCGCCGCCGCGAGCGCCGCCGAGCGGGGCTGGCCGTTGACCTGGTCGGCCAGCGGCCCGGCCGGCACTTCGGCGCGTCCTTCATGGCCGTCGAACGTCCACAGCCCGATGACCGCCGTGGGCGGCAACGCCTTGATCCGGCCGTCCAGCGCCGCGATGACGTTGGCCAGCCGGGTCTTGCCGCCGCCATCGTCGTTCGGCAGCGACTGGTCGAGCATGATCGTGGCGGCGACACCCGCCGACGGGGTGGCCATGGTGTCGGCCAGCGTGGCGCGCAGGGCGTCGTCGCCGACCGACAAAGTGGCGGGCAAGGCCGCGAAGCTGGTCACCGCGCTGCTCGGCGGCTTGACACCGTTGACCCGGAATCCCGCCTTCGCGAGCTTCGCAAGCTGCTCGGGGGTGTGCATGTACCGCGCGAAGGCGCTGGCGGCGGTGGTCTGTTCCTGCTTCAGCCAGGAGCCACTGAGCAACACCGTCGGGTAGTCGGCCACCGGGACCGGGCCGGGCGGGGTCCAGGATCCCAACTTGCTCTTGGCATCCGAGATCGACTGGCCGCGCGCGAACAGCTGCTGCTCGGTCGTGACGACCGCGTGAACCGGGGCGGACGCCACCTCCTCGGCCTTCGTGCCCGGCTTCAGCAACGCGTTCATCGCCTCGTTCAGCGAGTCGTCGGGCAGTTTGGGTTGCCCGCTCACCAGGGTGCGTACCGCGGCGCTACCGGCCGTCGGCGGCGCGCCGGCGGGTGCCGACGCCGCGGCAATGGCCTCGCCGGCCAGGAATGACGCGTCGCCGTTGCCGGCCACCGGCAGGGCCAGTCGCAGCGACCCCCAGTTCGCCATGGACGTCGGATTCGATTGCAGGCCAGGCAGTGCCGCCCAGTTCTGTTTGGACAGGGGCTGACTGAACTCCGGCCGGATCGCCAGCAGGACCGGCGAGGTCACCAGCGAGCGGCTGTCGCTGACGATCTTCTGCCCGGCGGCACCGGACAGCCGGGCCGCGGAGATCGAACTTCCCGGAATCCACAGGCCGGGCTGCGCACCCAGTTCGGCCGGCCATTTGCCGATGAAGCCGCTGATGACGGCGTCGGAGTTGGCGGCTTTGACGGTGACGTCGACACAGCGGTCGCCGATTGGGCCCGCCTGCTTGTTATAGCCGTCGGCGAGCTCCTTCACCTGGTCGGCGATCGACGGGTCGGCCAGGACCGCGACGGCGTCCTTGCCGCCGGCGCAGTTCGCGGCGGCCGTGTGCGAACGGTGCGACAGCGCGTCGCCGATGAACTGCCACAGGATCACCCCGGCGACCACCACGACGACGGTGACCAGGGCGACGATGACACCGATGCTGACACCGCGCCGGCCACCGGCACTGCGGTGTCCACCCTGCCAATCCCGGAGCCCGCGGTGGCTGGCCCGCAACGGCGGCGGTGGGGGAGCCGTCGCCGGGGGCTCTTCGGCCGTCGGCTCGTGCTCCGCGGGCGGCTCCGCGTCGGCCGGGCGGAACCCGAACTCGGGATAGTCATCGCCAGCTGGTTGGCCGTACTCGTCACCGAATCGCCCGGCACCCCAGGCATCGGGTTCGTCGACATGCTCGTCGAACGGCTCGGGTTCGGGATCGGGCAGGGAATCCCCGGAGTCGGGCTTGCTGTGCCTACCCATGCGGGTGTCTGCGTCCTCTCCTTCGAATCTTGGTCAGGTCGCCGCGGTCAGGTCACGCGCCGGCGCGAGCTTTGAACTCGCGGCGCCGGCGGTGCAGGATCGGCTCGGTGTAGCCGTTGGGCTGCTGACCACCGGCCAGGATCAGCTCCTGGGCGGCCAGGAACGCGATGCTGTCGTCGAAGTTCGGCGCCATCGGCCGGTAGGCCCGGTCACCCTCGTTCTGCTTGTCGACCAGCGGCGCCATCCGTTCCAGGCTGGCCCGCACGTCCTCGCTGGTGATCACGCCGTGGCGCAGCCAGTTGGCCAGCAACTGGCTGGAGATGCGCAGGGTGGCGCGGTCCTCCATGAGCGCGACGTTGTGGATGTCGGGCACCTTCGAGCAACCGACGCCCTGTTCGACCCAGCGCACCACGTAACCCAGGATGGACTGGCAGTTGTTGTCGACCTCTTCGCGGATCTCCTCCGGCGCCCAGGCCAGCTCCTTGGCCAACGGGATGGTCAACAGCTCGTCGAGGGTGGTCCGCTTCTTGCCGGCGAGTTCGTCCTGGACGGCGCTGACATCCACCTGGTGGTAGTGCATGGCGTGCAGGGTCGCCGCCGTCGGCGACGGCACCCACGCGGTGGTGGCGCCGGCCTTGGGCTGGCCGATCTTCTGCTCCACCATGTCGGCCATCAACTCGGTCATCGCCCACATGCCCTTGCCGATCTGGGCCTTGCCCTTGAAGCCGGCGGCCAAACCGGTGTCGACGTTGGCGTCCTCGTAGGCCTTGATCCAGGTGCTGTTCTTCATCGCGCCCTTGCGGATCATCGGGCCGGCTTCCATCGACGTGTGGATCTCGTCCCCGGTGCGGTCCAGGAACCCGGTGTTGATGAACACGACCCGGTCGGCGGCGGCTTTGATACACGCCTTCAAGTTGACCGTCGTACGCCGTTCCTCGTCCATGATGCCGACCTTGAGGGTGGCCTGGGGCAATCCGAGCACGTCCTCGACGCGGCTGAACAGCTCGCAGGTGAACGCGACCTCTTCGGGGCCATGCATCTTCGGCTTCACGATGTACACCGAGCCGGTGCGGCTGTTCTGCAGCGGTCCGTTCTCATCGCCGGTGCGCAGGCCATGGATCGCGATGAGTCCGGTGAACAGCGCGTCCTGGATGCCTTCGGGCACCTCGTTACCGTCCGCGTCGACGATGGCGTCGTTGGTCATCAGGTGACCGACGTTGCGCACGAACAGCAGGCTGCGTCCGGGCAGCGTCAGCTCCCCGCCGTCGGGGGTCGCGTAGGTGCGGTCCGGGTTGAGCACGCGGGTGAACGTCTTGTCGCCCTTGCTCACCTCTTCGGACAGGTCGCCCCGGTTGAGTCCGAGCCAGTTGCGGTAGCCGAGCACCTTGTCGTCGGCGTCGACCGCGGTCACCGAGTCCTCGAAGTCCATGATCGTGGTGATCGCGGACTCCAGGATCACGTCCTTGATGCCGGCCGCGTCGGTCGCACCGATCGGCGACTGGGGGTCGATCAGGATTTCGATGTGCAGACCGTTGTTGACCAGCAGCACCGACCAGCTGGGCGAGCCCAGCTCACCGGAGTACCCCAGAAACTTCTCCGGGCTGGCCAGGCCGGTCGAGTCGGAGCCGAGCGCAACCTGCAACTGGCCGTTGTCGATGCTCACGCCGGTGGAGTCGGCCCAGGAGCCCGACGCGAGCGGCACCGCGCCGTCGAGGAACTTGCGGGCGTAGGCGATGACCTTGTCGCCGCGCACCTTGTTGTAGCCCGACCCCTTCTCGGCGCCGTCTTCCTCCGAGATGACGTCGGTGCCGTACAAGGCGTCGTACAGCGACCCCCACCGCGCGTTCGCGGCGTTGAGCGCGAACCGCGCGTTGAGCACCGGCACCACCAGCTGCGGACCCGCGGTGCTGGTGATCTCGTCGTCGACGCCGGACGTGGTGATGGTGAAGTCATCCGGTTCCGGCTGCAGGTAGCCGATCTCGGTGAGGAACTGGCGGTAGGCGTCCTGGTCGACCGGGGCGATCACCCGCTGCTTGTGCCACTTGTCGATCTGGGCCTGGAGCTCGTCGCGAGTCGCCAGCAGTTCCTGGTTGCGGGGCGTGAGGTCGGTGACGACTTTGTCGACACCCGCCCAGAAGCTGTCCGGGTCGATACCGGTGCCGGGCAGCGCCTCGTTGTTCACGAAGTCATAGAGCACGCGAGCCACGCGCAGGTTGCCTTCGGTCACCCGATCAGTCATCGTTCTCCTCCGTAATGGCCTTACCGGCCCCTCACCAACCTCGCCGAACCATCTCCGGACCCGCCGACTAGCTACCGTCAGACTACCGATGGGTAGCTCGACGAGCCTAGCCCGGCCGACCCTCAATGCCAGGTCACGGCGCGCTGACAGCTTCGCCCGCAGCAACGCGGCGGGCCCTGTGAATCGCTTTCTGGCAACGCGGACACATGGGATTTCGTTCCCGACAGCACTTGTCTGGTACCCGCGGCCGCTCAGATCATACGGGCTTGTTGATCACTCTCGGGGCGCGCGGTCGCGCATGCTGCCGACGAGGTCCTCCACCAGATCCTCCAGCGCGACCAGCGCCACCACCTCCCCGTCATCGGCCGTCACCAGCGCGAGGTGGCTGTTGCTGCGGCGCATCCGCGACAGTGCATCGGGCAACCCCAGCGCCTGCGGAATCGTCGGCAGTGGGCGCACCAGCGCCCGGCCGATCACCGTGTGTGGATTGTCACCGAGGGCGAGCACATCCTTGATGTGCAGGTAGCCGATGTAGTTGCCATCGCGGTCGACCACCGGGAAACGGGAGTAGCCGGTCTGCGCCAGGGCCTCTTCGACCGCACCGATGGTGGGCCCGGAACTCGCCGATGCCACCGGGACCGCGTGGACTTTCGCCAGCGGAACCGCGACATCTCCGACCACCCGGGTGCGCACCCGCAGTGCGCGGGTCAGGCGGACGTGCTCTTCCTTGTCGAGCAGACCTTCGGAGAGCGATTCGGCGATCAACTCCGAGAGCTCCGCGGTGGACACCGTGATGTCGAGTTCGTCCTTGGGTTCCACCCCCAGCAGCCGCAGTATCCCGTTCGCGCATTTGTTGTAGAACACGATGACCGGGCGCGCGGCGCGCACATAGGGCAGGTAGGCGGGGACCAACAGCATCGCGGTGCGCTCCGGACCGGCCAGCGCGATGTTCTTGGGCACCATCTCGCCCAGCAACACGTGCAGCGTCACCACCAGGCCCAACGCCAGGATGAAGGCCAGGGTGTGCACCAGTGCGGGATGAATTCCGGTCAGCTCGAACGCCGACTGCAGCAACGAGGCGACCGCAGGTTCGGCGGTCCGCCCGAGCAGCAGCGATGCCACCGTGACACCCAGTTGAGCGCCGGCCAGCATGGCCGGTAGCTGTTCGCCGGCGCGGATGACGGTGACCGCGCTGGCCCGGCCCTGCTCGGCGAGCGCTTCCAGGCGGTCGCGGCGGGCCGAGATCATCGCGAACTCGGCGCTGACGAAGAAGGCGTTGAGGGCGATCAAAAATATCGCCAGCAGCACCGCCACAATCGAGTTCATCGCTCATCCCTGCTCAATCGGGGCAGTTCCTTGAGCTCCAGCAGGTCCAGCCGGCGCCCGTCCAGCCGCACCACCTTGGCCTCCCAGCGCATCGTTTCGTCGGGCAGGCCGTTCCGGTTCAGGGCGGGGAGCTCGACGGTCTCACCCGCCATCGGGATGTGGCCCAGCTGGCGCAGCACCAGCCCACCGATCGTCTCGTACGGCCCTTCCGGCGCCCGGTACCCGATCGCGGTCTCCACTTCGTCGATACGAAGCAATCCCGACACCCGCCAGCCGCTGCCGGAGGCCACCACATCCGGGGTCGCGTCGTCGTGCTCATCGCGCACGTCACCGACGATCTCTTCGATCAGGTCTTCGACCGTGACCATGCCGGCCGTGCCGCCGTACTCGTCCACCACCATCGCGGTCTGCAGCGAGTTGGCGCGGATCTGAGCCATCACCGCATCGCCGTCCAGCGTCGAGGGCACCACCGCGACCGGTTTGACCACCGTCCGCAGCAGGGTGTGCGCCCGCTGCGCGGCCGGCACCTGGAAGGCCTGCTTGACGTGCACGATGCCCACGGTCTCGTCCAGATCGCCCTGCACGACCGGGAACCGGGAGAACCCTGTGGCGGCGACCGCGGCCACCAGGTCGACGACGGTGTCGTCGGTCTGCAGGGCCACGATCTTGGACCGTGGGGTCATCAGCTCCTCGGCCGTACGGGTGCCGAACTGCAGTGAGCGGTGCATCAGCGACGCGGTGACGTCGTCCAGGGAGCCCCGGCGTGCCGAAGTGCGCACCAGCGAGACCAGTTCCTGGGGAGTGCGCGCCGAGCGCAGTTCTTCGGCCGGCTCGATGCCGAGCCGGCGCACGATCCAGTTCGCCGCCCCGTTGGTCATCCGGATCGCGGGCGTGAACACCACCGAGAACAGCCACTGTGGCAACACCACGGCCCGGGCGGTCCGCAGCGGCCGCGCGACACCCAGGTACTTGGGCACCAACTCGCCGAACACCATTGACACCGACGTGACCACCACCAGCGCCAACGCCGCGGTGATGGTGTCGGCCAGCTTGTCGGAGACGCCGAGTGCGTCCAACCACGGATGCGGCAGGTTGGCCACTAACGGCTCGGTCAGATAACCGGTGGCCAGAGTGGTGATCGAGATACCCAACTGCGCGCCCGAGAGCTGGAAGGGCAGCCTGCGGTGGGCCCGCCGGATCAGCCGGTCCCGGCCGCCGCCGCTGCGCGCGTTGGCTTCCACGGTGCTGCGGTCCAGGGCGGTCAGGGAGAACTCGGAGGCGACGAAGACCGCGGTGCCGAAGGTCAGCGCCAGGATGGCCAGCACACTGAGCAAGGTGCCGGAGTGGTTCATGGGTCATTCACCAACCGGTGGGCAATGGATGCCCCTCGGCGAAGCCGGCGGCGGACTGCACGCCGACCACCGCCCGCTCGTACAGCTCTTCCAGGTTCGCGGCACCCACGTAGGTGCAGGTGCTGCGCACGCCGGAGGTGATGTGGTCGATCAGGTCCTCCACCCCGCCGCGGTCGGGGTCCAGACCCATCCGCGACGTCGAGATCCCCTCCTCGAACAGGGCCTTGCGGGCCCGGTCGAACTGGCTTTCCGCGCCGGAGCGGGCGACCACCGCCCGCTTGGACGCCATGCCATAGCTCTCTTTGTACGGTTGGTTGTCGCGGTCGCGCATCAGGTCGCCCGGGGACTCGTAGGTGCCGGCGAACCACGACCCGATCATCACGTTGGACGCACCGGCGGCCAGCGCCAGGGCCACGTCCCTCGGGTGCCGGATGCCACCGTCAGCCCACACGTGTCCGCCCAGTTCTCTTGCGGCAGAGGCACATTCGACTACAGCGGAGAACTGCGGGCGGCCCACGCCGGTCATCATCCGGGTGGTGCACATCGCGCCGGGCCCGACGCCGACCTTCACGATGCCGGCGCCGGCCTCGATCAGGTCCCGGGTTCCCTGGGCCGACACCACGTTCCCGGCCACCAGCGGCACACCCAGATTCATCGAGGCGACCATCTTGATCGCCTCCAGCGTCTTGACCTGATGCCCGTGCGCGGTGTCGATGACCAGGACGTCGACACCCGCCTCGGCCAGCGCCTGGGCCTTGGAGGCGACCTCGCCGTTTATGCCGACTGCCGCGCCGACCCGCAGCCGCCCCGTGCTGTCGAGAGCCGGGCTGTAGATCCCGGTACGTACCGCGGCTGTGCGCGTCAGCACCCCGGCCAGGGTCCCGTCGGTGTGGGTGAGGACCGCCACGCCGATCGGAGCATGCTCGAGGAGATCGAAGACCTTGCGGGGCTCGGTGCCCGCCGGTGCGGTGACGAAATCCGTGACGGCGATGTCGCGCACCCGGGTGAACCGGTCCACGCCCACGCAGGCCGCTTCGCGGACCAACCCGATGGGGCGGCCCTCGAAGACCACCACCGCGACCCCGTGGGCGCGCTTGTGGATCAGCGCGATCGCATCTGACACCGAATCGTCGGGCGCCAGCGTCACCGGGGTGTCGAGCACCAGGTCGCGGCTCTTGACGAACTCCACCGTCTGCTGCACGGCAGGAATGGGCAGATCCTGCGGGACGATCACGATCCCGCCCCGGCGGGCCACCGTCTCGGCCATCCGCTTGCCCGCGACCGCGGTCATGTTGGCGACCACGACCGGGATGGTGGTGCCCGAACCGTCAACCGTCGACAGGTCCACGTCGAACCGCGACGCGACATCGGACCGGTTGGGCACGATGAACACGTCGTTGTAGGTCAGGTCGAATGCCGGGCGGTGCCCGTCCAGGAACTTCATCGTCTCTCGCTAGGCAGGAACTTCGCTTCGGTCTCCACTCCACAGGGTGTGGAACTTCTTGCCCGGTTCCTCGTCGGTGCGCCCGTAGGTGTGCGCGCCGAAGAAATCGCGCAGGCCCTGGGTCAGCGCGGCGGGCAGCCGTTCGGTGCGCAACCCGTCGTAATAGGACAGCGCCGAGGAGAACCCCGGGATCGGGATACCCAACTGCGTGGCCGTCACCACCACGCGCCGCCAACTGTCGATGGCCGCTTCGATCGCGCTGCGGAAATACGGGGCGACGATCAGCGTGGGCAGGTCGGGGTCCTCGTCGAAGGCTTCTTTGATCCGGTTGAGGAACTTGGCCCGGATGATGCAGCCGCCGCGCCAGATGGTCGCGAGGTCGCCGGGCGTGACTCCCCAGTCGTACTCGGCGCTGCCCGCCTGGATCTGGTTGAAACCCTGGGCGTAGGCGATGATCTTCGACGCGTACAGGGCCTGCCGGACGTCCTCGGTGAATTGCGCTGCATCACTGGGCTTGTCACCGAGATCGCCGGAGGCCAGTCCCGTCGTCGCCTTGCGCTGGGCCACCGAACCCGACAACGCCCGCGCGAACACGGCCTCGGCGATGCCGGTGACCGGCACCCCCAGGTCCAGCGCCGACTTGACCGTCCACCGGCCGGTGCCCTTCTGCTCGGCTTCGTCGACGATGACGTCGACGAGCGGCTTGCCGGTTCTGGCGTCGGTCTGGCGCAGCACCTGCGCAGTGATCTCGACCAGGAAGCTGTCCAGGTCGCCTTTGTTCCATTCGTCGAACACCTCGGCGATCTCACCCGCCGACTTGCCCAGCCCGTCGCGCAGCAACTGGTAGGCCTCACCGATCAACTGCATGTCGGAGTACTCGATGCCGTTGTGCACCATCTTGACGAAGTGACCCGCGCCGTCGGGTCCGATGTGCGTGCAGCAGGGGACGCCGTCGACGTGCGCCGAGATCTCCTCGAGGAGCGGGCCGAGCGACTCATAGGACTCGGCGGGGCCGCCCGGCATGATCGACGGCCCGTTCAGCGCCCCCTCCTCGCCGCCTGAGATGCCGGCGCCGACGAAGTGCAGGCCGCGCTCGCGGATCGCCTTCTCCCGACGGATCGTGTCGGTGTAGAGAGCGTTGCCGCCGTCGATGATGATGTCGCCTTCTTCCATGGCGTCGGCGAGCTCGTTGATGACGGCATCGGTGGGGTCGCCGGCCTTGACCATGATGATGACCCGGCGCGGCTTTTCCAGTGCCGCAAGAAATTCCGGGATCGTCTCACTTCGCACGAAGTTGCCATCAGAGCCGTGCTCGTCCAGCAGCGCGTCGGTCTTGGCCACCGACCGGTTGTGCAGCGCCACGGTGTAGCCGTGCCTGGCGAAGTTGCGGGCCAGGTTCGAGCCCATCACGGCCAGGCCGGTCACCCCGATCTGTGCGGTCGCAGTCTTCGAATCCGACGAACTCATGTCCTGCCTCTCAATCGGGCCCAGCGGTTCAGGAAACCTGGGAAATACTGTCGCACAACGGCCGCGCCGGCGTTCCCCGGCATTCCAAGGCGCCCGGCCCGGTGCCTACGCGGTGACCAACCGGTGCAGCTCCGTCAGCCACGGTACGGCCAGCGCGATGGTGGGCACCACCAGCACCGCAGCCGCGGTCAGATAGGCGCCCGCGGACAGCAGCGGGCTGTTGCCCCGGCCGGACAACCGCCGGACCCGCACCACGGTGCTGGGGCCTCCCGCGGCCAGCGCGCCGGACGGAGCGCGACCGGAGGCACAGGCCACCAGGGCGCGGGCCAGGGGAGTGCGCCCTGCCGTGCGGACCGCGGCGTCATCGGCCAGCAGTTCCACCAGCAACTGCACCGCACCCAGGGCGTTGGCGCTGCGCACCAGGCGCGGGAATGCGGCGTGCACGGCCGTGAACGCTTCCAGCACCAGATCGTGGCGGGCCCGCAGATGAGCCCGCTCGTGCGACAGAATGGCCGCGACTTCGGTGTCGGCGAGCGTGGCCAGCGCCCCCTCGCTGACCACCACCCGGCTGCGCACCCCGGGCAGGCAGTAGGCCAGCGGCTGCTTGACGTCCAGCACCCGCAGATCGCGGGTTCGGGCGCAGGGTTGGCTGCGCGCGGAATCGTGGCCCACCCCAACCAGGTCGACCACCATCCGGTGGTGTGCCCGGCGCCGCCGGTTCGCGATGGCCACCCGCACCACGGCCACCATCAGTCGCGCCCCGACCAGCACGGTCAACGCGAAGACGGTGACGTAGGCCGCCCACAGCGGCCACCCCAGGCGGCTCTCGGCGTCGACGATGCCCGCGGTCGGCCGGCCGTCGGGGCCGGGCATCAGCAGCCGGCTGGCGATGGCGATACCCGCACTGAAAGTGGACAGGACGGCGGCGAGAGCAACGGCCTGCCAGAGCACCATCGCGGCCCGGGGAGCGCGCAGTGGCCACTTCGCCCGTGCCAGTGCCGCCGGTGTGGGGCCAGCCAGCAGCACCGCAAGGATGGTGAAGGCCAGCGCACACACGCTGATAGTCTCCCTCAGTCGTCGGCCGGAGGTCCAGCAGATAGCGAATTGCGTTGGTTAGCTTCCAATTCGGCGAGGGCGCGGCGCAGTGCGTCGGCCTCGTCCGCGCCAACCCGCTCGACGAAGTGCACCAGCGCCGCCTGCCGGCCGCCTGAGTCCTCGGCCTGGGCGAGCGCGTCGACCATCAGACCGGCCACCAGTTCATCGCGGCCGTGCACCGGCGCATAGCGGTGAGCCCTGTCGTCACGGAGTTGGGACACCAGGTTCTTCTTCGCCAGCCGCTGCAGCACGGTCATGACGGTCGTATAGGCAAGGTCGCGGTGCGCCGACAACGCCTCGTGGACTTGGCGAACGGTCTGCGGCTCCGCCATCGACCACAAGTGGTCCATGACGGCGCGTTCCAGATCCCCCAGCCGCGTCAGCTTGGCCATAGTTCATCTCCTGAGCGTTAAATCAAGCGTACTCCGGCTTACTACCGAGTGTCGTACCCAGTGGGTTGCTCTCTCACCCCACTAGTCGCGCGCCGGGAGCAGAACGTCATAGTGACGGTCATCACATCCACCGATCAGGGCGACCGTGGGCCACCCGGCCCACGCTGAATCGCCAGCGATCTATCCGGGCAGACCATCGACGCCGGCCGCGCCGGCAACGCCCGGCTGACCGGGACCGCCAACGCCGCCACTCACCGCTCCAACAAAACCCCCGGCACCCCCGGCGCCCCCGCTGCCGGGGCTGCCGGCGCCGCCACCCGCGCCGGCGGTGCCACCCAAGCCCGCGGCCCCCGATTGACCAAAGAGACCGCCGGCGCCGCCCTGGCCGCCGTCGCCGCCATTGCCGCCGTCGCCCCCGTTTCCGCCCGTCCCGCCGGCTCCGCCGTTGCCGCCCGCACCAGGGTAGTCGGGCCTCCCGAGTCCTCCGATGGCGCCAGTGCCACCAGTGCCACCAGCGCCACCGGTGGCGCCGGTTCCGCCCGAACCAGCGCCGCCACCGATGCCACCGATGCCGCCATTGCCGACGAGCAGTCCGCCGTGACCGCCGGCGCCGCCCGCGCCACCGGAACCGCCGCGCGCGCCGGCAGCTCCCACGCCGCCGGTCCCGCCGGTGCCTCCGGCGCCGCCGGTGTCGGTGCTTCCTAATCCGCCGGTGCCACCCGTGCCCCCGGCAGCTCCCACGCCGCCGGTTCCGCCGGTGCCGCCCGTCCCGCCGGGACCCCCTCTCCCCAGGAGGTCGGGAGGACCGCCCAGCCCACCAACGC
>NZ_LKTM01000256.1 GCF_001417955.2 Mycobacterium gordonae | reverse complement strand
GTGCGTAATGCCGCCAAGTTCAAGCAGATGTCGCAGATGAGTTGGCGGTCGATGATCACCGACGGCCTGGCCATGCGGCACGGCAAGGAACTCACCTGGTCGCAGGTGGTGATGGCGGCTAACACCCCGATGCTGCTCAAGGCCGGACTGGTCGAGGGCAACACCGACGCCGGTGTCCTGGCGTCCGGGCAGGTGGCCGGCATCCTGGACGACCTGCCGTCGTGCGCCGAGTTGATCGAATCGGTCGTCCGGGATGCCATCTCGCATTTACAGGCGGCGTCCGCGCTGGTGGAGTAGTTGACCGGCATTAATCAGGGCGTTCCGTTGGGGCCCTTGGTGCCGGTCAATCCGCCAGGACCCCCGGCACCCCCGGGGCCGCCGGAGCCGCCACTGGCGGCACCATATCCGATGGCGTCACCCCCGTCCCCGCCATCGCCGCCGTTGATCAACGGTCCTACGCTGTCGCCGCCGGCGCCGCCGGCGCCGCCTTTGGCGGTAGCCATCGGGGCAAACACTTGCTGCGCGTTGGCAT
>NZ_LKTM01000255.1 GCF_001417955.2 Mycobacterium gordonae | reverse complement strand
CTAGCGAACACCAACATCAGCGTCTACACCCTCATGAAACTCCTTGGCCACGAATCCATGGCGACCTCCCAGCGGTACGTCAACGCTGCCGGGGCCGAAACCCGTTCCGCCGCGGCGCAAAACCCGCTCTACCGCCTCACGGCCGATCGTCACTAGTGCCGCTCTGACGGCTGCGGTAACCAAGTGATCAACCTCCGGGTTCGCGCCTGGCTACAGTGATCAGCTATGCGGGTCGGAGATCGTGATGGCCACGGCGCCTACGGCCAGCTCACCACCGACGAGAACGGCCATCTCGTCTGCCACGAATGTGGCCGCGCGTTTCTGCATCTGGCGACTCACGCGATGCGCACCCATGGCCTGTCGGGTGCTCAGTATCGCGCTCGCCACGGTTTGGAGCTGACCGCGGTTCTGATTGCCGGCGAGATCCGTCAGAAGATGTCGCAGGCGTGGGAGCTGCACCGCGACGAGCACGTCGCGAACCTGGACCGGTCACGCAATCCGGATCGGGCGCGCGCACAGATGCGGCCGAGGTCGCAGTGGCCGGCCGCGACTCGGGTCCGTCGTAGCGCGGCGTTGTCGGCGAAGCGAGGGCGGCTGCTGACCGATGATGAGATGCGGCAGCTAGGTGATGATCTGCCGCTGCAACAGTGGTGCGACCAGGTGCGCGCCCTGCTGGCCGCCGACCCGACGATCACCGCCATGTC
>NZ_LKTM01000254.1 GCF_001417955.2 Mycobacterium gordonae | reverse complement strand
CCGCCCGCCGCACCGGCGCCGCCGTCACCCGGGGTGGCGCCATTGCCGCCGCTCCCGGCGTTACCCCCGGTACCGCTGGTCCCGGCGATGCCATGTGCCGAGGCGCCACCGGCCCCGCCATTGCCGCCGTTACCGCCAGCGCCGCCCTTGCCGCCCGAACCCCCGGCCTGCCCATCGGCGCCCGGCGTCGTCCCGGCTGCGCCATTGACCCCCGCACCGCCGTCACCACCCCGAGCACCCTGCCCGCCGGCCCCACCGGCGCCACCGTCACCGCGGACCGAACCACCGGCACCGCCATCGCCCCCGGCGCCACCAGCGCCACCGGCTACACCGTCACCGCCGGAATCACCGGCCTTGGTCCCAGCCGCACCGTTGCCACCGGCCGCGCCATCCCCACCGGCGCCACCGGCCCCGCCGCTACCGAAGTTGCCGCCCGCACCACCGGCGCCACCCTTGCCGCCGTCCACGCCCGACGCCGTGGCGCTGAAGCCGGCGCCACCCTTGCCGCCATTACCCAAAATCCCGCCGGGCGTGGACCCCGCGGTTCCGTCGCTACCGGTAATGCGTCCACTACCACCAGTGCCGGCCGCACCGCCAACTCCGGTGTTGCCACCGTGCCCGCCGGCGCCGCCGTCACGATGGGTGGCATTACCGGCCGCACCCGCTCCGCCATCAGCGGGGGTCGCGCCGTTACCGCCGTTGCCG
>NZ_LKTM01000253.1 GCF_001417955.2 Mycobacterium gordonae | reverse complement strand
CTGGTGCGTGTCGGCGCCGACGTCGAACGCGCAGTGCTTTCCCGCGCCGTGCTCTGGCACTGCCAAGACCGCGTCATCGTGCATCACAACCAGACCATCGTCTTCTGACATGGGTGACTGCGCGCGTTGCGGTCAACTTCTTGGTGCCCATGATGGTCACGGCGTCGACTGGCCGTTTCGGCGCCGTCGCCCAGCGTGAACTGAGGGCGGAAAATCGGCTGGCCCGAATCTCGCCCCCAGTGCACGCTCGGCGCCGTTTGGCCTCACCCGGTCAACGTGAACTGTCCGGGTGGGCGCTGTCACGTAGCGAGCCCACGTGGGGCCGGGGTCGGCCCGCCAAAAACGCCCCGGCGCGGCCAGCTCATGAGCGAGTACGCAAGCTCAAGGGACACCCGCTTTGCACTGTGGAAGAACCCCGAAGACCTGGCCTGCGGCAGGTGCGGTCAAAGGAGCGGAGTGTAGACAGGACCGGTGGGTCTGCTCAGCGCGGCCCCGAATTAGGACAATTTTCGCACCTAGCGCATCCAATATCGCTTTCGAAGAACGTTCACGCCAGTCCCACTGGGCCGGTGCGAATGGTGCAACGCGCCTTTCGTCGAAGGAAACGCCGTCCGCCAC
>NZ_LKTM01000252.1 GCF_001417955.2 Mycobacterium gordonae | reverse complement strand
CGGCGCCGGCGGGGCCGGCGGGGCCGGTGGCGACGGCGGCACCGCCGGCTTCGGCAGTGGCGCGGCCGCCAGCGGCGGCGCTGCAGGTAGGGGTGGCAGCGGCGGGACCGGCGGCGCCGGCAGTGCCGGCGGTGCGCTTGCCATCAACGGTGGATCTGGCGGCGCGGGCGGCCACGGCGGCCAGGGCGGCATGAGCGGTTTGAACACCAACGGCCTCAGCTCGGTCAGCGGTGCCGGCGGTGACGGAGGCCAGGGCGGCGCCGGGGGCGCCGGCGCATCCAACACGCTGGGTCCGGCGGGCAATGGCGGCGACGGGGGTGCCGGAGGTGACGCCGGCTTGGGCGGTGTTGCCAACCTGGGCGGGCTCGTCGGTGGCGCCGGGACGGGCGGCACCGGTGGCGCGGGTGGCGCAGGAGGGAACGGCGCGAGCGTCGCACTTGACGGCTTCGGTGGCGGAAAAGGCGGCCAGGGCGGGGCGGGCGGCAGCGCAGACACCGGCGGTGTCAACGGCAGTGGCGGCACGGGTGGCCGCGGCGGCGACGGCGGGGCCGGCAAGGCGGCCCTAGCCGGCACCGGAGGCACCGGCGGCAGTGGCGGGCTCGGCGGAGAGGGCGGCAACGGAGGCAATGCCGGCACCGGCGCCGGTGCTGCGGGTGCCGGCGGAACGGCGGGCGGCGGCGGTACCGGCGGGGCCGGCGGCGCTGGCGGCA
>NZ_LKTM01000251.1 GCF_001417955.2 Mycobacterium gordonae | reverse complement strand
CCCCCCGCCCCACCCGCCGTCCCCACGCCCTCGGCGTCGGTGATGCCATCGATCCCGTTGCCGATCAGCGGCCGCCCCAGCAGAGCGTTGGTCGGCGCATTGATCAGTGCGAGAACGTCCTGCTCGAGGGCCTGCAGGGGCGCCGTGTTGGCGGCCTCGGCGGCCGCAAAGGCGCGCGCGCCGGCGTTGAGGGACTGTACGAATTGGCCGTGAAACGCCGCGACCTGCGTACTCAGCGCCTGGTACGTCGACGCCTGCTGAGAAAACATCGCAGCGATAGCCGCCGACACCTCGTCGCCGGCAGCAGCGAGCAACCGCGTGGTCGGCGCGGCAGCGGCCGCATTGGCCGCGGTGATCGTCGATCCGAGTTTCGCCAAACTTGTTGCGGCATCCGTTATTAATTCTGGAGACGCAATAGCAAACGACATCGCCCACCTCCGGCAACCCGTGTCATCGAGTTGTCCCCCCGAGTGCGACACGGCGATGGTAGCGATTTTCCAGCGGTGACGTGCATCTTTGCCGGAAGAATTCGCATTTCGGCAGCAGCGGAGGTCCTGGTCGGCGGTCATCGCTGATGCGTCCGAGACGTCACATCGATGCGGTTTTCAGGGCGGACCGCTACACCGATAAGCATTCACAAACCCGGCTGAGTCTGTCAAGTTTGATCGGGCCCGGGAGGACACGTTGGGTTGGCCCCATCTTGGCGTGCGTTGGGCAACGTGTG
>NZ_LKTM01000250.1 GCF_001417955.2 Mycobacterium gordonae | reverse complement strand
GGTCGCGACGGCGTGGATGGCGGGTCCGGTGGCGCCGGTGGTGCTGGTGGTGCGGCTGGCTCGGTGCGCGGTGATGGCGGTGCCGGTGGGGCCGGTGGGCACGGTGCGCGTGGTGGCGACGGCGGGGCCGGCGTCACCGGTACGAGCGCAACGGCGGCTGGTGCCGATGGCCAGGCCGGCGGTAAGGGCGGTAGTGGCGGTGCCGGCGGCGATGGCGGCAACGGCGGGGCCGGGGGTGCCTCTGCACATGGAACTGCCGGCAAAGCGGGTGCCGGGGGCAATGCCGGTAGCGGCGGCAACGGCGCGACCCCGGGCGACGGTGGGGCCGGTGCTACCGGCGATGCCAACCATCTGGCCGGCGGCGCTGGTGGTGCCGGTGGTGACACCGGGTTGGGTGGCAAGGCCGGCGTTGCCGGCACCGGCTTCAGCACGGGCGCTGACGGGGTGGACGGCTCCACACCCATTGGCATTTTGGGCAATGGCGGCAAGGGCGGGGCTGGGTTCAGCGCCACGGCGTCGGGCGTGGACGGCGGTAAGGGTGGCGCCGGCGGTGCGGGTGGAAACTTCGGTAGTGGCGGCGCCGGTGGCGCGGGCGGGGATGGGGCGGCCGGTGACAATGGCGCGGCCGGCGTCGCGGCAGGCGAGTCCGGTCGCGACGGCGTGGATGGCGGGTCCGGTGGCGCCGGTGGTGCTGGTGGTGCGGCTGGCTCGGTGCGCGGTGATGG
>NZ_LKTM01000249.1 GCF_001417955.2 Mycobacterium gordonae | reverse complement strand
CGCCGCCGGGAACTGGACCTCGGGCCGGATCGAGACGCAGCGCACCGACTTCGCGGCGCCAACCGGCGGCGTGCTGCGCATCGAGGCGTCGATTCAGCAGCCCAACGTCGACACCACCAACGGCAAGGGCTACTGGCCGGCCTTCTGGGCGCTCGGTGACGCGGCGCGGCCAGTCGGCGCCAGCAACTGGCCGAGCATCGGCGAGCTGGACATCATGGAGAGCATCAACGGCCGCAGTTCGGTGTTCGGCACCGTACACGGCGGCACCGCTCCCGGCGGGCCGTTCAACGAGTTCAACGGAATCGGTTCCGGCGAACGCCCGGTGACGGGCGCGCAAACCAGCTTCCACACCTACGCCATTGAACTGGACCGCAGCACCAGCGTCGAACAGTTGCGCTGGTACCTGGACGGCAACAACTATTTCACCGTCAACGCCAACCAGGTCCCCGCGGCGGACTGGAACAACGCCACCCATCACGGGTTCTTCGTCATCTTGAACGTGGCCATGGGCGGTGGCTTCCCGGCGGCATTCGGCGGCGGCCCAACTGCCGCAACGCTTTCCGGGCAACCCATGCTCGTCGATTACGTCTCGGTGTCCACCAAAGGCTGATCCGTCCCCAAGTACGCCGCAGACACGGTCAGCTTGATAGGGCAGCATTGGTTCGGTGACAACTCCGCAAGGGCCGTCCCGCGGGAACCCGCCGGAATGGAATCGACCCACTGAGCCC
>NZ_LKTM01000248.1 GCF_001417955.2 Mycobacterium gordonae | reverse complement strand
CGGGGCGACGGCCCACTCCGGCGCGGGGCGTATCGGGCGGCTGCGCATGCGCCCGATGACGTTGTCAGAGCGGGGGATCGCTTCACCAACAATCATTCTTGGCGAATTGCTGACTGGGAGAAGACTTCCGCTCGACGGGGCGACGCAGATCCGGTTAGCCGATTACACGCATGAGATCGTGGCGTCAGGCTTTCCGGGTATGCGGTCTCTTGGTGCGCGGGCATTGAAGTTTCAGCTGGACTCGTACCTGCGGAATGCCGTCGACCGAGACGTGCCGGAGCAGGGGCTCGCGGTTCGTAAGCCTGATGCCATGTTGGCGTGGTTGCGCGCCTACGCGGCCGCCACGTCCACGACGGCCAGCTACACGGCAGTGCTCGACGCGGCCACCGCCGGTGTCAGTGACAAGCCGGCGCGTTCGACGAGCATCGCGTACCGAGATGTGCTTAGTCAGCTATGGCTTCTTGACCCCGTGCCCGCTTGGGGTCCCGCGGCAAACCCGTTGGCGCGCTTAGCCCAATCGCCTAAGCATCACCTAGCCGATCCTGCGTTGGCGGCGCGTCTACTCGGCCTGTCTGTGGATACACTGCTCGGCGGTGAAGGTAAGCCGATCGGGCCCCAGGCCGGCGGCATGCTCGGGCATCTTTTCGAATCCTTGGTCACGCTTTGCGTACGGGTTGCTGCCCAGGCTGCCGAGGCCACCGTTGGTCACCTCCGGACACGCAACGGTGACCACGAAGTAGA
>NZ_LKTM01000247.1 GCF_001417955.2 Mycobacterium gordonae | reverse complement strand
CCGACGTCGGCTTCACCGCATCGGCGACCACCAGGATTCCCCTGGCCGTGTCGTCCCAGCTGACCACGACCGCGGTCTTGCCTTCGGACTCGGCCTGACCCAGCGACCCGGTGAGGCTGTCCGGTAGCTGCTGGCAGCGATCCGCCAGCAGTTGCCGGCCCACTGTCATGGCGTGACCGTCGACGATGCCCTGCACGCCCAACCCTTCCCGGTTGGCGAAATCCTCGACGGGGGGCAGCTGACCGACTTTGTCACGAGCTGCCTTCGCGATCGCGCGGCCGATCGGGTGCTCGGAGGAGTCCTCCAGCGCGCCCGCCAACCGCAGCACCTCGGCGGGCTGCTCATCGGGTGCAGCGATGACATCCAGCAGGGCCATGTTGCCGGTGGTGACGGTGCCGGTCTTGTCGAGCACGATGGTGTCGATTCGCCGCGTGGACTCCAGCACTTCGGGTCCCTTGATCAAGATCCCGAGTTGTGCCCCACGGCCGGTGCCGACCATCAAGGCGGTCGGTGTGGCAAGACCCAGGGCACACGGGCACGCGATGATCAGCACCGCCACCGCCGCAGTGAAAGCGGCGGCAACCGATCCGGTTGCCGCGATCCAGAACCCGAGTGTCGCCAATGACAGCGCGATCACGATCGGCACGAAAATTCCCGAGATCCGATCGGCCAACCGCTGCGCCTGCGCTTTGCCCGATTGCGCCTCTTCGACCAGCCGCGCCATTTGCGCCAACTGGGTATCCGA